>NZ_CP021382.1:3440829-4046244 GCF_002162135.1 Cellvibrio sp. PSBB006 | reverse complement strand
TTTAAAACCCATGGAATACCCTATCGAGTTTTTCTTGCGTATGGCATGGAATCCCGAAGCCTGGCCGAAAGAGCGCATTGAAGAGTTTGGTGAATTGTGGGCCAAGCGTGAATTCGGTGCTGAACACGCGGAAGACATTGCTGCGCTGATGGCCGGCTACACGCGCCATAACGGCCGCCGCAAGCCGGAGTTGCAAGAGGCGTTTATCTACAGCCAATTGCATTACGACGAGGCCAACCGCATCACCAACGAAGTGAAAGATTTGAGTGCGCGCGCGGAAGCGCTTTACGAAAAAATGCCGGCATCGCACAAGGCCGCGTTTTTCCAATTGGTGCTTTACCCCGTCAAAGCCAGTGCGACCATTACAGAAATGTATGACATGGTCGCCAAGAATCATCTCTATGCCAGCCAGGGGCGAGCCAACACCAATGATTATGCTGAACGGGCACGCATTCTTTTCCGGCAAGATGCTGCGCTGGAAAAACAATTCCATATCGAATTGAGTGACGGAAAATGGAATCATTTTATGTCACAGCCGCGGATTGGTTATACCCACTGGAACAACCCACCCGCCAACACCTTACCGGTTCTGCATCAGTATGAACCTCATGGCGCCCCCGATATGGGTGTCGCGGTAGAAGGCATGAAAGAAGCCTGGCCTACACCGGCGGATTATCAATTGCCCGGCTTCAGCCCCTATGGCAAAAGCCAGCGCATGCTTGAAGTCTTTAACAAAGGAACACAACCGTTTAATTTTTCAGCCACAGTCAGTGAGCCTTGGATTATACTGAGCAATACTAGTGGACAAGTTAAGCTGAGCCAGCCTATTCAGGTCAGTATCGATTGGCAAAAAGCCCCCAAAGGTAAGGCCAACGGCACCATCCATATCGCTGGCACAGGGTTTGGCGGGGCGACCATCAAGGTGAATATCCTTAACCCCGATGCCAAGGCAACCGCTAACCTACGCGGCTTTGTGGAGGCTGATGGTTATGTGTCCATAGAAGCAGAGAATTACAGCGCGACAACCGAATCACACGGCTTTGCCTGGGAAAAAATTCCGCAGCACGGACGAACCTTGTCATCCATGTCGCCCTTTCCGGTGACGGATTTCAGTTTTGAAAATCCGAGGAAAGCACCTTACCTGGAATACGAGGTTTATTTTTTCTCTACGGGCGAATTTACTGTTGAATCTATCTTTGCACCCAGTTTGCCGATGTTTCCTCAGCGCGGCTTGCGTTACGGCATCGGTTTCGGCAATGAAACCCCGCAGATTATCGACATTGTAAAAGATATGAGCCCCGCTGCCTGGGAAGAATCAGTGCGCACGGATTCGCGCAAGATACTCAGTAAACACAAGATAGCCACACCGGGTTTACATAAGTTGCGCATTTATATGGTCGATCCGGCGGTAGCCTTACAAAAGATTGTGATTAATACCGGGGGACTGAAACCCAGCTACCTCGGACCCGAACAAAGTGCCCGCTTTAATTAATAGAGCAGGCAGTATCATCACATTGAAGAGCATGAATGAATGAAGATTGTTGCAGCCAAAGTCATTGTTACCTCACCCGGCAGAAATTTTGTCACGTTGAAGATTACAACCGATAAGGGAATTTACGGCGTAGGTGACGGCACCTTGAATGGCCGTGAAAAAGCCGTCGTATCCTATCTGGAAGATTATTTAATTCCGGCATTGATTGGCCGCGACCCGCACCAGATTGAAGATATCTGGCAATTTTTTTATCGCGGTGCGTACTGGCGGCGCGGCCCTGTGGGTATGACGGCGCTGGCCGCTGTTGATACCGCACTGTGGGATATCAAAGCCAAAGCAGCCAATATGCCGCTTTACCAGCTGCTCGGCGGCCGCAGCCGCGAGCGCATTATGACTTACACCCATGCCAATGGCAGAGACCTGGAATCCACACTGGAAGCCGTGGCCAAAGCCAAAGCCAAGGGCTACAAAGCGATTCGCGTGCAGTGTGGTATTCCCGGTATTGAAAAGACTTACGGTGTAGCAAAAGACAATAAAAATTACGAACCTGCCGATAGTGATCTGCCTTCCGTGGAAACCTGGTCGACAGAAAAGTACCTGAACTTTATTCCGGAATTATTTGCCGAAGTGCGCAAGGCGTTCGGACCGGATTTGCATTTGTTACACGATGTGCATCACCGCCTGACACCTATTGAAGCAGCGCGCCTTGGCAAAGAACTGGAGCCTTACCATTTATTCTGGATGGAAGATGCGGTTGCCGCTGAAAATCAGGATGCGTTTAAACTCATTCGTCAACACACCACAACACCTTTGGCGGTTGGTGAAGTATTTAACAGCATTCACGATTGTCGCGAGCTTATTCAGAACCAGTTAATCGATTATATTCGTTCCACGATTGTTCACGCTGGCGGCATCACCCACCTGCGCCGTATCGCCGACTTCGCCGCGCTGTTTAATGTGCGTACCGGATGCCATGGCGCGACGGATTTATCACCGATCTGTATGGGCGCCGCGCTACATTTTGATTACTGGGTGCCTAACTTCGGTATTCAGGAACACATGGCGCACAGCGAACAAATGGATGAAGTCTTTCCTCATGCCTACCGTTTCGATGATGGTTACTTCACGCCCGGTGAAGCGCCGGGGCACGGTGTGGATATCGATGAAAAACTGGCGGCACAGTATCCTTATAAGCGCGCCTGCCTGCCAGTGAATCGCCTGGAAGATGGCACCTTGTGGCATTGGTAATTCTGCTTTAATAGTATTTTTGGGGGTTGCATGCATGTCTAGAACATTTCAGCTTGGTAGCGTTGTTTTCCTGACCAGCGTCCTTTTTGCCTGCCAGGAAAAAACCGCGGACACTCATACTCCCGTTAGCACAACGACTGAAAATGCCGTGACGACGGTTGTGCAGGAAAAATCTCAGCCCAGGCATGAGCCACAGTTTGCATCGCAACCCTTAGTCGACCATATCTTTACTGCCGATCCCTCAGCGCATGTCTTTAACGGTCGCCTTTACATTTATCCGTCGCACGATATTAAAACGGATATCGCCACCAGTGGCGAAGGCGATAGATTCGACATGAAGGATTACCATGTGCTCTCCATGGATGCTGTGGGCGGCGAGGTGACGGATCATGGTGTGGCCCTGGCGCTTGAGGATGTACCCTGGGCGAGCAGGCAACTCTGGGCACCCGATACCGCTGAAAAAGCGGGCAAGTATTATTTATATTTTCCTGCTAAAGATCAGCAGGGCATCTTTCGTATCGGTGTAGCCGCGAGCGATTCTCCCAGCGGCCCGTTTACCGCCGAACCGACACCGATCAAAGGCAGCTACAGCATCGACCCCGCCGTATTTAAAGATACCGATGGCAGCTATTATTTATATGTAGGCGGCATTTGGGGCGGACAATTACAACGCTGGAGCAGCGGCAGCTATCAGACCAGCGATCAATATCCCGCAGATGACCAGCCAGCGTTAATGCCTAAAATCGCACGCCTGGATGAGAGCATGCTCAACCTGGCTGAAGATTTAAAAGATGTTCAACTTCTGGATCAACAAGGCCAGCCATTGTTGGCCAGCGATACCGAGCGACGCTTTTTTGAGGCAGCCTGGGTGCACAAATACAATGGCCGGTATTATTTTTCCTACTCAACTGGCGACACGCATAACATTGCTTATGCCGTCGGTGATAGCCCTTACGGACCCTTTACTTATCAAGGGATAATCCTTGAGCCAGTGTTGGGCTGGACCAACCACCACTCTATCGTGGAATTTAATGGCAAATGGTATTTGTTCTATCACGACAGCCAGTTGTCCGGTGGCAAAACCCATTTGCGCAATGTCAAAGTAACCGAGCTGACACATCATGCTGATGGCAGTATCCAAACACTCAGTGCATTTAAAAAATAATCCTCATTAACCGACCGACCCGCAGGGTTTATATCAATCCTGCGGTTGTTTGACTTTTCCTATGCCCTTTGCAACCATGGTGGCGCGTTACTCCTTATCTATCAAACAATAATTATTGAGGATGCCACCCATGTTTCACACCACCCTTCGCTTCAGCCAAACCCTGCACCTTATCAGCTTGTTGATGTGTGGTTTGTTTATTGCTCCCGCATCAGCGCAAACCGAGAACCCGACATTTTTCTATCTCAATCAAGGTCAACTCGTTGCGCCCTGGGGATTAATGCTGGGCGACCCCAGCGATTGGGCCCTGGCGGTTCAGGATCGTACCGGGCAATCGAAAAGCGGTAAGTTATCGATCAAGCCGACAGACTTTAAAGGCAAAGGCGATGCGCTACAGGCAAGCTGGAATGGTAAAAAAGATACCGCCACATTGAGCATTGTTGGTCCCGCGATTGATATCGCTAATTTTAAAGACGCAGCAGCCCTGGCCATGGATATCCGCGTGGATAAGCGCCCCACCAAAGGCGTCACCTTGAGTATGAGCTGCACCTGGCCCTGTCGTGGGGAGGTGCAGATACGCAAGCTGCTGACTGAATTTCCTGCGGGTGAATGGTTCAGTCTGCCGGTGCCACTGAACTGCTTCAAGAGTGATGATGGCTTTGACCTCAGCAAAATATCCGGGCCTTTAACCATCGGTACCGAAGGAAAATTGACCCTGAGTATTACGAATGTACGCCTGGAGCGCTTGGCCGAAGGTGAAAAAGGCTGCGTTGAATAAACAATAGAACTGCGGCATCCGGGTATATTTAAAGCCCGGATGCCCGCACATCACATCATTAATTTTTCAGCTTTACAGTGCTCTGCAATAAACTCCGCATGAGACGGCATGACCTCAACTGAGCGATCAATCACCGATTTAATTCCAGCCATACGCTTCATCAACTCATCTTTGGGCATGACATCAACAATCGGGTGATAAGCGCGCGGCTGAATTCCCTGACCATGCATCACCTCCAGCCAACTCAGGTCATTGAACATCTCCACACTGTTGCGATAGATGCGACCGTTCTTTTTAAACTGGTTGATCTTTTGTTGCAGCTCTTCCGGGATACTCATGGTGCGACAATAATTCCAGAAGGGTGAGTCATCGCGAGTGGTTGCGTGATAGTGCAGAATCAGGAAGTCGCGGATACGATCATACTCAAAGTGCGCCTGGCGATTGAATTCATCAATATCTTCCTGATCAAAATGTTTATTCGGAAATAAACTCATCAACCGCGCAATACTGGATTGCACCAGGTGAATACTGGTGGATTCGAGCGGCTCCATAAAACCGCTGGCCAAGCCGATAGCCACACAATTTTTATTCCAGAATTTATGGCGCTTGCCTGTGGTAAATGTTAACAAACGCGGTTCGGCCAAGGGGGCACCGTCGAGATTATTGAGCAGAATATTAACTGCCTCATCGTCACTCATGTAGCGACTGCTATAGACATGACCGTTGCCAATGCGATGCTGCAACGGGATACGCCACTGCCAACCAGCCGCGTGCGCGGTGGAGCGCGTATAAGGTGTTGGATCGCCCGCGCTCTCGCAAGGTACCGCCCAGGCGCGATCACAGGGTAACCAATCGGTCCAGTCTTCGTAGCCGGTTTTTAACGCCTGCTCAATCAGCAAACCGCGAAAACCTGAGCAATCAATAAATAAGTCACCTTTGATCACCGCACCGTTTTCCAGCGCAACGGATTCAATAAACCCGTTGTCATGATTGAGGTTAGCGTGCGTAATCTTGCCCTCTGTGCGCACAACACCTAACTGCTCAGAATATTCGCGCAAATAACGCGCGTAGAGCCCGGCATCAAAATGGAATGCATAGGCAATATTGGACAAAGGTGAATTGCCTGCGTCAATGGAGCGCATGAATTTTCCTTTGCGCGCCGCGATAGCGGTGAGCGTGTACTCGCCAATATCCGGCACCTCACCTGCCTGGTATAACTTCAACCAATAATGGTAAAACTGGATTGCATCCATGTCCTTACCGACATCGCCGAAGGCATGAATGTATGAGCTGCCGATGTGACTCCAGTTAACAAACTGAATACCCAATTTAAATGTGCCCTGTGTGCGGCGAACAAAATCATCTTCATCCAAACCCAACAAACGATTGTATAACTGGATTTGGGGAATCGTTGCCTCACCAACACCGACCGTACCGATGTCTTCTGATTCAATCACGTGAATGTTGCAGTATTGGTTCTTGAGCACTTTGGCCATGGCAGCCGCCGTCATCCACCCGGCGGTACCACCACCAACAATGACAATGTGTTCAATACGATTATCCGACATAGATATCTCCAGTTCTAACGAGCAGGGCAATAGCGTGCAAGTACTTCGTGATGATTGGGCATGGCGTCAACGGTTTTTTGCACCGCCTGCCTGATATGCTGATGTTGTTGCAATAATTCTTTTTCTGCCAGGGCATCGGTCATGATGTCATAGCGTTCCGGCCAGCAATTTAATCCCAGAAAAAATGCGGCCCAAAGTTGATCTGATATGACATCGTATTCATACGCACCTATTCTGCCACGGTGGCGAAACAAATCCAGACGATGCTGTAAAGTTATGGGCGGCGATTTTTCCTGACACAGGCGACCAAAGGCTGAATCCGTGTGCAGCAATAATTGATGGGCAATATGAAAATCCCGCAAACGCTCAAACTCACCCAGACTTAAGCGATTATATTCTGCTGTATTACAGGGCTTGCATGCTTTATGCGGAAAATAATCCAGCAAACGAACCAAAGCAGATTGTGCCCACTGCAACTCCGAGATGGCCAACGAGGTAATGTTACCTGCCGCCGTACCGATAGCAACACAATTAGCTTTCCACCATACGGTGCGGTGACCCGGCCTGATATGTTTGGAGGTATGGGTTGCATTCGCCGAAAGGCCCAGACGTTGGAGCTCTGCGAGTAACGTTTCGTCACCCAACAAGTCGGAATGGTAGATATATTGCTGGACGCGATGTTGCTGTAGCGGAATAGTTCGTTGCCAACCCCAAGGCATTGCCTGAATGCTTGTCAGCGGCCGCAATGTGGATTCCTCTGGCCCATAGGGAATTGAGAAATTCATAACACGATCTACAGGCAAATCAGCCGCCCAGGAGCAGTAATCAACCGCCAGCGCCGGATCGCCGATCAGCACCGACATTTCACCGGAGCAATCGATAAATAAATCACCGCTTAGGCTAGTGTTATCATCGAACACAACCGCATTAATGAAACCCGAATCAGGACAAAGCTCCACACCTTGAACACGAGCTTGAAGAGACGTTACCTGCAAATAATGTGCATAATCACGCAGGTATTTTTTATACGCATCGACATTGAGATGAAGACCGCAGGATAAGGTCGACAGGATATTTTTTTTATTCTGTTCAGGAAATGCAAATTTTCCATGTCGTGCCGCAACAGCCGCCAGAAAAAAATCGTCGTAAGAAATATGTTCGCCCGCATGGTGCAACCTGATTACCTGCTGATCAAATGCGGCAGTCGTTGTTGCCAGTCTCCCCAAGGGGTGAATAAATGACCGAGCGTTATTGCCCTGATATTCTGTGCCCAGTTTAAAGGTCGCGCCGGTGATGCTCATCAACTGACGCTCATCAAACCCCAACATCTGATGCAGCGGACGTATCCCCGGCAAGCTTGATTCTGCCATGTCATCTGCTGGCAAGCCGGGAAGATCAAGCAGTGTTATTTTGATAGGCTCGGACTTTAATGCTCTGGCCAGTATTGCCGCTGCCGTCCACCCCACAACGCCGCCACCGACAATGACGATATTT
Source organism: Cellvibrio sp. PSBB006 (assembly GCF_002162135.1). Lineage (NCBI taxonomy): Bacteria > Pseudomonadati > Pseudomonadota > Gammaproteobacteria > Cellvibrionales > Cellvibrionaceae > Cellvibrio > Cellvibrio sp. PSBB006. The sequence goes on along the minus strand of NZ_CP021382.1, from coordinate 4,038,499 downwards.
TGTATCGCTTCACTATTCATCGTTGTAAACCATAGAGACTCATGCTGGCCTCCGGGTAGCGTGCGCTAATAGCGTTTATTGCATGTTGAATCGCGGTGTTATGGCTGGGCATAGCATCAACATCCACACGGATACCTTGATGCAGTTTCTCCAAATACGCGGCGATGGTTTCCCTGGTGTGGCGCGCAACGCGCGCATCATAAGCGTCCGGAATGACACCCTGTCCGATATAAACTGCGAGCCAACTGGGCGTCATAAATAGTCCCTGTTGGTAATGTTCAATATGGGCAGATTCGCGAAATAAATTGATCTTCCGTTCCAATTCTTCAGGAATAGCCATAGTGCGGCAGGCATCCCAGAAAGGCTCGCCCATGCGCGCATTGGCTTTGTAATGCAAGATCAGAAAATCTCGCACACGACGATACTCAAGATCAATATGGCGATTAAATTCGGTGCGATCAACGTCTGCAAAGTCCGCATCCGGAAAGTTTTCCAGCAGTTTTAAAATGCCCACCTGAATTAAATAAATACTGGTTGACTCCAGCGGCTCCAGAAACCCACTGGCCAAACCGATAGCAACACAATTTTTGTTCCAGCTCCGTTTGCGCCGGCCGGTCACAAAGCGTAAAAAATTTGGCTCACCGGTTGCCTCACCATCTATCTGATGGCGCAATTGATACGCAGCTTCATCATCACTGAGGTGATCACTGCAATACACGTGGCCATTACCGGTACGGTGCTGCAAGGGTATACGCCATTGCCAGCCAACTTTTTGTGCAATCGCGCGCGTATAAGGTAGCGGATCACCTGTGCGCTCGCATGGCATGGCTACGGCGCGATCACAGGGAAGCCAGTGCCGCCAATCTTCATAGCCGGTTTTCAGTGCGCCTTCTATCAGCAAGCCCCTGAAACCGGAACAATCAATAAAGAGTTGTCCCGCGAGCTGCTCTCCACTTTCAAGCATCACGGTTTCGATAAAACCTGTTGTCGATGAAAACTGAACCTGATCAATTTTTCCTTCAATACGCACCACACCTTTTTGCACGGCGTAGCACCGCAAAAACTGCGCATAGAGCGAAGCGTCCAGATGAAAGGCATAACCAAAATCCGAACGCGGAGAATCCGGATTCGCATCAGGGTAAGCAAACTTTTTCGCGAGTGCCGCAACAGCCGCGATGGAATAATTCTCCAAGGGCGCCTCATCGCCCAACGACCGCAGGCGCAACCAGTAATGATGGAAATCTATTCCACTGATATCGTGACCATAAAGCCCAAAGGGATGAATGTATGAGGTACCGGGATAGCCCCAGCCACTGAATTGAATACCGAGCTTATAAGTCGCCTGGGTTGCCCGGATGAATTCATTTTCATCGACACCCAGCAATTGATTAAAGTGGCGAATGTGGGGAATAGTCGCCTCACCAACACCGACGGTGCCAATCTGCTCAGATTCAATCAAGGTAATTTTACAAATCGCTGATGGCAGGAAGCGCGCCAGCGCAGCCGCCGTCATCCAGCCGGCCGTACCACCACCGACTATAACAACCTGCTGAATTCGTTGGCTTGGCATATCTTCCCCGTTTATTGTTATCAGGGTTTATTGTAGCCAGAAAATAGCGGGCTATCACCCGCCGGGCGATGAGTTTTATCTATCGAAAAAAAAGCGCGCCGAAAGGCGCGCTCAAAGGAGAGGCTATCACAAACGAGGTTTAGAACGTTGCTCTTACAATAAGGGCTGCACGACGGTCATTAACGAACCATGAACGACCTGCTTCGGCACCTTCGCCATCCAGAATCATGATGGTTTTGGTTTGCGTATTAGCAAGGTTGGTAAATTGCATACCCACGGTAATGTTATCGTTGATGTTGTAGAACACAGAACCATCAAGATAACCCGCGTCATCATTCCATAATGGATACTTACTGATAACGTCGCGCGTGGTCAGCAGGTATCTGGAACGCCAGTTATACGCCAGACGCACCGACCAATCGTTTTTATCGTACATACCGACGATATTGAACGTTTCTTTGGATTGGCCCTGCAAAGGAACATTATCCAGTGATACACGGGCGCCGGTGTCGTTATCACCACCCACCCAATCTGCATCATCCAGCGATACTTCATTGTTGGGCACACCACTCGCTTCAATATAGGTGTAGTTAACTTGTAAACCTAAACCATCCCAAGGCGCAGGCAGCATGTCATAAAATTGCTGATAAGCAATTTCAAACCCTTCCATCGTACCTTCACCGCCATTACGCGTACCGGTCACATCAACGGTTTCCGTCACACCGGAAACCGGATTAGTGAATGTTTGTGGGAAGGCACCGTAGATAAAGAAGTTACTAAGATCTTTGTAAAAGACTGTACCTGTCAATGACCCAACTTCAGCGAAATACCACTCCAGAGAAACGTCGAACTGGGTAGACTCCATGGGCTGCAGGTAGGGATTACCGCCGCTGCCTTCCCATCCACTGACATAAGCACCTTCAATAAAACGCGGCTCGCCTTCTGCCGGTGGATTATCAGGATCGATTACTGGATAGATACCCTCAACCGAAGTTGCACTGAGGCGTGATTGATTACGCACGTCACCCATATCGGGGAGCGCAATAGCCTTGGATGCAGCGAAACGGGCAATTAAATCATCTGTCAGCTCTACCTTTAAATTAAAGCTGGGTAAGGTTGCGCTGTATTTATCAATTGCACTTTGCAAGGTAAAGGCATTGTTACCATAACCCTGCTCTTCAGCACTTAAATAATTGCGGTCGTGGCTTGCCCAGTTATTGTCATCGTCTTCATAAAAATCAGCGAGATCATCATAAGTGCCGTTATCGATAAAAGGCTGTGCATAAGCTGCCACAATTTCCGGAGTCAAGGAACTTGGTAAACCATCAGGAACCGGGAACTCAGAAACCAGATCTGGAAATTCGATAGAACCTAACGCATCGCGCTCAAAGTTCACATAGCGTAAACCAATATTACCGCTAAAGCGTATTGCGGTTTCATCAGACCCAAAATCCAGACGAATGTATGCTGCCTCATTGGTCTCGGTTGTAGTGTATATTTCTGATGGAGCAAACTGCGTGCCCGGAACAACATCACCACGTGACGGGTATGGCACCCACTCACCACCAGCCGTTTTGGCCAAGGCACGGTTTTCAAACAAAACTTGTTTAACCAAATCTTCAGAGGCATGAAGCAAACCACCACCTGGAATCGTCATGGAATCGCCGCGATGGAAATCACTCCAGTCGACGAAAACATATTCCTGATCGGCCGCTGCCGGATCAGTTAACCACATTGCCGGCGCGGAACCACTGAACTCAGGCCCTAAGCTTCCCCAATTCCATGCAGTGTTCCTCACCACCTGCTCACGCTCAGCAAAACGAATACCGGCTTTAACAGCTTTTAACATGCCGCCATCATCATCGATGTTGTAGGTCACATCAAAACGACTGGCAACAGAGTCACCTTCCGAGCGCTCATAGTGGTCCATCGCTGACCGCCACCAATAGCTGTTCGGGTCTTGAAAGTAATTGCTGTCGCCCGCCGGGTCGCCAGAAAAGCCAGGAAAACCTGTAGCAAAATCATCCGGATTATTATCGCGCAACCCATTCCAGGGTTCGATCAATGTGAGCGTTGGTGTATCACCACGGGTATCGTAATCTTGCAGCGCATTGATCCCTAGATGTATAACCAGATCATCATCCACAGTTTCTGCTTCGATATATTGCAGATCCAACTCGAACTCCCATGTTTCATCGGGTGTCCATTTGAAATTCAATGCATAATCGTCAACCAGCGTATTGGTTCGTTTGTAGCGCGTATCCGTCTGAAATTTGTGTCCAAAAAGTGCTACGTTAGCACCTTCATAGCTTCTGGGAATATGGTCCTGATTGCCGTCAGCACTACGCCAACCTTCCGAATCCGCCATAACACCCGCAAGGAAAATACCTTCATCATCAAACGTAAATTCTGTTCCATCCAATGGACGAGTAAAACGTTTATCGACTTCTGCACCGGGGTCGTAATAGCCATTCTGATATTTCAGTGCATTTTCAGTCCACGCCAAGGTGGCATCAGAGCGCATAAATTGAAAGGTGGATACTAATGTCTGATCTGGTGTTTCCCACTGGAAGGCAGCGGCATAACCTTTACGCTCACGATCATCAAATTTCATCGTGGCATTGGAACCATTCGGCATCCATACTTTGCCAGTGCCGTCACCGACAAATGCTTCTGCGCCCGGTAAAACCGATGCGTCATACTGCACGTACGCGTCACTTTGGATACCGTGAGATGTACCTTTCAATTCGGAGTGGGCGATATTGAACAAAATGCCCATCTCTCCTGCACCAGTTTCCCAACGGTCACTGTAAAGCGCAGACAATGTTGGTGTTGCTTCTTCAGCCATATCGCCATAAGAAACATCACCGGAAAACGCAATTACTCTGTCAGGAGCATCAAAAGGCTTGCGGGTACGAAGACTAACTGTACCGCCAATGCCGCCCTCGATCATGTCGGCAGATTGGTTTTTATAAACATCCACACCACCCATTAACTCCGGTGGAACATCCTGAAAACTCAAACCGCGCCCAGAGTTAGCCGTGAATGAGTCGCGTCCGTTAAATTCACTGCGCGTAGCAGTCATGCCACGAATTACAGCACCACTACCTTCAACGCTGAAATGGTCTGGATCGTCCACACCGGCAAAGCGCTCGATGGAAATACCTGGCAGACGTTGCATAGCCTCAAGCACACTGCGATCGGGTAGAGAGCCAATATCTGATGCAGAAATGGAATCTACAAAGGTGTCTGCGTTACGCTTGATGTTCTGTGCATTTTGTAAATTTGTGCGAACACCACTGACAACAATTTCTTCAACAGGTCCGGTTTCTGCATCGACTTCTGGCTGCTGTGCAAGCGCAGGCGCACTCAATGCCATCACACACATGGCCAGAAGCGATTTCTTAAATTTAACTGGGTGTTGGGAAAATGGGTAAGGCGCGTGATTTTTATGGGAAACCATAAATAACCCCTTCTTATATATTATTAATAGGTATTTTTACTGCAAAGCTATTTTTATGTGCGCCAATAGTCGCGAATACGGCGTATTGGTTATGCAATCCTATACGCCACCCCACTGTATGTCAACATGACTATAAGTTTAAAGCACTAGCATACAAGAACAATAAGTTAGCTTGTAGGCTTGGGGGCGTATCCAAAATTTATATGCCTTGGCAAACAGAAAATTCATTAATAAAAATTTGTTTAATAGGGAAATTAACGCCATAATTCCCACATTATCAGCCTCCAATAGTTGAGTTAATAATTCAGGAAATAAGTGATTTATACTCGCAGGCTAACGTCAACATGGAATAACTATGAAACCCATTGCAGAAGCATATAACGTCAGCGCGGATGAATTTCATAACGAGGTCTTACCAACAGGTAAGCCCGTCGTTATGCGAGGCTTGGTAAATACATGGCCAATTGTTGAAGCAGGAAAAAGCGGCGCCGTTTCGTTTTGTAATTATTTAAAACGTTTCGATAGGGGCTATGACGTAAATACCGTGTATGGCCCTCCATCTATCGGCGGGCGGATCTTTTATAACAAGGATATGAGTGGTCTGAATTGTCGCATGGGACAAGCAAAGCTGCCCGGTTCTTTAGATTACCTGTTAGAGCACATGGAGGACAATCCCGCTCCAACTCTTGCAATCCAATCGGTGATCATCCACCAATACCTGCCAGGATTACAGCTGGAAAACAGTCTCGGCTTATTACCCGAAAAAATTGAACCCCGGATATGGATTGGTGGCCGCTCAACCGTAGCTGCACATTACGACTCTTCCGAGAACATTGCTTGTTGCGTAGCAGGGCGCCGTCGGTTCACGCTGTTTCCGCCAGAACAGATAAGCAATTTATATGTTGGCCCAATTGAACTCACGCCTGCCGGTGCCACTATAAGCATGGTTGATATTAACCAACCTGATTATGAAAAATATCCCAAGTTCAAACAGGCTGAAGAAGCGGCCATGTACGCTGAGCTGGAACCGGGAGATGCGATTTTTATTCCTTACATGTGGTGGCACCATGTGGTTGCCTTAGAGGGAATTAATGCATTAATAAATTACTGGTGGGGTGAAGCAAGGGAGTCGCATGGTGATCCGAGAAATGCCTTGCTTCATGCCATGATGTCAATACGCTCACTGCCGGAGCGCCACCGCCAGGCATGGCAAGCCATGTTTGAACACTACGTATTTAATGACGGTAAAACGGCAGAGCATTTACCGGAGGAGCGGCGCGGCATTCTAGGCCAATTAAAACCGGAGGCACTTAAACAACTGCGCATGGCTTTATCGAAAGCATTGAGCAGGTTCTAGCGCGTTTTAATATCGTTAACCTATCTTGCTCATGGGCGATCTGCAATTCGCCGCTATAAAATCAGCGTGTCCTGGCATGATATTGATGCGATTTTGTATTCCCGTGCGTATTTTTGTCAGACGTAAACGTAGCTCATCCGCGGAAATTGCATCAGCGACCGGGTGATACCCTTCCGGAAAAAGCCCTTGCCCAACCAGCACCACAAACCAGTTTACTTCTTTAAACAACTCTGTTTGTCGTGCCAAAACCTCTCCACGCTTTTTGAAAATATTCAAACGCTCTTGTAGAGAATCAGGAATCGACATATTTTTTACGTACTGCCAGAAAGGAGTATCCTCTCGCTCGGTAACTTTGTAATGCGCGATAAGAAAATCTTTCACTGTATCGTACTCAGTTTCCATTTCTTCATTAAATCGTTTTATCAGGGCTTCATTGAATTCATCGCGCGGAAACATTGCCAAGAGTTTTGATATAGCGACTTGAGTCAGATGGATACTTGTTGACTCCAAGGGTTCAAGAAACCCGCCGGCAAGACCAATAGCCAAACAATTTTTTATCCAGCATTTTTTTCGCATTCCGGTCAGGAAGCGCAACGTTTTTGGCTCAGCTTGCGCCCTCCCATCCAGATGCGCGAGTAATTGGCTCGCGGCTTCGTCATCACTAATGTATTGATCGCAATAGACATAGCCGTTGCCCGTGCGATGCTGCAAGGGTATCCGCCACTGCCAACCAAATTCACGCGCTGTCGATCTCGTATAAGGCAAGAGTTTTCCCGCACTTTCGCAAGGCACCGCGACCGCACGATTAACCGGCAGCCAATGACTCCAGTCGTGATAACCGGCCTGCAGAACTTGCTCTATCAATAACCCGCGAAAACCTGAACAGTCGATAAAAAAATCTCCTCGTATCGTTTCACCATTTTGTAAAACCACGCAATCGATATGTCCGGTCGTTGCATCTTGCTTTATATCTACAATCTTGCCTTCTTTACGCACTACTCCACGCTTTTCAGAATAACGGCGCAAGAAAGCAGCATAAAGCCCCGCATCAAACTGAAATGCATAGTTGATCTTCGGCATTAACATCGGACCGCTTTCATGATTGGTCCGCATAAATTTCAATGCCGCTGCCGCCTCGGTCTCTGCATTGAATTTTGCATAATCCAGATTGCCACCGGCTTTTTTCCAGCGCAGCCAGTAATGCATAAAACTGATACCATCCATATCAACACCCAACAAGCCAAATGGGTGAAAATAGCTGTGCCCCGGCTTGCGCCAATCAACGAATTCAATACCTAGCTTGAAGGTTCCGTTAGTCTCCCTAACAAACTCATTTTCATCCAAACCTAACACGTTATTAAACAACGAGATCATTGGAATGGTTGCCTCGCCTACACCAACGGTACCGATTTCCTCTGATTCGATGAGAGTGATATTTACTGTCTGACAACCTACTGTTTTAGAGATAGCAGCTGCAGCCATCCAGCCGGCGGTTCCACCACCAACAATCACAATATTCTTTATCGTTTGTTCGCCCATAATATTCTCGTTGTTATCATATGTTATGCATTCATTTCAACATAGGCTTGCAGGGATGGCATGCTTTGTATTTCACCGGCAATGTATTTTAGTATTTTCTGAAAATGCTCTATCTGCTCTTGCTCAGGCATATTATCAACCAAGGGGTCATAGGTAATTGGCTGCAAGCCATGCCCAACAAAAATAGACGTCCAGCTTTCTTCCTGAAAAGTTTCATGCTCTTGCATGGCAACTCGTCCACGCGCTTTAAATAACGCAAACTTTTCGTTTAAAGTGGCCGGTATTTCCATATCACGCACCTCATCCCATAAAGGCTCCCCAAAACGCTTATTGAGTTTGTAGTGGGTTATTTGAAAGTCGCGCGCATTTGTCGCATGCCAATACATTTTTTCATTAAAAATAGCGGCCTCTTTCATAGCGGTCTTATCAACAGGAAATAACGTTCTCAACAAAGACAGGCCGACGTCGAGCATATGCATATGCGTTGCATCTAGTGGATCAAGATTAACTGCCGCCGAGCCCAGCGCAATACAATTACCAATCCACTGCTTTTTTCTTGCACTCACAGAAAAAGGTTTCTCTATGGCGCCATCTAATTTAATGCCGGGTATAGCCTGTAGATTTCTGATAATTTCGCTATGCTCTGTATGCTTTGAAGAATAAACCGCCGCAACGGCGGTTCTATTCAATAGCGGAAAAAAGCCTATCCATCCTTTAGCAAAGGCGGCAATTTGACTGAATGCTGGGGAAGGATTCAGCAGGGGTGAAGAAGCAGTTATAACTCGATCACAGGGAAACCACGCTTGCCAGTTTTCATGTTCACCCTGATCGAACAAACTGATCAGCGCAGCATCACTACCTGTAGCATCAATATAGAGATCGCCCTCAACAAGAGTATCATCCTGCAACCGAATAGATCTGACAGCATCGCTGGTAGCATCGATAGATTTAATATCGCTGATGTGATGCGTTACGCCGGCATTGATTGCCGCACTGGCAATCACCTTGAGATAGGGCAACGCACTCAGGTGGTATCCATGCGTTGCTTTGGAGAAGGACTCAGCAGCATCGTCCAACACGACAAAACGCCCTTGTTTGGCAGCCACAGCCCCTAATGAGAAATCCTCCAAAGGTACATTCAAACCTTTTGCGCTGGCCTTTAACCAATACTGGAAAAAGTCAATGTTACTAAAACCAATTCCGTGAGTATCGTACGCGTGCATAAATGTATGCGATGGCGACCAGTTGGAAAATCTTTGTGCCAATGCATACAAGCCCGATGACGCGCGCAATAACGAATGTTCGTCAATCCCCAGCATTTTATGCATTGCCTTATGGCTGGGCAGGACTGAGTAGTAGTCCTGAGGATGCAACTTCGATGGCAGCTCAATGAGCTCTACCTTTAAGGTTTTTTCAGAATTTGCGAAACTTAATTGCAGCATCAATGCGGTTAGCCACGCATCCGCGTCACGCCCGACCACGATAACTTTCTCTATTCTATTGCTCAAGTTAATAACCTTGACGTTATAATTTCGAAGGGCAGAAATCTGCAATAAATTCTGCGTGAGTTGGCATCAGCTCTACTCTTTGTCTTATTGCAGCAGATAACTCCTGAAATTTTCCTTTCACGTAATCTACAGGAATGTTATTGACATAGGGGTCTACATTATCTTGCATCATTCCCTGGCCTAAATAAACAGATAACCAACTAGGTGGGGCGAATAATCCGTATCTGTAGACATCAATATGCCCACGTAACCTGAACATTTCCATCTTTAATGCCAGACTGTCCGGAATGGGCATATTCTTGCAGTAGCGCCACAGATCCTTATCGTCGCGGCTATTCAAGTGATAGTGAAGTATCAAAAAATCCCTGACCCTCTCATACTCCACATCAACGAGGCGATTAAACTCATCAATGAGCGCTGTATCGGGGTTCCTGTTGGGTAACAGCTTTAAAAAATTAAAGATAGCCACCTGAATCAAATATATACTGGTCGATTCCAGTGGCTCCAGGAAACCACTCGCCAATCCGAGGGCGATACAGTTTTTTTGCCAGGAATATTTATAGCGTCCGGATTGAAAATGGATGACTCGAGGCTCTGCAAGTGCTGAAGCATCCAGATCTTTGAGCAAATTCGCTATTGCTTCATCTTCACCAATAAACTGGCTGCTAAATACATAGCCATTACCCGTGCGATGCTGCAATGGAATACGCCACTGCCACCCCGCCGACTTCGCTGTTGATCGAGTATAGGGTGCCAAAGATTCCAATCGATCAGACGGAACGGCGGCAGCTCTATCACAAGGTAACCAAGGCGACCAATCTTCAAAGGGGGTATTGAGCGTCTTTCCCAGAAGCAACGACCGAAAGCCAGAACAATCAATAAAATAATCACCCGTAATTTCTTCTCCCGAAGCCATTACAACGGATTTGATGAACCCGGAATCGACATCTTGTTTAACGTTGGTAATTTTCCCTTCGATTCTTTCCAACCCTTTGTTTTCTGCAAACTTCCTCAGAAATTGCGCGTATAACCCCGCATCAAAATGATAGGCATAAGCGTAGGTGGAATTAATGGCTGATTTTTCTTCAACAGGAAATTCAAATCGATGTTGTCTGCAAGCTTCAATCGCGTAGGAATATTTTTCAATGGCTTCAATCTCCGAAAAGTGTCGAATACGACTCCATTGTTGATGAAAATCAATACCACCAATTTTTTCTCCAAAGGTGCCAAAAGGATGAATGTACGATGACCCCTTGTACCCCCAATCGACAAATTCAATACCCAACTTAAATGTTGCCTGGGTTTTCTGCATCATATCGGCTTCGTTGATACCAATATAATCATTAAAGTCTTTCATTTGCGGCAAAGTTGCTTCGCCTACGCCTACACTGCCGATTTCATCGGATTCAATAAGTCTGACACGCCGAATAGCAGCCGGCGCGACGCTTACCAGTGCAGCGGCACACATCCACCCGGCTGTACCTCCTCCAACGATAACAATATCTATTGGTTCAGACATTTACGTATCCCATAAATAAAAAAAGCGCTGCTATATAGCATAGCAGCGCTTTTCACCAAGGTTAACTTAGTATGTGAAACGAACACCAAGCGTGAAGCGACGATCATTCTGGAACCATGCATTCGGCAAGCGCAAGCCGCCGTCTTCGTAACCAGAAACCTGTTGCTCCAAGCGGGTTTCTTCATTTAGCAAATTGCTACCCGCTAGGCTGATTTCGATATTATCCGAGATGTTATATCGAATTGACCCATCCAGTTGACCGGTTGCATCGTGCCATATCGGGTAAGCCACACAGCAATCAACTGCAGTAACCATGTATTCTGATCGCCAGCTATAAGCCAAACGAACAGCCACATCCCCTTTTTCGTACATACCGACCAAGTTAAATGATTCGTCTGATAATCCTTCCAAACGATCAACACTTATAGAGTCAGGCGCTTGATCAGTAATAACCGAGCCTCCATCTCCTGTGCTTCTTACATTGGTATTGGTAACACCTTTGTTATCAAGATAGGTGTAGTTTGCTTGCATTCCCAAACCATCAAAAGGTGCTGGAAGGAAATCAAAGAAGCGCTGGAAAGCCAACTCAAAACCGTTTATCTCTGCACCGTCACCATTCATTGGATAACGAATTTCGGCTGTGCGAGTTACACCATTATTCGTAAACTCAAAATTACTTGAACCAATCTGGATGTAATTATCGAATTCTTTATGGAAAACGGTGGCAGTAAATGAGCCAACATCAGCAAAGTAATATTCCAATGCCAAATCAAACTGTCGGGCCTCTATAGGCTCAAGCAGCGGGTTTTGAGCATCACCACTGTATCTAACCCTCGCACCGATAATTTCGCCACCATCGTCCTTAATCCATAAAGGATCATCAGCATTTGTGACACTTGGCAAAGTGCCACTGACGCCAATGTAATTTCTCAAGTTACCGATATCGGGCCTCGCCATAGCTTTTGAAGCCGCGAAACGCAATAACAAATCATCTGTCAGATCAAATTTGATATTAAAGCTCGGCAGGATATTAGTGTGGTCAGCTTTTACATCTCCAAGGAAATCTGCTCCATCCATAAAGCTGATATCATCATCCGATAAATAACAACCAACAGAACCAGGGACTTGGGCATCGGGATTACCCGCAGTTGACGTACATGTGGAGTCCTGAGCACCAAGCAACGGAAGCGCAGTTCCACCGCCACTAACAATATCCGTTTTTACATACCGCACCCCAATATTCCCAGAGAAAGGAATATTAAATATTTGTGCATCCGCCCCACCAAAATTGAGCTGTAGATACAACGCGCTTGTTTCCTCGCCTACATCAACAATTTCAGCTGGGGTAAAACACGTACCAGGCAATTCATCTGCGCGATCACCGATGTTTGAGCAGATAGGATCCCAACCAATTCCACCTGATAAACCCAATCCAGCGGCTCCCATGCTAGATGCCATTAAGCGCTGATTTTGCAGCAAATCCATATCGGCAAATACAAATTCATTGGGAGAAAGATTAAAAAAATCTGACTCAAACTCTCTGGCTTCATAGTGACCCTGCGGGTAGCCCAAAAAGCCAAGCCCATCAGGGTTGTGGCGGTCAAGGTTGAAATAACCCGCCTGATTACCGGTCCATGTGTTAGCCACGTTCTGCCAGTTATAACCGCTCCAACGAATATTTTGCTGACGATCAGCATAGCGAGCCCCCACTTTTATTGACTCGACCACATCAGAATCGAAATCAAACTCAAAGTCCATTTTAAGTGCCAGCTCATCCCCTTCGCTGTCTTCAACATGATCCATGATGGAACGTATGTAATAGTTGTTGGGATTTGAAAATAAGCCAGGAGAAGAATTAACATTCAAAGGAGCAGAAAGAACTAACGTTGGGCGATCAGTCGTTAAATCGATAGCGGCATTGGCAAATGATGAGTAGGCAATCTCAATATCATAGTTTTCTACAGTAGAGTCAACGTACTGAACATCAAAATTGGCTCGCGCTCGATCATTGATTTCCCACTTGAAATTAAACCCGACATCCTGCGTCATATTTTCGTTGTTATTCGAACGAGTGGTTGTCCCCACATCAATACCACGACGAGCGGGTTCGCACCCATTCCAGCCATAACACGCGTTCACCATTGCTTCGCCCGCCGAATTAGCGGCTATTGCAGCAGACTCCTCATTGTTATTACCCCACCAGCCGATATCAGCAGTCATTACACCTGTTTGAAACAGTCCTCGTTCATCAAAGGTGAAATCAGGCGTACCGGGTAGTGGTTGGGGAGCCGTAGCCGTACCCGCAGGGACTTCATAAAGGACGCTTTGCGAATAGGAGAGATCCGCCGGCGTGGCAGAAACAACGTATTCTTCCCAGGCATTTTCATACTGCGAACGGTTATATTGCAGGGTAGCCACATATTTCTCATCGGGGTCCTGCCATTGAAGGGCCAATGCTGCACCTTGTCGTTCACGATCATAAAGGTTGTCACGCATCGCGACGGTAGCGGGGATGTAGCGCAACGTATCATCACCGTAGACATCCCTGAAACGATTCATACGGAATAGTTGAACACCTTCAGAGCGAGTCTGTACTTCGGAATGGGCAAAGTTTGCCAAAAAACCAAACTCACCCGCACCAGTTTCCCATCGATTGCTATATAAGCCGGAAAACTCAGGTGTTACTTCTTCTGATAGGTCACCGTAGTTCGCGCTAGCAGAGACGGCTATCATTTGACCTTCTTGATCAAACGGTACACGAGTACGCATGTTCACCGTACCGGCAATACCACCCTCGATCAACTCAGCCATCTGGTTTTTGTAGGTATCCACACCAGACATCAGTTCGGGCGACACATCACCCCAACTCAAACCCCGCGAGGAGTTGGCACTGAACGAGTCGCGCCCGTTAAATTCTGTGCGCACCTGATTGAGACCACGAACAATAACGCCCGATGGTTCGGTAGAGAAGTGCGCCGTGTCGTCTGACGCCGCAAATCGGTTAACAGTAATCCCCGCAACCCGCTGCAGGGCTTCTGCAACAGATTTGTCCGGGAAGGAGCCCAGATCTTTTGCTGTAATGGAATCTACAACAGTATTAGCGTTCCGTTTAATGTCCTGCGCGTTACTTAGAGACTGACGCATTCCACTTACGATAATCTCCTCAATCTCTCCCTCGTCATTCTGGGCAGTATCTTGCGCAATTACCGGCGCACTCAACGCCATGATGCACATCGCCAGTATTGATCGTTTGAAATGAGGATTTTTTTCTGAAAAAACGGTACTCGATTTTTTATCATTATTCATAGCCAACCCCTTATTAAAATTATTAGGTATTTGTTTAGCCAAGCTATTGGTCAAAGCATAAGAGACTACAGTTATAGTGTAGCCAACCTTAAGACACTGACAAATCGCAACGTATATTTAGCTGACAGCGCTGTCAACCAAACTTAAATCAGAAAAACCTGGACTTAATTGCCCAACCTTAGTCTTAACTTCCGCATCGCATTTGCGCAGTAAATTTTTACCACTCCTCCTGTTTTAATAATCTGAACAATAAACTTTCTCGAAAATGAACGAGCTACCTGTTGTAAGCAGCTATTCATGCGGGATTTTAGGATGAGTTTTATGAAGACAGCGCCCGGAACCAGGCTCTAATCGGAAACTTGGACGTTCAAACTTCGGTAACAGAAGTTCATACATCAGTTTTTCTAATAATTAAGGTTTTTTTAGGTAAAATTTATTCTAAATATTAAATATAACGTTCGGAATGGCAGAATTAAAAAAGCCTCCTTTCGGAGGCCGTTTTAATAAAGAAGAAAGGTTTATTAATGGAAGGGGTGACGTAACACGACCGTTTGAATACGGTCAGGCCCGGTGGAAACGATGTCTATCGGCGTCGCCATAAGCTCTTCGAGCCGACTGATATAAGCGCGTGCATTGGCAGGCAATTCTTCAAGTGTCCGCGCGCCAACAGTAGATTCTTTCCAGCCCGGCATCTCTTCATAGACCGGCTGTATCTCTTCCCATCCCTCAGCATCAAAAGGGATACCAGTAGGATTACCGGCTGCATCCTGATAACCGATGCAGATTTTAACTGTTTCAAGTCCATCGAGTACGTCGAGCTTGGTCAGGCAGACACCCGTCACACTATTTATACGGTTGGCATGACGGACAGCGATGATATCGAACCAGCCGCAACGGCGTTTGCGTCCTGTGGTCGCACCAAATTCATGGCCTTTCTCGCCGAGATACGCCCCAATCTCGCATTCCAGTTCCGTCGGGAAAGGACCCGAACCCACGCGGGTCGTGTAAGCCTTGGTAATACCCAGTACGTAGTCCAGGTACATGGGCCCAAAGCCCGAGCCGGTCGCGGTTCCACCCGCTGTGGTATTGGATGAGGTAACAAAAGGATAGGTGCCGTGATCGATATCCAATAACGAACCTTGGGCGCCTTCGAACAGGATGTTGTCACCCTTCTCACGGGCGGTATGGAGCATTTCGGTCACATCGGCAATCATCGGCAAGAGTTCTTCGGCCCAGCGCGTGCAGTCGGCCAAAGTCTGCTCATAATCGACCGCAGCAACTTTAAAGTATTCTGTCAGCACAAAATTATGGTAGGCCAGGACTTCTTTCAGTTTGATAGCAAAGCTTTCCAGGTCCATAAGATCACCCAGGCGCAGACCGCGGCGAGCTACTTTGTCCTCATAGGCCGGTCCGATTCCGCGACCGGTTGTGCCGATTTTCGCATCTCCCCGGGCGGCTTCGCGTGCCTGATCCAGGGCAACGTGATAAGCAAGAATCAACGGGCATGCTGGCGACAAGCGCAGACGCTCGCGCACAGGAACGCCAGTCGCCTCCAGCTCGGCGATTTCTTTAAGCAAGGCTTCCGGGGATAACACGACGCCATTACCGATCAAACAAGTGACCCCTTCACGTAACACGCCAGAAGGAATCAGGTGCAAAACCGTTTTCTTGCCTTCGATCACCAGTGTATGACCGGCATTGTGGCCGCCCTGGAAGCGGGTGACGAGTGAGACTTGATCCGTTAGCAGATCAACAATCTTGCCCTTACCTTCATCACCCCATTGGGTGCCCAATACGACAACGTTTTTGCCCATGACTTGGTTTAACTCTCTGTAAGCTTGATAAAAATTACGGTGCTGACAACAACAAACCGCAGCTGCTGCGCGGTGCCAGCCCAGTGACAGATATTAAAGTGGAACGACTTCGTAGATTCCCTTGCTCACAATCAATTGACGATCACAATGCAGCGCCGCCGCGGCAGCTAGATTCTCTGCACAGATGACACGCTCACCTTTGGCACGCAACGCCTGGATAGCCTCCCACTGCCGGGGATCATCAGAGGCTACCGCCAGGATGCCCTGCACCTGAAATTGCGTTAATAACCCCAGTTTGCTCAGCGCGGTAATATCCACAGCAAACCCTGTAGCAGGTCGGGCGCGGCCAAATACTTCACCGATGTGATCATAACGACCACCGCTGGCTATAGGATTGCCATATCCGGGCGCAAAGGCCGCAAAAACCAGTCCGGTCAAGTAATGGTAGCCACGCAGCTCTCCCAGATCGAAATACAATTCAGCCTGGGGATAGCGTTGTTCAATAATCCGTGCAACAGCTGCTAACTGCTCCACGGCATCCGCAGCGGCTGGGGCAATCAACATAAAGCGCTTACTGGCAGCAGCCAGGATCGACTTGTCTCCGGCAAATCCCGGCAAAGCGACAAACAATTCCGCGATTGCTGTATCCGCAATGTTGGCATTCACCCAGGCGTGAATCTCGGCCATGGCTTTGCGTTGCAATAAATCAAAAAACTCTTCTTCCTGGGCATCACTCAGACGCGCAGCATTGGCAAGTGCTCGATAAATCCCGACGTGCCCGAGATCGATATGCAATGCTGGCAGGCCAGACAGGATTAGTGACTCAAGTAACAGCGAAACCACTTCGATGTCCGCCGACATTCCCGCTTCGCCATAGAACTCAACCCCCGCCTGGATGGGTGTGCGGGTAGCCAAGGGGTTTTTGGGCTTGGTGTGCACCACATGGCCTGCATAGCAGAGGCGATTGGCGCCGGCACGATTGAAACTGTGAGCATCCATCCGGGCGGTTTGCGGAGTAATATCGGCGCGAATACCCAAGGTACGACCCGTCAATTGATCCGTTACCTTGAACGTCAGTAAATCGACATCGCGGCCCAAACCGATAAGCAGGGAGTCGGTGTATTCCAGCAACGGCGGAATCACCATGTCATAACCCCAGTTACTGTATAGGTCCAGCAACCGGCGGCGTAAATGATCTATTGATTTGGCTTCGGCAGGCAGAATTTCTTCCACACCATCGGGCAACAGCCAGCGGTCGGCGTAGGTCATAGCGACTCTAATGTCATTATTTCAATACATACAGTAAACCGACACCGATCATCATGCTGACCAAGCCCACAATACGCAGGTGGCGGTCAGAGACCATGGCTATGCTTGCGACCAAGCGACGCCAACGGGTCGGATATAGAAAGGGAAGTATGCCCTCGATCACCAGCATCAGGCAGAAAGCTCTGCCGATTTCTTCCCACATAATCAAGATTCTCCATCGCAGGGCGATGTGCAGTCATCTTCGACCAGCGCATAAAAAACCGAGCCAGTGGCTCGGTTGCGGGATTTTACACCCTTTGCCGGGGAATGTTGAGCTGAAATCCAGCTATTTTTTCCCGGAAGGGTCTTTCAGGAAGCGGAAGAAATCACTGCCGGGATCAACCACCAACAGATCATCCTTGCCGTCAAAAGTGGCCGAGTAGGCATTGAGACTACGCACGAACGCATAGAATTCGGCATCCTTGCTGTAAGCTTCGGCATAGATCGCCGCCGCATTCGCATCGCCGTCACCACGTAAACGCTCAGCATCGCGGTAGGCATTAGCCTCCAGAACTGCGCGTTGGCGATCGGCGTCCGCACGAATAACTTCAGCCTGCTCTTTACCTTTTGAGCGATACTCACGCGCTTCTTTTTCCCGGTCAGCCGCCATACGCGCAAACACCGAGTCACTGACGTCAGGCGGCAAGTCAATACGCTTAACGCGAATATCAACTACCTCTAACCCCAATAGCCCTTCACTTACGGCATTAAGGTTGAACGTCAATTCGCTCATCAACTCATCGCGCTTGCCCGACACCACCTCATGCAGGGTGCGACGGCCGAACTGGTTACGCAAACCATCCGCCACCCGCTGAGCCAAGCGCTCGGCAGCAACAGTTTCATCACCACCGGTAGCCTTGTAATAAGTTTCCACATTTTTAACACGCCATTTGATATAGGAATCCACAATCAAACGCTTGTTTTCAACCGTGAAGAAACTTTCGGGGCGCATATCCGCAGTGAGCAACCGGCCATCGAATTTACGCACTTTGTCCGCAAAAGGAATCTTGAAATGCAGACCCGGCGGCACATCAGCATTAACCAATCGCCCGAAACGCAGCACAACGGCGCGCTCGTACTCGGTAACAATATAAAAACTGCTGGAGCCGACAATCAGAGCCACAACAACAACCAGCAGCGCAAGAAAACCTCTGTTACTCATTAGCGGATCTCCCTGCGAATGTTATTGGATGACGGCATGGATTCCTGACGAGGAAGCTCGCGGAACGTATTCGGCGTATTGGCGGCTGGCGCTGAGGAGCCCTGCTGCACCATTCTGTCGAGAGGCAAATAAAGCATATTGTTGCCGCCTTCAACATCAACCATGACCTTCGATGTATTCCCCATGACACGCTCAAGCGTTTCAATATAGAGACGCTCACGCGTTACGGCTGGCGCGCGCTTATACTCTGCCAAAAGACGCTCGAAACGATCCGATTCACCTTCTGCACGCGCAACCACTTCCGCTCGATAAGCTTCGGCTTCTTCAATCATCCGTTGCGCGCGACCGCGCGCTTCCGGAATAACAGAGTTGGCATAAGCCTGGGCTTCATTTTTCAGCCGCTCTTCATCTTCTTTTGCCTTGATGACATCGTCAAAAGCGGCGCGAACTTCTTCCGGTGGACGACCTTCCTGAATGTTCACGTCACGCACAAGGATGCCGGTGCCGTAATTATCCAGATAGGTTTGCAGACGCATCTTTACTTCTGCAGCAATTTTTTGGCGGCCCTCAGAGAGCACCTGATTCAGCTCTGTCGAACCAATGACATGGCGAATCGCACTGTCCGTGGCGTGCCGCAAGCTGATTTCCGGGTCTTTAACATTCAGCACATACGCTTTTACATCGGCCACGTTGTACTGCACCGTCAACGGCAGTTCCACAATACTTTCATCCTGCGTCAACATTAAACCGCGCGCTGGATATTGGCTTTCAGTGGTGACATTGACCTTGAACACTTGAGAGATTATTGGCGCATTCCAGCGCAAACCGGGATCTTTAATTTCCTGGAAAGCACCGAATTGCAGGATAACCGCTTTCTCTTTCGCATCGACCTGATATACACCGGCGATGCCGTAAATAATCAGAGCAACAACGGCCAAGACCACCAGAATACCGCCGAAACCACCGCTGCTACCCCCACTGGAACCTTTGCCACCGGAGCCGCCGCCAAACAAGCCGTTCAGCTTTTCCTGCAGCTTCTTGAATGCCTCATCCAGATCCGGAGGACCATCATTATTTTTTCCCCCACCACCCCATGGGTCCTTATCCTTACCTCCCGGTTCATTCCAGGCCATACACTCTCTCCAGTTTTATTAATCAAAATTCGGTCGATCTTCCAGCTTTATATACGGGTCAGGCCAGCTGATCAGGTGTCGGGATTCTAACAAAGCCTGAGCGCAAACCAACAGGCTATTTACGGGCGATTACCTTCGGCCACCCAGGTCAATTTGTCCAGCGCCAGAGATTCTGCGCTCAATATACGTAATAAGTCACTTTTGGGGATGCGTAAATTCAGCTCTGACGAGCCATCATCACGGTAATTTTCGTCTGCAACAGCTTGCTGCTGATAAAGCATTGCACGCAAACGACCCTGATCTGCCTTGAGCAGCAACCGCCCCAAAATCATTTCCTCGCCCAGCAATTCTGCAATGGCCTGTAGCAACAGATCGCAACCGGCTCCCGTTTGAGCGGACAACCATACGGCTACCGGCGCACCATCATCACCGCGATCAATACGCGGCTCCATCGCCATCAGGTCAATTTTGTTGTAAACACGGAGCTGTGGCAGGTCCGCAGCGCCAATTTCTTCCAATACCAAATCCACCTGTTCAATATTGCGCAAGCGCTCTTCTGCAAAAGCATCAACAACATGAAGTAACAATGTGGAGTTGGCGGCCTCTTCCAGTGTTGCCCGGAAGGCCTCGACCAGCTTGTGGGGCAGATGGCTGATAAAACCCACGGTGTCCGCAAAGATCACAGCGCCGATATCCGCCAGCTCCAGTCGACGCATGGTCGGGTCCAAGGTGGCAAATAGTTGGTCCTGCACGTAGACCTCAGCACCCGTCATCTGATTGAACAAGGTGGATTTGCCCGCGTTGGTGTAGCCCACCAGCGAGACAGTGGGAATAGCAGCCCGCTGCCGGGAGCGCCGCCCCTGCTCGCGTTGGGAACGCACTTTCTCAAGCCGTTGCTCGATCATGGTAATGCGGTTACGCAGCAGGCGACGGTCGGTTTCCAACTGGGTTTCACCCGGGCCACGCAAGCCAATACCGCCTTTCTGGCGCTCAAGGTGCGTCCAGCCCCGTACCAGACGCGTAGACATATGACGCAATTGCGCCAATTCAACCTGCAATTTACCTTCAAAGGTGCGAGCGCGCTGGGCAAAGATATCAAGAATGAGCCCCGTCCGATCCAGCACACGGCACTGCAACTCTTTTTCCAGGTTGCGCTCCTGACTGGGGGTAAGGGTATGGTTAAAAATGACAAGTTTGGCTTCGTGCTCGGTTACCGTCTGCTGCAATTCCTGCAACTTCCCGGTACCGATAAAAAACCTGGCATTGGGAGATCGGCTGTTACCTGTTATCAAAGCAACAGGGTCACCGCCAGCGGAGAGCACAAGCTCTTCAAATTCACGGGGGTCCTCCGGCTCTTGGCCGTGAGACACGTTCAGGTGAACCAGCACCGCCAGTTCACCTGACTCAGGGCGATCAAAAAACAATTAACTACCTCGAGGGGTTATTGCTCGACTTGCTCTTCTTCGCCTTCCAGCTCTCCCGCTGCATTCAGCAGAGGTACACGCACAGCGCGAGAAGGTACAACGGTGGAGATGGCGTGCTTGTAAACCATTTGGCTCACAGTGTTTTTCAACAGCACTACAAACTGATCAAATGACTCAACCTGACCTTGCAACTTGATGCCATTTACCAGGTAAATGGATACAGGTACACGCTCCTTTCTCAGGACGTTCAGGTAAGGGTCTTGTAAACTATGCCCTTTTGACATGTTTATTCTCCAATTATGTAAATAACAAGATTACCCACCTAAGTCTTCCGATACTGCATGGAAGGGGGTGGAACAAAGTATGAAAATCTGACTAGGGTTCTCACGGGGCTATTATATGGCTGCGTCAGTTATAAAATTCAAGGCGTAACCCACAATTTCTTCACGTGAGAGTGAAATACCGTTTTCACGCTCGGTATACAACCAGTATAGATCAGGCCAACCGCGCAACCAGGTAAATTGTCGTTTGGCTAACTGGCGTGTTGCGATGATACCGCGCTCGACCATCTCTTCCCTGGTTAAGTCACCATCCAGATATTCCCACACCTGACGATACCCCACCGCACGTATGGCCGGTAAATCAGGGTGCAAGTCCTCGCGTCGATGCAGACGTGTGACCTCCTCAACCAACCCTTGTTCCAGCATTTTGTGGAACCGTGTCGCAATCCGTTGATGCAGTGGTTGTCGATCACAGGGAGCAATTGCAATTTGAGTGACGCGATAGCGCTCAGCAAAGGGAGTGTGTGCATGGCGCTGTTGCTCTTGACGCAATGCTGACATGGTCTTACCACTGACGCGGTAAACCTCCAATGCGCGACTCAAGCGCTGCGAGTGATTCGGGTGAATCTCTGCTGCCGTTTCCGGATCGACCTGCGCCAGTTGCGCGTGAATAAACGGCCAACCATGCTGTGCCGCCTCGTGTTCAATCGCCGCCCTGACCTGCGGATCTGCCGGCGGCATTTCTGCCAGACCGTCGAGCAACGCCCTGAAATAGAGCATCGTGCCGCCGACCAACAACGGGATTTTTCCTTCAGCAACAATGGCCGCGATTTCACGCTCTGCATCTTCACAAAAATCGGCGGCGGAATAAGGCTCGGCAGGATCACGAATATCGATTAGACGATGCGGCGCCGCAGCCAATTCGGCAGCGCTCGGTTTTGCCGTGCCGATATCCATGCCCCGATACACCAGTGTGGAGTCCACACTGATCAACTCCACCGGTAAATGCTGGCGCAAGGCAATCGCCAGATCAGTTTTACCCGATGCAGTCGGTCCCATCAAAAAAATGACCTGGGGACGCGATATATTTTGCCGCTGGATTTCACTCACGCTTATTGTCCGCGCATAAATAATTTGTCTAACTCATCCAATGACTGCAACAACCAGGTGGGACGACCGTGGTTGCATTGACCACTGCGTTCAGTGGCTTCCATATCGCGCAAGAGCGCGTTCATTTCGGGGATCGTCAGGCGGCGATTCGCTCTCACCGATCCATGGCATGCCATGGTGCTGAGAATCTCGTTGATGTGGTGCTGGATACGTTCGCTGGTGCCGTGCTCAATCAGGTCGGCTAACACATCGCGCACCAATTGCTCGACCCTGGCGCGATTGAGCACAACCGGAATCTGTCGCACAAGAAGTGTTTCGGGGCCGGCGCGCTGCAATTCAAATCCCAAACTTTTAAATGTATCCACATGCTGTTCGGCGCAGTCGGCTTCTTTCTGGCTGACGGCGATACTTTCCGGGACCAGCATCGGCTGCGTCTGCAAACCGCCACAAGCGAATGCAGTTTTCATTCGTTCATAGGTAATCCGCTCGTGGGCCGCGTGCATGTCCACAATAATTAAACCCTGCGCATTCTCTGCCAGAATATAAATACCTTTCAATTGTGCGATGGCATAGCCCAACGGCGGAATATCATCGCTCGCTGAATCAGGCAACGCCGATGTCGGCTGGTGCAGATCGCCATACACTTTCATCTGCTCACGCACCGCGTCAGTCGATGCCGCATATGAAGACGGTGAGTAGGAAGGCGATGAATATGGCGCGCGATAAGTTTCAGCCGGCACCGAGGTCTGAGCGGTTGATGCCGCTGCGAAACTGATGCGTTCCTGACCCTGGAATTCACCAACAGCCAATCCTTGAACGGCTGGATTTTGTTGCGTTAAAAAACTATTTTCATCGTGGGGTTTGTTAAGTGAATCTTCCGGTTTCACCTGAGCCAAGGCACGATGCAAACTGCTGTATATAAAATCGTGGACGCTGCGATTATCACGAAAGCGCACTTCATGTTTCGTAGGATGTACATTGACATCCACTGTAGCCGGGTCCAACTCAAGATACAAAACAAAGGCGGGATGGCGGCCGTGATACAACACATCCTGATATGCCTGGCGCACCGCATGACTCACCAATTTATCGCGGATCGCGCGCCCGTTAACGTAAAAATGTTGCAAGTCAGCCTGGCTGCGCGAAAAGGTGGGCAATGCTACCCACCCCCATAAACGCAGCCCGTTGCGCTCCATCTCGATGTGCACCGCATTTTCCATAAATGCCGGTCCACAAACTTGCGCCACGCGACGCTCCTGTTCCAATTGGCTGTCACCGGCGCGCCAGGCATAGATAGCGCGATTGTTGTGGCGCAGATTAAATGCCACATCAAAACGCGACAACGCCAGGCGTTTTACAACATCTTCCAGATGCGTGTATTCAGTTTTCTCGGTGCGCAAAAATTTCCGACGCGCCGGCGTATTAAAAAATAAATCGCGCACTTCCACAGTGGTACCACGCGGATGCGGTGCTGGCGACACTTCTGTTTGCATATCGCGCCCTTCCGCCACCACCTGCCAACCCAAACTGTCATCATTGGTGCTGGTAATTAACGTGAGGCGCGCTACTGAACTGATACTGGCGAGCGCTTCGCCGCGAAAGCCGAGCGTTGCCACCGCTTCAAGATCATCCAGTTCATAAATTTTGCTCGTAGCATGGCGACTCAATGCGAGGGGTAAATCGTCCTGCTCGATACCCGAGCCGTTGTCGCGCACGCGCATCAATTTGATGCCACCATCCTCGATATCAATATCGAGACGGGTAGCGCCCGCGTCCAGGCTGTTCTCCAACAGTTCTTTGATGACCGAGGATGGCCGTTCCACTACCTCACCAGCGGCGATCTGGTTGGCGAGACGGGGGCTAAGTAATTTAATTCGATTCATGTTGTCAGGGCGTCTTAAAAAATAAAAATCCCGCGCGAGCGGGTGAAAGAAAATTCAAGAATGCACAGCTAATGCAAAATAATCAGGAAGCGGGAATCTTCAGCGTTTGCCCCACCTTGATGACGTGACTCTTCATCCCGTTATGTGCCAGCAATTGATTGATACTGACATTGTAGCGTTGCGCGATAGCGGTAAGTGTGTCGCCCGGCGCAATCACATGTTCTCGGGCCAGGCCGCTCCCGCCCGCACCTTGCTGTGCGGCGATGTAAGTACCTGCGGGCGGGTTTTGGACAAAGTACTGACGCACACCTTTAAAAACCGCCTGCGCCATTTGTTTGCGATAGGCCGATGATCCCAGTTTTTGCGCCTCTTCCGGGTTGGAAATAAATCCAGTCTCTACCAGGATCGATGGCACATCCGGCGACTTCAGCACCATAAAACCCGCTTGTTCAACATGACGCTTATGCAAGCGTGCAATATTGCCCATGGAATTCAATACATGGTTGCCCACTTGCAAACTGGAGTTGAGCGTCGCCGTCATGGACAAATCAACCAACACCCCCGCCAATATTTCATCTTTGTCTTCCAAACTGATGCCGCCCACACCGCCGATTAAATCCGCTTCGTTTTCCCGTTGCGCAAGAAACCGGGCCGTCTCACTGGTGGCACCATGACGCGACAGGGCAAATACCGATGCGCCGCGTGCCGAGGCTTTATGAAACGCATCAGCATGGATGGACACAAATAAATCAGCTTGCATATTGCGTGCGATATCGCGGCGTTTTTTGAGCGGAATAAAATAATCCCCGGTACGCACCAGTTTTGCAGTGAATCCGCGTTCGGCATTGATGGCAGCGACGAGCGCTTTACTGATAGCAAGCGTGACATCTTTTTCGCGCAGACGTTTGGGACCGATAGCGCCCGGATCTTCACCGCCGTGACCGGCATCTACCGCAATAATGATATCCCGCTCACCTGATACCGACGCCTGGGTTTTAATAGCAGCCTGGGGAGAAACTGCCTGCACCGGTACATCATTCGTCGCTGGTGTGGTGGGCGGCGGCGCGACTGACGTTGATGCGGCGGCGGTTTGCTCCGGCACGATGTCGTAAAGATCCAACACCAGCCGATCGCTGTTACCGGCGAAAGGTTTAAGTAAAAAACTGCGCGGCTGCACCTTGGCTTTCAGATCGAACACGATACGAATATCGGTCTGGTTTTGTACGGCCGTACGAATCTGGGCAACCGGTGTATCCGCCAGGGGCAATTCGTTAGGGTCTGCCTTTAATGCCGCACCGGGAATATCAAGCACCAGGCGTTCGGGATTCGCCAAAGGCGCGATGATATGATCCACGGGTCCACTGAGGTCGAGCACGATGCGCGTATGATCCGGCGCACGCCAGATGCGCATACCTTCGATAACCGCCGCACTGGCGAAAGGGGACAGGAACACCAGACCCACACAAAGCAGGCCGAATAGCGGGGATAAGGTTCTGGTAATGCTCTGCAACAACGCTTTACTCTCTGGCTATTATGGTGGGAAGCGAGCTTCCCCTGTGACAACATGAATACTAAAAGGGTCACTGACAGGGTGCCTGCACCCCGAGCCACTGCGGCAAAACCTGGTAAAAGTATAGGCCAAGGTTGACAGAATTTAATCACCTGCCGCAAATGCGATCACTCTACCCAATCAAGGTGCACAGCTCCAGCAAAAAATACGTTCACAGCAGAGCAAACTAACTCCCATAAGTGTGAATACCTTGTCAGCAAGATTTCCATAAAAGCACCTATACTGCTGGAGGTCTGTTTCGTAACCCACTTTTTACCGATTTTCCGCCACGGGATTATTACCATGTATGTCTTTCGTCCTTTTTCAGCCAGACATTTGGCCTGTCTTTCTTGCGGGCTGTTATCCCTCGGCGCTGTGCCGGCGAGCGCGGTGAATTACGGCATTTACGATGCGCGCGGTCTGGCGATGGGCGGCGCGGCAGTCGCTGCGGGCAATACCGCGCAGGCCCAGTTTTATAATCCGGCTCTCCTGTCTTTTCACGATGAAGACGAAGACGATTCACGGGATGGCCGCATCATATTTCCCCACATCGTGGCTCAATTTTCCGAGACGGTTGAGACCGCACTTGAAGCGGCGGATGACGAACTGGACGATCAATTACGCACGGCCGTCAATAATTTCAATGCGACTCCTAATACAGAAAACGCCGGCGCGGTCGCCGGTGTATCCCGCGATCTGACTGATTTACTCGACCAGCTGGGTAATCAGGATCTGAACCTGGATGCCTTTGTCGGCTTTTCCGTGAGTGAACCGAGCAAACGCGAAGGCGGTGCTTTTTTCTTTGGCGTGCGCGCACTGGGTGCCGGGCGTGCAGACATCGATGAAGCCGATAGGGAATTGTTGAATCAATATATTGAAGCCATGGACGCAGTCGCCGCGGGCGGCGACATTGGCAGTGTCAACCCGGCGTTGCTCGACGAGAACGGCAACCTGCGCGATCCGGTGGATGAGCTAACCTCCAGCGGCGATGTCAGTGCCTTGACTATCGCTGAATGGGGCGTGTCCGTGGCCAAAGAGTTCGACGTTGATGGCCACGATATTTCCTTCGGCATCACCCCCAAGTTGCAACGCGTGGACGCCTATCGCGATACCGTTGATGTCAGCAGCGGCATCACCAGCAGTGACGATGGCGAAAGGCGCTTCTCGGATTCACAGAAAACCCACATCACCGTGAATGCCGATGTGGGTATCGCCGCACTGATTGAAGATCATTACCGCCTGAGCGTCGCGGTGAAAGATGTGATCGCCAAGGAGTTCAGCACCACGCCCCAAATTGATCCGGAAACCGGCGAGCCTCTGCCCGCACAAATCATTCAGCTCAAACCCCGCGCGCGCCTGGGTTTTGCCTATGTGACCGATGTGTTGACCATCGGAGTGGACTTTGACCTGCGTGAATCCACACCGCTGGCCAATGAAGCACCGTCAAAGGATTTAAGTCTGGGGATCGAATACATCGCCTTCAAACGCCTGGCGTTACGGGCGGGCTATCGGGAAGATCAAACCAACTTCCGTTCCAGCGTGGCGTCTGCCGGCATCGGTTATCAATGGGGTCGGGCAGTGTTCGAGTTGGGCTATGCCACCAGCAGTGAATATGAAGCGGGTAGCTTGCAATTTGGCTGGGCGTTCTAGAGTCGCTGCAACAAGGCTTCGCCCACTGGCGTCAGGGCGCGGATGCCGATGCGCCGCCCAAGCCCCTCCACCTTGACCTCAATCTGCCAATCCGGCGCCGGCAGCACCCCGGCTCCGCGCGCAGGCCATTCAATTAGGCAAATACTGCGTTCATCAAAGTAATCGCGAATTCCCATGTATTCCAGCTCCTCCGGATCGCCCAAGCGATAGAGGTCGAAGTGATACACCGTCCGCGCCGGGAATTCATAGGCTTCCACCAAGGTATAAGTCGGACTCTTCACCGCGCCGGTGTGGCCGAATGCCCGCAGGATGCCGCGCGATAAGGTAGTCTTGCCCGCGCCCAGATCACCCACCAGAAATACGGTAGCCGCGCCGGGCTCAGCGGCGAGGGCATGCCCCCATTGCTCACCCAAGGCGACCATGTCGGTTTCGTTATCGATGTACCAGGTTTTGTTGATGGATTCGTTCACGCCGGGGATTGCCTCATCGCGTCGCGCAGAGCATTAATGATCGCTGAGCAGTTGGCACAGGTAGGGAATCAAATCCGTGGCCAGCAAACCGCGCTGCCCGACTTCATCCGCCGCCAGGTCTGCCGCCGTAGCATGCAGGCATGCACCCAGGCGCGCGGCGTCCGCCACTGTCATTCCCTGGGCGATCAAACCTCCGAGGATACCGCTCAGCACATCGCCCATACCACCCGTAGCCATGCCGGGATTGCCCGCCGTTACCACCCCGATACTGCCTGCCTCTGCCGCAACCAGACTGCCAGCACCCTTGAGGATTACGGCACCACCATAGCGTTTTTGTATCGCCTTGACGGAAGCAAAGCGATCCTGCTGGATATCGGCAGTATTCATACCTAACAAGCGCGCCGCTTCGCCGGGATGGGGGGTAAGCAACCAGCTATCACGACGGGTGTTTTCCGGCACTACCCGGCCAGCGGCAAGAATATTCAGCGCATCGGCGTCCAGCACCAGTGGCAAACCGCTTTTCACCGCTTGCTGCAACATCTGCTCTGACCAGGGCGAACGTCCCAGACCGGGTCCAACCACCAGTACAGTGGGGCGCGCTAACCAAGGCTCCAGCTCCTGCCCGGATACCACACCGCAGGCCATGACCTCGGGGCGGCGCGCCAGAATGGCGGGAATATGTTCCGGGCGGGTGGCGATACTGACCAAGCCCGCACCGGTGCGCGCGGCTGCTTCTGCAGCCATCAGTGCGGCACCGCCATAACCGGTGTCGCCACCGATGACCATCACATGGCCGAAGTCGCCTTTATGCGCATCCGCCGCGCGGGGGGCGAGCGTGTTTAACAAAGCGGTTAATTCCAGTTGCTCTGCCGATCCAGTCTGGGTTTGCAGGATATCCGCCGGCACCGCGAGCGCTGCCAGCACCACTTTCCCGCAGAACGCCGGACCCCGTCCGGTCAACAGGCCGCGCTTGGTGCCGATAAAGGTCACCGTTACATCCGCCTTGACGGCACAACCATGTACCGCACCGTTATCAGCATTCAGCCCGGATGGAAGATCCACCGCGACAACCGGCAAACCACAACTATTAATCTGGTTGATCGCTTGTTCAAAAGGGGCGCGCACAACGCCAGTCAAACCGATGCCCAGGAGTGCGTCCACGACAACGCCTTCTACGGGAACAGCAGCCTGCTCAAACGGTGTAATGGCCACGCCCTCCTGACAGGCAAAGTCATAAGCCAGACGGGCATCACCGGCCAGTTTGTCGAGGGCGCCGACCTGGATCACCTGCACCGGCAAACGCCGCTGGGCCGCCAGGGCAGCTACCACATAACCATCGCCTGCGTTATTACCGGCGCCACAGTACACCGTCAACAAACTCACGTCGGGGTAGGTCTGCTGTACCACATCAAAGACGGCGCGACCGGCGCGCTTCATCAACTGGATACCGGGGGTACCGGCAGCAATAGCGGCCTGATCCAGTGCGCGGACCTCGGCAGCGCTGTAGAGCGTCGAAGGAAAAGGCGTCTTATCGAGGGTGGTTAATATCATGGTGGTCTCGGTGCGTAAGCGGCGGTCGTTTCCGAAAAAATGAGCCGTCGGGAAAAAGTGGGCGGATTATACGCAACTTGGTACCCACTCTGGAAATCTCAGAATTACGCCACTTTGCTCACCACCAAATATTCGCAATGCGGCCATCCATTCACTATATTCACAAGGCGTTATTTGCCTTTCAGCAGCGAGAGTTATGCCTACGACCTTCAATCTTCAAGACCTGCTCAAGGGTGATGCAGCGCAACTGCAATCCCTGTTCGACACGGCGGCGCTTACTTTACCGCAGGCGCCCGGATTAACGCTGTGCAATGACCTGCCCCACGCCATCGCGCTGATTCAGCCAGCGATAAATCCCGCCGAATCGTTAGCCAAGCAATTACCGGCACTGCTTGCCGTGCATCAGCTCGCCCTTGCACCCGCCTTATTGTTGCGTGTGATGGTGGCCGACAAACTGGTACACACCCTGTTCAGCGGTCTGGACAACACGCTGCAACAGGAACTGAACAAGATGGCCCTGCCGTTGATCCGTGCTATCGCACAGGACGACACGCTTTACAGCAACGCGCAACAGCCCGTGCGCCAGCTTCTGAGCGAGGTGAGTCAACAGGGTTACACCTGGTACCCGCGCGACGCCAAGCCCCACCAACAGTTTTTGGAAAAATGCCAGCAGCTGGTCGAGGCGGTTCGACAGGACACCACCGAACCGGCGCTACTTGCAGCCATAAAACAGTTTCGCCAATGGACCGATGCCGAAGACAAGCGCGCGCGTATGCTGGAGACGCGCTTGTGTGAAACCGAAGTCGCCCATCTGCGGTTATTGGCCGCCGAATGTCAGGTGCTGGATTTGCTTAATCGTTCTCTGGCAGGGAAGACTCTGCCCACCGCACTGGTTGAGCAATTGCCGATCCTGAAAAGCACGCTGCAACATTGCCTGATCAATGACGGCGCTCAGGCGCCCTTCTGGAAAGCCTGGCAACGCAACCTGCCAATTCTCGGCACGGTTTTTTGTACCGGTGACGACGTGGATGAGCAACAACTCTACCGCGACATTCCGCAACTGCTGAACGAACTGGAACGCAATCTGCATCTACATCAACAACGCGACACTGGCGACCACTATCAGGATTTTGTCGATAACCTCGGCCAACACCTGATGCTGGCGATTCAGAAAAAGCCGCTGGAATGTAGCACCGTCGGCGCCTTTGCCTACCCGGAAGGCTACACCGACAATCACACGCGCGTGACCAGTGCCGTACTCCAACAAGCGCAAACGATTGAAACCGGTGACTGGATTGTGCTGTACGGTGAGGATGGCCAACCACTGCGTTGCAAGCTGGCATTGAAGCTGCCGGATGTGGATCAACTCTTGTTTGTAGATCGTTCCGGGCGCAAAGTGACCGTCAAAAATCTGAAAGATTTTTCGTTGTGTTTATCAACCGGTGTTGCACACAAACTGAAAGCCGTCCCGGTGGATGAGGTTATCGTCAGTGCGCTGAAACAACTGATTGCCCTGGGCGACAAACACGCTGAACAATATCGCCAGGAAGCCGAGCGCCAGCAAGCACAAGTGGCGGCGGAAAAACAGGCGGCGGCAGAGAAAGCCCTGGCCGAAGCACGCAGGCTGGCCGCAGAAAAACACCAGCGAACGCTCGCGGAACAGGCTGCCGCAACACAACGCAAGGCAGAGAAAAAAGCCGCACTCGCCGCCGAACAGTTAGCGCGTGAACAAGCGGCAACGGAGTTGGTTAATACCTTGAACGTCGGTGCCTGGGTAGAAATTATTGAGCCGGATAAACCGGCCTTGCGCTGCAAGTTATCGGTCATCATCAGTTCCACCGGCAAATATATTTTTGTTGATCAGGTGGGGCGCAAGGCGGCAGAGCTGCATCGCGAACAATTGTTTGACGGCATCAAGACACAACAGATTCAGGTCATCAGCAAAGGCGATAAGTTTGAAGATCAACTGGTAAAAGTGATTCGCGGTTTGCGCAAGGATATTTCCTAGCACGCGTTGATAGTCGCACCAGATTCAAATCTGAGTATCACCATCAAGAATACCTAACATAAAAATGTTACCCATACGGTGTAAGCATGAATAACAGACAGCAGGATAAACGGCAGGAATCGCGCCTCACCACTGAGGAAACCGTGTTTATCGAATTGACCTCCGCTGAACCCGGTGTCGAAATACCGCCGGATATTGTGATCAGCAACAGCGTCGATCTCTCAGCCAATGGCTTGCGCGTCACCGTTGACCGGAACCTGGTGATTGGCAGCATCCTGCGCGCCTGCGTGCAATTCCGCGATTCACCACAGCGTTATTTACTGGTTACCGAGGTGAAGTGGTGCAGGCCCCACGAACGCGCCGGGGAATTTATTGCCGGTTTAGCGTTATTTGAATCGGAGGGAACGGATATTCAATCCTGGAAGGAATTGATTGCAGAGCGGTTTAGTGATTAGTCGGTCGAATTAGCCGCAGGCGTAATCCGACACAAAGCCCCCCAAAAACAACCTGTCATTCTCTGGCACAATGTGACCATCATCGACTACACCTTTCCGACCCATGATTGACAGCATCGACTTTGCGCAACTCGCCGCCGACATCAAGCGTTGGGGGCGGGAGTTGGGATTTCAGCAGGTGGGTATTACCGATATCGACCTTAGCCATGAAGAGTCGCGCTTACAAGATTGGCTCGCGCAAGGCTACCAGGGCACCATGGCCTGGCTGGCGGCCCACGGCAATAAACGGTCGCGCCCGGCAGAACTGGTGCCCGGCACGGTGCGCGTAATCTCGGTGCGCATGAATTACCTGCCCGGCGATACGCAACAAATCCGTATCCTCAAAGATCCCACCAAGGCTTACATTTCCCGTTACACCCTCGGGCGCGATTATCACAAGCTGATCCGCAAGCGGCTCGGTCAATTGGCGCAACGTATTGATGCCGCGCTACCGGCAGATTTTCCCGGCAAAGGCGAGGTGCAGAACCGCGCGTTTGTGGACAGCGCACCGGTGATGGAGCGGCCCCTGGCAGAAAAAGCCGGACTGGGCTGGACGGGCAAACACACGCTGATCCTCAATAGCGAAGCCGGCAGCTGGTTTTTCCTCGGCGAGATTTTTACCTTCCTGCCATTACCGGTGGACCAACCGGATCAACCCAACCGCTGCGGCGACTGTACAGCCTGTCTCAAAGTGTGCCCCACGGATGCGTTTCCCCAGCCCTATGTGCTCGATGCGCGCCGCTGCATTTCCTACCTCACCATCGAAAATCCCGGCGCGATTCCGGAAGAGTTCCGCGAGCCGATGGGTAACCGCGTATTCGGTTGCGATGACTGCCAGGCTATTTGCCCCTGGAATAAATACGCGCAACCGACGCAGGAGACGGCATTCCTGCCGCGTCACGGTTTGGCGGACAGCGACCTGCTGACGCTGTTTAACTGGACCGAAGCGGAGTTTCTGACCTATACCGAAGGCTCCGCCATCCGCCGCGTCGGTTATGAAGGTTGGCTGCGCAATTTGGCGGTTGGCCTGGGCAATGCGCCCAGCGATCCACAAATCATCTCCGCCCTGGAACGGAAGCGCCCGCAGGTATCGGTCATGGTGCAGGAGCATATCGATTGGGCGCTGGCGCAACAGGCACAGCCGCGTCGGCGCCGCAAACGCAAGATTCATGCGTCAGCTATCCATACTCAGCCGCCAAAATAACCCCGGTGCACCGCTTATTTGTTCTGCATCAATAATGGGATAACCAGTTGCTCTAGACTCACCCGAGGTCTTGCCTGGAGCTTCCTATGAAAATTGCCGTTTTCAGCAGCAAAGCTTATGACATTGAATATTTATCAGCGGCCAATACCCAGGGCCACACGCTGGTATTTCACGAAACTGCCTTGAACGAACAAAGCGCATTGCTGGCCCAGGGGTGCAACGCCGTGTGCTGTTTCGTGAATGACACGCTGGATTCTTCCACCCTCCACGCGCTGGCCGCCCAAGGAGTCCGCCTTATTGCCTTGCGCTGTGCCGGCTTTAATCAGGTGGATCTGGCGGCGGCTACATCGCTCGAACTGACCATTGCACGGGTGCCCGAATACTCGCCCCACGCCGTGGCGGAACATGCGTTAGGGTTGATGTTGATGCTTAATCGTCACCTGCATCGCGCCCATCATCGTGTGCGTGAAAACGACTTCTCCCTGAATGGCCTGCTCGGTTTCGATCTGTACAACAAGACTGTCGCTATCATCGGCACCGGCAAGATCGGTGAAGTGCTTGCCAACATCATGCTGGGCATCGGCTGCCGTGTGATCGCATACGACCCGGTGGTTAACCGAACCCTGAGCGCGCGCGGCGTCAACTATCTGCCACTGAACGAGATTTGGCCGAACGCCGATATTATTTCCCTGCATTGCCCACTGGTGCCCGCTACACATCACCTGATTAACACCGAGACGGTGGCGGCGATGAAAGATGGCGTCATGCTTATCAATACCGGGCGCGGCGGGCTGATTGATACCCGCGCGGTGATTGCAGGCCTGAAGTCGCGCAAGATCGGCTACCTCGGATTGGACGTGTACGAAGAGGAGGCCAAATTATTCTTCGAAGATTATTCCAACAACCTGCTGCAGGACGATGTCTTCGCCCGCCTGCTCACCTTCCCCAACGTGGTTATTACCGGCCATCAGGCGTTTTTTACGCGCGAAGCACTGGCGGCTATCGCCCGGGTTACGCTCGCCAATATCACGCATTTTGAACACGGCGAGCTGGATCAGATTTGCTGTGTGAGCTGACCGATGAATCGCCAACCAACTCCGGAACTACCTCCGCACGCACCGGACCTCCACCACGCTCACGCCCAGACGCCAGCACAATTGTTCGCGCTCCTGACGTCCGGCGAGGCTGGTTTGTCCGCCGGCGAGGCCCAGCGTCGGCGCATTCTCTGGGGTGAAAACCACCTGCCAACCAGCGCGCCCACGCCGGCCTGGCTGCGTTGGACTCGCCAACTGCACAACCTGTTTATTTATGTCTTGCTGACCAGCGCCCTGATCAGTGCGTTCATCCAGCATTGGGTAGATGCGGGGGTCATTCTCGCGGTGGTGATCATCAATGCGACCATCGGATTCGTGCAGGAAGGTAAGGCTGAAGCGGCCCTGCGCAGCATCTTGCGCCTGAGTAAAAGCCAATGTCTGGTGTTGCGCGGTGGCAAGACATTTACCCTCGACAGCCAATTGCTGGTGCCGGGCGATGTGGTGCTTCTCCAGGCCGGTGATCGGGTACCGGCAGACATGCGGCTGATTTACTGCAAGGAGCTGCGCTGTGATGAGGCGATGCTGACAGGGGAGTCCCAGGCAGCTGACAAATTTGTGGCTGTCATACCCGTCGAGACCACATTGGCCGAGCGAGCCAATATGGCATACATGGGCACCATGGTAACTGCCGGAACCGCGCATGGACTGGTCACCCAGACCGGCAACCACACCCAGATCGGCATGATTAACCAGTTGGTCCAACAGGTTTCCCTGCCCGACACCCCCTTGCAGCGCCAACTGGCCCAACTCGCCCGCCAGCTGACAGCGGTGATCCTGCTCGCTACCGCAGCCACTATGGCGTTCGGGATGTTTGTGCGCGATTACACGTTGGCGGCCATGTTTCAAGGAGCCATTGGCATTGCGGTCGCTGCGATTCCGGAAGGCTTGCCCGCGATTGTCACCATCTCACTGGCGCTGGGGGTGGAGCGCATGGCGCGCAAGCATGCGCTGGTGCGCCGGCTACCGGCGGTCGAGGTGCTCGGTGCCGTCGATGTGATCTGTTCAGATAAGACCGGTACCCTCACTGCCAACGCCATGACCGCTCGCCTGCTGGTGACTAGCAATGCGCGCTACAGCATCAGCGGAGAAGGTTACGAACCGGCGGGCGACATCCAGCATCACCACGGGCGCTTACCCACCGATGATGAACTCACCCAGGTGACCACCGCCTGCAACATTGCCCTGTCGTGCAACGATGCCAACGTGACCGAGGAGGATGGCGACTGGGTTATCCACGGCGACCCCACCGAAGCGGCACTTCACGTGCTGGCGCTCAAACACGGCCTTGATGCGGCCGACCATGCCCGCGCCCGACCGCGTCTGGATACCCTGCCGTTTGAAACGGAAAAGCGTTATATGGCCAGCCTCCATCAAACCCCGGATGGCACCCGGGAGATGGCGATCAAGGGTGCCCCGGACCAGCTGTTGCGCCTGTGTCACCAACAGTGGGGGCCCCAGGGCCTGGAACCGATCAATAAGGCCTATTGGGAAACCGAGCTACAACATCTGGCCAGCCAGGGCATGCGTGTACTTGCGCTGGCTAACAAACCCGTTACGGATACCGCGCCCCGGCTTCACCACGACCAGGTGGCGGCGGGCGAGTTGGTGATGGTCGCACTGGTCGGCATCAGTGATCCCCCGCGCGCCGAGGCCATCGCGGCTATTGCCCAGTGCCAGCAAGCGGGCATTCGAGTGCTGATGATTACCGGCGACAATCCGCTCACGGCTGCGGCCATCGGTCGGGAATTGGGGCTGAAGGCAGACCGTGTTGTGACTGGCGCAGAGCTGGATCAGGTCCCCCCACAAGCCTTGCCAGCGCTGGCGGAAAACGTATCGATCTTCGCGCGTACCAGCCCCGCCAATAAATTACAGCTGGTGCAAGCGTTGCAATCCCGGCACCACACACTGGCGATGACCGGCGATGGCGTTAACGACGCACCCGCGTTGCGCCAGGCGGATATCGGCGTTGCCATGGGTTTGAAGGGGACCGACGCCGCCCGCGATGCGGCGGCCTTTGTGCTGACCGATGACAACTTTGCCACCATCGTCGGCGCCGTGGCTGAAGGCCGCACGATTTACGACAATATCGTCAAATCCATCGTCTTTATTCTGCCGACCAGTCTGGCGGAGGCGAGTGTTATCTTGCTGGCCATTCTGTTCGGTTGGCTACTGCCGATCACGCCCGCGCAAATCCTGTGGGTCAACATGATTACCGCCGTCACCTTGACCCTGGCACTGGCCTTCGAGCGCCCCGAAGCCAACCTCATGCAACGCCCCCCGCGCCCGCGCCAACAGGGCTTCCTTACGTCGCGCCTGTTGTATCGAGTGCTGCTGGTGGGCGGCATCGGTGCGGCCACGATCTTTATGCTGTTCCGCTGGCAACTGCAACACACCGATAACATCGACCTCGCCCGGTGTATGGCCGTCAATGCGCTGGTGTGTTTTGAAGCGTTTTATTTGCTCGCGGCACGCAGCCTGCACGACGCCATCTGGCATAAACGCTACTGGTCCGGCAGCGCACCGGCATTGCTGAGCATTGCCTTGGTGGCGATCATGCAGCTGATCTTTACCTACTGGCCGTTGAGTCAACAGCTCTTTTCTCTTGCACCTCTGGCTGCGAGCGACTGGCTGATCCTGATGCTGGCCACCAGCCCGATCCTGCTGTTGGTCGAGCTGGAAAAAGCCCTGGCACGCCGTATCCAGACTCACCGCAACACAGAGCAGGCTATCGCCCATGTCAACCTTTGACCGTCCGCTACCTGCACCGCTGATCATCCTTAACGAACTGGCTGGCGATCTTCACTGGAGCTGGAACCACGGTGGCGATGAACTGTGGCGACAGATCAATGATGAGGTCTGGGAACACACGCATAATCCGGTCAGCGTTTTACAGCTGACCAGCGATGCGCATTTGGAACATCTGGCCACAGACCCTCAATTTCTGTATCAGCTGGATAACCTTGTGTCCGCGCGGCAACGTTATCTCCATGAACCGGCGTGGTACAGCAAACAGTATCCGGACAACCCGCTGCGCGGCATTGCTTATTTCAGTATGGAGTTTGGCTTGTGCGACGCCTTGCCGCTCTACGCGGGCGGGCTGGGCATATTGGCCGGTGATCACCTGAAGACGGCCAGCGACCTGGGGGTACCCCTGGTCGGTATCGGCCTGTTGTACCAGGAGGGCTACTTTCGCCAGAGTCTCGGCAGCGATGGCTGGCAGCAGGAAACTTATCTCTATAACGACCCCGGCAGCCTGCCACTGCAACCATTAAAGGCTGAAGACGGCAGCTGGTTGCATATCGATACCGGTTTTCTCTGTCGCCAGGTGCGCTTTCGGGTCTGGCAGGTCAAGGTGGGGCGGGTGCAACTGTATCTGCTGGACAGCAATGACCCGCGCAACCGACCCAGTGACCGGGGTATCACCAGTAAACTCTATGGCGGCTCCACCGGGTTGCGGCTGGTGCAGGAGATTGCCCTGGGTATTTGTGGATGGCGGTTGATTGAAACTCTGGGGCTGGACATTGATGTCTGCCACCTCAACGAAGGGCACGCGGCGTTTGCGACACTGGAGCGTGCTCGCGCCTATGCCGAACGCCACCGCACCGATTTTTGGCATGCGTTGCGGGTGACCCGCAGTGGCAATATCTTCACCACCCACACACCGGTAGAAGCCGGGTTTGATCGCTACCCGATCAGCTTGCTGCGCCGTTACATCAGCGAATTTACCCAGCACCTGGGCATCACCATGGACAGTTTGATCCGCCTCGGACGGGCGCGACCCGATGACCAGAGCGAACTGTTCAACATGGCTTATCTCGCCGTGCGAACCTGCGGCAGAAGTAACGGCGTCAGTCGCTTGCATGGCGAGGTCAGCCGGCGCATCTTCCAGCCGTTGTTCCCACGCTGGCCGGAGCGCGAAGTGCCGGTCGGCTTTATCACCAACGGCGTCCACGTGCCTACCTGGGACTCGCCTGAAGCAGATGCGCTGTGGACCGACTTGTTCGGGCAAGAGCGTTGGCGCCGCGGACTGGATGCCCTTGATACCCGACGGCTAAGCGAACCGAGCGACAAGCAATTGTGGCAAATGGCAAGCCGCGGGCGAGCCCGGCTGGTGGACTACGTGCGCAGAAAACTGGCGGAGCAATTTCGTCATGAAACAGCACCGGATTACTGCGAACTGGATATGTCCAGCGCGCTGGACCCCAATATCCTGACCCTCGGGTTTGCGCGCCGCTTCGCCGAATACAAACGCCCCGACCTGCTCCTGCATGACCCGGATCGGTTGGCCCGCATCCTGTGCAACGACCGCTGTCCTGTACAACTGGTAGTAGCCGGTAAAGCCCACCCGGCCGACACCACCGGCAAACAGGCGCTGCAAGCCTGGCACCGGTTTGTGCAACGTTCAGACGTGTGTCATCACGTGGTACTGATTGAAGACTACGACATCGCTCTTGCACAGCATCTCGTGCAAGGGGTGGATGTCTGGCTGAATATGCCGCGTCGCCCCTGGGAAGCCAGCGGAACCAGCGGGATGAAAGTGTTGGTGAACGGCGGGCTCAACCTGTCATCACTGGATGGTTGGTGGGCCGAAGCCTACACGCCAGAGGTGGGCTGGGCGCTGGGCGACGGCCAGGAACACCGCCCGGAAGACGACTGGCACGATGCCGAGCAACTCTATCAACTGTTGGAAAACGAGGTTATTCCCGAATTCTACCGACGCGACAGCGATGGCATTTCTCGCCCCTGGGTAAACCGCATTCGCGCCAGCATGGAGCAACTCACACTGCGGTTTAGCAGCAACCGGATGCTCCAGGAATATCTGGACCAGCTGTACATTCCTGCGGCGGCGAACGTCCAGCAGCGCCAGCAAAATAACGGTCAACTCGCCCGCGAATTACAGCAATGGCACGACCATCTTTCCAGCCACTGGCACGAAGTCCATGTGGATGAGCTGACGGTGGTGACGGATGAACAAGGCGCGCACCTGGAAGTCACCGTTTATCTCGGCAGCCTTCAATCCAATCAGGTTGACGTACAGGTTGTTGCCGACGCGACAGCACATTGGCCGGCCCTGCGCCAGACCCTGACCTTGCGTGATCCACTGGAAGGTGCCACCCATGCCTACCGCTACACCGGACCCTTGCCGGATCAACGCCCTGTTGATCACTTCACCGCTCGCGTTATCGGCGCTCACCACCAGGCATTGATTCCGATGGAGAATGGGTTGATTGCCTGGCAGAAGCGTTCGTGAGCAGGAGGGGTTTTCTATCACAGTCGGATTACGCTGCGCTAATGCGACCTACGAAGAGAGGTAGTGGGGAAAACCGCAGGCCGGTTGTGGCCTGCGGTAGAGAGGGGACTTAATTGAATGTGTAATTCAGACTGAGTGTGTAGTTACGCGGTGTGCCGTAGCGGTAGGAGCTGAAATACCCCACTTGTGAGTAGTATTTTTCATCTGTCACGTTGGCCGCGTTGAACTGTACATTCAGGTCATCGGTAATAGCGTAACGAGCCATCAGGCTGACCAGTGCATAGGCATCCTGAGTGAGTCGGTCGGGGTTACCAATGGGGTTAATGCCCGCCGAGTAAGTTTCGTTTTGCCAATTTACACCGCCACCCAGGGTCAAGCGCTCCAGCGCTCCACCGAATTGGTAGGAAGTAAACAGCTTAATCGTCTCGGTCGCGATATCGGTGTTCAGGTCGTTGCCGTTGGCATCTTCAATGGAGAATTTTGAGTAGCCAGCGCTGATGTTCCAGCCATCGACAGGCTGGCCGACCACTTCAATTTCGAAGCCTTTGCTATTCGCGCCCTCAACAGGAAAAAATGCCTCACTTTGTTCTGCTGTACCTTTAAAGTCAGTATCCTTTTGAGCGAGGTTGTCTTGCTGAATATCAAAGTAAGCAATGGTG
The DNA here is from genome assembly GCF_002162135.1 of Cellvibrio sp. PSBB006. Taxonomy (NCBI): domain Bacteria; kingdom Pseudomonadati; phylum Pseudomonadota; class Gammaproteobacteria; order Cellvibrionales; family Cellvibrionaceae; genus Cellvibrio; species Cellvibrio sp. PSBB006. The sequence goes on along the minus strand of NZ_CP021382.1, from coordinate 3,998,192 downwards.
GTCTGCAGACGGTCGTCGAGGAAACGGCTCTTCAAACCAATCTCCGCACTTTCACCGATCAATGGATCAAGGAAATTCCCGCTAGTATCGCGTTTATTTTGCGGTTTAAAGATCTCGGTATAACTAACGTAAACCCGGTGAGCATCGGTCAAATCATAAAGCGCGCCCGCGTAAGGAATAAATTGATCTTTATCACCGTAATCAACGATCCCGCTCCAGTCAAAACCGTTGCGCTCCCAGGTTGCTACGCGTCCGCCGAGAATAAACTTGAGCTTGTCGGTGGCAGAAAGTCGGGTAGCGGCGTAATAACCGTGCTGCTCGGTTTCGCTGCCCTGGGATTGGGTACGCTCGTCCTCCCACTCAGGCTCAGGCAGGTCGCCCCATTCATAGAAGTTATCCACGGGAACCTGATCGTAGCCACTACTCAGGTCTGCATCCACGGGTAGTTGGGTAAACGTTTTCGCCGACTGATCGGCGTAGAGTGCGCCAACAACAAAATCATGGGTTTGATTAAATAAGTTGAAGTCGCCCTTCAATTGAATATCAAAACTATCCTGTTTTGATTCGCCATCACTGCGATAACGTTGTGCGGTCAGGCCAGCACCCGTTTCTTTGTCCAGATACGTATAGGTTCCAGTATCTCCGTCCCATGGTGTGCTGACGTAAAGCAAACGCGCCTCTGTCTCGTAGTGCAAATTGTTGTAGTTAGCGAGCAATTCCCAACCATTGGCAAACAAATGGTTGATGCTGGCGAAGTAATTGGTGTTGGTTGACTCCCAACGGTTCCAGTCCATTGCCGTGGTTTTGGAGACATCCCAATCGGGTCTGGTGCCGTCAGAGAAGAATCCTGGCAGTACGCCCCATACGGTAGAGGTTGGATTATTGTTCTGATAACTCGCACCTACACGCAGCAAGGTTGCGTCTGTTAAATCCGCTTCCAATACACCGTAGAGCGTTTTTTTGTCGTCTTCGTAATAATCAACAAAGGAATCGCCTTTTAAATAACGGCCCACCACGCGGCCACGAATACTGCCGCTTTCGTTTAAGCCGGACGACACGTCTGCTGCCAGGCTCTTTTTATCCCAGCTGCCGGTGGCCACATCCACAAAACCGGTCAGCTCAGTGCTGTTGGCATGCTTGCGCACCAGATTGATGGAGGCCGAAGGGTCACCCACGCCAGTCATCAAACCGGTTGCCCCGCGGACAAATTCAATACGTTCATAGATAACGGTATCTGCCACGGTTTCACCGGAATCGCCACCCAGGCTCCAGGAAGTGGGTACGCCATCAATTTGATAGCTGTCGATCTGGAAACCGCGCGAATAAAAGCTATTGCGCACGTTGTCCACTTCCGCAGACGACACGCCGACGGCGTTGTTCACCGCATCCAGAATGCTGGTGATGTTCTGGTCCTGCATCCGCTCGAAGGTCAGGATCGACACCGACTGCGGCGTCTCCTGAACAGTCAGCCCCAGGCCAGTCGCCGTATCGATAGTCTTGGTCTGGTCGACGCCATACTTGCCGGTGACTTTCATTTCTTCAATGGAGCCTTCCTGTTGGCGTTTCTGCGATGCGGTACCACTGGCAGCGTCCTGGGCCAGACCTGACTGCGGGGAAAGACAAAACCATGCGGCCGCAGCGAGAGGAAAGAGTTTAGTTTTCACGAAGCACTCCAAAAAACGGGGTTAGGTGTCAGAATCGGTTGAGCACAATAACACAAACAACAATCATTATCATTAGCGCGCCAATTATCATTTATTCTTTGGGCGCCAGGGTTGATTATGGTTGAGGCGGGATATGGCTGGCTTACTGAAGGTGAGAACGCGTTGCGGAAGGTCGCATGAGGGACAAACCAAAAACGCCGGCATTAGCCGGCGTTCCGGGTGAAGGTTTACATCAGGTTAAAAATCGTATTTCGCGGTGAATTGCAGGCGAGTCATATCGCCGTCTGCACCGGCCTCGATTTCACGATTGGCGTAGCGAAGTTCCACACCGACCATAAACTTGCTGGCTACCTGGTACAGCAAATTCGCTGAGCCACTGTGGGTGGTTTTGGTAACCGCCGCCCCGGTGTAGTCAGTGTTGTTGTCCGCATCGAAGGCGGCGTAGACAAAGTTGGAACGCCAACGCTCGTTCCATAAGTGCCGATAGGCCACTGCTGCACCTGTTGCCGTGATCGCTTCCAGGGAACCATCGTCGGAAACGACAGCATCGTTTGCGGTATTCAAGGCAAGGTAACGACCGATACCGTCACCGCTGCTGAAGGTCACCCGCAGATCGTCTTTGTTACTCAGCAGGATTTTGGCACTGACGGAAACACCAAAGGCAGTTTCGGACTCATCCACCACACCTGTGTCATAGGACAACTGACGGGCCAGACCCGCAACACTCAATGACCCCCAATCGCCTTTGAAGTTATAGCGCGCTACCAAGTCGGGAATGCCGCTGTCTTCCGTCACAATGCGTGCACCGCCGCCAAAGGGCGTTAACGTGGTTTGTGGATTTTCAATACCGAACTGGAAATTGCCGTTGGTGTAACGCACCTGTGCCTGACGAACAAAGATGGCGCCATCGGTATTGCCGATAAAATCCAGTGATTCAGGGAGTGAGCTGGTGTCCATAAACGTCGACCAGGTCTGACCGAACAACCAGCGGTCGTAGGTGAAAAAGGCGTGGCGGACGCTGGGAGAATAGCCGTTGGTAATCCGCTCGTCGCCACCGGCCGTGGACATCATGTCGAACTCCAGATGCCCGTTAATGCTTTTGCCATTATCCAGCGGCGTGGTGGTGGTAAAGATAAAACGTGTCTGGCGAGCATGGGTATCGTACTTCAGTCCTTCACTTTCTCCGGATACGGGTGTCAGTGAAGGTACATAAAAATCGCGTGCGGGAAAATCCAGTTGACCATATTCCGTGTCGGTAACCATAGCGTCCAGTTTAAAAAAACCACTGAATTTAACCTGGGTTTCACCGACGTTGAAAGTCTGTGCCGCCAGGCTCATGGGTAAAGCACAAAGGGTCAGACCATAACTCAGACCATAACAAAGTTGCGTGATGGGTTTGCGCATGTGTCGCTACTCCTTTTCTACACAATTATTGTCAGGAAAATTGACTGCAAAAAAACGCTTGAATGCAACTTGTAGACTAGCCCACTACCCATTTTTATTAATAAAGCGTTGTGCAAATGTGATTGTGCGTGGGTTCGATGACCGTTTTCTTACAGGGGTTTCCCGGTTAGGTGAAGAGGTATTGCATCAGCTCAATACAGCGCGAACTTGCAATAACCCAAATAGCAAAAGTTTCTTACTTCACTCTTGCTTAGATTGTGGTCTAGACTACTCTTCAAGTTAAAGCAATAAATCCGAATAAGAAAACCATCAGATGTTACCGCAAGCAACAGTGGCGCCATGAAAATGATGAAAAATCTGTCAGCGTGTTGCCAAAATTACTATTAGCGCTCAAGCTCTGGCGTGCAACTTTCAGCGTCGACTATCTGAAAGTTTTCTTGATAAGAATAACTGTACCTGCTCCATGTTAAGTCAGCAAAAAAACGCACCACCCAGGTGCCGGAGTTAATAAAAACAAACCAAGAGGATAATGATATGGCTGAAGATAACAACGAAAGCGTTTCGCGCGAGGCAATCGCAAAAGCTTATTGGCGAGCGAACCTGCGCCTGATCGTCGGCTGTCTGGTTGTATGGGCTTTAGTGTCGTATGGGTTTGGTCTTGCCCTCCGTCCGATGGTCGCGGGCATTTCCGTCGGCGGTACTGATCTGGGTTTCTGGTTTGCGCAACAGGGTTCCATCCTCACCTTTATTGCCTTGATCTTTTTCTACTCGTGGAGAATGAACAAGCTCGATAAAAAGTTCGATCTGCACGAGGACTAGACCATGAGCCAATTTACGATCAACCTTATCTTCGTGGGCGGCTCCTTCGCGCTCTATATCGCTATTGCCATCTGGTCACGTGCAGCGTCTACCAAAGAATTTTATGTTGCCGGTGGCGGGGTAAGTCCGGTGGTCAATGGTATGGCGACCGCTGCTGACTGGATGTCGGCGGCATCCTTTATCTCGATGGCTGGCTTGATCGCCGCTGCCGGTTACGCCAACTCTACCTACCTCATGGGTTGGACCGGTGGTTATGTGTTACTGGCGATGTTGCTGGCACCTTACCTGCGCAAATTCGGCAAATTTACGGTGCCGGAATTTATCGGCGAACGTTTTTACAGTTCGAGTGCGCGCATGGTCGCGGTGGTTTGCCTGATCGTTGCATCAGTCACTTATGTTATCGGGCAAATGACCGGCGCCGGTGTAGCCTTCTCCCGCTTCCTTGAGGTGAGCAGCAACACCGGTTTGATGATTGCCGCTGTTGTGGTGTTTATGTATGCAGTACTGGGTGGTATGAAAGGCATCACTTACACACAAGTAGCCCAGTATGTGGTACTGATCATCGCTTACACCATTCCCGCCGTGTTTATCTCTCTGCAATTGACCAACAACCCGATTCCCCCGCTGGGGCTTTTTTCTACCCATGTGGAATCCGGTCAGCCGCTTCTGACAACGCTTGATGAAATCGTGCGGGAGCTGGGCTTTCGTGATTACACCGCTGATGTGCCGAACAAACTGAACATGGTGCTCTTCACCCTGTCGCTGATGATCGGTACAGCGGGCTTGCCGCACGTCATTATTCGTTTCTTCACCGTTCCCAAGGTCGCGGATGCACGTTGGTCGGCTGGCTGGGCGCTGGTCTTTATTGCCGCCCTTTATCTGACCGCACCGGCCGTAGCCTCCATGGCGCGATTGAATCTGGTAAATACCATTTACCCTGAAGGCCCTACCGCTGAAGCACTGGAATACAGCGAGCGGCCCGATTGGATTCGCACCTGGGAAAACACCGGACTGATCACTTACACCGACAAAAATAACGATGGCCGCATCCAGATGTACAACGATGTGCCGGCGTTTAAAGAGGTCGCAGAGTCACGCGGCTGGGCGGGAAGTGAATTGACGGTGAACAATGACATCCTCGTCCTGGCGAACCCGGAGATTGCCAATCTGCCCGGCTGGGTGGTGGCCTTGATCGCGGCGGGTGGTCTGGCAGCGGCACTCTCCACCGCGGCAGGCCTTTTGCTGGCGATTTCCTCCTCCATCAGCCATGACCTGATCAAGGGGGTGATCAATCCCCAAATATCAGATAAAGGCGAATTGCTGGCCGCGCGGATCTCCATGGCGGTGGCCATTGTGGTGGCCACCTGGCTGGGGATGAATCCGCCGGGCTTTGCGGCACAGGTGGTGGCACTCGCGTTCGGGATTGCGGCGGCCTCCATCTTCCCGGCGTTGATGATGGGGATTTTCTCCAAACGGGTTAACAGTGTCGGTGCTATAGCGGGCATGTTGGCAGGGCTCCTGTCGACCACCATTTACATCTTCCTGTATCTTGGCTGGTTCTTTATCCCCGGCACCAACACCTATGAAAATGTGGCGGACAACTGGCTGTTTGGCGTGTCTCCCTTGTCGTTCGGTGCCATCGGTGCTGTGATCAACTTTGCGGTGGCAACCGCCGTATCGATGATGACCAAGGAACCACCGCAAGCGATCCAGGATCTGGTGGAAAGCGTGCGTTATCCCAAGGGTGCGGGTAACGCGACAGCACACCACTGAGTTGCTGAACGTTAGTAAGAAATTGAACGGGCTTTCCAACGAAAGCCCGTTCGTGTATTTGTCAGTCAGGTTTTTCGCGAGGTTTATATGCTGCTGGAATTAATCGCCACACTGTGTGCTGGCTTGGGTGCAGCGGGCCTTGCGCTCTTGTGTCGCGCGCTGACGGCAAAACGCTTGCCGCGCTGGATCGTGCCCGCCTTTGCCGGTGCTGGCATGCTCGCGTTTCAAATCCACGGTGAATACACCTGGTATGAGCATCAGGTTAAGCGTTTGCCCGCTGGCGTGAAGGTGGGCAAGGCGGTTGCAGAATCCACCAGTTGGAAACCCTGGACCTATTGGTTTCCCCAAACCCTGCGTTTTATTGCGGTGGATACCGGTTCAGCCGAAGCCAATCAAATCAATCCGGACTTGGTCCTGGCTGATTTATACATCTTCGAACGTCGTCTTTCGGCGCGCAGAATTCCGCAAGTATTTCATTGTGCCCAAGGTGCGCGGGCAGACCTTTCCGCCGAGTTGCAAATTCCCAAACCCGGTGAAGTCCTGAGTGCACAATGGTTAAAACTGGAGCGGGATGACCCCCTTTTGCAGCTGGTGTGTGATGCCCGGCACCGCTCGACCGCCATGCCCGACAAGTCCTTAACAGGCGTTATCGGACAGGTTTAAAATCCATCCAGTCAGCGTAGTTACACACAAGGGGCATGGGTTATGGAAGTTATGGAGGTCACCCGCTTTCTCACCAAAACCGTGCCCTTTGGTTATCTCAATCAGGCGGAGATTGCGCGCCTCGCCCATCACATCAGCGTGTATTATTTTCAGGCGCAGCAACCGGTAGAACAGGTTAAACCGCGTTTGATGATTGTCCGTTCCGGTGTCTTCGCCCTGTACGATCCCCATCAACAGCTCCTCGGAAAATTGCAGGAAGGTGATTTTTTCGGGCAGGAATTGCTGCTGTCCAGCGAGAGCGAACCTCACCAACTGGTCTGTGAAGAAGATGGATTAGTGTATTGGCTTGATGCAGATCCTTTTCACACATTGCTCACCAACCACCTGCGCGTTGCAGATTATTTTCACGCGCTCGCTGGCCACCGTTTGCATCGTTATGAAGAAGCGCCCGCAAGTTTTCATTTAACGCTCAAAGTGAATGATGTCATCAGCGCGCGCAAGGTATTGATTGCGCCGCACGAATCGATTGTGACCGCCGCACAACGCATGACCGACAAGCGGGTATCTACCCTATTAGTGGAAGAAAACGGCCAATTGGCGGGCCTGCTGACCGACCGGGATTTGCGCTCGCGCGCGCTGGCAAAAGGTGTCCCCGGGGATGCTCCGGTGAGCCAGATCATGACGCGCTCGCCCCACACCACTGAACGCTCTGCTTATCTTTACGAAGCCATCCAGACCATGGCGATGCACAACGTGCATCACTTGCCGGTGCTGGACGGCGAGCAAATTTACGGGATGTTGTCCATCACCGATATCATTCGCGTGCAGCAGGACCATCCGGTTTACCTTATCGGCAATATCCATCGACAACCGGACCTCGCCGGGCTGGTAAATATCAGCAAAGGCGTTGTGCCGCTGATGATGTTGCTCGGTCGCCAGCGCGTGCCGGCGCTGGAAATCGGCCAGATCATGACGACGATTACCGATGCGTTAACCAAACGGTTGATTTTTTTAGCGCAGGAACAATTGGGCGCGGCGCCCTGTGAATTTTGCTGGGTCGGTTTTGGTTCCCAGGCGCGTATGGATCAAAGCCTGAATTCGGATCAGGATAATGCGTTGATCCTGGCGGAAGAACCGCGCGGTGCGATCGGCGATTATTTTGCGCGACTGGCCGCGTTTGTGTGTGAAGGATTGGGCGAATGCGGCATTCGTTTGTGCCCCGGTAATATCATGGCTTCCAATCCAGCATTGCGCCTGAGCCAGGCCGGCTGGCAGGAAAAATTTATCCACATCGTCAGCAATCCCACACCCGAATCGGTATTACAGTCGAGTATCTTTTTTGATTTGCGCGCGATAGATGGTCAAGCCGCGCTTGCGCAGGATCTGCATCAACAGTTGTTGCCGCTCACCCGCAAAAATACCTTGTTTCAGTTTCATCTCGCCCAAAACGCGTTGCGCGATCGCGCGCCGCTGGGATTGTTTAAAGGCTTTGTGCTGACCCAGGAAGGCGAACAACACGCGGGGTGCGATCTGAAAAAAAACGGCACCTCGCTGATTACCGATATTGCGCGCATCCTGGCCTACGCGTCGGGCATTTCCGAGGTGAATACCCGGCAGCGTTTGCAAGCTCTCAACCGCGCCAATGCCATGGACGAAGACCTCGCACAGAATTTACTCGACGCCTTCGATTTAATTGCGCAACTGCGTTGGGAAAAACACCAGCAGGATATTCAGGCGCAGCGCAACCTGAGCAATATCCTCGACCCGGCCAGCCTGCACAACCTGCAACGCCATCAGCTGCGCGACAGCTTTGAAGTGATCAATAGAGCCCAGGCGATGGTGCGCTTTCGCTTTTGTCGAGGTTTGTGATGTTGCGCTGGCTGACCACTCACAAGCGCGATACTCACCCGCTGATTCAACAGTTCGCGACCGTTGAATTACCCACCGCACAGACAGCGATTGATGATTGCCCCTTGCTCGCGATTGATCTGGAGTTAACCGGATTACAGCCCGAGCGCGATCACATTGTCAGCATCGGTTGGGTGCCCATTCGCCAACGCGAAATTGTGCTGACTGACGCACGCCATTATTTAATTCAACCACCGGTAAGCGTGGGGCAAAGCGCAACCATTCATGGCCTGCACGACCGGGATCTGGACAACGCCCCGACACTGGACAGCGTGCTGCAAGAATTATTGGCGCATTACGCCGGCTATGTGTTGGTCGCGCATAACGCGGCGCTGGATATCGCGTTTTTGCGCGCAGCAATCACGCGCGTCTTCGGCTCCGCACCGGCGCTGATGGCCATTGATACCTTACGCATTGAAAAACGTCACCTGACCCGGCGCGATCAAACCTTCAAAGAGGATGGCTTGCGGCTGAATGCGTGTTTGCATCGCCATAAATTGCCGCTCGCCAGCTCCCACAATGCGCTCGAAGACGCCTACAGTTGTGCATTGTTATTACTCGCGCAGATCGCGCGAAAGAATCAGCGGCGAGTGGTACTTGGAGATCTGTTAGCCAGCGGATTATTGGAAAAGCTCACGCGCTGGCTCCAGTAGGTCGGCTTAGCGCAGCGTAAGCCGACGCGATTTCACGATGAAAAAAATGGTCGCAATACGATGCGATGTTGCGCGAAGGAAAATTTGTCGGATTACGCCGTTGGCTAATCCGACCTACGGATATACCGATATCAACGCGATGTATCCCGCTTGAACCCAATGCGAAACCCACCCCAATGTTTGCCATTAACCATAATCGGCACAGACAAATCGTGCATCACTTCGCCCGTATCCCGCTTATAGGTTTGCAACAACATCGGTTGGGTATTGGAGCCGCACCGGCTGCCGGTGCGATCGCTGAAGATGCGTTTGGTGCGGTTATTCAACAAATCTTTTTCATAATTACCGGTCAGCGGTTGTGAGAATTTTTTGTTATGAGTCGGAAAATAACCTTTCACATCCACACCACCGGCGTACATCACGCTGGAGTGACGCGTGAGAATCGGTTCCTGTATCGCGGGAAAATGCTGGTCGGTAAAACCGTCGTAAGGCGTGCGGTATTTTTGCGGGTTGGTATTGGGAATCGGCTCGTATTTTTGGGAAAAAAGTTGTGCCTGGGTCAAGCGCCCATCCGCGATAGCCTGTTCAAATAATTTGCCGATGCTCGCCGCCGCCTGTTGGGCCTCGCGCAACACCGGCATAAAAAAGACATTCTCACTCACCTTGGCCAGATCGCTGTAGATACTCTCGGTCTCGTGGGACACTTCCAGTGCACGTTCGGCAATGGTACTGCTTTTCTGTTCGATGGCGCCCAGCGCGCCGTTGATACTGTTGATGGATTGGCTAATGGCCTGGCTGGTCTGTTCGAGTCCGGAACCGGCCTTTTCAATGGAGCCAATTGCCGCGGACGACTTGCCGATTTCCACGCTGACCTGATCAAAACCATCGGCAACCTGCTGCAATTCCTGCTTCACATGATCGCTGGAACTTTGCAAGCCGGTCATTAAACTGCCGGCCCTTTGGCTCTGTTCGCGAATTTCTCCCAACATCGCCGCAATATCCCGCGTAGCGCCGGAGGTTTTGCCGGCCAGCGCTCGCACCTCATCAGCCACCACCGCAAAACCGCGCCCCTGATCGCCGGCCCGCGCCGCTTCAATCGCAGCATTCAGTGCGAGCAGGTTGGTTTGCTCGGCCACGCTGTTGATCACATCGGTAATGCGCTGGATATTGTCCGCACTGCTTTGCAATTTCTGCAGTTGGGCCGCTACGTCGCTCACCGCCGTGCCCAGCTCATTGATATTGCTGACGCCGCTCTTCAGGCGCACATCCGCGCCCAAACATGCCTCTGCTGTCTGTTCGATTGTCTTGGCGATGGTATGCAGGCTGCCGCTCATCTCCGCGCTGGTGTCCGCCAGGTTGCGACTGGCACCGACAATGTCAGTACAGTCCGCCGCGCTGCGTTTGATGTCCTTGACCAAGCCATCAATGTAAAAAGACACTTCCGCCGCACCGGTCGCCATCTTTGACGTGGCTCCCGACACATTGTCCGCCATGCGCGTAAAAGCTGTCAGTTCAGCGGAGGGCTCAGCGGAATCAACCTTTTTCGAGTCGGGCCAGTACAAACCGGCTGCTGCCACCAATACCACCAGCCCCAGACCGAGCCAGGGTGACAGCGGAACCAGCAGAACGAGCAGCTGGATCATGATAATGAGTGCGAGTGTCAGGTGTTTCTTATGGTTATCATTCAACATCAACAAATCTCCGGCAGCCCAATTACTTGAGTCTAGCAGTTCAGTTTTTATGCGTTATGTCAGTTGAGAGGCAAAATGTCCGCCCACGGCCCGCTGATGCGCCTGTCAGTTGTCGATCCGCAATCCGGGCGCCGAATCATTACCTGAAACAATGGCTTGGATAGCCAGAACTTTGCTGCTGCGGCTGTTCATTTGCCTCGTAAAGTTGAATAATACGCGCCCTACAAGAGCGCCCAGCGCCAACCCTCATGAGAACATCAACCACTGATAACAGGCATCCTCTCTATGAAACCACTTTCTGACATAGGCCTCGTTGGTCTCGCCGTCATGGGCGAAAACCTGATCCTGAACATGGCGAGCAAGGGCTATACCGTCACCGCTTACAACCGCTCCGTTGAAAAAGTTGACGCCTTCCTTGAGGGCCGCGCCCAGGGCAAGAGCATTCGTGGCGCCCGCTCCATTGAAGAGCTGGTGCAATCCCTGGCCAAGCCGCGCAAGATCATGCTGATGGTCAAGGCCGGTAACGCCGTAGACGACTTTATTGAACAGCTGATTCCCCACCTTGAGCCGGGCGATATCATCATCGACGGCGGCAACACCCACTATCCCGATACCGACCGCCGCACGGCCTACCTTGAGAGCAAAGGCCTGTTGTTTATCGGCACCGGCGTATCCGGTGGTGAAGAAGGCGCCCTGACTGGCCCATCGATCATGCCCGGCGGTTCACCGGCGGCCTGGCCCCACGTTAAGCCGATCTTCCAGGACATCGCCGCCAAGGTGGATGACGGCAGTCCGTGCTGCGACTGGGTTGGCGAGAATGGCGCCGGCCATTTCGTGAAGATGGTGCACAACGGCATTGAATACGGCGATATGCAGCTGATCTGCGAAGCCTACCAAATCATGAAAGACCTGCTCGGTATGTCTGCCGACGAGATGCACGAAGTCTTTAAAGAGTGGAACCAGGGCGAACTGGATTCCTACCTGATTGAAATTACCCGCGACATTCTCGCGTTTAAAGACGAAGACGGCGCACCGCTGGTGGACAAGATCCTCGACACCGCCGGGCAGAAAGGCACCGGCAAATGGACCGGCGTGATCGCACTGGACCTGGGCATTCCCTTGACGCTGATCTCCGAAGCGGTATTTGCGCGCTGCCTGTCATCGCAGAAAGACCAACGCGTCGAAGCGTCAAAAGTTATCAGCGGCCCCGCCATCAAGTTCGAAGGTGACAAAAAGGCCATGATTGACGATCTGCGCAACGCGCTCTTCGCCTCCAAGATTATTTCCTACGCCCAAGGCTATTTGCTGATGCGCGAAGCGGCGAAAGAATACGGCTGGAAACTCAACTACGGCGGCATCGCCCTGATGTGGCGCGGCGGCTGTATTATTCGCTCGTCCTTCCTCGGCAACATCAAGGAAGCCTTTGATAAGAATCCAGAGCTGAGCAACCTCTTGTTGGACGACTACTTCCGCACCACCGTGGAAGCAGCCCAGGCAGGCTGGCGGCGTGTGGCGGCGGCGGCCATTGTTAACGGTATCCCCGCACCGACCATCAGCTCGGCACTGACCTACTTCGACGGTTTCCGCACCGCTCGCCTGCCAGCCAACCTGCTGCAAGCGCAACGCGACTTCTTCGGCGCGCACACCTATGAGCGCATCGATAAACCACGCGGTGAGTTCTTCCACACCAACTGGACCGGCCGTGGCGGTAATACCGCATCGTCTACCTACAACGTGTAAGTTAGCCAAACAATAAATTTTTGGCATGCGTATTAAAAAGGCCAAACCGGCATTGCCGGTTTGGCCTTTTTACACATCGCTTTTTTACAGCAATATCAAGGCAGAATAAAATTACTGGTTAATTTTTTCTGTGCATGGGCCATCTGATTCAACGCACTACTGGATTCCTCCAATTCTATAGCTTCACGTTGAACGTGATCGGCAATATCAGACATGCTCACCACTCCTTTAGCTAACTCGGTAATAACGCCACTCTGTTCTACAACTGCCTGGGTAATGGCAGCGGTCATATTCTTGATACGATCAAGACCACTAGCAATTCCCGCCAAGGCTTCGTTAGCCATATCTGATTGATCAACACAGGAACTCGCGAACGCCTTATTGCGAGACATAATGGTAGTCGCCTCAGTTGCACTGGATTGCAGGCTTTCAATCATGTGAGCAATTTCTGCCGTAGATGTTTGTGTTTGTGTTGCGAGCGCCCGAACTTCGTCTGCCACAACGGCAAAGCCCCGCCCCTGTTCTCCAGCCCGAGCGGCTTCGATCGCTGCATTTAACGCAAGCAAATTCGTCTGCTGCGCGATGTGATTGATAACCGATATAATCGAACCAATTCCGTTAGAGTTATCTCGTACACTGTCGATAACGTCTGAAGCAATCGTCAACTCTTCATTCAAGTGACCAATTAATTCTTTGTTACGACTAACCACCTCCTGCCCGGATTGCGTAGACGAATAAATATCGAGCACAACGTCACTGGTTGCCCGGGCATTATCGGCTACACCTCGCGCTGTTTGCTCCATCTCGGTAACAGCGGACGCTAACGTTTCTGCCTGGACCTTTTGATAGTCTATTTGTCTGCGTGAATTGGAACTGATTCGATTGGCAGATTCGGCCATACTCAGCAGCTTACCGCTTTGGGTTTTTAAATCACTAACGATGGCTGTCAAATTATCAGTTAGTTTACTTAACGACACTGAGATGTCACCAAACTCTCCAGTGGAAGATTTATCGTGGCAATCTCGCAGGTCATTTTTGGCAAGGGACTCCAGCCTGAGAACCAACTGGGATATCGGTTTACGCACGCCAGCAACCACTTTAGTGGCAACAAAAATTCCGATAGCAAGGGAGATTAAAAAAACTATCCATATCGTCGCACGGCCAGTTGATAATGATGTCTTGGTCTTTTCACTGGACTCATGGGATAAGACTTTAAGGCGTTCATTCAACTGCGCTAGTTGCGCCATACTGGCATCAAGATTGTGCGTTAATTCCTGCAATAAATGACGGCTTTCTATTTCAGACTCAAGTAGTTTCTCTTGCTGTAGAAGCACACCATCATTCCCGGTGATATGTTTGCCCAACATAAAAATTGATAATTTCAAAGGCTCCGCGACATCCGGAAAGCGGTCCATAAGAATAGTGAATTTTTTATCGATGTTGCCCCAAAAATAGGCCAATTCCAGTGCAGCCTCTTCAAGCTCATCCAATGTACGCATAGATGGCACTTTTGCCAAAAGCATGGAAGCCTCATTCGCATCTTGCTCAATTGATACTAACAACCATTGAGAGGGAATATCCTCGTCCGCCATGCTAAAACGCGTATCTTTCATCTCAACATCGAAGTATTGCCATCGGTTTTCGAATTGCTCCAACGCCTGAAATTCGCTTTCCCGGGTCTGCAGGAATCTTTCGTGGGCATGGATATGCGACTCTGCCAGGGTAAAGGTCACATCGGTGGAGCGATTTAGTGTCGAGAGCTGTTGAGCCATTACCGGGATATCATCAGCGTAACGCTCAAACTCCTGATAACGTGTGCGATATGAAACGATTCTGTTTTGGAACTCGGCCTGAAAATCAGCTAAGCGTGATATATTCTGCTCCGCCGCATGTTGACTGACGGCCAATGCCGCATCCTGCAAATCCTGCGAGAGCAGAGCATTTATCTGCAACACCGGCATAATCCTACCGGATGCCAAGTCAATGTTATCTGACAGATGCTGCTGACTCCTGACACTAAATGCGGCAATGATGAGTTGCAACACCAGCAAAATAGAAAAACCGAATACGACTTGCGCAACGATAGATTGCTTATTCAATAAAAGATATTTCATTTTATTCTGCCACCTGGAAATTTTCTCTTGCCTGGCGCCAACGGCTATTCCAGTACTTCATACTTCCTTCAAAATCCGGACTCAATAGAATGTGACGAACGTGATTGCCTCCCATAAAATCCATGCCGGCTTTATTTGCCAGCCGAATAAAGTCATTACTTGCCGGTGCCGCCTGAATAATATCGGGCTCTAGCGACATGTACGCAGCCAGCTGCGGCATTGAGGAAGATCGATCTTTATAGGTAGGAATAAACCCGGCCACGTCAGCAAAATCAGAGCGCGTAATCACAAATTTTATCCAAGCCTTAGCGGTATCCTTATTGTTACTATACCGACTTACTGCCATTCCCCAATCGTAGTTCAGTATTGCTTTTAGATCGCCTGAGTTATCAAAAGGAAAAGGCGTAAAACCGATGTCATCACTACGCATACCTTGCTCAATTAACTGAGGGATAAGCCAGTTTCCCAAATAAAACATCGCAATATTATTGTTTATAAATTGCTGTTTGGACGATTCCCAATTATTGCGAATAAATTCGTCTTCGCTAAATCCGGCGGAGAAAATATTATGCGCAATACTGAGCGACACGTAATATGGCTTTCCCTCGGCGAAAGGTTGCAAATCATCTATCATTCGAGAGAAGTAATCTCCATCTTCAGCAATAGCCATGACTGATTTATCCCATTGCTGTAATGGCCAGGCCGCACCTACATTTAGTGCGATCGGGATTTTTCCTGCAGCTTTTATTTTTCCTGCGACCTCTATAAGTCCACCCAAGGTGTCAGGTAGTTCTTTTATGCCAAGCTGTTCGAATAGTTTCTTGTTATACACCAAACCTTCAGCTATAACGCCCTGTGCGTAGGCGTAGTGTTGTTTCTGATACTCCCAAATTTCCGGAAAGTAGATTTTTTCACTTAATTGTAAGTCGTTGAGTGGAACAAAATATTTTTCATAGACCTGCTTGGGCATATCTCTGGGCACAAGGATGACGTCACCATAGCTACGCGCCTCCAGTCGTGACGCAATGTGCGTTTCATAATCAGAAATACCCTGTATTTTTACGCTCGTGCCAGGGTGCAATGCCTGAAACTCTCTGATCCACCTGGCATAGCTCTTGTTGGTCACAAGATCAACCCGATTTGTGTAGACGGTGATCTCGCCGCCAATCTGCGCTAATACGTCAACATGAATATTTAATAACAGCGACAGACAAAGGATATTAAAAAAAACCGGTTTTCCAGACATCACTAAACCATCATTTATTGGAATAGAAGAAATAATTGAGGCTCTACTTTCGCTCTATTAAAAGCTTGAGAACACAAAAAGATAAACCACACATTATTGTTTAACAGATCAAGCAATCAGGTCATTCTTCCTCACTCATTGCTTGACCTATTTATTACCTGCCAATCAATTCCTTGTTATGGAAAACCAATTAAAATTCCAGCCACCTTGCGTCGCCTTGATGCCAAAATTATGCGTGCCCGCCGAGAGCGTCACAGTCTGGTAAACGGTCGTCCAGGTGTTCCAGCCACCGGTTGCAGGAATACTGCGGGAACCGTAAACCACGCCGCCGCCCGCCTGTTCAAATTGCAAAGCGCCACCGTTGGGACTGGCCACACGATAGGCAATGGTGTATGAACCCGAGCTGGGGATTGAAACGCTGTTGTAGGTCATCCAATCATTCGTATCAATGGAGCCTACCGAGCTACCGCCATCAACATCATTGGAATTGCCCGTCATTACGCCGCTCATGTTGCTGTAATTTTCGGCTTGCACATAGATCGGCGTATTCGAAGGGTTACTGCTGGATGAGGAACTGCTGCTTGAGGAATTGCCGACATTATTCCAGCCCGGCATTTCATTTAGCGTTAATACCCGACCGGACCAATAAATTTCCTGGATCTTTTGATTGGTGTTGCCGCTGAAAGTCAGCTCGGACCAGCCCATAAAAAAAGACCACTGCGGTTGCTGAGCCAATAAATTCACCGACGGTAAATCTTCACATTCACCAATACCAATTATTTTTCCATTGGCTTTATTGAGCAATGCATTGTATTTACCACTGGTATAGCCTTGTCCATCTGACCAATACATATCCAGAGTCAAGACATCCCAATAATTACTGCCAGGATCATAGTTATTTAAGTCTGATGAGAGGCTGCTGAAATCCTGTAAATTCCATACCCAAATCAAATTGCTCAAGCCTTTAGTGTTCTGAAAATAATCGCGCGTTAACCGATAAAGCGCTGCAGTGCCATTGGAGCCCGGTCTGCCACCCCACCAGAACATGCCTTGATTCATCTCATGTAAAGGCCGGAACAATACTTCAACACCTGCATTCTCCAACTGCTGTAAATACACAGCCACTTCATCCATCATCGCCTTCCAGTTCTGATTGATGGGCGTGCCGTTGGTGAGCAATTGACTCCACTCCCAATCAGTCATACTGCTCAGTACGCCATTGCCGTCCCAATAACAGGGGCGGGATTTTGCGGGGTTACAGGCGTGCCACATCAAATTGATCATCGCGCCATTATTCCACTCGGTAATCACCTGATTGATCATAGTTTGGCGATTGGCAATCTCTTGCGGCTCAAACTGAAAATCCGCGCTATAGAATGCTGGCCACTGACCAACAACGTTATACAACTGCTGGCTGTATTGGTTAGGGTTAGCGTTGGGCTGGCGGTTGTGCATACCACCGAGGGTGTTTTGCCCTTTAATGGAATATAAATAGTTCAAGGTTTTAAAATTGGTCTGCGCACTGGCGACCGAACTCACCAGACAAAGAATGGCTAGCGCAGTGGCGAATAATGCAGACGTAAATATACGGACCGAATAGAAAAATGACTTTTTCATAGACTCATCTCTTTATTATTAACAGTTAATGGAATACAAAAAAACCAATCAGATATGATGCAAGCTTTGTCCTTAAGATTATTAGCCAATTGGAGCTTTGCTCAAGATAGCTTCAACACAGAAATTGAAGCCAAGACTAAACAGGTGATAGACAAAGGAGAGGCCTCAACCAGGAGGCCTCGAAAGTGAGTAGATTAATAACGACGCGCAAGCATTACCGATCTGGCGATAGATAATAACGTCAAAAGAAGCAGCAAGCTTATCGATGTATTGCCGCCACCCGATGATCGTCTTGAACTTTGTTGTGCAGATGAATTGGCCTGAGCAGAGGATGATGATCCAGTTTCGCTTGACGAAATGCTGGACGATGCATTTGACGCAGTACTGCTGCTTGAATTCATTGAAGATGCCGATGAAGTGGCACTACTGGCGCTCGTGTTCGACGCATCAGAAGAACTGGAGGAAGAAACGCATTCGGCGCAAGCCACGCTAAACCAATTCAAGCTGATTGAACCCTCGGTAACTTTCAAGCCAAATGAACGCATGCCAGCATCAAGCTCTACAGTCTGGGTAACTGTTGTCCACTCACCGTCTGTCGACGGAATAGTGATCGTGCCGTAAACACCGGTGCCAGCTTCTTCCAGTTGCAGTATCGCTGCACTCGATGTTTTCACCCGATAGCTAATGATATGCGAACCAGACTCAGGCAAATTGACCGCGGAGTAACTCATCCACTCCCAAGCGTCAAATGAACTGACAACTGTCGTCGCGCCGCCATCGTCATCAGTGCTCTGTGCAACGCCGTCCATATTGCTGTAACTCTCCGCTTCAATATGGATTGGATAGGTTACTGGACTGACTGATGACGCCGATGAACTACTTTGAGAACTTGATGACCCACTGGAATCACCAATTCCATGTACTGATGACAGCGAAAACCAATTAAGGCTGAAGCTGCCTTCAATGGATTTAATTCCAAATTCATAGGCGCCTTGGGTCAAGGAAACGGTTTTATACACGGTGATCCACTGATCATCTGTTGCAGCAATCTCGCGCGCTGCCAGGACACCACCAGCACCTTCCAACTGCAGAGTTGCACCGGCATTACTCAAGACGCGAAACGCAAAGGTATATAAGCCGTCCACCGGAATATCAATGCTCGCATAGCTCATCCAATCCCAGGCATCGACTGAACCAACAACCTCCGTTGTCGTGCCGTCTACTACTGTTGCCGTCTCAACGCCGTCCATATTGGTGTAATCCTCGGCCTGGATTACCTGATAACTGATATTGTCCCAGCCGGGCATTTCATCACGCGTAATCACGCGCGGAGAATGAAAGATTGTATTGAGTTTTTCGTTAGAATTATTGAAAGTTAATTCGCTCCAGCCCATAAAAAAGCTCCAGTCGGGCTGACCATTCTCAAACAGCGTAGGGCTGGGCAAGTCTTCCGCTTCGCCAATCGCAATGGGCTTGCCTGCCGCTTTATTGCGGATGGCGTTATATTTTTCCGTGGTATACCCCTGACCATCGCTCCAATACATATCCATGGAAAAAACATCCCAGTATTCATGCCCCGGATCATAATCATCTACATCAGTAGGCAGCGTGCTGAAATCTTGCAGGTTCCACACCCATATTAAATTTGAAAGACCTTTGGTGTGTTTGAAATAATCGTGGGTTAATTGATATAACCTGGCCGTACCATCAACACCGGGCCGCCCACCCCACCAGAACAAACTTTGATTCATCTCATGAAGAGGGCGAAACATCACCTCTACGCCCGCATCCTCTAACTGTTGGAGAAATACCGCCACTTCGTCCATTCGCGCTTTCCAGCGATTATTCAACACCGTGCCATCGGTCAATAAATCAGCCCATTGGGGGTCAGTAAGTTCCGCGATAACACCACCACTCCATTGACAGGGGCTGGTACCGACCGGGTTACAGGCATGCCACATTAAATTTACCACCGCACCGGCGTTCCATTGCGCGATAATTTCATTAATCATGGTTTGACGATTATTAATATCCACCGCGGCAAATAGAAAATCACCGCTGTGCAACCCTGGCCAATTTCCGGTGATGCCATTTAACTGACTGCTATAACGAAGTGGATCGGCGTTAGGTTCTTTATTGTGCATTCCTCCCAGCGTGTGCGTTCCCTGGATGGCGTATAGCAGGTTTAACGTTTTATGTGGGGCCTCACTGGCGGCGACCAGTGATGAAGATGTTACGAGCAAAGTCAACAAGGTGCGTAATAATAATTTCATGTTATTGTCTCTTTATTATGATGACGACCACGATGGAGCCCCCGGAAAACTCACCGCGTGAAAGTGTTTTCCAGAGGTTACCGCTTACTGCATTAAACGCGCTAAATTCAAAAGCCAGGTGTCAATGAATAATTAAAATACTATTGCCATGAGCAGGCAGCTTCACGCCGTTTAACTTGCCTTTGTTGACGCGAGTTAATTGTTCGTAGGTTCCGGTTTCTCCGTCGTAAATCTGCACATTGGCTTTAGATGCAGAGAATTGCGGCGGTAATTGGAGGTTTACCGTTTGTTTACGAGCTAGCGGATTGTTCAGATAGATAAATTGTTTACTGCCGTTATCTATCGCCAAGACACCAACGCGGTCCGAATTAACCTGAACGTCCATGTCTTTCAACGGTTGAGTAGCGGACTGCAGGATTAATTGGTTGATTTCCTGCACATGCGCAAAGTACGCCGTTGTGCCGTGCTCATCGAAGTATTCCCACCACCACGACATCGGCATGACAGGGGTAGGCGAAAACAGCCCGTACCAGAGTCCTTTTTTGAAGTCGCCCACCATCCCGGCTTTAACGTCATTAAAATTAATACTCCAGTCCCATTCGAAACCAAACTCGCCAATGACATATGGCTTTTTCGCTTGTGCAGAATAATCGCGCAAGGTCCCAGGAATTTTATCCGTCGCCTTATAGATATGGCGCTGGTTGATATCGATGTTCGGCAAGTCGTTCAAACCGGCAACATCGCGATGGGAAATACTGGTGGTCATGATATGGTTGTAGGGGTCAATGTCGGCCAGATAATCGCTCATCACCTGATGCCATTCCGTAACCAATGCATCGGGAATAGTCTTGTCTTCCGCATACATTACGTTATCGACTTCATTAAAAAACTCCCACGCCGCGATGTTGGCGCTATAGCCCCAGCGGGCCACCAGATAGCGTAATTTTTCCTGGTATTGTTGGCGCGCTTTCGGGCTGGAGAAAAATTCTTCCGGTGTCGATGCAAAACCACCGTTCTTGCGATTGTAAGGATTAATATCCCAATTCTCGCCAATAAAGCCCGCATGACTGTCCATCGCCAACATCAGGTAGATGTTATTGTTTTCCGCTAACGCAACCAGTTCATCCATACGCGCAATACCACTGGCATTAAAACGTTCACTGGAATTTTTATAACGCGATGCATTGCTTACGGTTTGCCAGTCAACGGGAAGATTCCAGAAGATCATCCAGGTGCGGACAAAATTTGCACCTTGCCGATGTAATTTTGGCAGCATCACGTCATAGGTAAAACGCGGATCTTCATGGAGTGCTTTGAAGTATCGCGAATCATCTTCGTCGCGATGTTCCCAACCGAAGTTTTCACCGACGCCACGAAATAACTGACCATTATCAAACTTTAACGTCCATAGATCGTTTACCTGCAAGAAACCTGGCTTGTTGCTGGCTTTTGCATTTGCCGTGATAATCTTTGGTTTACCCGCAGTGCGTTGGTCATCCAGCAACTCAATAGAAAATTGATAAGCGCCGACTTCACGCGGCGCAAAATGAAAGCGCCAGTTAGATAATTTTTTACTATCGCCACTGACATAAAACCCAGGTAGACGCAGTGCCTTACCAGAGGGCGTGCTAATAGTTGCCCACAATGCGACATCACTTTCACGGTAGGGATTGGTCCAACTGGCCTTTAGCTGAACATCGATCACCGTACGCTCGTACTGACTCATGGCCGGCTCGACCACTTTTACCGAGGAAATATCTGCCATACACCATTGGCTACATATCAACGATAAAAATGAGAATAAAATCCACTTGGGCATACTGACCTCTACTCAATTAAATGTATTACGAATTAAAAAGAGCCCTGTTAACAGGGCTAACGAGGAGGCTCCACTACCAGCAGAGCTAAAAATTCTTTATCCGTATATATCGATTATTTTTTCAAAAATTTCGTAAGTCACCGATACCGCCAGGCAACTACCTGATTGAGCAGTTGTTCTTTATAAATTGCTCATGATCCGGAATTATCGGAAGAACCCGGGCAATCCCTTTTCTCATATTATCGAGTTCCTGCTTTACCAGACGCTCCTCCAGATACTCCACCTTGGGGTGATAGTATCTGGCTGTTATCTGCATGCCGCTCAATATCGCGGCCCAACTGTTCATCTTGAAGAAATCCAGCTCGTCCAGGCGAATACTGCCTGTTGCTCGATACTCTTCTATACGGATCTCTAACGAGCCCGGTATAACCATATTGCGGCAGTAATCCCAGAAGGTTTCGCCGCGGCGGTCATTCAAGCAATAGTGGGCAATGAGAAAGTCTCTTAGACGCAGAGTGTGCTCCGCCACCATGGCGTTAACACGGTCTTGCAAATAGTTATTTTCTGTCTTTGTCGGAAAATTTTCGAAGAAGGCGGTTAATCCGTATTGAATAAGATAGATACTGGTGGACTCCAACGGCTCCAGAAAGCCACCGGCCAATCCCAATGCCAATACATTCTTATTCCAGATTTTTTTTCGCCGTCCCGCCTTGAACTTAAGCAGTTTCGGTGACGCTAACATCTCACCATCCAGACCACTCAACAGCTCTTCTTGTGCTGCGCTGTCATCAATAAATTGACTGGCGTAGACATAGCCGTTACCCACGCGATGCTGTAAAGGTATGTTCCATTTCCAGCCCGCGCTCATCGCGGTACAACGCGTGTAGGGATTAATGCTATCGTTCGGACTACTGGGTACTGCCAAGGCATGATCACATGGCAACCAGTGACTCCAGTCTTCATAACCGGTTTGCAATGCACCTTCAATCAGCAAGCCGGCGAACCCGGAGCAATCAATAAAGAAATCGCCGTGGACCTCCGTCCCATCATGAAGCGACAATGATTCAATGTTGCCGGTCGAGGAATGTTGTTGCACTTTTTCAACTTTTGCATCGCAGCGCTCAACACCTAAACCCTCTGCATAGCGACGTAGATATTGTGCGAATAGTGCTGCATCAAAGTGGTAGGCATAGTTGAAGCTAGCCATTCCATCGATTGAGGTATCGCCGCGTGGTATGGCAAATTTTCCAGCGCGTGCCATTTGTGTTGGCAGTGAATAACTATCCAGCGGTTCTGGACAACCCGCATTTCGCATCCTTGTCCAGTAATGCGTAAAATCTACAGCAGCAATCTTTTCACCGAATTTCGCGAAAGGATGAAAGAATTTTTTGTCACGCTCATACCAACTTTCAAAATCAATACCTAATTTAAATGTAGCGTGGGTGGCCAGGATAAAATCTTTTTCAGAAATACCCAGCTCAGATAAAAAGTATTTAATGGCGGGAACACTTGCCTCGCCGACACCTATAGTGCCAATCTCCGATGACTCTATCAGACTGATCTTCAGCGTGGCTCCCTGGAATTTTTTTGCCAGAAATGCCGCTGCCATCCATCCGGCACTACCGCCCCCAAGGATAACGAGAGATTGCAAAGGTGAATTTTTCATAGATGCATCTTGGTTATTTTTATGAATCGAGAATGCTGCCTGAGCAGCATTCTCTTCTTTGCGTCACAACAGATTAAAAGCGGGCGTTGACACCGAGCACAATACGACGCTCAAAGGCGTTGTATTCTGTGCGGAAGTCTTCCCAATGCATGTACTTGTTAGCGCCTTCTTCTGTCAGGTTTTGCACATTCAAACTGACATCAATGGCATCGTTAACATGATAAGTGCTGTTCAGGTCGACATAGAGTGACTCGTCATCCCACACCGGCAGACCACCCAGGACTTTATTCGCATCATCATTCGGCAATACGCCAGTCTCGGTACCGTTGTAACGTTTATCCAGATAGTTAGCGGCAACACGGAATTCAAACCGCTCGTCGCTATACCACAGGACCAGGTTAGATTGGTTTTCAGCGGTCGCATTGAAGGGAACGTCCTGACCATCCGCCGCAAAGGTATAGCCTTCACGAGTGCTGGGCGAGTAGGTGTAGTTCCAGGTAATACCAGTGTTAGCTAAAAAGCTGGGTAAGAAATCAAAGCTTTGCTGGTATGAAACTTCCACACCCTCTACGCTGGCGTTAGAGCCATTGCGCAACTCGATAACTGTGCCGCCTTCCCGCACAATACCATCGCTGTCAGCGAGCGTAAGATCTGTGGTTCTAACCTCTTCGGTAAAGCCGCCAATATCCATGTAGAAAAATGTCAGCCCTAACAACGTGGTATCGGTGGGATACCACTCACCGGCAAGGTTATAAACTTTGGCGCTCCAGGGTTGGAGGTTCGGGTTTCCACCTAAACGGATTTCACTGATGGCTTGATAGCGATTCCCGGTATCAGGATCAATCTGCCCGCTTCTCCAGGACGTAAATTCTCCCTGACCAAATTGGTTAAGCGCTTGCAGCGAGGTACGCTCGTCGTAAGAAACCTTGATCTTGTATTCATCTCCAAAATCGAAGTTGGCGTTAATACTTGGCAGGAAGTAAGAATGTTTTACTGTCGTGAATTTATCGCCAGCGTCGACATAGTAAGTATGGTTAGCGTCTGAGCCTGCAAACACATCGCGACCCAAGCGATTACCGTCATAAACATTCTGTTTAATAGTCAGCGTGTCTGTCACTCGTCTTACACCCGCATTACCACTTAAACGCACACTATCGGTTAATGCTTTATCAAAGTTAAAGCTGACGTAGAATGATTCGCGATCCTCATCAATAACATAAGATTGGTCCGGACGATCTTTACGAACATGTTGCGCTTCATACAAGTTGTCCATAAAGGCCAGATTGCTGCCAATTTTCGAGACATCAATCATAGGGATGGAAGCGTTGAAAGATTCAACCGTCGCGCCAAAGTCAGACACCTGATGCATGTATGGTTGCAATCCGGCTTCATCCAGGTTGACGCCGCGCACCGGCTCAAGACCGATATCTTTCAGCTCAACCAAACTGCCACCGGAGGTTTCGACCAGGTAAGTACCACTGGTACCATCATTCGCCTGACCAGTCCCATACACGTAACCTGCTTCATGATATTTAACCAACATGTCATAAGCTTGCATGTCTGTCGGATCGTAGGCAGTAATGCCAGTCGGCATAAAGTAATGGAATGCACGACGCTCAATACTGCGCGTACCATCGCGCACACCGAAATCCACAGAGGTCAAACCTTCATCGGCAAAGTGATAGTTGAAATCAGCACGCAATACATCCAGAGTGGCTTCGTGATGCTCGCCTTCTAACCAACTGGAATGGATATACCATGCGGAACTTTGGCCCATGGCTTGCGCAAACGCGGGATCAAATTCCCAACTAACACCATCGTCGTGTGCCATAAACGTTGTCGTGTGATTTCCCGCAATATAGCCTGGGTTAACCTGGCGAGTATCACCGTTCAGGTTGTAGACATAACCTTCGTCATCAAACAAGCCATCAGGTCCGGGTGATGAGGGACGTTGCACTAATGTAAGCGCATCATTCTCACGCGTGGCTTTAGAATTGATATAGCGAACACTACCGGTGAAATCACCACCGCCATCAAACTTCAATTCAAAGCTATTATTCAGTGCCGAGGTTTCGCGGAAATTAGAACTAACACCGGCGCGCAACGCGGAGTTCATATTCGCTGTCCAGCCAGTTGCGTAATTACCTTGGGCAATAGGCACATCACCCGCGGAGTTAACGCCTTGCGGTTGCATACGGCCATAATCCCAACCGACGGAATCCAGATCGAACTGGAACATATTTCCCGCCTGTTTTTCATCCATGCTGTTATAAAAGGAATCGATATTTAATTCGAGCGAATCGCTCAATTGCGCGTTGAAGTTGTAATTCAGACCAAGGCGTTCGCGCTCGGTAACAAAGTTGGTTGATACGGGACCATCCCAGCTCATCATCATCAAGGCATCACCGCGGTTCTGTACACCGGCGCGGGTTTGCGTTTGATTGGCGGAGAGCGTTTGATCCGCGTAGGCGTATGCCAATGACATCGCATAAGTGTCCGCGTTAAAACCAATCAGGCCACTAATTTCCGGATCAGTTTCTTCAGTAATGCTGCCTTGGCTCGCCTGCAAGCGCACAACGTTCGTGAGGCCGCCGTCAAGATCCAAAGAGCGGCGTGTCAATAAATCTACCGAACCACCAATACCACCTTCTAATTGTCTGGCGTTGGAAGATTTTGATACGTTGACACCGGCAATAAGACTTGAGGGAATATCCTGGTAGTCCGCGTTACTGTTCAGAATATTCTGTGCGGTTAAAAACAGCTCACCATTCAACGTGGTTAATATCTCATTAGAGCCACGAATACTGACGATGCCGCCTTGCCCTGCGCTACGCTGAATCTGAATACCCGTCACGCGCTGTAGCGAATCGGCAATAGTGCTATCGGGCAATTTACCGATATCTTCTGCCGCAATTGAGTCCACAACTTCAGAGGTATTGCGTTTAATACTAATGGCTTTTTCCTGCGCGCCCTTAACACCAGTGACAATAACTTCTTCAATGGTGTCTTCTTGTGCAATTGAATAAGAAGAAGCTCCAGCCACGGCGCAAGCAGCTATCACGGAGGCCAATAATCTAGGTTTAAATCGATGAGTGTGATTCACTTTGGAAACTCCTTTGGAGTAATTTTTATGTATTTTTTTAACGCTTCTCATGACCTAAAGCCCGGTTACCACATCAATGGTGTTATTAGAATTAACCGAGTCTTAGCGTCCATGATTCATACAAAGCTTAGATGTAACCGTTTACATTTTCAAGGATGATTACAGCTATTTTTCATTGGACAAATCATCATTAGGGTAAATTAGATAGATATAATTAATAATATAAATTTGATAAAAAGCTGTAATATTCTGTTTTTAAAGGAATTTAATTAAGAAAGGAGAATCGGCATTAAATACGGAGTAAGTGAAGGTATAGCCAAGCAGTAACACAAATAATGTAACCGGTTACCATTTGTTACAAGATAAGCATTGTTACAGGATATGCAGGCCTTAATACTTGTCACGGCGCAAAGGCCGAGCCTTCAAATAAGAAGAAGTTTGAATCAAATATAAATTCGGAACACTAAGCCACCATCGACAATATATGAGGCAATAAAACACGCACCAAGGAGGCCTGCATGGATAGAACGTTATAGATAGCCGAATAAAGAAAATTGAGAATGCAGTTCTAATGAGATGTTTTTGTTCAAAATAAAATGCATCCCCCGCTCGTGACGTTCAAAATTGAAATTGTTTTGTTGTGTAAATTCTCTTGCACAGAGGCCGTAAACGGTTACATTTAAATCATAATAAATGCCTGTCTATTTGGCTTCCAGACAAGCTTTGAGGCATTAGACTATCCATTAAAGCCTCGCATTTTTCAGCAACCGAGTACCCCTTTTATGCCCAATGTTACTGATCCTGGCGTGATAGCCACTTCCGATATTCACCTCGAACGGCGTACCGCAATCAAGCAATTAGCCGCACTGTGTGGCCTCGCTCTGTCTGCCACGTCGCTGTCATTAATGGCCGAAAGTTTTACCAGCCCGCGCGATATATCCCGACGGAAAAATCGCTTCCTCAAGCCGGAGCAATTGGCGTTAGTGCGCGACCTGGGCGAACTGATTATTCCCACTACCGATACGCCCGGTGCGATAGGCGCTGATGTGCATAATTTTATCGATTACCAGGCAGCCTATTGTTTCAATGCTGATGAACAACAATCGCTGCTCGCCGGTTTGCAAAAAATTGATAGCGCCGCGCAAAAAAATTATGGCAAGGCATTTTTATCCTGCCCGAAAGACCAGCAAGTTGAATTGCTAACGCAGATGGAAAAAGCCCAGGGCGAATTTGCAGCGGAAGACCGCGAACACTTCAAGCAATTGAAAGCGCTGGTGGTATTTGGCTATTACACCTCGGAAATCGGTGCGTCCAAAGAGCTGGCGTATCTGGCCATTCCCGGCGGTTATAAAGGTTCGGTGAAGTTTTCAACTGTCGGCAAAGCCTGGTCGCTGAACTTCTAATCAGCCAGGTTTATGAAATAAATACAGATCGAGCAGACTATGAGTAAAACGATTTATATCAAGAAGACCCAGGAAAAATTCGACGCGATTGTTGTAGGTTCCGGAGTGACCGGCGGCTGGGCCGCTAAAGAATTATGTGAAAAAGGTTTGAAGACCTTGATGGTGGAACGGGGTCGCCCGGTAGAACACCGCAAGGATTATGTCGGCGAAGGTGTAAAGCCGTGGGAGATGCCATTTCGCGGCAAGATCGAGCGCGATATTGTCGACGAGCAATATTACATTCAAAAACAAAACTATGCGTTCAACGATGCAACCAAACATTTTTATGCCAATGATCGCGACCATCCCTACAGCACCCCACAAGAAAAACCCTTCAGCTGGATTCGCGGCAATCAGTTAGGTGGCAAGTCGCTGCTGTGGCACCGCCAGTCTTATCGCTGGAGTGATCTCGACTTTACCGCCAACGCCAAAGACGGGCACGGCGTGGACTGGCCGATTCGCTACAAAGATATCGAATCCTGGTATGACTATGTAGAACATCACGTTGGCATCAGCGGCTCGGTGGAAAATATTCCCGTGCTGCCGGACAGCAAATTTCTGCCACCGTTTGAATTCAATGCGGTGGAAAAAGATTTAAAAGCGAAGTTCGAGAAAAAATACAACGATCGAAAATTAATTATGGGTCGCTGTGCGCATCTATCCAAGCCTGCACCGCACCATATTGAACAGGGCCGCTACCAATGCATGGCGCGCAACGAGTGCCAAAAAGGTTGTACTTTCGGGGCCTATTTTTCTACGCAAAGCTCTACGTTACCGGCAGCGTTAAAAACGAATAACTTATCGATTGCCACCAACAGTATCGTGCACAGCGTGATCTATGATCCCAAAACCAATCGCGCTACCGGCGTGCGCATTATCGACAGCGAAACCCTGGAGACGCGCGAGTATTTTGCCAAGGTCATCTTCCTTTGTGCATCGACCCTCGGCACCACGCACGTCATGTTGAACTCCATCAGCGAAGCCTTCCCCACCGGGATTGCCAACTCGTCCGGTGTGCTCGGCCATTACTTGATGGACCACCTCTACGGCGCCGGTGCCAACGGCACGGTGCCCGGCTTTGAAGACGAATATTATTCCGGCCGCCGCCCGACCGGCGTTTATATTCCGCGTTTCCGCAACGTTACTAAAAAGGATGCCGACTTCCTGCGCGGTTATTCCTTTGCCGGTGGCGCGGCGCGTGAACATTGGAGCCAATTTGCTTACAAAGATGGCTTCGGTGTGGATTTTAAGAACGCCATCAAAAGTGCCGGTGAATGGAAGTTCGGTTTGCGTGGTTCCGGTGAGATGTTGCCGCGTTATGAAAACCAGGTGTCGCTGCATCCCACCAAGAAAGACAAATGGGGTATGCCGCAATTACACATTGAATGCGATTACTCCGACAATGACATCAAGATGCTCAATGACATTGCGGATACCGCCGCCGAAATGCTGGAGTCAGCCGGCCTGAAGAATGTGCAACGCACTGTTGAAGAATGGCCGCCCGGTTTGTCCATCCACGAGATGGGTACTGCAAGAATGGGTAAAGATCCTAAAACTTCGATCCTGAATGGCTATAATCAGGCCCACGACGTGCCCAATCTGTTTGTGACGGACGGTGCCAGTATGGCCTCTTGTGCCTGGCAAAATCCCTCGCTGACCTTTATGGCACTCACCGCACGCGCTTGCAATTACGCGGTAGAACAACTAAAACTCGGTAACATTTAATAACGCAGCAAATAAAAGGAAGACAACAATGAAACTCTCAACCTATCTCAAGGTTCTTGCCATGGCCGTCATCACCAGCAGCAGCGCAGCCAGCTTTGCAGCGGATGTTGCGCCAACCTCGCCGCAACTGAGCGTTCAGCTGTGGTCGATCAAAGACGATGTTGCCAAAGATTTTGAAGGCACATTAAAGAAACTCGCTGACATGGGTTTTCAAGGTGTGGAATTTGCCGGCAACTTCGGCCCCTACGCTGAAGATCCACAAGGCTTGAAAAAATTCCTCAACAAACTGGGTTTGAAAGCCTCCGGCGCGCACGTCGGCTTCGATAAATTTTCTGATGAAAATTTTGATAAAACCGTCGCGTTCTACAAAGCGATTGATTGCCACTACCTGATCATTCCCATGGACCACCGCGCATTTACTGCGGAAGGCGCCAAAGAAGTTGCCGCTGATCTGGAAAAAGTACAAGCCAAATTAAAACCCCACGGCATGCACACCGGCTATCACAACCACAAAGGTGAAATGCTCGGCAAAGAAGGCAAAACGCCCTGGGATGTGATCGGCACAGGCACCTCGACAGACGTGATCCTGCAGCAAGATGTAGGCTGGACCGAAGTAGCCGGTAAAGATCCGATTGATTTTATTAAAGCCTATCCCGGCCGTACCATCACCACACATTACAAAGCCGCTGCACCGGAAGAAGGCAACAAGGAAAACCCGATCATCGGCAAAGACACCACCGACTGGGAAGCGCTGATTGTTGCTAACCGCACTGTGGGCGGTACCTTATGGTTAGTGGTTGAGCAAGAAGTTTACCCGGAAGGCATGACGCCGATGCAAAGTGTGGAAGCGTCGTTGAAAGGTTTGCAGAAAGTGATTGCGGAGATGGATAAATAGTTTCGTTCCCACCAGTAAAAAGGGGTGCTAATCGCACCCCTTTTTATGCGCTGAACTCAACTACAACAGCCAACGTTTATACTCCGGCGACTGAATAAAATCCTGATAGAGTGCCTCGCCAGCAAAAGCCTCTTCGGTAAATTCATAGTCAAAATTCTCTTCAAGATACTTCAATGTTTCAACCACCTGTGCATATTTTTCTGTATGCACCTGACAGTTTATTAATGTCCAATACGGATCTTCCAGGTCCGGTTCTATCGCGATAGCTTTGCGAGCATATTGTTCGGAACAGGCGAAGTCTTCCGCGATAAGACATGTGTTGGCCTTCAAAAGCATCAATACACCATCTTCACCGATTAAACCGACGATACCATCAAGGCTTTTTTGTGCCCGCCTGAAGTTGCCGTTATAAATATGATGATCAATCAATAAAAAGCCCGCCGACTCTTCGTTGCCATAATATTTGTCCAACAACGCTAATTGTTCGCGGTATTCCGTCTCACCAATCTGTCCCGCCAGATTGATTGCCGAATGCAACATAATTCTTCGGGTTCTGATATTTTCCGGCTGTGCCTGCAAAACCCGGTAGGCTGCTTTGTAATTACCCGCCGCTCTGAATTTAGCGATTCGCTTAAACGCTTCTCCCAGCGCCTCATTGTATTCAACACTGCCAAACAACCGTTTGAGCAAGGACTCACTCGGGTTGTACAGCATTTGCGATACGATCCCCAGGGTTTCACTCATCATTTGCCCTGATGAAAGCGGAAAAAAATCGACTATTTGCAGTTTTCCACCATCTTGCTTTTCCACCACCAGCAGCAAGTACTCATGTCCACCGTCGCTATAGTCAAGCCTGACCACGGGCTGGTTATCCTTGATGGTACGGATAAATTTCGCATTCGGGTTTCGTTGATAGGTCGACGTAAATAACACTTTGGACAGATGCACTTCCCCATTTTTCATGCTCCCTGCAACATAAGCATTGACATCCCGCTCAAGCGTGAACACCGATTTTGCCGCGCGACGAAAAAAATCCTTGAGGTTAAAGATCTTGACCATGCGCTTATCATCCTGCTGGTTGATGACATCCGCCAGCTGCTCGCCCAACGTATCGTATGCATTCATACCTTGGGTCGCATCGTTTGCCTGCGCGCTGTGCATGGTCAAAAGTATTGTCAACAAACACAACAGCCAATGTGTCACACCAACAAATCCCATACCCCTTTTAACGGCGTTCATAACCCACTCCTGTTTTTCAGTATTTGTTGTTTGCAGATAAGAGCAACTTTTGGCCAGATTAACTCGCCGCAGCCTTCACGCCAACCGAATTGCAAAAAGTTATATTCCCGATGACCCTAAGGATACAGCTATACCCGCTTTTAATTCATGACACTTTACATACTCAAGGGTAAACTGCGCGCCGCTCGGAAGAGCGTTTATCTTTTATGAAATTAAGGAGATTTTCATGCGTAATTACCTGCTCGGCTCGGCTATTGCACTGTTACTTGCTACCGATATATCCATCGCCCAAACCTACCGTTCTGAAATCAGCCTCGATTATCTGCGTCGTGACCGAGAAGCATTGCCAGACTCCGAAAGCGATACCTGGAGGGTCAGCGGAACCTACTATTTTTCGCCGGTGAATACTGCCAATCATCCCTTGGCTGAAGCGGCATTCCTGGAAAAAGCCAGCAATCTCAGCGTCAGCTACCTCCACGAGGAGTGGGACTACAGTGATACCTATGGCAGTTTCCGTTATGAAACCTTTGTTACGGAAGAAAACCTCAACGCTGACATTGAACTGTTTATCCCGAACAAGATGTTTTATGTCGCTGCGGGTATGACCCGGGATGAATCAAAGTATCGCACCACAGTGTTTTACATGGAGGACGACCTGAATCCAGGAGTGGAAACAGACACGGAGACGGACAGCGATAACAGTTGGCACGGCTCACTGGGTGTAACACCCATTGATGGCTTGCTGATTTGGTCTGATTTCTACGAAGATGTAGATCTCGACGAGCATTGGAACCTCAATGCCAAATATGTCACCGACTGGAACGGCAATGCCATAAACATCGAAGGTGGATACAACGACTACGACGGTGATTACTCTATCTATGTTGTGAGCGACTACTACCTCGATCGCACATTCAGTGTTGGCGCCGGCGTTAGTTATATCGATGCCGCTGATTCCGATAACAGTTATATTCTACGCACGCGAAAATTCTTTACTGATAGATTCAGCATCCATGCAAACTATATTTCCAGCGACTTTATAGACACCTATAACATTGGAATTGATGTGCGGTTTTAATAAGAATCTCTCAATAATTCCTTATCGCCATAGAAATATTATCCAACGCTTTCGCTCAATCGCTTGAATACA
The DNA here is from genome assembly GCF_002162135.1 of Cellvibrio sp. PSBB006. Lineage (NCBI taxonomy): Bacteria > Pseudomonadati > Pseudomonadota > Gammaproteobacteria > Cellvibrionales > Cellvibrionaceae > Cellvibrio > Cellvibrio sp. PSBB006. Next base: position 3,965,588 of record NZ_CP021382.1, on the reverse strand, counting down.
AAATATCGCAATATTTTGTGACGCGTTGATGGACTTTGTTATTGGTGGGTGTTTTCGAGGGCAGTGTCGGATTACGCCGTGCGGCTAATCCGACCTACGGGATGTATTACGGTAACGAGTGCGAAGCCGCACGGTTTAGAGTTTAAAGAAAGTGTCGCGGTAGTGTTGCAGTTCAGCGATAGAGTCCTTGATGTCATCAAGCGCTAAATGCGCGCTGGATTTTTTTACGCCAGCAAGTACGTCGGGGCGCCAGCGGCGGGCGAGCTCTTTGATGGTGGAGACGTCGAGGTTGCGATAGTGGAAATAGGCTTCGAGTGTGGGCATGCCACGCACGAGGAAGCGGCGGTCCTGGCAAATTGAATTGCCGCAGATGGGCGACTTGCCTTTGGGTACCCACTTTTCCAGAAACGCGATGGTTTCCGCTTCGGCTTGCGCCGGGCTGATCTTGCTGTCGCGCACGCGTTGGGTGAGGCCGGATTTGCCGTGTTGGTTGGTGTTCCACTCGTCCATGGTGTCGAGGATGCTGTCGGGTTGATGGACAGCGTAGGTGGGGCCTTCGGCGAGGATGTTGAGGTCGGCGTCGGTGATCAGGGTGGCGATTTCGATGATCACGTCGTTGTCCGGATCAAGACCGGTCATCTCCAGGTCAATCCAGATCAGGTTGTTTTCGTTTTGCATTTATGAAACCTCTTAAAAACATTGGCAGTGGAGGGTTAGCAGGGCACAATTGCCGGCCAGATTAACGTGTCACTCCTGTCCCCACAACCGGTAATGAAACTCCCTGATGAGCAAACGCAAACTCACCCGGCGCCAGTCCTGGCGCATTGAAAAAATTCAGGCGGAACGCAGTGCGCGTGCGGCGCGGCGCGATAGCCTGGCGGATGAGCATCTGACCGAGGGTGAGCTGGGGCCGGAGGAGCATGGGTTGGTGATTACCCACTACGGCACACAGGTGGTGGTGGAAGCAACGGAAGGCGATAACGCCGGGCAGCATAAACGTTGCCATTTTCGCAGTAACCTCGGCTCGCTGGTGACTGGCGACCGTGTGGTGTGGCGCGACGGCAATCCTTACGGCGTGGTGGTCGCGGTCTTGCCGCGCGAGTCGGCACTGTGCCGGCCCGATCCCCATGGCGATATGAAGACCATCGCCGCCAATATCGACCGCATCATCATTGTGGTCGCTCCCTATCCCGAACCTCACGCCAATCTGATTGATCGCTATCTGGTGGCGGCGAGAGGCATCGGCATCGAACCGGCCGTGCTTATCAATAAAGTGGACCGCATTGATGACGCGACGCGCGAAAAGATCACTTACCTCGAACAAACCTATCGCCATCTGGGCTATCAGGTGCTTAAGGTGTCGACCAAGGCGAACACCGGTCTGGATGAGTTGACGCGTTATCTCGCGGACTTTACCAGCGTGTTTGTGGGCCAGTCGGGGGTGGGCAAATCATCTCTCGTGAATGCGCTCTTGCCGGACTGCAACCTGCGCGTGGGTGAGCTGTCCGACAGGCAACAGGGCAGTCATACCACCACCAACGCCCAGTTGTTTCATTTTCCCGGTGGCGGCCATTTGATTGATTCCCCCGGCATTCGCGAGTTTGGCCTTTGGCATATGGAGGCCGATGAGGTGCTGGAGGGGTTTGTGGAATTCCGGCCCTTTATCGGCCACTGCAAATTCCGCGATTGCAGCCACCGCCATGAACCGGGTTGTGCGATCTTGCGGGCGCTGGCGGCGGGTGACATCAGCCAGACACGTATGGACAGTTATCGTTACATCTTGAGCACGCTGGATCAGTCTTGATTCCGTGTGTCCGCTTTTCCACGATCAAGGAGCTTTTCCATGGCCGCATTACCCTTTGTGATTGAGCCGACCCAATTGGCGGCGCTGCTGGCCCAACCCAATCATTTGTTGGTGGTGGATCTGAGCAGCGATGCCACCTACCAACAAGGCCACATTGATGAGGCGGTGCATGTGCCACCGCAATTGCTGCTGTGTAACCAGCCTCCGGTACCGGGCAAGATTGCCAGTGTGGATCAACTGAATCGATTGTTTTCCTTTTTGGGGCTAACACCGGATACCCATGTGGTGGTGTATGACGATGAAGGTGGTGGTTGGGCCGGCCGGTTTATCTGGACGCTGGATGCCATCGGACATAAGCGGTATTCCTATCTGAATGGCGGTATCCATGCCTGGAAGGCGTCAAAACTGCCGCTGACCACCAAGATTCCCGCCGTCAAACCGAGCCAGGTCAGCGTAACCCTCGACCCGAATGTGGTGATCGAAGTGCGCGACATCCTGTGCGATCTGGATAAGGCGGATTTTGTGGTGTGGGATGCGCGCAGTCCGGCGGAATATCACGGCCAGCGCGGCAGTACGCCCAAGCTCGGCCATATCCCCGGCGCGATCAATTGTGACTGGACCAACCTGATGGACCCGAATAATGGTTTGCGCATCCGTGAAGACGCGCGGGAATATCTGGCGGATTTGGGGATTACGGCGGATAAACGTATTGTCACCCACTGCCAAAGCCACCATCGCTCCGGCTTTACCTATCTGGTGGGCAAGGCATTGAGGTTTAATATCCGGGGATACCATGGTTCCTGGGCGGAATGGGGTAGCCATCCGGATACGCCGGTGGAGGTTTAGGTCGGGAGTGTTGTGGGGCAAATTTTGCGATTTGAATGACGAATTAAAACCCCCTTGGTCATGTCGGATTGCGCGGCGTTGCCGCTAATCCGACCTACGTGTCTTTTTACTTCTTCTTATCGCCCCGCCATTGCACGCGGTATAAATCGTGGCGACGGTCTTTGAGGTTTTGGACTGTGCCGCTGTTACGCGCCATGATCAAAGTTTCCGGACGCAAGTCAGCGAAGGCGACCATCTCGGCATTGGGCGTGGTATCGGCGGCAACGCCATCGCGCGCAAACGGAAAATCGCAGGGCGTCAGGATGCAACTCTGCGCGTATTGAATATCCAGGTTCGCCACGTTGGGCAGGTTGCCGACATTGCCCGACATCACCACATAAATCTGATTTTCCACTGCCCGCGCCTGGCAGCAATAACGCACGCGCAAATAACTCTGGCGTTCGTCGGTACAAAAGGGCACAAATAAAATCTGCACGCCCTGGTCCACTAAATGCCGCGCCAATTCAGGGAATTCCGAGTCGTAGCACACCAGTACACCAATGGGTCCGCAATCCGTATCAATCGCACTTAAGGTGCTACCGCCTTCGATATCCCACCAGTAACGCTCGTTGGGCGTGGGGTGGATTTTCGGTTGTTCAAACATGCGGCCATCGCGCAGAAACACGTAGCTGATATTTTCAATGCGTCCGTTTTCCACGCGTGTCGGGTGCGAGCCGGCGATGATATTGACGTTGTAACTCAGCGCCATATTGCGCATGGCTTCTTTAAAACGCGGCGTGTATTTGGTCAGCGCTTCAATAGACTCGAAAGGCGACAACTCCTGATCTTCAATGGATAATAATTGCAGCGTAAACAACTCCGGAAACACCACAAAATCGCTTTTGTAATCCGCCACCACATCCACAAAGTATTCAATATTCTTGATAAATTCACTGAACGAACTGACCTTGCGCAACATGTATTGAACGGTGGCGATACGCACGGTATCCGGCATGTGCACACCAAACTTTTTAATGGGCTTTTCTTCCTTAAGCTGCACCTTGGGATTGCGCCAGATAAGGTGCGCGGCGTAACCCATGGATTGGGTGTCGTCCGGTAAATAATTTTCAATGACGCCAATCACTTCAAACCCGTTGCGCAGTTGAAAGGACAGCACCGGGTCTTTGATTTTTTTATGCACCACCTGATCAATATAATTGTCCACGGTTTTCATTTTTTTGATGCGCTTGGCCAGGTTCGGCAAGCGTCCCGCAAACACCACGCCCTTTAGCCCGAGGGACTGACACAATTTTTTGCGTTCATTGTAAAGCCGTTGTCCAATACGATAACCGCGACAGCTGTCATCAATGCACACTTCCATACCGTAGAGCCAGTCGCCGTTAATATCATGGCGCGACGCATAACCATTACCGGTAATTTCATTCCAGGTGTGCGCCTTCATCGCAATTTTTTCGGCGATGCGGAAAGTCGCGCAATACCCCACCAGGTTCTCGCCCACCAACACCACAATCTGTCCGCGCGGAAAATTGTTAATCTGCCCGGTCACGGCCGCCGGGGTATAGGTTTCCATCTGCAAGGGCTTGTAAACACGTTCCGACAAGGCAACGATGGCAGGCACATCCTGCAAGGTGGCGTTGCGCACAATCAAGTGGGTGGACGGGTCGCGCAGGTGATTGGGGGACTTCGGCATCTTCTTCTCCTGTCTTGGCAAATCTTTACGTCAGTGTAGCTTTATCGCGGCCGATATACCTTGTAGCTATAACTGCCAAAAGGTTATTCATGGCGTCAGATGGCCTGATATCAACCGATAGTTTAAAAAAAGCTGTTGTTAATTTAATTTACTGCGCTAGCAAAAAGTTATAAGAGAGAAACCGGCAATGACATTGAACTCTTCTATACTCAGTAAATAACGATCTGCAGTGAGAGCAGTACAAATGGAATTTCTAAAAAAATCGCCCAAGACCGTCACGCGCACTACACCCACCAGCCTGCCCCAGAGCCTGCGCAGTTGGAAGGTGGCCATCATTGACGATGAGCGCCAGGTACATGCCGTTACCAAGTTGGTATTGGGCAATACGCGCATCGACGACATTCCGCTGGAGTTTCTCAGTGCTTATAGCGCTGTCGATGGCTTGCGCCTGTTTCAGGATCACCCTGACATTGCCCTGGCATTTATCGATGTGGTGATGGAGCAGGACGATGCCGGCCTCAATCTGATTCACCAGATACGCAACGAATTGCAAAATCACACCACCCGCATCGTATTGCGCACCGGGCAACCGGGGTCGTCACCGGAAGAAACGGTAATACGCACTTACGACATCAACGATTACAAAAGCAAAACCGAGCTGACGGATACCAAACTCAAAACCTGTACCTATTCCTGCATCCGCTCTTATCGCGACATTATCACTATCGAAGCCAGCCAACGCGGGATGCGCAAAGTCATCACCGCCTCGGACTCGGTGCTGCTCAGCCAGACTTTGCACCAATTTGGTAACGCGGTGCTGGAACATATGATCCAGCTACTCGGAATCGACACCACTGAAATGTATCTGGTCAGTCGCCATGAAGACCTATATGGCGATACCGAAATCCGTTTACTGGCCGCCACCGGTGCAGCGGTGGAACTCTATAACCGCTGGGATACGTCCATTATTCCGGAAGCGATCAAAGAACAAATATTGCAAACCCTGGAACGCAAGACCTCACTCAGTGGCGACGGTATTTTTATTGGTTATTACAATACCAACCCCCGCACCGAAAGTGTTCTGTACACCCATTTTCGCCAGCCGGATTCCGATATCCAGGAAGACATCCTCAAACTGTTTGCCGCCAATATCACATTGATTTTCCAGAATCTTGCCGGACGCGAAACGGTGCAGGAAACCCAAAAAGAATTGTTGTTGATTTTGGGTGATGCGATTGAGCAACGCTCCAAGGAAACCGGCGCTCACGTGCGCCGTGTTTCACTGATGTGCGAATTGATGGCTCTTAAGATCGGTATGTCACACGAGTATGCCGAAACCTTGCGTTATGCATCACCGCTGCATGACGTGGGCAAAATCGGTATTCCTGAAAGTATTTTGCACAAGCCGGGCAAGCTTGATCCGGACGAGTGGGAAATCATGAAAACCCACGCCACTATCGGTTATGAATTATTAAAAGACTCCAACCAGATCATCGCCAAGATGGGCGCGCGCATTGCTTACACCCATCACGAGCACTGGGATGGCAATGGTTATCCGCGCGGTCTGGCGGGCGAAGACATTCCACTCGAAGGAAGGATTGTGGCCATCATTGATGTCATCGATGCATTGGGCTCAACACGCTCCTATAAAAAACCGTGGAATGAAGCGGATATTCGCACCTATGTTCGCGAGCGACGCGGCCGTCAATTTGATCCAAAACTGGTGGATGCCGCACTGGATTTATTCACCACCTTTAAAACTATTCGCCGCCAGTTGCCGGACTAATCTGGGTTGCCATGACGCAAACTTTTTATAATATTCTTCATCAGGTTTCAAAATCACATGTTATTGATAACGGTGATCTGCACGCAGCCAATTCCCTGATTCTCAATTCGGTTATTGAAGGCTTAAAGATCAAACGCGCCGGCATCTGGTTGTTGTCAGAGGATCGCCAGGCGATGGAGTGCCGTTTGCTCATCGATCAGGCCAACCAGCCAGAGGAAACACCGCAGCTTTTCCGGCAGGATTATCCCCGCTATTTTGCCGCCCTCGATCAGGATCGTGCCATTGTGGCGCACGATGCTCACAGCGATGAAAGCACCAGCGAGTTCAGTGCGAGTTACCTCACTCCGCTGGGCATCAGCGCCATGCTCGATGCCCCCATTCATCATCGCGGAGAAATGACCGGTATTATTTGTTGTGAACATCAGGGCCCCACACGTGTGTGGACGGATGATGAAGTCGCTTTTGTCAGCGCCCTGGCGGATCTTTACGGCCGTGCGTTGAGCGCCGAACAACGCAACAATTATGCAAAGCAATTACAACAAAGCAACGAACTACTGGAAGAGAAAGTTAAAGAACGGACCCAATGGTTGGAGAATGCATTGCGCAACCTGACCCACACCCAGGCCAAATTAATCGAAAGTGAAAAACTGGCGTCTGTGGGGCGTATGGTGTCGGGCCTGGCCCATGAAATTAATACACCACTGGGTATTGCCGTCACCTCGGCAACCCACTGTGAAAGTGAATTACGGCGCGTGCAAAAACTCTATACCCAAGGCGATCTGGCGGAAGATGATTTCAAGCAATTTTTAATGTCGCTCACCGAAGGCATTGCTCTGGTATCGCATAATCTCAATCGTGCGGCCAACCTGGTACACAATTTCAAATTGACCGGGGCCATTCAAACCTCATCCGAAGAGGAGGAATTTGAACTCAATAATTGCCTGGATATCATCATCAAAAGTTTGCAACCCCTGCTTAAACAGCACACGCTCAATTGCCACTACGCCAGCGATGAGGCCATTCGCCTGAGCAGTTATCCCGGTGCGATAGCGCAGATCATCACCAACCTGGTCACCAACAGTATTCATCACGGCTTTGCGGGCATGGAGAAAGGCTCGATCAATATCCACGTGGCCGCACAGCAGGGTCAGGTGCATTTAAGTTATAGCGATAACGGCTGTGGCGTTGCGCCCGAGATTCAGGATAAAATTTTTGAACCGTTTTTTACTACTGCGCGTAAAACCGGCGGATCGGGATTGGGACTATCCATTGTGTACAACCTGGTGACGCAAAAACTGCGCGGCAAGATCAACATCGAATCACAGCTGGGCCTCGGCGCAACATTTATTATTATTTTTCCCATGTCGGCTGCCGATGGTCCGATTTAGTACTGCATCATCTCCGCTCTGTATCACTCTGTGTTGATCAGCACGTTGCTTATGTCGTTTTTATGACACAATAAACCGTATTTTCCCCCGGACTTATCAACAGGTTTTTTGCTCATGGGTTTTATCCGCTCTTGTTCGCGCAGCAGCCTTGTACTGCTTTCGTTATTGGTCATTGGTTGCAGTATGATCGGCGGTTCCTTGTGGGACCAACGTTATGGAAAACCGCAAGCACGCGAGTATGTACCGCAACACACCAGCACTGGCATTGATTACCATGCCGATGTGCAACAGGTTTTCGAGCAGCGTTGCATTGTTTGTCACGCCTGTTACGACGCTCCCTGCCAATTAAAACTGGAATCATTCAAGGGCTTGCTGCGCGGCGCGAGCACAGAAAAAGTGTATGACGGTTCACGCTTGCTCGCCGCGAATCTCACCCGTTTATTTGAAGATGCCACTACGACTCAGGAGTGGCGTGATAAAGGCTTTTTCCCGGTGCTCAACGAGCGCCTGAATATGACCGAAGCCAATATTGAAGGCAGCGTTATGGCGCGTATGCTGATGCTGAAACAACAACATCCACTGCCCAAAATGGCCATTCTTCCCGAGAGTTTTACCTTCGACCTTAATCGCGACCAGCAATGTCCCAAACTGGAACAGTTGGAGCGGTACGAAAAAAATTATCCCCTCTGGGGCATGCCCTACGGTTTACCCGGTTTGGAGCAGGATGAATATAACCTGTTGATGCGTTGGCTGGCGGAAGGTGCGCAGCCGGGTCCAGCCAAAAAAATGGATGCGCAATTGGAAGCTGTAATTGCTGACTGGGAAAGTTTTCTCAATGGTGATGACATCAAATCCCAATTAGTCAATCGCTACCTCTTCGAACATTTGTTCCTGGCGCACGTGTACTTCGATGCAGCGCCACAACATTATTTTCGACTGGTGCGCTCCAGCACACCGCCGGGCGAACCAATCCAGCGCATCAGCACCCGTCGTCCTTTCGATGATCCTAACGTAGAGCGGGTTTACTATCGCTTCTGGCGCGATCCATCCACCATCGTGGCGAAAAATTTCTTGCCTTATGCGTTGAATAGTGCTCGTCGGTCGAAGTGGCAAACATGGTTTTACGAGACGGAATACCAGGTCAGTAAATTGCCGTCATATCACCCGGACACGGCAGCCAATCCGTTCGCAACCTTTATGGAATTACCCGTGGGCTCGCGCTATCGCTTTTTGCTGGATGAAGCGCAGTTCACCATCATGAATTTTATTAAAGGCCCGGTGTGTCGCGGGCAGGTAGCACTCAATGTCATTCAGGATCACTTCTGGGTATTTTTTGTCGACCCGAAACTCATGTCATCCGAACTGGATGCCATGTTCCTCGCGCAAAACAGCAGCCATTTGCAACTGCCCGCCTCGGTCGGCAGCACCTTACTGCCGATGACCAACTGGTCGCGCTATTCCAGTTTGCAAAAAGATTATCTGGTGGCAAAAGCCAATTATGTGCAGGAAAAAGTGGAGCGCCAAGGCGCTGTCACGCTCGATATGATCTGGGATGGTGACGGCAATAATCAGAACGCGGCGTTAACCGTTTTTCGTCACAGTGACAGCGCCAGCGTCAATCAGGGATTGATTGGCCAAAACCCGAAGACCGCCTGGGTCATTGGCTATCCCTTATTGGAACGCATTCATTATTTGCTGGTGGCCGGGTTCGATGTGTACGGCAATTTATCTCACCAGTTACTCAGCCGTTTATATATGGACTTTTTACGCATGGAAGGCGAGATTACTTTTCTCGATATGTTGCCGCCGGAAACACGCCAAGCCGAGCTGACTTTCTGGTACAGGAATGCCGAAAAGGAAGTGCACGAATACCTGGATTTGTATCAAAAAAATCTGCACGTAAAAAATGCTATTCCGTATAAAACGGATCAACACAAAGCAGAATTATTCGGCATGCTAAAGGCGCACCTGCAACCGGTGCTCGACCGTCAACACGACATTGTCAGCACTCGTTTACCAAAAGCAACCCAGGATGCACTGAATAAATTACACGCCGTCAGTGGAGAACCTATCAGTTTCTTACCACAAACCACATTCATTCGCGTACCGGATGTCGGGGTATTTACCCTGCTGCACAACAACGCTTACACCAACCTGTCATCACTATTCCGCGAAGAACATCGCCGTGTTCCCGCCGAAGATGACATCACCCTGGTGCGCGGTATTATCGGCGCCTACCCCAATGCATTTATGCTGGTCGATAAAAAACAATTACCGGATTTTGTTGCTCGTGTTCAACAGTTAACAAGTGAGGCAGACTATCAAGCCCTGCGCGATCGCTACGGCATCCGCCGCACCGACCCGGACTTCTGGCAGATCAGCGACGAAATTCATGCGTATTATCACGCAACCCAACCAAACGACGCCGGCATTCTGGATTACAACCGCCTGGAAAATCGTTGAGTTTTCTCGCCACCACTGAGATGTGAGTTTGACGTGAGGTGGGGATGTTTCGAAACCCTCACGTCAGGGACGACGTGAGGGAGCTACAGGGATGTATTCACCGCGTTTTCGAAACATCCCCACCTCACGTCAAACGTATTCAACGCAAAAATCTATACATCAACAACTTACATTACTACCCGGCGTAGTCCCCAGAATATTTATAAACTGGTTATACAAATTCACCCGGCTCTGCACCTGCCCCGGATTCGCACCATTACATTCCAAAGCACCATTAATGGTACGAATGGTTTCACCAAAGCCGTAGCCATTTGCCATGGACGTATGGGCTGGCCAGTAACCGGCACCTGACTGGGTCATCCAGAACCATAAAGCCGTTTTCCAGGCCGTTGTTGCGTTTTGCTCAACCTGCTCGGGATAACGACGCAGATCCAAACCTAATGCATCACCTGCCGCGCAATAGTTGCCATTCCAACTTAACTGGATTGGGCCGCGACCGTAGTAACGCTTGCCCGGCTCACACGGACAGGTTGACGGATTACCATCCCAATCACCGCAGTATTCACCTTTGGCAATTTCGGTGATATGTACCAGTCCACCGGTTTCGTGATGGAAGTTAGCCAGTGCGGCAGCAGCTTCGCGTTTTTTGGTGGCCAGGTCACCAGTGCCCGCAAACGCCGGATAGGTCTTGGCCGCTTCCACCAAGCCAGCGTAGGTGTAGAACGGATTGCGGTTGGGGAACATCTGATTGAACTGGGCCTGGCTGACAATCGCTGCAAAGCCGGTTGCGCCACCACCACCGCTGCCCGCCGTGCGCACCACAATGGAGCTGGCACGATCGTGCAAGTTAGTTAAACAGCCGCTTGACGCATTGACCACATGGGATGCGCCACCGAAATTATCGTGTTCGTAAAGCACGACTTCATAACCCGCATTGACACGGATAGACGAGGTCTGATCATTCCGCGCACCGCGTGCGATCATCGCATTGAGGTTGTATGAGCCCGTGGGGAAGCCCGCAGACCATCCGCCGTAATTGCAGTGTTCATAAAGCGTTACCGGGCCGGTACTGCCACCACCACCGGCAGAGACAATTTCAATCCAGTTGAAATTCCAGCCGCCGGTTTTGGCAAATACGCCGAGGTTGTAGGTACCGGCGTTAATGTGGACGGTTTTGGAAACCGTCGCCCAGCTTTGCCAGCCGCCAGTTGCGCCGATATTAAAATCTCCCAGCACAATCGCACCCGCATTTAAATCTACCGACGCCGTACCGCCGGATTGACTGGCAACGCGCATACGCACGGTGTAATTGCCGGAACTCGGTATCGAGAGGTTGTAATACGCCAGCCATTCATTGGGCTCGATCCAGCCGACATTGTGGCCGCCACCGCTGTCGGTGGTGGCTTCGATATCAACACCTTCATTGCGGTAAGCACCGCCCTGATTGCCGGGCGTGGTGTCATAAAACGCGTTGTAATTTTCTGCCTGGAAGACAACAGCCTGGGCACTGAGCGCAACACCGAGACTGAGACTGCAACCCAAAAGCGGGAGCAGATATTTTTTGATTGATGGTTTCATAATTATTAGCCGATAGTAATTTGACCGATTATGTCCCTTTGCCAAAGAGACGCCTTATCAGGACCAAAATCCTGACTGTTATGATCAGCATCCGCCGTGTCAGGTCAGGTGGCGAATGGCTGACGGTCTTGATCCGTATTTTTTATAAAGTCCCGGGATGCAAACCCCTTATGTCAGCTCTCCGATAGCACATCCTTCGCCGTTGCCACTTTATTCAGCAAACCACCCTGAAATAAATTCGACAACGCCACACACTATATAAAGATATTTACTAACATCCAAAGAACGAAATGGCACAAAAAATACGGATTTACGCCGCCGTTTCGTTGATCTGGTTATTAAAGGAGCAAACAAGGGAAGGAAATGCGCTGATAGCTATTGCGCACAAATAACTGACACGCCCGCAGAACAGTCGTGTCAGTCAGTGGGATTAATCGAGATGAGCCAATAGTGTGTCGAGCACATCGAGGTCTACCAACGGATGTTCTGCCCGCGCCGAGAGCTGCACGACCAGGCGTTTCAGTCCCTCGACATTGTCGACCCAGGAAAAAGCTTCCAGCCGCTGCCAGGCAGATTCGGTTAGATCAAACTCTTTCCCCAGGGCGCATTCGCGGATAAAAAAGCGGGTGAGATCACGAATATCCTCCTGCCGTTCGCCCAGGTCGGGCAAACATAATTCCACGGCATTTATCGACAGCCAGCGCTGCAGCGATACCGACAGTTCAGCATTACGCCGACTGAGACTGAAGATGAGGTCCACGGATTCTCTGTGACCTTTGGTGGTTTTTTCCAGAGTGCGCTGAGTGCAGAATTCCTGTAGAACCCGCAGGTTATCGGCAGACAGCTTATCGATATTGCGCAAAAACAAGGTGCCGCCTTTGGCGTAGGCGAAGAGTGCCTGCAGGATGCTGGTGGCGGCATCCTCCTGCCACTCGTGACAGCCCGACTCGATGAACGGCACTATCTCGGAGTGGCGCTCACAATGGAGCGCGCGCGCCGCAATGATCTTGCCGGTACCTTTATCGCCACGAATCAACACCGGTAATGCGGAGGTGGCCAAGGCGTCAATCCCTTGATCCAGTTGACGCAGAGCTGTGCTGTTACCAATCCAGTAACATTGATCGCCATAGACATAGATGGCGCGGTAGCGCGTTTGGTAGCGTTTGATAACGCCTACCATTTCATCGGCAATCCGGGTCAGACTGCGTTTGATGTCATCGGCGGAGGGACTGCCCGGAATGTCATCACCGGGATCGACACGGGCGTTACGCACCAACGCCACCAGATAACCTAATCGCTGCCCCTGAAAGTCCACGGGAAAGGTTACCGCTTCCGACGCGTTCAGGCGTTCAGCCGGCGGCGTCATGGGCATTTCCGTAGAGATAATAAATTCTTCTACCCGACCTACCGCTGCAATCTGGATATCCCGATCATCATTGACCAAAATAAGATGACGGTAACCCTGTTGTGTTACACAGCGCAGGGTAATAGCGATGTTCACCAGACCGAAACGCTCAAGGGCGGCGTTCAGAATGATCCGGGTCAGGGTAATAAAACTTTTATTGATCGGCACCCATTTGGCGTTGGCCGCCTGATTGAGCGGATGAATCGCCTTGGCAACCGGCTTGTGATGCAGCGGTTTGTGGGTTGACGACAGCGCGTCTGCCGATGCGGAAGCTACCGGCGGTTTGGGTTCATAAATCATGCCATTATTACCATCAAAGACTAAAACCGACACGGTTAACGGGTGAAACCGAGCCCATCCTGTGGCAATCTATGGCCTGCGCGATTATTTGCCCATTACAAGGAATTACAGGGGCAACTGTCTGGAGGTCATGATTTATCCCCCCGGTTTTCTCATAAGGACTCGCAAAAAATAAGTTTCAACATGCTGTAAGACACGAGCACACCCTATGGCTTATTTATTTGATGTCGCTGCGGAAACCTTTTTTCCCCTGGCTCCACATCACACCTTTGGCAGACTCGCCAGTGTGGACACCCAACTGGATAAGCCTTATATCTCCAAATTACATTCCGCCATTGAATGGAATGGCCGCTGTTGGCGTATTAAAAATCTCGGGCTCAACGGCACCTGGATAAATGATGTGCAACTGGGGCAAGGGGAAATGGCCGACCTGAATGTGAACGACCACATTCATCTGGCAGAACAGGCTGAACCGGGTTTTAGAGTGATTGATCTTGCACCGCCCTCGGATATGCTCTGGCCGTTGGATATGTCGTCCGAGCAAATGCCCTCCCAGGTGCAACCCATCCCGCTAGAACGCTATCACTTGCTACCCGATACCCAGACGCCGGAATTGGCGTTGTATTTTGATCATCAGGATCAGGCGTGGTACGCCGAGCTGATGAGTAGCGCCACGCAAGAGCAACGCCGCGAGACCATTCAACACGGTGACATATTGCAGTTTGATAATCTGCGCTGGCAGTTTATCAGTGCGCAGGTTTACGGCCCCACCGAAGCGCGCGTGCGCAGCTCCCATAAACTCAGTGATTTCGAATTTGTGTTCAACCTCAGCCTGGATGAAGAAACAACCCAATTGGAATTGCGCCAATCACAACACAGCATCGACCTCGCGGTGCGCAGCCATCATTACTTAATGCTGCAACTTGCACGTCATCGCGCCGACGACGCCGCACAAGGTCTGGATGCCAAGAGCCAGGGCTGGGTTTATGCCGATCAATTGGCCAATGAATTGGGGCTGGATTCGACGCACATGAATATCCATATCTTTCGCGCACGCAAACAATTGGCTGATTGCCTGCCGGATTCTTCCGATCACCAATGTTTGTTGGAGCGCCGCGGCGGCAAGATTCGCTTTGGCTGTGATCGCTTCAAAATTTATAAAGGTGATCAGCTCACCACAGCCTTGCCATTGGCCACTGATATATCAAGCGCATGAGTCTCTCCCCGCATAACATCATGGAGATGACGCGCATAGGACATTACGACATCCTCGACTGTATCGGACGGGGAGGCATGGGCCTGGTTTATCTGGCCCGCGACACACGGCTGGATCGACAGGTAGCGATCAAGTGTCTGCGTACCGAATTATTTGAGCCCCACTATCGCGAGCGCTTCAAGCGCGAGGCCCTGTTGCTCGCCAAGCTGAACCATCCCAACATTGTCCAGATCTACGATTTTATCGAGACGCCGGACCAACTTGCCTTGGTGATGGAATACGTCGATGGCCAGAACTTACAAGCGCGCCTGCGCGAACACCTGGTGCCTATGGCGCAACGCATGACCTGGTTGACGCAAATTGCCCAAGGCCTTGCTGTTGCGCATGACTCGGGCATTATTCATCGGGATTTAAAAGCTGAAAATATTCTGATCAACCAACGCAACACCGCCAAAATTTCCGACCTCGGCATCGCCAAGTCACAGGACTTCAATGCAACGATTACCGATCATGTCGCTGGCAGTTACGCGTCCATGTCACCGGAACAGGCCATGGGTGAAGCGTTGGATTTCAAAAGCGATTTGTTTTCCTTTGGCATCCTCGCTTATCAAATGCTGTGCGGCGCGCATCCCTTTGGCGACACGGCAAACAAATTGCAGTTAATGCAGCGGATCATCTCCCATCCGCCGGTTCCACCGACCAAACATAACCCGACATTACCACCAGAAGTTTGCGATCTGCTCGGACAACTCCTCTCCAAAAATGTCGACAACCGTCCGGATAACACCCATTGGGTCGCCAGCCAGTTTGAAAAATTAAGCCAGTTAGTTATCAGTGCGCCGGAATGGTCCAACGATACCGAGATGACGCCGCAGCAGGCGAGCTTGAGTCAACTGCGCAGACATCCAACCAATGACACCCACGCGACCTTTGATACTCGCCACCTTGAGAAACCAGCACTACATTCAAACAGCCTTGCAGAATTTATCCGCCAACAAAAACGGAACATCATCGTCGGTGTTGTTTTTATATCGGTATTAATCAGTTTTAGCATCTGGCTACTGCAACCGGCACCACCCAAATATGTCGCGGTGATTCAACCCAGCATGACGGCGAATGGCATGCATGAGTCGCAACAGGCACTGGTCAAAGCAGCCATCTATGACGCAATTCAACAAAGCATGGTGCAACTGGACGGCTACTATTTAATTCCCCGCACCGAAGTGACTGACACCGACAGCACGGCAGTGCATCGCGCCACTGCCGCGGATGAATTGGTCACCACCGACATCCAATGCCAGGTGGAAGCCTGCGCTATTACCTTGACACGTTTAGTCCCGAGCGGCACCGAGGCCGACAGTCGCCTGGTGGCAAAAGATATTAAAAGGCTGGATGTGCTGACGAATCGGTACACGTCGGTAATGAAAGCGGTTCAGGATAATATTGGTCTACTGTATTCAACCAAACTCACCAGCACATTAGATGCGGCATCCGAACAAGAGTACCAATCGTTTATTAATACTGGCCTGACCTACCGTGACAGCGGTGCAACACCCGAGTTGCTGAATACCCTGGACGAACTGCCATCAGAGATCAAAAGAAATCCCATCGTCACTGCGTTATATAAAGACATCGCGCTCGATTTGTACTACGAAACAGGCACGTCTCTCTATCTGGAAAAATTGGATACGCGTGTGCGTCAACAAAGCTCTATGGATAACCTCGGGTTATATAATCTTTTCTACCTGGAGGTGGCCAAAGGAAATCTCGCTCAAGCTACCGGGATTATTCAAAAGCTGGAGGGGCTGACCAACAACGACTCAGCCATGTATGAGCTGCATGCCTACTCTGCAATGGCAAATAACGACTACCAGAAAGCCATCAGTTACTATGAGGCCTCTTTAAGCATCAGGAAGACAGCCAACAATCTCTACAATATTGCCAATGCTTACCGATACTACGGCAATAATGATCTCGCCAAAAGCTACGCCGAACAAGCCTTAACCCTATCGCCCAAGCTGCATCAGGCTAACAGCCTGCTCGGTTTTATCGCTCTGCTTAACGGCAATATTGATCATGCGATTGTGTCATTTGAAAAAGCGGTGAAACAAAATCCCAGCGATATCAGTAATCTCACGCATTTGGGATTATCCAATTTACTCAAACCGGATTACGCTGAAGCCAGGAAGATGTTCATCGCAGCACTCAAAATAAGTCCCGACAATCCCACTATCCTGTTGAATCAGGCAGACGCAGAAAATTTACAGGGGAATATGGGTGAATCGAAGCGTCTCTATGAAAAAATTATTTCAATAGCAGAAAGCAGACAGAAAGATGAAACAACCTTGCGGAACCTTGCGCAGTCCTATGCGCATCTGAACCGATTTTCGGAGGCGCTTAACGCGCTACAGCAACTGGAAAAAGCTGATTCGCAAAACATCGAAACTTTTTATACTGCGGCCTTGGTACACACTTTGGCAGAGAACACCCGCTCAGCCATATTCAACATTGAAAAAAGCTTAACGAATGGCCTGAATTCCGTGTGGTTCAGAGTTTCCTGGTTTGATCCTCTGTGCAACGAATCATCTTTCCAGGCATTAATGGAGAAGCATGGAGAGCCAGATCGATGCGCTCTCCAGAATTTTTAACCCTATCAAATTGTTGGCTAAAACTTATATATGCAATAAAAAAACGCCGGACGAAAGCCCGGCGCATTAGATCAATCCATTAACCATATTCGTAAACTATTTATCATTCACCCAGAAACTCTTTTACCTCTTTCGGCGGCTCATTATCAAAATCGCCCAAACCTAGTTCATGTCGCTTAGCCTGATAATGGTTGTACAGTTCATGGGTGCGATTGTTAATCCATTCATGATCTTCCGCAGATAAAGGTTCCTCACCATAGTCTTTTCTGTACCAATTCAACATGTGTTCTTTGAGAATATCCGTTGAATACAGCTCACCACCACCGCGCATCTTCATAACACCCATGAATGCAAGCTGTTCTCTCAGCGACTGTATATTCTGTTGTTTCTGTTCTGGCGAGTCATCTGGTGATGGCACTTGTCCCACACTTCGAGCTAACGCCGAGATAGCATTGTAAGAACCATAAACAATGCCTTTTTCAGCCAAGGCGATATACTCTTTATCGATGGTGCCCAACTGTTGAATGCCAACATAATCGCCCGCATCAATAAGCGCTTTCAATTTCGCTTCAAACTCCAGATTATTCTTTCGGAATATTCTTTCTAGCAAAGTATCTATCGCAATGATATCACCGGTATCAGCCAAATCTTTTAACTGCTCATCGGAATACTGCTGGTCATAAGTTTTTCGTAGCTCAGTACTGTAGCCAACTTCATCAAACCAGCTATCCACGATGGCCACATCGGCGGCGGTGCGCTGTTTAACGGCTGATGGTGATGGTGCTTTTACCGGAGCGGACGAGTTGTTGACAGGTTGTTGACCTTGGCCTTCAACATTTTCAACCGTTGCGGTTTGGCTTGTCGTTGCTACTGCATCATCGTCATCTAAAACCAAATAACCTATGCCTATAACAAGTACAACACCTATTAATAGCACGAACCGTTTTGGGCTCAACAAATGAGTGGGTTTTTCAGTATTCATATATCCTCCCTCACATGTAACCGCAGGCTTTAGCGACAGCCTTGGGAGTTAAGGTTTCACAGGTTCTCACATTTTCTTTGAAAAGCAAGTTTGCGTCGTCTTTACATTCGTTTGCGCCCACGCTTGCAGCATATGTGCCGCCGCCCAGCCCTACCAACCCAACTGACCCAAGTACAATAATAGGCACAGAAACCGGCGCAGAGGCAACTATGACCACGCCAGCCACGGCACCGGCAACAACCCCACCAACAGCCGCACTGGTAGCACCAACTGCAATTTGTGTACTGCACGCTTTATGATCATTTGATTGAATAATTTCAGCTTGATAGGCGCATTCATCAAAGAACTTTTTCTTAACTGTAGCCTCACATTGTTTCTTTGCGGCTGCTTTTGCTTGTTGCATCTGCTGATACGCCGCACTCGAATAGGTTGTGCCGTACATCGTTCGATTTACCGGAGTAGAAATATTGTTGTAATTCGGATTGCCTCCGGTATAGGTAGGCTGTTGTCCAGTTACAAGAATATCTTCGATGACGGTCGCCCACGAAAAATTTGCTGTTAAGGTAAGAGCACCTAGTATAAATTTACTAACAGTTACATTACGCATGATCCATTTTTCCCTTTATCCATATGTTTGATAAATCCCAAGGGAGTTTTAACGACAGACGATTGAATTCCGTAGGCAGGAGAAGCATAAAATCCATCCGTTGGACTCAATCCGGAAGGGAACTTATTTTAACTTTCAACTGGTGTCAAGTTATTATCTTGGAGGTTTGTAAGGCTTTAAAACATGTGGCAGATGTTTTTTCTTTGCGGATGAGGGGACACATGGCCAGCCTTCCTAGAAGACTAGCCATATAAATAGCCCCCTTAACGGGAGCAAAAGGCAATTCCGGGTTCTTTAAACCCGATCAGTAGATATTACAGCGGGCGCTTGGGAATAAAGCCGGGATCTTTCGACTCATAAATATTGACTACGCCCGACGTAGCATCGGCAAAGGACGCCACGAACCGGAATCCAATATCTTCCTCGGACACTTCCTGCAAAACATGGACAAAGACCAACATGGTCAAGCCGTTGTCAATAATCTCCACATAGATGTCATCATCAGGATCGCTGTTCGCCAGATCAGTGGCAATGCCACCCAAGGCAAAACGCCAGGTGCCGTCATTGCACGAGCATGCTTCCTGACTCATGGTAATCACCAGAATCGCCCGCTCAAAGCTGCGCTCCAGCTTGTTACTATTTTCATGAAAACCAACACCAATATCTCCTTGTATTGGCGTGCTGGAGTCTTGCGGAACCAAGATCCACGGTTGCGCCACCAAGGTGCCGTTTGAATTTGCTTTTGGAAGAACAGGCGTCAGTTCATAAAACTGGATAACCTGCCCACCTTTAGGCACAACGATATTTGCTGGATCTACAGGAGGACACGCCTCAGGGGCCTTGGGTTTTGGCTTGGTCTTGCCCGCTGCCTTTTTACCCACTTTTTCACCGGATTTCTTTTTATCTGCTGCCATAATTTTTTTCCTATACATGAATATTTCGTTAAACAACTTATCCATCGAAAAACAACTGATAGAACCAGATTCTCCATGATTCTCATCCTTGCATAAATTATGCAGAGGCAAATCATAGAATTAAATTACATCAACTTACACTCGCAACATCAAAGATTAATAGCGGTAGCGCAATGAAACCCCAATGGTGCGCGGGCGAGTGATGTATTCAAATTGGCCTCGTTCGCCGTACCATTCCGTCGTGCGCTTACCGGTTATGCCGCGAGTGTTGCTGATATTGTTAACAAAAGCTCCCAAGCGCCATTGATCAAAGGTGAGAAAAATGCGCGCATTTGCCGTCGTAAATCCACTCAACCGGTCATAGTTGGCCAACTCATCATTCAACATCGTGTATACCTCATCACTGCGGGAAATGCTCAAACCGGCATCCAGGCTTGCGGTATTGATAGGCTGAGAGTAATCCAGCCCCACACTCCATTGTTGCTCTGGAGAGCCTGGGAGCCGGTCACCCGCATAGATATTTTCACCATTTCCGTTGAAGTTAATAACATCCTCAGTTAATTCAGCATTGGTGTATGAAAAATTGGTCCACACAGAAAACCGATCAGACAAATTGCCAGTCACCTCCAATTCAACCCCTTTTGAACGGGCGCTTTTTGCATTCAAGATTGCGTTATATGCTTGCTCAACAACGCCGGAAACCTGAATATCTTCCCAATCGATATAATATATTGAGGCACTGATATGCAGTTTTTTATCAAGAAAATAACTGTGAGAGCCCAGCTCATAGTTAACGGAGGTATCCGGTGCATACATAAGGTTTTGCGCAACCTCTGCGGGGATCGGGTTTGCTCCACCGCGCCGATACCCTTCGGCAATCGTGAAATAGATATTTTGCTCTGGCGTAAATTGGTACTTGGTACTGAACTTACCTAAGGTGCCATCATGATCATCGTTATTTTCAACACAGTCTAAAGGCAAGTCAGTCCCTTCTATGAATAGCGGAAAAACATAACAAGCCGTAAATTCATCTTCGTACCGGAAGCTACGCGCCCCAACTAAAACCTCCCATTTGGAGGTGAGGTCGTAAGCGAGCTCGCCATATACTGAACGCTCTTTTAAATCTTCCGTTTGAAGCTCGAAGAGATCAATATCATCCGGCCGATTGAGCCCCAGAAAATCCGCAAAGCCGGGGACAATGTCAGCGCGGATTAAATCGGCATCATCGGTACTGTAAAATGCACCAACCAGCCAACGAAATGCCTGTGTATCAGGGGAAACCAGCCGCACCTCCAGATTGTCTTTATCAACCGTAACATTACTGGCATTGATCGCGGAAAAATCTTCGTATTGAAAGTAAAACTCCCCGTCGGGATCGAATAGGGTATATAAATCTGTTTGGTCAGCGGCCTTGTTATTTTCATACTCGTAGCGGCTGGCACTCACCGTCAGGCTGGCCCACTGAAAATCATAATCAGCGTCCAGGCTCAGTAACTCCAGCTCACCTTCCATCGGCTGGCGATATCGACTGGCGACGGTATATTTATCACCGGTAAAACTTTCATTGGTCGCCTGACGATCACCCACTTCATTTTTTTGGTAGTGGTAACTTCCCGCTAGTGAAAACTCATCGGTGGCTTGCCATAACACACTCACACGTGCCTGTTCTGTTTCATCGTCGTTAATATCTTTTTGTGCGCCGCCGAGTAAATAAGGATTATCGATAAACCCCTGATTTTCAGTTTTGCCAAGCATTAACCGCACACCCAAAGTGTCATTGATCAAGGGCGCATTAATAACCAGATCAGTGTCATAGTTCAAATCATCGCTTTCTTTTGTTTGGGATACCTTCATCGATGCCGTCAATGATGACTTGGTGAGGTCCGGCTTTGCCGTAATGTAACGAACCAAACCACCAATCGAAGCATTCCCGTACAGAGTACCTTGCGGGCCACGCAACACTTCCACGCGTTCAAGATCTTTTAAGCCAAACGCTGGCGGCAGGAAGTAGCCTTGCAGCGGAATATTATCTACATAGCTGGCGACACTGCCGCCATCACCACCCAGGTCATTTTCACCAACCTCCTCAACACGCAGACCGCGAATAATCAGCGAGCTGGAGTCACGCGGTCCTGTATCCAATACCGCAAAGCCCGGCACCAGTCTGGCGATATCGTGAATACCGGATGAAAAATCCAGGGCGTCTGAGCTAATTGCCGTAACAGAACCGGAGAACTCATTCAAAGTCTGTTCACGTTTGGATGCAGTAACAATAATTTCCTCCATTTGAGGCATCGCAGAATCAGCCAGCGCAAATGAAGGTATCAGGCTAAACAAGTAACATAATGGATGAAGGCGAAAACGTGGTGCGGTCAGGTGTGGTTTAGTTAGCATGCGTTTGAAAAATCCCAAGTGTGGTCAGTCCCGGAAAACTCGCGTCGGCGAGCAACTCCCCATGTCGTTTTAATAATTGGGCGAGCAGGGCTCTCCCAACGAGTTGCCAGCAAGGCATTGTCAGCGCGATGCAATCACCATTCCAGATATCGACGGAATATTCATTCCCGGACATTTTCTATTCGCCAACGTCCCACTCGCCAACAAGGATAGCCAAAATTTGAGACAAATGAGCGTTTTCTTGCAAATCCGTTATTAGAAGCCGGCAGCGGCGAGTGAAAGAATCAACTACAATCCCGCTCCTGTTCAGTCCACAGGTCATCAGTGCTAAAGTGCCGTTATGTCATCCCTGATTCCCGAAAAGCCGCTGCTGATATCACCCTCGCTGGCCGCCACCATTGGCCTCGAAGAAGCTTGCATGCTCTCACTATTGAGCGAAGTAGCCACTTACCGGCAGGCATCAGGTAATTGGCTGGATCTGGATGAGGCGCTAATCAGCCGACTGATGCCCTTCTGGACCGATTACGACATCCAGCGCATCAGCAAAAACCTCAAGGATAAAGGCATTATCCTGCTGGATTCGGCGCCCTATACCGGCAGCCGCATGCTGCGGGTGGCCTTTAACGAGGGCGAGGCAAATTCATCGTTCCAGGCTCCGCCGATAACACCGCCTATCGCCAGCGCCAATCTGATCGCCCCTAATTGGCAGCCGGATCAGGAGCTGTTGCGGCGCGTGGCGGAACACAACATTCCCGAGTCATTTATTCGCCAGCAAATTCCCGAATTTATTACCTACTGGCGCGAACGGGGTGAGATCAGTCATTCCTGGGGCGCGAAATTCCTGAAACACGTGCTGCACCAATGGCGTGAATACCAGACCAGCCTAGCCCGCCAGCAACGCGACGACGGTAATGACTTCCTGCGTCGCGACCTGGAAGTTGCCATGCACAGCCAGTGGCGCCCCAGCCGGGATGCCCTTGAAGTCCTGGTAAAACACGCCAATATCAGCCTGGCGTTTGTGGAGGATGCTATCCCCGAGTTTGTGCTGTATTGGCAGGAACGCGGCGAAGTGAGTCGCACCTGGAACAGCAAGTTTATTCAGCATGTGAAGCGCCAATGGGTCCGTTACCATTCCGCATTGGAGCACGACAGCGAACCGCGCCGGATTCCGGAGAACTGGCAACCCGGCGCCGATGTCTACGATGTATTGCGCCTGGCCAATATCGACCTGGAATTTGCCAAACGCCAGGTGCCGGAGTTTTTATTGTTCTGGCGCGAGAGCAACCAGGTTTACAGCTCGTGGAATACCAAATTCTTGCAACACGTAAAATATCACTGGGCCAAACAACACGCCCTGACCACCGTTAATTCGCAACAGGTTAACAGCCATGCAGGACAGCAACACCCTACTTCAACGCGCAGCACAAGAGATCGCAGCCTTGTCGAAGACCTCACCGACAGAAGCTGGGCCAACTGAGCCGCAGCGCCAGCGCCCGACTGATGCGCATATCGATGCATTGAATGAAGTCTTTGCGCTGTTCCGCATTAATTATCACAACCAGTATTACAAAGCCTATAACGACGCTGGCGTGCTCGCGCAAATAAAAAAATTGTGGCTGGAAAGTCTGGTGCAATTTGAACCGCAAACCATCTTGCGCGGCGCGCGCAAGGTGATTGAAGAATCTGAATATCTTCCCACCCTTAACCGCATGATCCGCGCGTGTCAGGGCGATCCGGAAAGTTTCGGTTTGCCCGATGCTCACACCGCCTACATTGAAGCGTGCCGTGCCCCCAGCCCTAAATCGGCCTGGCACTGGAGTCACGCAGCGATATATCACGCTGGTGTTGCGAGCGACTGGTTTTTTCTGGCCAATAACAGCGAAAAAGTCGCCTTCCCCGTATTCGAACGTCACTATCAGCGGCTGTGCGAAAAAGTCATGAACGGCACAGAGCTACCCGTGCCCGACGCCCCCGCCCTGCCGGAAACCATCGAAACACCCTTGTCACGCGAAGAAAATCAGCAACGCCTTGATGCGCTGCGCAAACAGATGGATCTGTGACCCCACTCGCGACGTAACAGTATTTTATTGTTGAAACTTTTGAGTCCGTTGAATTATGCAAAAAAACGCATCCTGGCTTCTGGGTCTGGCCCTGCTTGGCTACGCCGTTGGCTCTCTGGCGCTGATTCTTTTCCTTGCCCACTTCTCATTACCCAAACAGGATGCGCCGTTATTACCTGCTGAGCCCGAAGTTACCGATCTCGTCAGCAGCACGCCGCTCCCGGATTTCGTCAGTATTGAACAAACACCTGAGCGCAAAAAAGCCTTTGTGGATTTGTTGTTGCCGATGGTGGAGCAGAAAAATAATTACATCCAGAAAAATCGCAAGTCGCTCTACAAAATGAAACTGCAACTGGCAGAAGGAAAACCGCTAACGGAAAAACAGCTGACCAAACTGGAGCAACTGCGCGAACGTTATCGTGTCCGCCATGAAACCTATCCCGAAACAGCGAGAGCTATCGAAATTTTATTGTTACGCGCCGACATCATTCCCTCTTCCATGGTGCTCGCCCAAGCCGCTATTGAATCCGGTTGGGGCACATCGCGATTTGCTGTAGAAGCACACAATCTTTTCGGCCAATGGTGCTACAAACCTGGCTGCGGATTAGTACCTGAGCGCCGCCCACCCAACGCTACCCACGAAGTACAGAAATTCGATAGCGTGGAAGCATCGGTAGATGCCTACTATCGCAACATCAACACGCACAACGCCTACCGTGAATTTCGCCAACTGCGCGCGACATTACGCGCGCAGGATGGCGAATTAACAGGGACAGAGTTGGTGGAAGGATTGGGGAAATACTCCGGTCGCGGCGACGTGTATATCAATGAATTACGCACAGTTATTCGCGTGAATGATTTTGAAAACTTGCAGCTGAGTGCGGCGGATGTGGAGCCCTCTCCGATGGAAGCCATCCCCGCACCGCAATAAGTTTTTCGTGCATCACAATCAAAAGAATGAACGAGCTTTTATTAATCCTCGTGAGCCCAACGTCCATCTTTGCCTTTGGTTAACCACTGTTGGGAGAACCAGAAAAAGCGTCCTTTCTCTCCCGTGGGTGCTGTGCAATTGTAGCGCGCGCGCCCGGCTTGTAATGGCTTATTGGCTTGTACAATCAACTTGCCATCGCGCACCTCTGTTTTAATCGCGCCTTGACCGGAAGCAAAACAATTTACGCGCGGTAATAATTTTTGGTCTTCCAACGTTATGACCAGTACCGGCTTTTTCCCGTGAGCCAATACGAGATCCTTGAGTGGTTTTTTCAGCACTGCATCTTCATAAAGCTCAACAGAAGCAATGGCAAACGGGCGGGTATTCACTTTGGTAGAAAAATCCTGTAGGTCACCATAGCTGCCGCCAAAGGGGAAGCGCGGTAAGGCGAGCAAATCGTTTAATGCAAACAGGGGACCGGATTGTTGGCCGAAGGCAACAAAATCCAATTCCTTTAACACGTCTTTTACATGATTGTCGTACTCGCCGTAAGGGTAGGCCAGCAGGCGATGCTTCTGTCCGGTTTTCTCCGTTATGCGCTGCTCCGCATCGAGAATTTCCTGCTTGATTCGCTCGCGCCACTGCGCGCGACTTTCATTATCGCGTAAGCGCAGCAGATGCCCGTGTTTGGTCGTGTGGTTGGCAATGGTTACGCCTTGCTTGGCCAATTCCTGGATCTGTGCCCAGGTCGCAAAGGATTTTTTGTTTTGATCATGCGGGTCGGTATTGATAAAAACCGTGAAAGGCCAGCCACGCTTTTTCAGCAGCGGGTAGGCTTCGTTGTATACCGATTCATAGGCGTCATCAAACGTAATCGCTACGGCTCTATCCGGCAAGGCTTTGCCTGATTTAAGTTGCTTCACCAGTTCCGGCAAGGGCACGATCTTAAAGTCGTGCTCGGACAGGTAATCCATATGTTGTTTGAATAAATCCGGGGTAATACTGGTAGAGGCGGGAGTTGATTCACTGACGTGATGATATTGCAGAACGACGGCAGCACGAGAGGAAAGGCTGACAGAGGCAAGTATCAGCACGGTGGCTGCCAATAATATTCGTTGGCCAATACGCCAATCAAATTTCATTAAAGATAAAAAAACCTTGGCCCAACAGTTATGCAAACCTGAAAATTTCAACACGAGCAACCTCTTCAGTAGCATTATCTGATCAATAACATCCGCTGGCGTGATGACTCAATCGGTAGCGTCCGCCGCGATAAAGCGCAGACCAACACCCGTTGGCTCAACCCGCACGACTTCCATCTTCAACTCCGGCGCATCACCCATCAATCCCTGCACCTGACCCGTCACGACCGAACCGATGGGTGGTACATGTTGCGGATCAAGGATGACAAATACTCCACCATCAGAAATATCCCGGGTTTTAACCATCAATTCTCCGATACTTTCATGGCGAATCTTGATCGAACAGGAAAATGGTGTGCGAACATGGCGACGCTGATCACTCATGGAAAGAACCTTTGTTATTGTCAGAAATTCAGCTCGATCCATCTCACAAATCAGCTGGTCACCAGATGGTTTGTGAGATGGCTTCTAATTATTTCAGCAACACCGCCACAGGTGCGGATAATTATTTCTCAACCACCTCAACCTGATCCACTTTCTGGAATCCACGAGGCAATTTATTGCCGCGTCGTCCGCGTTCACCGCGATAATGATCAAGATCCGCCGGCTTCAGGGTGATATGACGTTTGCCTGAGTATAGCGTAAGCATTTGTCCAGGATTGATCACGGCCACGGCCAACACAAATTCTTCACGACTTTTCACCCGTGCCGAGGGAATATTCATGATCTTGTTGCCCTTGCCGCGCGCCAATTGCGGTAGCTCGGTAACCAGGAACACTAACAGACGACCATCATTGCTGACGGCTGCCAATAAGGTTTGGGCCGGATCGCCGGTCAGGATTTGCGGCGGCAATACTCGCGCACCATCCGGCAAGCTCAGCAAGGCTTTACCGGCTTTGTTTTTGCTGACGAGGTCGGCAAGGGTGGCGACAAATCCGTAGCCGGCATCTGAAGTCAGTAACACCGGCTGCTCATCATTACCCATCAACGCGCCTTCAAACGTAGCGCCACTGGGCGGATTGATCCGGCCACTAAGCGGCTCGCCCTGACCGCGCGCCGACGGAAGATTGTGGGCAGGCAGCGAATAACTGCGACCGGTAGAGTCGAGCAGGATAACGTTCTGATTGCTCTTGCCGTGAAGCGCAAATTTAAAGCTGTCACCGGCTTTATAACTCAAGCCAGCGGGATCGATGTCATGACCCTTGGCAGAACGAATCCAGCCTTTATCGGAAATAACCACCGTTACCGGATCAACACTCATTAATTCCGTTTCACTGAAAGCCTGTGCTTCAGCGCGCTCCACAATCGGTGAACGTCGGTCGTCGCCGTATTGCTGTGCCACCTCAATCAATTCCTTGCGCACCAGGTTTTTCAGCTTGACGGCAGAGTCGAGAATTTTTTTCAGATTGTCGCGCTCTTTTTCCAGGTCTTGCTGCTCCTGGCGAATCTTCATTTCTTCCAGTCGCGCCAACTGACGCAACTTGGTTTCAAGAATATATTCCGCTTGCATATCAATAAGATTGAAGCGTTCCATCAAAACCGGTTTGGGATGTTCTTCTTCGCGGATGATACGAATCACTTCATCCACATTAAGGAACACAATCATCAAGGCCGCCAAACGCAGCAAACGTTCTTCAACGCGCTCCAGACGATATTGCAGACGGCGACGCGTCGTGACGGTGCGGAAGCTCAGCCACTCCGTCAAAATTTTATCAAGCGACTTCACCGCCGGACGACCGTCAATGCCGATCATATTCATGTTGACGCGGTAGGTACGCTCCAATTCGGTCGTTGCAAATAAATGTTGCATAACCTGTTCGAGGTCGACCCGATTGGAACGCGGCGTAATTACCAGACGCGTAGGATTTTCATGATCCGACTCATCGCGCAGGTCGGCTACCATAGGCAATTTTTTGGCCTGCATCTGTGCCGCAATCTGCTCCAGAATTTTTGCGCCGGATACCTGATGCGGCAAGGCGGTCACGATGATATCGCCGGTGTCAGCATCTTTGATCCACACCGCGCGCATGCGCACGCTGCCGCGTCCGGTTTCGTACAACTTGATCAGTTCGCTACGCGGCGTAATGATCTCGGCATCTGTCGGCATATCCGGGCCGAGCACATGCTCACACAACTCGGTCACTGTCGCTTTGGGGTTGTCGAGCATATGCACACAAGCGTTGACGACTTCGCGCAGGTTATGGGGTGGAATATCGGTCGCCATACCCACCGCAATACCGGTGGTGCCATTCAACAAAACATTGGGAACGCGCGAGGGCAACACCACAGGTTCATCAAGTGTGCCGTCAAAGTTGGGCTGCCATTCCACAGTGCCTTGCCCCAACTCTTCCAACAGCACTTCACTGTATTTGGTGAGGCGCGATTCGGTATAGCGCATGGCCGCAAAGGATTTCGGATCGTCCGGCGAACCCCAGTTACCCTGGCCGTCTACCAAGGGATAGCGATAGGAAAAAGGCTGCGCCATCAGCACCATGGCTTCGTAGGCGGCGGAGTCACCGTGCGGATGGAATTTACCGATCACATCACCCACGGTACGCGCGGACTTTTTATATTTTGCACTGGCCTTTAATCCCAGCTCACTCATCGCATAAACGATGCGACGTTGCACTGGTTTTAATCCATCGCCAATGTTCGGTAAGGCGCGGTCAAGAATCACGTACATGGAATAATCCAGGTACGCTTTCTCGGTGTAATCTTTCAGGGAAATGCGTTCATCCGCATCGGGTGGGGAAATTACTTCGGTCATGAAATATCCTGAATCAAAAGTATAATTTTTATTTCGCTACTCGTGGAGCCGTCAAACATCCAAGGGCAAATTAAGGCCGCACACCTTGTGACGGTGAGCCTTGTACCAGTGGAATACTGCCGCTTTCTTTAACGCGCATGGCAGGCAAGAGCGCACTGAAGTCCAGCTTTGCATCAAAATTATAATTGACGCTGTCTTTAACACCGGCGCGGCTGAAGTACTCGATTAACCGCACGACTTGCAGCATGTTGGCGGATACCTCCAGGCTTACCGGTGTCTCCTGATAACCTTTCAATACCGGTACATTATCAGTCACACCACTGAGCACCGAGAAATTTTCGATGCCAATCGTATAAGAGATTCCACGCAGGGACAAATCCCGATCATTAGGATTAAGGATGGCCAGGTCGACCCCGATACGCTGATTCAAACCACCCTGGGAGGGCAGCAGGCGTAACCCGGTTACTTTAACGGTTGGCTTTTCCAGGCCAGGTTGAAATGCGGCACAACCGCCCAGCGACACCAGGAAAAAAGACAAAACAAGCAAACTGAAAAATCCACGTGGATTTGGCATTCAATATCTCCTGTATAAATTGTATTCAGGTGTCCACAGCGCAGGCCAGGCTACTGCCGAGCAGAGGAGTCATGGGAAATTGTGATCCGCTTCACATGCATCAAGCAAACGCGACTATCCGGCGCGCCTGGTCCTTGCAAATGCTGGTATACAAGCTAGTGTTTTTTGTAGGATTTAACACCTTTGCGACATCAACCTCGCCCCCTAAGGGACAACAAAAAACACCCATTATTCGACGCGCGTGTCAGGGCTGCATTTTTAACCGGCCAAGTGTTATAAACCCACGTCCGATAACAAGCATGCCCGAAAACCGTAGATGCCTGAAAAACAGCAGATACCTGACAGGTTAGCCCTTAACACTATGCCCAACCAATCGCTCAAAACTGAAGAACTGCTCGGCAGCAGGGAAATTCGTTTCATTGACCGCAAG
The DNA here is from genome assembly GCF_002162135.1 of Cellvibrio sp. PSBB006. Lineage (NCBI taxonomy): Bacteria > Pseudomonadati > Pseudomonadota > Gammaproteobacteria > Cellvibrionales > Cellvibrionaceae > Cellvibrio > Cellvibrio sp. PSBB006. The sequence goes on along the minus strand of NZ_CP021382.1, from coordinate 3,935,663 downwards.
GAATCCAACTATCCCAACCTTATGCGGATGTGCATGGATTTTGATTTTTGCGTGTTGCAATTACAACGCAAGGTATACAGCCACATTACCAATCGCTATCTGTCCGATTCACAGGCGTTTGTGTTAACAACGCAGGACTATCGCACCAACGATACACCGGCCATCACCCCCATCTGCGATACGCTCAGCAAGCTGGAAGAGCATGTCACCCGCCATCAAGTGGATATCCTGCATGATTATCTGTTCGGCGCGACGAATGAGGATGCATCCAGCGCAGGCTGATGTCATTCAGACTGATACCGGCGGCGGATAACGCGCGAAAAATCTTCTGCATCAAGAGACATTAGTTCAGCATTGATAAGCGCTTTTGCGCGCAGATCAATGATGGGCTCTTCGGCCGTTAACCAACCTTTTTCCTGTATCACTTCATCGGAATAGCCGGGCAGCAATAAGCGGTAATCCAACAAGCTGGTATAAAAACGGTAGTTCGGATCATGCTTTAATAAATTCGTCGTGCAGTTATCAAGCAAGGTGTTGTAAAAATCCGGCTGCTGCGCGATTTGTTGCGCATCAGCCATCATCGCATTGAATAAATAATCACGCTCTTGTTCGGTCAGCTGTAATGGATACAGCAAGAAGCGTTCTTTGCGAATGTGGGTGCGCAATCCGATGATGTCAGCTTCAGTGCCCAATACAACCATCTTGTTGTATTGGCGTAACAATCCCAGAAAAGGATTGTAATTTTGGTCGGGACGCAGGCGCGCCTCTACCGAGGCCGATAGAAATTGATCGTGTTTAAACTCAAAACTTAAAAAGGTGTGTGCAAGACCATAGCCACCGAAATGCGAAATGCCTAGCCAGACCTGTTGTAAATCTGCCGGAGAAAAGTCAGCGGCGCGGTAATCGGCCCGTTGCACACTGCCATCGGCGTTGTAACGGAAATCGCGCAAATTATCGATGTGGTAATAGGAGGTCGTGCCGTCTTGTCGCCACTCTACCTGAGGCAAACGCGTTTGCAAGGCCGACCACTCGCCCTCATGGGTTGGTGTGCGGGAAAAAAGATACATGGAGAATAAAATAAAAAGCCCGAGCAGGATTCGGACTAGCAAGCGGCGAACAACGGAGGCAGTTGTGTTCATTGTGAATGACGATCAATCCTGAAGTTCCTGTTCAAACTCTTCGAGCAGATCCAGGGGCTCCATCTCCTCGCCTTCGAGATCATCGTTCCAGTTGACGCCGACCAAGAGCACATCCTCATGCATACCGGGCAACCATTCTTCCAGAAACTCTTCCAGCTCAATCGCTACCGGCGCATATGCGGCCCACTCATCGCGGCAATGAAATTGCGCAAAAGCCTCCTGCGACCAGAGCGGCATCACATCCATATCGTCGTAATCTTCTGATGCACAGAGCGCCCAGCCCTCCTCACCTTGCAGGCCCCAGACGCAACCATTTTCCATAGCCTCGACAATAAAGCGGTCGATGTTTTCACTAAAGTCATCGCTGAGTTCAGTCATGATGGCAGACACTTTGTTTGTTCAGGATTCGGGAAATGCTTACACAACACTAAGGGACAGTCAGGTGTAAACCTATCGGTGTGTTGTATACCTATAGCACCAGTTGCTGGCCATTGGCCTTTAACCAGGCGCGGCATCGCACATAATCGGGACAGACACTTTCTACCAGTTGCCAGAAAGCACGGCTGTGATTGTGGTGGCGCAAATGGCTTACTTCGTGGGCGACAAGATAATCCACAATAGGCTCCGGCGCCAGAATAATTTGCCAATTGTATTGAATGGCCCCGCGACTGGTGCAGTGACCCCATTTGGTTCGCGTTGCCCGAATGCTGACGCCGGTGTGTTGTAGCCCCATGGCCAGGCAAAGTTGGTCAGTCTTTTCCGTTAACAATTTTAATGCCTGCTGTTGATACCAACCCTGCACCAGGCGGCGGGTTTGCTCCGGTGCACTCATGCGTCGCCGGCGCGACAACAGCACGTGCAATTGTTGATCGTACAAGACCACACGCGCCGCCGAACCACTGCCTAACACCAAGCGAATTTCCTGGCCGAGATAAGGTAAAAAACTACCTGCTGCATAGGTGTGTTGCGGGATAGCTGACAATGCTTGCTGTTGTTCATGAATTTTTTCCTGCACCCAGTGGGTTTTTTCGCGCAGGAAATCATGCAACACGCTGTCCGCCACCTGCTGCGGTGCGCGGATAAGCACGCGTGCAGATTGCACTTCAATACTGATACTGCGGCGGCGCGAGCGCAGAATGGTGAACTCAAAAGGAAATGGGATTATGCGGGTTTCCGCCACACAGCTCGTGCGCGTCTTCAACATCAGGTTTACCTGTTTTCTCTGTCAGCCGGTTGCCTTGGCGTGAATAATAACCGCTGTACGCAGGCGGGTACGCCCAAAGCTGGTCATCAACTCAAAATCGTTGCGCGCCAGGGGAATGAATTGGCAGTCAATCGCGGTTTGCCCGTAGGTTTCCGGGTCGGGATCATGCACGTAGATACATTCATCATCAAAGCCGCTCATCACCACCCAATGCGGTGCCTTTTTGCTGTCCATACGATAGGTACTGATCAGGATGATGGGCACCGCGCCTTCCCGAAAGGCATCAATCAAATCCTGCTGGCGAATGTCGCGATAGTGCACCGGAACATCCAGCGCCTGCAACTGTGCACAAAAGTCATTGTGGACCGCCGTCATGATCGGCTTTTTGGTTTCATCGCGCACGCCGTCCAGAAACAGCGGGCCGGTTTGGTTTATCCACACTGAGGTGGAAAATCCACGCGTTCGCGCCGCCAGGGCCAGGCCCATCGGGTGGCAACCACCGTGGCCGGACGTCATAAAAATCGTGGTGGCTTCACGCCACAGGCGCAGCTCTTCCTGCAAGGAAGGCTGATAATCCGGATCGAGCGATGTCAACGCCATCATCAGCGATGCAGGGCCGCAGGTGAAACGGGTGTTCTGACACATCCATGGAATCGCACTTTGTTGAGTCTTCTCATGAAACACCCGGATACGTTTCTGGTAACGCAAGGCGTCGCTGTGGTCCTCGTAATAATCGTGGTAAAGGCCAAATTGCTTGTAACCCAGGGATTCGTATAGGCGGATGGCATTTTTATTCTCGCTGCTGACTTCCAGACGCATATACAGCCTTCCGCTGTCCCGTGCATGCTGCTCACCCAGCTGCATCAACCAACCTGCAATGCCACGGCCGCGAAAGTCCGGATCAACTGCCAACGAATAGACACGGGCCAACCGGGTGCCCCGGTGGCACAAGATCAGGATATAACCCGCCAGTTGCTGTTCCTTCCACGCCAACAGGAAAATGTCCTGCGGGGCGGTCAGCCAGCGGCGGAAGCTGCGTCGACTAAGCCGATCACCACTGAAACAGCGTTGCTCCAGATCCACCAAGGCATCCAGGTCAGTCAGGTCGGCTTCCGTCCAGCGAAAGCCTTCTGGTGCCTTGGGCACGGGGGCAAACGGGGATCTGGGGATGTGCTGGGATATTTGCATAAAAGCCTGTTAACCAGTGGAAGTTACCGGAGCGGACAGCGATCAGTTTGCCGCCAGACCTGCTAATGCTTGATGGATCACCTGGCGCGCCTTGACCAACACCAGTTCCCGCCAGTAGGCATCGCCCGGACAAAAATGTTCACGCATGGCCGCACTGGCGGGATGATCAATTGCCAAGGGACCAGCGCTGCTCCAATCATGATGCTCCTGCAACAACACATCAAACAGGGAATCGGTGCCGTAGCTGCCAAATTCAAGTGTGACAAAGCAGCCACGCTGCTCCATCAACGCGTGCCAGGCATAATCCAGCAACCCCAGCTTGGGCACGGAGCTGGAATCGCCGCGTGCCGGCATGGTCACGCTGGCGCCATACCAGGCTTGCGCCTGTCCGCTGCCTCGACTGTTAAGCGGATGGTCACAAATCAGCTCACCATGCCCGTATGGCCCCAGTCCCGTGTGAACATCAACCACTGCCAGCAGGCGTTGATCCAGTTGAAAACGTTCAATGATATTGGCGATCACCTGGCGTCCATGCGCCGGCTCCGCACCGCCGTAAAACGGCCCTTGCGGGTCCACATACTGTCCACCGCTCAGCGCGCGCTCAAAGGCCCGCTGTCCGTGATCATGGGCAAACTGCTGAAAGAGCTTCTGCCGTTGCGCAGTGGTCTGCGCCCGCTTGAGCAGCGGCTGCAGGAGCGAATAACCATCACTGTGAGGCAAGGGTTGGGAAAAATCGATGAAGTTACGATTAAGATCGATACCCTGTTCGTCGCACCGTCGGCTCCAGGCGTATCCAAAGGGGTTGAGCGGATGAATCATCAGGATGGCGACATCTTCCGGCAAGTTCACCTTGTGTTGCTCAATCAATCCCCATAAATCGATTTGCACAGCGCTGCCCGCATGACCTTCAACGCCGTGGGTACCGGCGATCAACACCATGACTTTGCCGGCATCCTCATTACCCAGCCAGGCGACCCGAGTCATCAATGCCTCAAACTGCGGCCCTTGCACACCGCGCACCGGAAACTTGAGGTGTTGTTTCACCAACTCAATATTAGCGGCCAGGCCTTCCAGCCAGCGACTTTGCGCCAGGGCATAAGTCCCGGGAAAACAGGCGAGATCACTTTTATTCAGGACAACAGGAGAGAAAGGCATGCAAGAGAATCCCAGGAAAATCAGCTACACATTGATCCGACGAAGCCAAATATGGCGCATAGAAGCGGGTTTTCATTGGCTTTAGCATAGCATCCGGCAAAGGATTTACCGGATCTTATCGCACACAAAGACAGAGATCTCCTTGGCAGCCGCCAGTTTTTGCTACCATGGCCGGGTTTTTTCGGCAGGTGGGGTCTATATTCGATCTGCCTCCATGCGTGCTCATCGCTACCCATTAATTTACTCTGCGTAAGATTGTCGTTATGAAAGAAAAATTGTTTGTCTTGATGCAATACCTGATCCCCCACCATGCCCTATCCCGGGCCGCCGGTTGGGTCGCACGCTCACAGACCCCCTGGATCAGGAACACGTTTATTGAATGGTTCGTGAAGCGCTACAACGTGGATATGTCACTGGCGCAAGAAGAAAATCCGCTGGCTTATGCCTGTTTCAATGACTTTTTTACCCGCGCCTTAAAAGACGGGGCACGTCCGATTGATGCCGAGGCAACGAGTATCGTATTTCCCGCTGATGGCGCCATCAGCCAGCTCGGCGATATCGCTGACGGCAGAATTTTCCAAGCCAAAGGGCAGGGCTACACCACCGTCGAATTACTGGGTGGCGATCCTGCGCTGGCCAACGAATTTGCAGGCGGAAAATTCGCGACGGTTTATCTTTCACCGCGCGATTATCATCGTGTGCACATGCCTTATCACGGCAAGCTGCGCAAAATGGTCGCCATCCCCGGTGATTTGTTTTCTGTTAATGATGCCACCGCCAAGGGGGTACCGCGCCTCTTCTCCCGCAACGAGCGCGTTGCCGCCATCTTTGATACCGATATAGGCCCGATGGCCGTGGTGATGGTGGGCGCAATGATTGTGGCAGGCATTGAAACTGTCTGGGCCGGTGAAGTAGCGCCCATTAAACGCCAGATTCAAACGACAGATTATGTCGCAACACCCGCCGCGGAGATTAAGTTAGCCAAGGGTGCAGAGATGGGACGCTTTAAATTGGGCTCAACGGCCATCGTGTTGTTTGCCAAGGATCGTGTCGAATGGGATACGCAATTTCGGGCAGGCTCACCTACCGTCATGGGACAGTGCATGGGCCATATACGGCATTAATGCAGAATTCAGGAGCGATCAAAGACGTGATCATCGGCGGAAAATGGTCGCTCCATGCTGTCTGTAACGCTGCCGATACAACGCTCGTAATCGACTGACGCCTGAAAGTAGCCTTTATGGGTGGATGCCAACATTATTGACCAGCCCCGCTAATTTCCCTTTACAAGATAAACACACCAGCCCATACTGCCCCGGCTGGTGAAGAATACAGCTGATACTTGTCACTACAATTTCGATGAATACACCGTACCACCGCTCCTCTCCTGCAATGATCCTGTTGCTCGAAAGGCCGCTGAATACTCCGTAGCACTTCATTTTGTTTTAGTCATCAATTCTTCTTAGGTCAGTACACCGCCCTATTCGGGTTTATTTCTTTTACAACGTAGCAATTATTTGCTCTGGAGATTTTTATGGCAGCCGCAACTGGTTCTGTTAAGTGGTTCAACGAAGCTAAAGGTTTTGGTTTTCTGGAACAAGACAACGGTCAAGATGTATTTGTACATTTCAGCGCTATCGCTGGTTCAGGCTTCAAAACCCTGGCAGAAGGCCAACGCGTTAAGTTCAACGTGGAAAAAGGTCCTAAAGGCCCACAAGCTTCTGACGTACAGCCCATCTAAGCTGAACGGCGACTTGCCCAGCAGTGGGCAATGAGCATAAAAAAACCACCTACGGGTGGTTTTTTTATGCCTGATATATACGAGAACTCATCAGCTTCGCTGCAAGCGACTCAGCAATGCCATGAGGCCGCGCTTTTCGGTCTTCATCAGATATTGATCGCGGATGTTGGCGATATCGACATCGTAGCTGCCAGGCTCCAGATCACGGGCGATTTCCACCTTTTCTATCTCATAGCGGGTTTTTTTACCCGAGTCGAGCAGTGCTTGTTTGCGCTTGTCATCTTCGGAAAGGTCCAGCAGGCTGCATTCGGCCATAGGTTGCTTACAGGCATCCAATACCAGCATCACCTTCGGCTTCAAGCGGCGCTCAAAGTTCTGCTCTACCACCACGCCAACTTCACCCGTGCTCAACTCCACCAGGGTGCCAGTGGGGTAAAGACCAATGGCGCGGATAAATTCCACCACCAACTCTTCCTGAAACTGAATATTGCGCAGCTCATAGAGCTTGGCTACCGCCTTGGAGGGCGCAATGGGATGACGGGACCCTCTCGGGTTGGTGACGTAATCGTAGTAGGTAACGATACCGGCGATCTTGCCCAGCAGAGGAATCTTGTCACCGCGCAAGCCTTGTGGAAAGCCGCTGCCGTTGAGACGTTCGCAGTGGGTTTTCACCACACTGATCACGCGCGGTTCAACCCCCGGTGTCTTGCGCAAAATATCCGCACCCAACTCAACAAAGCTTTCATAGGCTTTTTCTTCGGTGGCAGTGCGCTCGGCCTTCGTCAAAAGCTCGCTGTCGAGCATGACTTTACCGACATCTTTCAATAACACCCCCAACGCGAGTACATCCAGATCACGCTTGGGCAGACCGATATGACGTCCAAACAGGATTGCCCACACCGATGACCTCACCGCGTGACTGTAAGTGTATTCGTCTTTTTCCTGCACCCGGGACAACCAGGTAAATGCGTCCGGGTTGCGCAGCACACTGTCCACCATCTCGCTGGCTACTCGCTTGGTTTCACCAATCGATGCAGTTTGCAGTTGGTTGCGCTCCAGTTGGTCGAGCACCTCGCCCACCGCACCGTAAACTTTTTGGTGCAATTGCCGGGCTTTTTTGACTTCTTTTTGCAGCGGTTGGACTTCGCGATAAAGGTTGCGCTGAATCTTGAGGGGAGCGACGGGTTCGGTCAGAAAGCTGTTCTTGTGTGGTTCGCGCCCGGCACCACCTTTAACACGCCCCTGCGGCGTCAGTGTTTTAAGGTTGGCGGACACTGGCCCACGGCCTTTTTCAACATCGATATAAACGTGATTGCAGAGCGTTTTGAGTTGGGTAATTTCACCCAGATCGCGGATATAGAAACCTTGCAGAGGAAAGGGGGTTTGCGACCATGGCCTGTCCAAGCCAGACACATACATGCCAATGGTCAGCTCGTTGACGTTCAGTTTGACCTGTTTAATTCCCACAGTGAATCCTCATCACCAACTGTTCCTGAGCAGAACCCATCCACAGATGACGCCCAGTTTAGTTAAGAAATGATCAACACACCAGAGGCGCCGCTCCGTCGGGAGCCCTTGTGACAAAATATTATGAATGATAGGACGCAGACAACTCGTGCACCGCACGAATAAAAGCGCCGGCATGTGCGGGATCGACTTCGGGCGTAATACCGTGACCTAAATTAAATACGTGCCCGGAGCCTGCACCATAACGCTTGAGAATGGTGTTAACTTCTGTACGAATACGTTCGGGGGAGGCGTAAAGGATGCTTGGGTCCATATTGCCTTGCAGCGCTACCTGATTGCCGACCCGCGCCCGCGCATCACCGATATCAGTTGTCCAGTCGAGTCCGAGACAATTTGCTCCAGTAGCAGCCATCAATTCCAGCCATTGCCCGCCGCCTTTGGTAAATAAAATTACCGGCACCTGGCGGCCTTCATGTTCGCGAATCAAGCCCGAAACAATTTGCTGCATATAACGCAAGGAAAATTCCTGATACGCCTGATGCGAAAGCGCACCACCCCAGGTATCAAAAATTTGCACCGCTTGAGCACCGGCAAGAATTTGGCCGTTGAGATAACCAATCACCGATTGCGCCAATACATCGAGCAGGCGATGCATCAGTTCAGGCTGGTTATAGAGCATTTCTTTGGCGCGCCGAAAATCGCGGCTTGATCCGCCTTCGATCATATACGTCGCCAAAGTCCAGGGACTGCCGGAAAAACCAATCAAAGGTACGCGACCATTTAACTCTCGCCGTATGGTTTTTACTGCATTAAGCACATAAGGCAAATCCCGCTCGGGATCAATCACCTGCAAGGCATTAATATCTGCTTCGGTACGCACCGGTTTTCTGAATTTGGGGCCTTCGCCTGTTTCAAAGTAAAGACCCAAACCCATTGCATCGGGAATGGTGAGAATATCGGAAAACAGAATAGCGGCATCCAGCGGATAGCGCTCAAGAGGTTGCAAGGTGACTTCACAGGCAAGCTCAGGGTTGGTACACAACCCCATAAAGTCACCCGCCTTTTCGCGGGTTGCACGATACTCAGGCAAATAACGCCCGGCCTGGCGCATCATCCAGACAGGCGTGACATCAACCGGTTGTTTTAAAAGGGCACGTAGGAAACGATCGTTTTTAAGCTCAGCCATGAAATCAGTCTCTGCTCGCTAATGACTTATCTTGGTTATTAAATGCCATCTCAATAATCAGCTGACGAGACTCAGGCAGGTCGATAGCCGATGCACCTATTTTTATTTGCAGGATGGATTCGAGCAACGGCTTTGTTAAACATTATGAAAGCCATTCGATGATGTACGAATGGCTTTATTCAAACAAGTAACTCGGGTCACACACACCTGGATCACACACCGAGATAGTCGAGGATGCCGGTCGCTGCTTCACGACCTTCCCAGATCGCCGTCACAACCAGATCAGAACCACGCACCATATCGCCGCCAGCAAAGACTTTGGGGTTGCTGGTCTGGAATTTGAACTGCTGGTGTTCCGGCGCAACCACGCCACCCCAATCATTGGTGGAGATCTTGTGATCGACCAGCCAATCGGGAGGATTAGGCCGGAAACCGAACGCAATCAGCACCACATCAGCCGGCAGAACTTCTTCGCTGCCCGGTACAACTTCCGGACGACGACGGCCTTTTTCATCCGGTTCACCCAGTTGGGTGGTCACCACTTTTACGCCTTCTACCTTGCCTTCACCCACCACCGCAACCGGTTGGCGGTTAAACAGGAATTGCACACCTTCTTCCCGTGCATTAGCTACTTCGCGCTTTGAGCCCGGCATATTTTCTTCGTCACGGCGGTAAGCACAGCTCACACTGCTAGCACCCTGACGAATGGACGTACGATTACAGTCCATTGCCGTATCACCACCACCGAGCACGACGACACGTTTACCTTTCACGCTGATGAAATCCGCTGGATCTTTTTCAAATCCGAGGTTGCGGTTCACGTTGGAAACCAGGAACGGCAGGGCATCGTAAACACCGGGCAGGTCTTCGCCAGGAAAACCGCCCTTCATGTAGGTATAGGTTCCCATACCCATGAATACGGCGTCGTAATCGCGCAGCAATTCATCTATGGTGATGTCTTTGCCCACCTCGGTATTCAGACGAAATTCCACACCCATCTCAGTGAAGATCTCACGGCGGCGAGACATCACTGATTTTTCCAGTTTGAACTCCGGAATACCGAACGTCAGCAAACCACCGATCTCAGGGTATTTATCAAAAACGACCGGCTTAACGCCGTTGCGCACCAGAATATCCGCACAACCGATACCGGCAGGGCCAGCACCGATAATGGCGACTTTTTTATCGGTCCACACCACTTTGGACATATCCGGCCGCCAGCCCATGGCAAAGGCGGTATCGGTAATGTATTTCTCCGCATTACCAATAGTTACAGCGCCGAAGCCGTCATTGAGCGTACAGGCGCCTTCACACAAGCGATCCTGCGGACAGACGCGGCCACAGACTTCAGGCAGGGAGTTAGTCTGGTGACTCAACTCCGCCGCTTCAAAGATGTTGCCCTCAGAGATCAACTTCAACCAATTGGGAATGAAGTTATGCACCGGACACTTCCACTCACAGTACGGGTTACCACACTCCAGGCAGCGATGCGCCTGGCCTGAAACCTGATCCTGGGTGTAAGGTTGGTAGATCTCAACAAACTGATGTTTACGGGTAGCAATATCCTTCTTTGCCGGGTCTTGACGCCCAACATCGAGAAACTGGAAAGTGTTATTTAAACGTTCGGCCATTGTGCATGCCCCTCTTTAGCCCAAGGTGATTATTCGCCGCGTTGCTTGAAGCTGACTAACAGCCCGGCCAAGCTCGCTGCCTTGGGTTTTACTAACCAGAATTTGCCGACGTAATCATCAAAATTCGCCAACAGATGCTTGCCCCACTCGCTCTCGGTTTCGCGGGTAAATTCCTCGATCACACTGCGCAGATGGTTGCGATGAGCTTCCAGTGCTTCAGTGTTGATGCGGTGAATATCCACCAATTCGTGGTTGTAGCGATCCACAAAGTCATTGGCTTCATCCAATACATAGGCGAAACCGCCGGTCATACCTGCGCCGAAGTTGACCCCGGTTTGACCCAGCACAGTCACCACACCACCGGTCATGTATTCACAACAGTGATCACCCGCACCCTCTACGACAACGTGAGCACCGGAGTTACGCACCCCGCAACGCTCACCAGCGGTACCGGCTGCAAACAACTTGCCGCCCGTAGCACCATACAGACAGGTGTTACCCATGATGCTAGTGGTGTTGGATTTAAACTCGGAATTACGCGGTGGACGAATGACCAGCTTACCGCCGGCCATACCTTTACCGACGTAATCGTTGGCGTCACCTTCCAGATACATATTCAGGCCACCAGCGTTCCAGACACCAAAGCTTTGACCGGCGATACCGTGCAACTTCAAGGTGATCGGCGTGTCGGCCATGCCTTGGTTACCGTAGCGTTTGGCAATCTCACCACTGATACGCGCACCAATGGAACGATCACAGTTGGTGATACGGAATTCAAATTCGCCACCGGCTTTGCCTTCGATAGCTGGCAACACGGTACGCACCATGGCTTCCGCCAACTCACCTTTATCAAAAGGATGATTTTTGTCTACAGCACATGTTTGCGGCTTGGTTGCCAGATAGTCGTCGGTATAAATGATGGGGCTGAGATCAAGCTGTTTCTGCTTTTCCGTCTGCCCTTCGAGAACCTGCAACAGATCCACACGTCCCACCAGTTCTGCCAGCGAACGCACACCCAGGCGCGCCATCCACTCGCGAGTTTCCTCCGCCATGAACCTGAAGAAATTCATGGCCATGTCAACCGTGCCGATGTAATGGTCTTTACGCAGCTTATCCTGTTGGGTCGCCACGCCGGTAGCGCAGTTGTTAAGGTGGCAGATACGCAGGTACTTACAACCTAATGCAACCATCGGGCCGGTACCAAAACCGAAACTCTCAGCGCCCAGCATCGCGGCTTTAACAACGTCGAGGCCCGTCTTCAACCCACCATCAGTTTGCACGCGAACCTTGTCGCGCAAGTCGTTGGCGCGCAGAGTTTGATGTGTCTCCGACAAGCCCAGCTCCCAGGGCGAGCCTGCGTAACGAATGGATGACAGCGGACTCGCCGCTGTACCGCCGTCGTAACCGGAGATGGTAATCAAGTCCGCATAGGCTTTGGCAACACCGGCAGCAATCGTGCCCACACCAGGGCGCGATACCAGCTTCACGGAGACCAAGGCATCCGGATTGACTTGTTTGAGATCGAAGATCAACTGCGCCAGGTCTTCGATGGAATAGATATCGTGATGCGGCGGTGGCGAAATCAAGGTCACGCCAGGCACGGAGTAACGCAACCGCGCAATCAAACTGTTGACCTTGCCACCCGGCAACTGGCCACCCTCACCGGGCTTGGCGCCTTGGGCGACTTTGATCTGCAATACCTCGGCATTCACCAGATAAGCCGGGGTTACACCAAAGCGACCCGATGCCACCTGTTTGATTTTGGAGCTTTTCACCGTGCCGTAACGGGCCGGATCTTCGCCGCCCTCACCACTGTTCGAGCGCCCGCCCAAGCGATTCATGGCCTCAGCCAATGCTTCATGAGCCTCGGGAGAAAGCGCACCGAGTGACATGCCTGCGGAGTCAAAACGTTTGATGATAGCTTCGACAGACTCCACTTCACTCAGAGGAACCGGCGTACACATATCCTCGCGCAACGCCAGCAAATCACGCAGCATCGAAACCGGACGCTGATTTACCAGGTCCGCATAGTTTCGCCATAATGCGTAATTACCACTTTGCACCGCCTTTTGCAGCGTCTGCACTACATCCGGGTTGAACGCGTGATACTCGGAACCATGCACATACTTGAACAAGCCGCCCTGCACAATCGGCTTGCGCTCTACCCAGGCATTTTGGGCGAGTACTTTCTGGTCGGCTTCCAGATCTTCAAAACGCGCACCTTTGATACGGGAGGGCGTGCTTTCGAAGCAGGTATTAACCACTTCCTCAGACAGTCCAACGGCTTCAAATAATTGCGCACCGCGATAAGACGTAATGGTAGAAATGCCCATCTTGGACAAAATCTTCATCAGCCCCTTATCAATACCTTTGCGGTAATTTTTGTAGGCATCGTCAATACCGGTCAGCAGTTCGCCAGTCTCAACGAGATCATTGAGCACGTGATAGCTGAGGTAGGGGTAGACGGCCGTAGCGCCATAACCGATCAAGGCCGCAACCTGATGAGGATCGCGCGCGCTGCCGGTTTCGATGATGATATTTGCATCACAGCGCAGCCCCACGTTGGTTAAATGCTGATGCACAGCGCCCACAGCGAGCAACGCCTGAATGGGCAACAAACCTTTTTGCAGGCTGTTATCGCTCAATACCATCAGAACCTTGCCGGATTTGACCGCCTCCGCCACGCCCTTGCATAACAGCGTAATGGCCTGCTGGAGGTTCATCTGAGCCGGGTCGTAATGCAACGGGAATTCCGCTACTTCGTAACCCGGGCGATTCATATTGAGCAATGCGCGGAATTTGGCTGGCGAGAGCACCGGAGATGACAAAATCACCCGATCAGCATGCTCCGCCGTTTCTTCATACACAGATAGCTCACGCCCCAGACACGTCTCCAGCGACATAACAATCGCTTCACGCAAAGGGTCGATAGGTGGATTGGTCACCTGGGCGAATTGCTGGCGGAAATAATCGTAGATGGAACGCTGCTGGCGAGACAACACAGCCATGGGCGTGTCGTCACCCATAGATCCCACAGCTTCCTGACCGCCTTCGGCCAGAGGACGCAACAACTGATCACGCTCCTCAAAGGAAACCTGGAACATCTTCATGTAGGACTTGAGCTGAATACGGTCGATACCGTTTTCCTTATCGTCCGCCACCAGGGTGGATTCAACGCGCAAGGCGCGATCTTTCAGCCATTGTTTGTAGGGCTGACTGGACTTGAGCTGTTGATCGATGTCCCTGGTGTGGTGCAAGGTACCGGTCGCCGTATCGATAGACATAATTTGGCCTGGGCCGAGACGACCTTTGGCTACGACATCCTCTGGCTTATAGGCATAGACGCCAACCTCAGAGGCCACCGTAATTATGTCGTCCTTGGTGATTACCCACCGCGAAGGACGCAGCCCATTCCGGTCAAGTGTGCACACAGCATAGCGACCATCGGTAATAACCAGACCGGCAGGACCATCCCACGGCTCAATATGCATGGAATTGTACTCATAGAAAGCGCGCAGATCCGGGTCCATATGATCCACATTCTGCCAGGCCGGCGGCACCAGCATGCGGATAGCACGATGCAGCTCCATACCGCCCAGCGTCAATATCTCCAGCATATTATCAAGGCTGGAGGAGTCGGAACCGGTGCGATTTACAAGCGGCGTCACGCTTTGCAACTCAGGCAACAGCGGCGTACAGAATTTGGGAGTGCGTGCTACCGACCAGTTACGGTTACCCACCACCGTGTTGATCTCACCATTGTGCGCCAACATGCGGAAGGGCTGCGCCAAGGGCCACTGCGGCATGGTGTTGGTGGAGAAGCGCTGGTGGAAGACACAAATGGCTGTTTCCAGGCGAGGATCAGCCAGATCCGCAAAGAATTGCGGCAAGTCCACCGGCATCATCAAACCTTTATAGGAAAGGATACCGGTGCTCAGGCTGGCAATATAAAAAGACTTATCTTCAGCAAGGCGCAGCTCCGCCTTGCGGCGCGCCATAAACAAGCGCGCATTCACCTGCTCCAGAGGCAGGTCTGTATTGTTCACAAAGACGTGATTGAAGACTGGCAGAGATTTGAGCGCGATTGGTCCAAGGCAGCTGCTGTCGACCGGCACTTCACGCCAACCGGCAACCACTAAACCCTGGGCAACCAGCTCTTCTGACAGAATCGCACGCGCGGCGTCAGCTTGAGCGGCATCGCGACTCAACATAACAGCGCCCACGCCATAAACAGGCGTCAGGTCAGCACCGCAGGCTTCTTTGGCCACAGTGCGCAGGAAAGAATCCGGTTTCTGGAGCAACAGACCGCAGCCATCGCCCGTCTTGCCATCCGCCGCAATACCGCCGCGATGGGTCATACAGGTCAATGCTTCGATAGCCGTTCTCAACAAACGGTGACTTGTCTTGCCCTTCAAGTGAGCAATCAAGCCAAAGCCGCAGTTGTCTTTGAATTCGTCCAACCGGTAAAGGCCAGTGGTCATAGGCTGTTTCTCAATCAATGCAATCATTATTACTGAGCGCGACACCCACAACATTGGCAGCACCACGATAGCTGCCGGGCAAAAAATCGCACTCCAGACAAAAAAGCCCCTTAGGGTAGGGGCTATAGACAAATGGGCGCAGGATATTACCCGCTGGAGGCTGTAATGGCAATATATGAAGAGGTCTTGAACTTGCCCGATCTTGCCTCCAATGTCTCGCAGGCAGCATATCCTATGGCTTTAGAGTAAATATCAGTATCACAAATCCTTTGAAATACATGCTTATAGACGACGAGAGGCAATCTCCTGCTGTATTACTCTCAACTCCCTCGGCCAAGGCCCAGCTTTGCGTTGCGTTGCGGGCAAGCCTGCAACAGCTTGGCGAGCAGTAGCAGCTGATGAGTAACGTCCCGCCACGACGACAAACCAGTCTTTATTTTGTCGCAGGGTTTTGAACATCAACAAATCGGCCCGATTGGGCTGAGCCGCTATGTAATCACGCGCAGCTTTTTCAGTACTTACACCCAATAACTGCAAGGTAAACTCCGAGGCGCGCCAGGAGAGAAGGATTTGCTCGTCTTCTGAAAAATTAACAGCCTTGGATTGAGCAATGCTTTCGGATTTTGCTGCACTGGATGTGGCGGCTCGCTGGGATGCCGCCGGTTCAGTACTTGTAGAGACCTCCGCACGTGCCGATGCAGCTGACTGCTCAGCAGGCGGAAGCTGTTCGGGCCTCAGTGGATCGAGTTTCTCCCCGGTTTGCACCGGTAAACTTTCTGGCAGGGAGAGGTTTTCAACCGGTTGAACAGGTACACTCGCTACAGCCTCAACACTGACTGAAGAGGCCTCTGATGCAGCTGAGAATGAACTCGCAGCAGGTTTCACAGGATTTATCGGCAAAGGCTGGGAGAATATTTGATCTCCTGCTGGCTCTTCATCATCGCTGCTGTAGAAAAACGTCATCAGAAATATCGCCCCCAGCACAGCAGCCGCGACAATATGGAGCATCGGAAATGATTTTTTGTTGGCGTTTTCCTGAGGAATAACCGACTCAAGCAGACAGCTCCGCGCATACTCATGAATTATGGGTAACTGCCCCTGAGCTTCTCGCCACCAAGGCTCCACCAAAGACTCATTGAATATTTCCGGACCCAGATAATCTGCCATTTCCATACGGAAATTCAGGTAATCAACTGTTTCATACAGGGTGAAAGGCGCAAGCGGGAAGTCATTGATCATGACATCTTGCATATCCAGCTCATCGAGACGCCGGATTAATGTTGGTTCAGCAAAAAATGCGATATGCAGGCGACGATTGTCTTCATCGCGCCCCTGTAGAAGACTGAGCAGCGCAGCAAGCGCTTGGTCGTCAAGATGGTGCGCATCGTCAATCACGACTAAAGCAATATCACCGCCACCCATAATGGGTTGGCTAAAACTTCGTAAAGCAGCCAGTAGTTGTCCAGCGGTCTCAACGCCTTCCCGGCGCAAAGAGAATGCGTGAGCAATCTGGATCAAAACCCGATCCAAGCCCTGCCCAGGCTGCGCCGTGATCAGGCAAAGCTCATCCGATTCGGCCATGGAGTCGAGCAGCGCATGAGCCAAACGGGTTTTGCCCACACCTTGGTCACCCAAGACAACCAGTAAACTCTTTCCGAATTGGCAAAGGTGGAGCAACTGATCCAGCAACTCACGCCGTTGGGCGCCGGTAAACAGCGGGAAATCCGGATCATCCGCAAAAGGGTCCAGAGCAAGACCATAGCGTTGCCGGTAATCGGCGAGATGCTCATGTTCTGCTCCGCCTTTAGCTGCCGCCGGACGCCCACCGATACGACCATCCGGATCAGCATTGATCGGGGATTCTGGAACCATACGCACCTCCACAAACAATCAACGGCAATAATTAAAATTCGTCCGGCCGCTTAGCGACAAGCGACAAATGTCTGAGCCAGCAGCTCAGCCTCGACATCGCTGGTAATTACGGCTTTGCCCATGGACTCCAGCAGCACCAGGCGCAGGCGACCATCAAGTATTTTTTTATCGACACCCATCAGGGTCAAAAATGTTTCGCTCGTCATATCAGCCGGTGCTTTAACAGGCAGTTTGGCCTGCTTCAATAACGCTATTGTGCGTTCCAAATCAGCCTGACTGATAGCTCCGCGACGCCAGGACAAATCAGCAGCCATCACCATACCGGCGGCCACCGCTTCGCCGTGCAACCAGTTGCCGTAGCCCTGAGCTGTCTCGATAGCGTGCCCGAAGGTGTGACCCAAATTGAGAATGGCCCGAATCCCACCTTCGCGTTCATCCTGAGCCACCACATCGGCTTTAATTTGACAGGAACGCTCGACAGCATACGCAAGGGCACGCTTATCGCGCGCCATCAACGCTGGCATATTGGCTTCGAGCCATTCGAAGAAAGCGTAATCGGCTATCAATCCATATTTAACTACTTCCGCAATACCTGCGGACAATTCGCGGGACGGCAGCGTTTCCAATAATCCAGTGTCCGCAATGACACAACGGGGCTGATAAAAAGCCCCGATCATATTTTTGCCCAGCGTGTGATTAACGCCCGTTTTACCACCCACCGAAGAATCCACCATTGATAACAGGGTGGTTGGTACCTGGATAAAATCCACACCTCGCTGATAACAAGCGGCAGCGAAACCAGTCATGTCGCCCACAACACCACCACCCAAAGCAATCAATGTCGTTGTACGATTATGGCGAGCCCGCAATAATCCATCGAAAATCAGGTTCAGTGTTTCCAGATTTTTATGCGCTTCACCGTCAGGAAGCACAACGGTGTCTAGCTGATAACCGGTCAACATGTCTTGTAGTGATGATAAATACAGAGGCGCAATGGTTTCGTTGGTCACAATGCATATTTGGCGTCCTTGGATATGGGGGGCGAGAAATTGCTTGTTAGCTAAAAGCTTTTCACCGATATAGATAGGGTAACTTCGATCACCCAGATCGACATTTAACTGACGCATAACGAGACTTTGCCTGATAGTGAAAGTAAGGAATGTGCAGGGCGCACTTTACCATAAGCCGCCGGGAGGCTCACTGAGCAGCAGTCACCAAACCTGCGATTTCCTGAGCGACCGCTTTGGGTGATCGACGATCTGTGTTGATAACAAAATCAGCAGCATCACGATAGAGGGGATCACGAAGAGATAACAAATCAATAATTTTTTGACGAGGGTTTTCCACCTGCAATAGCGGGCGCTTTTTATCGCGGGATGTTCTTTCTACCAGTTGGTCAATGGAGGCAGTGAGATAGCAAACGAACCCGGATGACTTCATGATCGTGCGATTTTGTTCGCGCAGGATGATTCCACCACCTGTCGCAATCACAACATTTGCCTCAGTAGAGAGCTCTGTTAATACTGCTGCTTCCCGTTCACGAAACCCCTCCTCACCTTCCATATCAAAAATCCATGGAATATCAGCGCCGGTACGTTCTTCAATCACACGATCACTATCGCGGAAAGATAGGTTTAGTTCCGAGGCAAGAAGACGTCCTATGGTAGATTTGCCGGCCCCCATGGGGCCGACAAGGAAAATATTCGAGCGGAGCATCAGTTTGTCAGGCTTTCAGCCATGATTTTGGGGGTGATGAACAACAGCAATTCTGTTTTATTATTTTCATTAACGTCGCGTCTGAACAAACGACCCAGGTACGGGATATCACCGAGGAGAGGTACCTTGTTCTCACCCTTGATAGATTCCACGGTGAATACACCACCCAATACTACGGTTTGCCCATTGGCCACCAAGACTTTCGTGGTCAACTCTGTCACATCAAGAGTGGGAATCCCGCTGGCCACGATAATTTGCCCAACCGTGTCCTGATTTATCACCAAGTCCATAATAATGCGATTATCCGGCGTAATTTGGGGAGTCACATCCAGCTTCAGAACTGCTTCCTTGAATGACGTAGTGGTAGCGCCACTGGCAGAAGCTTCTTGATAAGGGATTTCAGTGCCTGAAGAAATAGTGGCACGCTGTTTATCGCCAGTGATAACTTTCGGCTGAGAGACTATTTCAGCAAAACCGGTATTCTCAAGTGCTGACAATTCCATGTCTAGAAACTCATTATCAGTCAGAACACCAAGCGCAAGAGTACCAGCAGGACTGGTCGTCACACCTAAATCCACCGAACCTTCAACGTCGGTAACCGTATCAGAAGACTGATCAGTACCACCCGCCCCCCAACGGATACCCAACTCTCTACGGAAATCGGTGTTAGCAATCACAATCCGCGCTTCAATCATCACTTGGCGAATCGGGATATCAATTTGATCGATCAATCGCCTGAAGGCTTCGATACGGTCGGCGGTATCAGTAATAATGATAGAGTTAGTTCGCTCATCAACAATCGCTTGTCCACGCTCAGAGAGAACACTGCCGGTAGATTGGCTACCGCCTCTACCGGCCCCACTTCCACCAGACCGCTCACCAGACTCACCACGGAACAACTCAAACATCTCTTTAGCATTAGCATAACGAACACGAATATATTCCGTGCGCAATGGTGCTAATTCTTCCAATTGTTTCTTGGTAGTCAGTTCCTGACGTTCACGTTCGGCAATTTCCGCAGCAGGCGCAACCATTAGAACATTACCCACCTGACGCTTATCCAGCCCTTTGGTTTTTAATACCAGGCTGAGCGCTTGATCCCAAGGCACGTTATCAAGACGCAAAGTAATACGGCCTTGCACAGTGTCACTGGCTACAAGATTCAATTCAGTAAAGTCGGCAATGATTTGCAGCACCGCACGCACTTCAATATCCTGGAAGTTCAGTGACAGCTTTTCACCGGTAAATTCAAATTCTTCTTTTTTCTCTTTAATTTCCTGAGCCGTCAGCGGCTTAATGCTAACGACATATTCTTTGTCCGCTTGGTAGGCCAGATAATCGTAGTCACCCGACGCAGCTATATTCAGTACGGTGTCGCCACCATCAAGTGTCGCCGATACCAATGAAACCGGCGTCGCGAAATCCACTACGTCCAGTCGGCGGCGCAATTCCGGCGGCAGCCAGACATCGTTAAAGGTTAACCGAACCCCTGCGCCAGTGCTCGACATCTCGGCACTTATACCAGGATCTGACAGCGCAATAATGATACGACCCTCACCTGTAGTGCCACGACGGAAGTCAATATTGGTGATTGCAGGCCCTTGAGCTGCAGCGGTTTGAGCTGTTGGTGCCGATGGAACCGTAACGCTGGGAGTCACCGTGTTATTTGCATAACCACCGTCACTAGCACCCACTTCAACAATGTAGGTATTACCTTCGGCACGACTGGTGTAAGACGTCAAATCATCCAGATTTAAAATCAACCGGGTTCTACCCTCCGTCGTTAACACCATGGCACTCTGACCATTGTCAAACGATAAAGGATAACGACGCTCTTCCAGCGCACTGACTACCTGAGGAAAGTCCAGGACAATGCGCGCAGGCCTTTCAATAGTGTAACCGGCAGGTTCCGGTGGCGGCCCTGAAAACGTCATCCTGACTTCAAACCGCTCACCGGGAAGTTCAGCAAAACGAATATCATCAAGTGTATTTGCCCAGGTGACAGGGGCCAACAGACAAACAAGTAATAAGGCTATATTTCGCATTTTTAACCCCAATGAGAACAAAGCACCCATGATGGTTTATTCCTTTTCTTCTAATTTGATAATTCTGGGACGCTCAACCCAACCGTTCGCGCCATCAGAGACAATTTCGAGCACTTCTATTTGCGCGCGATCCGCTGTAACGATCTTGCCATGGTTTTTGCCCATGTAATTACCGATGGTGACCGAGTGCACGCCACCTTGCCCATCGTCAATTAATGCCCAGAGGCGTCCAGACTTGGTCAAGGTTCCCACCATTGTCAGGCCGGCAATGTTGAAGCTTTCAAGATATTCGCGTTCGCGGTTCATATCCGGCTCAACCGTCCGGCCGCCTTTTATCGATGCTTTATCTTCTTCTCGCACAGGCGGATCAAAAGGACTGCGCAAGGTCATCGCACTATAAGCAAACGGGCGGTATGGACGAAACGCTGGCAACGGTTCAATTTGCCCTTGCGGACGGCGCTTGGTTTCCGCCATAAAATCATGCAAGTCCTGGTGCTGAGACGATGAGTCACAGGCTGTCAGCAAAAAAACGCACAAACCGGAAATGAGAGCGTAAGAAATTTTCTTCATTTCTATTGCTCCTGCGACTTATAACGATAGGTTTTAGCAGAGATTTTCATTGCTAATTCGGCGCTGTCTTTTTTCCGGGTGATTGAATAATCGTGCAAGGTAACGATACGCGGCATACCCGCTACGCCGCTGACAAACCCACCGAGATCGTGATATCCGCCTTCTACATCAATGCTGATAGGCAGTTCGATGTAATATTCAGCTGTGCGCTCTGCTTCCAACTTGATACTGTTGATAGTCAAACCACTTTCAGAACCGCGAGTATCGATATCTTCCAACAACCCTGGAACTTCAGTGTCAGTCGGCAACCGCGACAACAGCGAATCAAAGGTGCTTTTCATCTCCACCATCTGCGCCCGATAAGCATCAAGGTTAGCGGCTTCGAAACTTTTCTTTCTGTAGGTCTCTTTTAATGTAGCCTCTTTTTTGACAATTGTGTCGAGCTGCATATTCAGATCTTTGATCCATACGTAATAGGTCGCCGCAAACACAACAGCAATCAACAGTACTGCCACAAAAATCTTGGCTGGCACAGGCCAGATACCGATTTTTTCAAAATCAATATCATTCACGTCAAAGTTTTTGAGTTGCTCCATGGATTCTGCAAATGACATCTTATTTACCCTCCTCATTTGCAGCCGCATCAATCTGATCCTGAGGAGCAGAGGTGCGCACGGTCATCTTGAATGAATTGGCCTGTTCGCCCTCTTCAGGCGCAGCAGTCACGGACGTCAAATTGGGAGATGCAAACCAGTCGGACTGATCAAGGTTGCGCATAAAGCTGGATACACGGTTAGTCGATTCGGCAATACCTTCAATACTGATGGTGTCACCGGTACGCACCACCGAATTCAGATGTACACCATCGGGGACGGAGCGAACCAGATCATCAAAGTAACGGACGATAACGGGACGCGTTCCCTCAAGATCTTGAATGACCTTAATGCGGGTCAGCAGATCGTCGCGGACCTTTTTCAGCTCAGCGATTTCCTGCACTTGTTTTTCAAGCGCGGCAATTTCAGTCTCCAATAGGCGATTACGCGAATTTTGATTATCGATGGCTGCTTCCACGCTGGAAATCCACACATAAGCTAACAGCGCCGACACGATAAAAACGCCGATCAATATGGCAATGAACTGGTCTTTCTTTTCTTTGCGATAGGCTTCGCGCCAGGGTAATAAGTTAATCTTTGCCATTAGTCGAAACTCCTCATTGCCAAGCCAGTGGCAATCATCAATGAAGGAGCATCATTAGCCAGCGCTACAGCATTGACCCGCGACGACACCGACATACCGGCAAAGGGATTGGCTACCACAGTCTGGGTGCCCAATTTTTCTTCAATCAAACCTACCAGGCCGTCCATCGACGCCACACCACCAGCCAAAATAATGTAATCGACATCATTGTATTGGCTGGCAGAGAAGAAAAATTGTAGGGAACGAGTGACCTGCTGCACGACAGCTTCTTTAAAAGGGCCCAGTACTTCAGATTCATAATCGTCTGGCAAACCGCCTTGCTTCTTGGCCAACCCGGCCTCTTCCATCGATAAACCATAGCGGCGTTGAATTTCTTCGGTAAGTTGCTTGCCACCGAACAGTTGTTCGCGGGTATAAACCGTTTTGCCATCGACAAGGACGCTGAGCGTGGTCATAGTGGCGCCCACGTCAATGATAGCCACAACCTGACCATCCTGATCTTCCAACTGGTCCGCAATCAATTCGTAGGCACGCTCCATGCTGTAGGCTTCAACATCCACTTTTTCCGGAGTTAAATCAGCCAGTTCAAGGACGTTAGCGCGCATCTCAACATTTTCACGACGACAGGCGGCAAGCAAGACCTCAACCTGATCGGGATTGCGCGGTGACTCGCCCTGAACTTCGAAGTCGATAGCCACCTCTTCAAGAGGGAAGGGAATGTATTGGTCAGCTTCAAGGGAAATCTGGGTTTCCATTGCATCGTCACTTAACCCGGCAGGCATATCGATCACTTTGGTGATCACCGCCGAACCGGCAACCGCAACTGCTGCATGTTTCAGCTTGGTCTTGGATTGCTTGACCATTGCTTTGATGACCTCAGCAACGGCCTCCTGGTCATTAATATTTTTCTCCACCACCGCATTTGGCGGTAGAGCTCTCACAGCATAAGTCTCGACACGATAGCGATCACCGTGGCGGCTTAATTCAAGCAATTTGACCGAAGTTGAACTGATATCCAGTCCCAACACTGGTTTCGCTTTTTTCTCGAGGAAGCCTAAGATGCCCATTTTTCTATCTATATCCGTAACTTAGACGCTGTTTATGTTATAGCACTTTAACTTAAGCCTGCAACAAACCAGCCGATATGTAAACAGGGAAAAAGCCCGTATAATGCCCGCCACTTGTCGCAAAACTGCTAACTCATTAATTCTGTTAGAAAAAATGCCTACTAAAAAAACCTGGTTGAAAGCCCTTTTCTGGTTGTTACTGTCCGGCTTCAGCGTTACTTTGGTGACACTGGCTGGCATGTACCTCTACCTGAGCCCCAATCTTCCTTCGGTGGAAACGTTAAAGCAGGTTAAATTACAGACCCCTTTACGCGTTTATTCAAGGGACAATAAGTTAATTGGTGAATTTGGCGAACAGCGTCGCACACCGTTAACCTTCGAACAGCTTCCACCCTTATATATCAAAGCCTTACTTGCTGCAGAAGACGCCGAATTCTACGACCATCATGGCGTTTCGCTAAGGGGTCTATTGCGCGCGGGTTCACAATTATTGCAAACAGGCCAAATCCAGTCCGGTGGCAGCACCATCACTATGCAGCTGGCACGTGATTTTTTCCTTACCCGCAAACAAGTATTTTCGAGAAAGTTCAATGAGATACTGCTTTCTTTTCAAATTGAGCGCCAGCTCACAAAAGAAGAGATACTTGAGCTGTTCAGCAACAAGATGTTTTTCGGTAACCGCGCTTATGGATTGCAGGCTGCCGCCCAGATCTATTATGGCAAAGACGCGAGTGAGCTTTCGTTAGCCCAGTACGCCACCATCGTTGGCAGCCTGAAAGCCCCTTCGGCCTATAACCCATTGGCAAACCCCCAACGCGCTCTGATTCGCCGCGACTGGATCATCGGTCGTATGCTGAAACTGAAATACATTGATCAAGCTACCCATGACGCAGCTATCAGTGAGTCCATCCTCACCAGCTATCACGGCCTGACATTGGATCTGTATGCGCCCTATGTCGCGGAACTGGCGCGCAAGGAAGTCTTTGATCGCTTTGGTGAAAATACGTACAACGATGGTTATCGGGTTTACACCAGCGTCGATAGCGAGATGCAAGCAAGCGCTCAAACATCTGTTATCAGCGGCTTACTCAGTTATGACCAACGCCATGGCTATCGAGGCCCCGAGCAGCGATTTGAGCCATCTGCAACGGATGATTTCAGTGACTGGCGAGAAAAGTTGGGAGATATACCCAACTTTGGCGGGCTGGAGGTAGCAGCGATTACCGAGGTTGCCGAACAGGCAGTAAAGGCGATTACCGCTTCGGGAGAAATCATCGAACTTGGTTGGGAACAAGGCTTGGCCACTGCCCGCCCCTATATCAATGAAGACAGTCGCGGCCCCGCCCCCACAAAGGCGGGAGATTTTCTTCAATACGGCGACGTGATCCGCATCGCCAGAGACACAGAAGGCGCCTGGCGCTTGAGCCAGGTGCCTGCGGTACAAGGAACCCTGGTAGCGCTAAACCCTCAGGATGGTGCGATCCTCGCCTTGGTCGGCGGCTTCGATTTCCGCCAAAGTCACTTTAATCGCGCGGTACAAGGTGCGCGGCAGCCGGGCTCCAGTTTCAAACCCTTTTTCTATACGGCAGCCCTGGAAAATGGCTTTACCCCAGCATCCGTCATCAATGATGCGCCCATTGTGATTGAAGACACGGCAATTGGCGCGTCCTGGCGGCCGGAAAATGACGATGGAAAGTTTTCCGGACCCATTCGTTTGCGCCAGGCGCTGTATCGCTCGCGCAATCTGGTATCGATTCGGCTACTGCGCAGCCTCGGCCTGGACAAAGCGCTGGATAGCCTCGAACGCTTTGGTTTCGACAAGACCCAATTTCCCCGCGACCTCACACTGGCACTGGGCACTCATGAACTGACACCGCTGCAAATGGCTACCGGCTACGCTACCTTTGCCAATGGTGGCTTCAAGATAGAACCGCACCTGGTCACGCGCATTGAAGACGCATCAGGCGAAGTCGTGTACGAAGCGCAACCGATGATCGTTTGCAAAGAGTGCGAGCAGGCCGAGGCCGCACGCCAGGCAGCCGCTTTGCTCAACGTATTGCCGGAAGAAGAGCCCGGTTACATACCTTTCGAGGAAGCGCTGACAAACGAGATACTTCCCCAGCCCATCGATACCACTCGCTACGCCCCTCGCATCATCGAAGAACGGGTGGCTTACATCATTGATTCGATGTTAAAAGACGTCATTACGCTGGGTACCGGCCGGTTGGCGCGCAAGCTGGAGCGCAGTGACATTGCCGGCAAGACAGGCACCACCAATGGTCCAAGAGATACCTGGTTTGCTGGCTATAGTCCGGATGTCGTTGCCGTCAGCTGGGTAGGGTTTGATCAAAACACGCTCCTGGGGCGAACAGAGTATGGCGGCTCAGCAGCACTGCCGATCTGGATTGACTTTATGCGCACCGCTCTGGATGGTGTTGAGGAAAAAATCCCATCACAGCCTAATGGCATCGTTACCGTACGCATCAATCGCGACACTGGTGCCCGGGCACAACCCGAAGATCCCGATGCAATATTTGAGATTTTTCGCGTGGAAGATGCCCCCCAGGCAGGTGATAGCACCTCACCCAATGGCGAACAGTCCGCAGATGAAATCTTGCCGGAGGAGCTGTTTTAGGGAGCGCCTGAAAAATGTTGGAGAGGCGGGCAATTTTTAAAAGACTCCCTCGAATTTACCTTTGCTCGCCCGGTGACTCCTCTAACATAAGAGGATGACGCACCTGCATTTGTAAAGGTTTAAAACCGCGTTTGCGCTGGAATTCGCTGGCGCGGTTGATCAGCCAACCGCGCACTTTGATAGATTTGCCAAGCCATGACTGCCATTGGTCATCGGCAAAATACTGCCGATCCTGTTGCGCAATCTTGACCACCACTGGGCCATCAAGCTCCAACCAGACGTCACGCAGCACACTCACCTTGGTGACTTTTCCCTGGATGCGACTAAAACCCGTTTGATCGAGCGCAAGCTCAGCAGCGGGCCGCAAATTCCACGCCTTCTCTCGCCATATGCCACGGTTTTGCCGGCGAGCAAGATCTTCCTGACGCGTCAGGCAACCCATTTCACTTACATTGGGAGGCACGACCACCTGTAGCGCCAATCCTTGCTCAAGTAAATGTGCTGCCAGACTTTGACGTCGCTGGTTATAAACGTGTGCCAGCATCCGGCCATAGCGGTCTTTATGGTCCAGATCGTAGACGAGGTGAACCTTCTGATGGCGGGGCAGAAACCGGCGGCTTGCGGCTGTTGCTTCAACACCCAATGCCTGACCAACATGCCCTTCCCACGCAACTTCGGGGGTATTGATACCTAAAACCCGCACACGTCGACCATCCTGTAAACGCAACGTATCGCCATCCACCACCTGGGCAAGCTGAACGGTTTCGTCGATCCGGGTGGCAGGGCAGGCAGCCACCGCCATATTGTTCCAGATGGAGGCGCAAACAAAAACGCCGAAAGCTACTGCTTTCGGCGTTTTTAGAAGCATGTTTCCCGACAGATAGCGAGAAAATAGCATTACATCTGTCTTACTTTTTGCCACCAATACGGCTAGCGAAGCGCTTGGTAAAGCGGTCAATACGACCACCGGTATCTACCATCTTCTGCTTGCCGGTGTAAAAAGGGTGGCACTCACTGCAGACGTCTACGTGGAAATCTTTACCCAGGGTAGAGCGAGTTTTAAAGGTGTTGCCACAGCTGCAGTTAACAGCTACGTCAGCGTAATTAGGATGAATTTCTGGTTTCATGATAATTGCCTTGTCGTTTTTTGTGCCGCCACCCGAGCATTTGTCGAGCACCGCACAACGGTTGGTAATAGGGCGGAATTTAAGGAGCGGGGATACTATCAGAATCAATACATAACGCAAGGGGAAAAAATAACCAGTTTTCAACACTCCCCTCGACCACACAAAAAGCACACCCAAACGACAGTTGATATGGGGTATCCTGCCCGGCAGCTCATCGCCAACAACCAAGACTTATCACCCGATGCCTACGGTTTTTCTTCAGGTCGCAATCCCCACTCCCTTGCGTCGCCGCTTTGACTACCTACCCCCGGTGGACATGCCGCTGGAGCAGGTTGCGCTTTTGCGGCCCGGAACACTCTTACGCTTACCCTTCGGGCACCAGGAAGTCGTCGGTGTATTACTGTCGCTACATCAGGAAGCCTCCGTGGCTGCCAACCAATTGCGCCATGCGCTCGGCGTCATTGATGAACTACCGGCTTTTATGCCCGATGTGCTTGCATTGTGCTTATGGGCCGCTGACTACTATCAAAGCCCGGTCGGTGAAGCCTTGCATACCGCGTTGCCGGCGCTCTTACGCCAGGGAGAAATGGCCCGATTACGTACGGAGCCGATCTATCACCTCACAACAGCTGGAAAAGGTTTGCCGGCCGGCAGCCTGAAACGCGCTCCGCGTCAGGCCGCTTTGCTGGCTGCACTGCAAGATACACCTTATTTAACGCGCGCCGATCTGCAAATACTGGACATACCCACTACCACCATCAAGCCGCTGATGAAGAAAGGACTGGTTGCTTGCAGTGAGCAAGTACTTACACCAGAATCGACACAGACTACCTTGCGCGAACAGCCGTTGATACTAAACCCGGAACAGGCAGAGGTTCTTGAAAAGATAAACCTGGACCAGTTCCAGGTAAGTCTGCTGGATGGGGCCACTGGCAGCGGTAAGACGGAAATCTATCTGCAAGCCATCGCCCGAACCTTGGCCCAAGGCAAGCAGGCATTGGTATTGATCCCCGAAATCGGGCTTACGCCACAAACGCTACAACGATTCCAACGGCGTTTCGCGGTGCCTGTTGTCGCCCTGCATTCCGGCCTCAATGATCGGGAACGGCTGGATGCCTGGGTACAGGCGCGTGAGGGCATTGCCCGGGTAGTTATCGGCACCCGGTCGGCTATCTTCACACCGCTCAAGGAGCCGGGAATCATCATTGTTGATGAAGAGCACGATAACTCCTTCAAACAACAGGACGGTTTTCGCTACTCTGCCCGCGACCTAGCCGTTATGCGCGCCAGTCAGCTCAAGATTCCGTTATTGCTCGGTTCCGCCACGCCGGCGTTGGAAAGCCTCAATAACGCCCAGCAAGGCCGTTATCAATATTTGCGCCTGACCCGCCGTGCCGGTTCAGCCGTACCCCCCAGCATTCAGCTGCTCGATATTCGCGCGCAACCCTTGCATGAAGGTTTCGCGCAAGACACCCTGAAAGCGATTGCATTGGAAATCCAGGCGCGCCATCAGGTGCTGATATTTATCAACCGGCGCGGTTACGCGCCCACACTCCAATGCCACGATTGTGGCTGGCTGGCTAACTGCAACCACTGTGACGCACGCATGACGGTTCATCAGCAGCCGCGCCACCTGCATTGCCATCATTGTGATCACCAGCGCCCATTGCCCTCACGCTGCCCAAGCTGTCACAGCCATCAACTGCAACCTTTAGGGCAGGGCACGGAGCGCAGTGAAGAAGCTTTGCGCCAGCTGTTTCCACAGACGCGAATACTGCGGGTTGATCGCGACTCCACGCGCGGCAAACATGCCATGCATCGTTTGCTGGACGAGGTGCAATCCGGCGAGCCTTGTATCCTGGTGGGGACACAGATGTTGGCTAAAGGTCATCATTTTCCCCTGGTCACCCTGGTCGTTATCATTGATGCGGACGCCGGTTTGTTCAGTGCCGACTTTCGCGGCCCCGAGCGGATGGGACAATTGTTACTTCAGGTAGCCGGGCGAGCCGGCCGGGCCGACAAGCCCGGTACGGTTATCTTGCAGAGCCACCACACTGAACATCCTCTGGTGCAAACCTTGATGCTGCAGGGTTATCACGCGCTGGCCGAGCTGTTATTGCACGAGCGACGCATTACCCAATTACCTCCCTATCGGCATCTCGCACTCTTGCGTGCAGAAAGCAAACGGCCTGAACTGGCCGTGGAGTTTTTACGTCTGGCTCGCGCTCAGGCTGAGCAATGGCAGCCATCCAGCCACCATTTCAGTTACCTTGGCCCTTTGCCAGCCATGATGGAAAAACGCGGCGACCGTTTTCGCTATCAATTGCAATTCAACAGTGCACAGCGCAAACCCCTGCAACAACTCCTCGCACAACTCACTGCACAATTGGAAAACGAGGCATTGGGTAAACGGGTTCGCTGGTCCATTGATGTAGATCCGCAGGAAATGAATTAGAGCCGCACTTCATAGTGACTCACCCGCACAGCACAAGTACAATTGCGCCCACTCCGAGCTTGATGAAGTCGCCATGTCCCGAGATTACGCCAAAAAAAATCGTTCCCCGAATCGTCGTCGCGCACCGGCGAAACCGCCCGTGCCGGGCTGGGTGTGGCTGTTAATCGGCGGCATTCTGGGCGCTTTTATCATGTTTCTGGTTTACCTGGCTGATGTAGTGCCACAACCAGCGACACAGGAAAAGCCGGTAGCCGAAAAGCCAAAAGTCACGCGCACAGAAACAGAAGAAGAAAAAGTGCCCAAGCCGCGCTTTGATTTTTATAAATTGCTCCAGGAGAGTGAGGTCATCGTACCTGCCACTGAGCCGGCACAAACCGTTGAAAAAATTGTGGAGACACAACCGGATTCGATGGAGTACATCCTGCAAGTTGGCTCTTTCCGCAACAATGTAGATGCCGATAAATTGCGCGCGCAGCTGATCCTGCTTAACCTCGATGCGCGGATTGAAAAGGTGACCATTCGCAATGGCGAATTGTGGCATCGCGTCATCGTCGGCCCATTTCAGGATCAGTCGCGACTGGCCAGCGCTCGCTCCACGTTGGTCGCGAACCAATATAACGCCCTCATGTTAAAGCGCGACAAAAACGCAGCGCCCTGATACGGCATCCGCGCCAGATAAACATAATCGGCTTGAAATTACCCACCCCGCCCCCACTTTTCAGGGAATCCCTGCGGCCTTAGCGCCGCAGTCCGCAACAGTTCAACAAAGGATTTCCCCTGTGACCACAATTCTCTCTGTACGCCGTGAAGGCCAGGTTGTGCTTGGCGGCGACGGTCAGGTTTCACTCGGCAATACGGTGATGAAAGGCAATGCACGCAAAGTGCGCCGCTTGTACAAAAATCAGGTGATCGCCGGATTCGCTGGCGGAACTGCCGATGCTTTCACCCTGTTCGAGCGCTTCGAAGCAAAGCTTGAAGCCCACAACGGCCAGTTGGTGCGCGCCGCCGTGGAATTGGCCAAAGACTGGCGCACGGATCGCGCATTGCGCCGACTTGAAGCATTACTCGCTGTAGCCGATAAAGAAGCCTCGCTCATCATCACCGGCAATGGTGACGTTATTCAACCGGAAGACGATTTGATTGCCATTGGCTCCGGCGGCCCTTTCGCGCAGGCAGCTGCGCGCGCGCTGCTGGAAAACACACAATTGGACGCCCGTAGCATCGTGGAAAAAGGATTGCATATCGCGGGCGATATTTGTGTTTTTACCAACCAGAACCACACCATCGAAACATTGGAATATTAATTTTTTCGGATACAGATTATGTCCACCATGACACCCCGTGAGATTGTTCACGAACTGGATAAACATATCGTCGGCCAACAGGATGCCAAGCGTGCTGTAGCTATCGCATTGCGCAATCGCTGGCGCCGCATGCAAGTGCCCGCCGACATGCGCAGTGAAATCACCCCAAAAAATATTTTGATGATTGGTCCGACCGGCGTGGGCAAAACCGAAATTGCACGTCGTCTGGCAAAACTGGCCAATGCGCCGTTTATCAAAGTGGAAGCCACAAAATTCACTGAAGTCGGTTATGTCGGCCGCGATGTGGAATCCATTATTCGCGACCTGGTTGATGTATCGATCAAGATGTACCGTGAGCATGCGCTGAAAACTGTCCAGCACCGCGCGGCAGAAGCGGCGGAAGAGCGCATTCTGGATGCGCTGCTGCCTCCGGCGCGCGGCGGTGATCCGACCTTGAATAACGAGTCGGGTACACGACAGGTCTTCCGGAAAAAATTGCGCGAAGGCGAACTGGATAACAAAGAGATTGAAATTGATCTGGCGGCAACACCCGTCGGTGTAGAAATTATGGCACCACCGGGCATGGAAGACATGACCAGCCAATTACAAAATATGTTTTCGTCTTTATCGAATGGAAAAACCAAGAAAACCAAGCTGACGGTAAAGCAGGCTTTCAAACAACTGCAGGAAGAAGAAGCCGGCAAGCTGGTCAATAATGAAGACATTAAAGCACAAGCCATAGAAGCGGCCGAACAAAACGGCATTGTGTTTATCGATGAGATCGACAAGGTGGCGCGGCGCGGACAGACGTCTGGCGCCGATGTCTCCCGCGAGGGCGTGCAACGGGATTTACTGCCATTGATTGAAGGCTGCACCGTAACCACCAAACACGGCATCATCAAAACAGATCATATTTTGTTTATCACGTCCGGGGCCTTTCATCTAAGCAAGCCCTCAGATCTGATTCCGGAATTGCAGGGGCGCCTGCCAATTCGCGTTGAGCTAAGCGCGCTAACGCCGGACGATTTTGAACGCATACTCACCGAACCTCGCGCTTCACTCACCGAGCAGCAGCAAGCATTGCTGGAAACGGAAGGCGTAACAATTCAGTTCACCAAAGACGGTATTCGTCGAATCGCTGAAACCGCCTGGGAAGTGAACGAGCGCACCGAAAATATCGGCGCGCGTCGCCTGCATACGATTCTCGAACGATTGTTGGAGGATATTTCCTTCGATGCAGGCAATGAAAAAAACCATCTGGAAATCAATGCTGCTTATGTCGATGACCATTTAGGCGAGCTGGCAAAGAATGAAGATCTCAGCCGCTATATCCTGTAAGTCACAATAACCACTATGATCCCAGTCAAGATTCAACTGCACAAGCAATCCGGAATATTGGAACTTCAATTCGGTACCCAGTCTTATCAGCTGGGTGCCGAATATTTGCGGGTGCACTCACCCAGCGCGGAAGTAAAAGGACATGGACCGAATCAGGCTACATTGCAGTTCGGCAAGAAAGAGGTGGGTATCAGCAGCATTGAGCGCGCCGGCAATTACGCATTAAAAATCTTTTTTGATGATGGTCACAACTCCGGCATCTACACCTGGGACTACCTTTATCAACTTTCTGTAGAGCAGGAAAGTAAGTGGCAGGCTTATCTTGACGCACTGGCAGCGGCTGGCAAAAGCCGCGAGAAAGATACCAGTGTCGTCAAGTTTGTTTGATATGTTATGCCGCTGGATTCCAGTAAAGCACAATCAACAAAATTCCCAAGGCTATGCGATACACAACAAAAGGTTGCATACCGATCCGATTGATAAACGCCAGAAAATAATAAATACACAAATAAGCGCTGATTCCCGATACCAGGGTTCCTACGATCATTGCGGTCCAATCCACCGCCACCCGTGCGTGCACCAGCTCGTTGGTTTCCACTGCGCCAGCAATCACAATCACCGGAATCGACAACAGGAATGAAAACCGCGCAGCAGCTTCCCGGGTAAAGCCCAGCATCAATGCGGCCGTAATCGTTATACCGGAGCGAGATGTACCGGGGATCAGCGCCAGCGCCTGGGCACATCCCACCCAGAAAACATCCCATTTATTCATCTGATATTCACTGCGCGCTCCGCGATGACGCCAGTCAGCCCAGGCGAGCAATAGTCCAAAGGCAATCAAGCCAAAGGCTGACACCAACGGCGAACGCATGGCGGTGGCCACCAGATCCTTGAGAAAAAATCCGGCAATGCAAACCGGGATAGTCGCGAAGATAACCGCCCAGGCCAGACGACTGTCCTCTGAGGATTCGCCGCGAGTCAGTGACGCGAACCAGGCGACAAACATCCGTTTGATATCCTGCCAAAAATAAATGACCACGGCAGCCAAACTACCCACGTGTAATGCCACATCAAATGCCAACCCCTGATCAGGCCAGTCAGCAAAGATAGGGACCAACAATAAATGCGCCGAGCTGGAAACCGGTAAGAATTCGGTCAACCCCTGCACCAATGCCAAAACAACTGCCTGAATTAAATCCATAACGACTACTCGCCATTGGGTGGTGAAAGCGGGACAAGTCTGAAATAAAACCACAGCATTTGCAAACCGCACAAGTAAGGATTAAAAAGAGCAATGATTCACACTAAACAGGGTCGAATCACTGGACAATAACGCGGACATCATACTTTATCCCGAGGACACTTTTATGAACCCACAACTGGCGAGTATACCGACAATGTTCCGCTCACTTTGGCGTTTTTGGTTGCTCGCACTGGTATTGATCATGTGTGGATGCGCCAGCACCAAATATAATCAGGACTTCAAACCGGGAACTGACTTTAGCGGGCACAAGACTTATAACTGGCGTGGTGCCTCATCAGATATTCCGGGTGTAAGCGCTCAACAGATTCAACGTCAGGCAGACACCCAATTGGCCAGCCAAGGGTTAAGTCGCACCGAAAGCAATCCCGACCTCCTGTTCGATATGAAGATTGTATCGCGCATCAGTACCGGCTCTTCCACCGGACTGGGGTTGTCTATCGGCCTGCCTCTCGGCCGCCACGGCAGTATCGGACTGGGCGGCGGTAAAAGTATGCCTAACGACAAACAGGAAGGCATCATCATCGTTGATATTACCGATGCACCAACCAACAATCTAATTTGGCGCGGCAGCGCTGAAGCCGTACCACTGCAACATTTTTCGCTGAGCAATGAAGCAAAACTTGCTGAAGTTTTACGCAAGCTTTTGAGCCAATATCCACCCAAGTAATTGCATCGCGAAGCAGAGTAATACTCTGCTTCGCCAATAATCTATGCCGACCCCAATCGTATCTCCGGCCAGCTGGCCGATATTGCGCCATCCGCTATGGATGCTTGCCGCTTTGCTATTGATCAGCGCGGAGTCCTATCGATTGTGGAGCCATGGGTTAATCAGCACATCCGAGACAGGTCTGCTGGAAGTTGGCCAGAATATTTTCTTGTTCCTGGCCTGTCTGTTACATAGCTATCACAGCCGCAACGATAACGCCGAGCCACTATATCGCTATCTATGCGTTGGTTTGGCGTTGCTCTGTCTGGCATTGTTACTGCGTGAACTTGATATCGATAAGATGGGCAACAGCAATCAGTGGGAAAATATTGAACTGCTGGTACGTAGCGTGACAGTGACAGGGATAATCATGTATTGCGGAACATTGCTCAGGCATCCAGATATTACATGGTCCGGTTTGAAATCTTTCACAACCATGCCGATGCTGATTTTCAGTTTCTGGGGAATATGCTGTTATCTCTGTGGCTGGCCATTCGATAAATCTTTATTCGCCATTCCACAGGGATTGTCTGCCTGGGCAGAAGAAACGCTGGAACTAAATGCAACAATATTATTGTTTTGCGCGGCCTGTACTAAATCTTTTCACGCGGAACATTCATTGCTGCCGGATTTTATTCACAATCGCCGTCGTTGAACAACTATCGATAAAGCTCAATACTTTTACACTGCCGCCGTACTCTTTGACGATATCGCCGCCTACCACCTGATGCTCGCGATAGTCGCCACCTTTTACCAGCACATCGGGTTTCAAATTGCGCAGCAGTCGCTCCGGGGTATCATCTTCAAAATACAACACCCAATCCACCGCTTCGAGGCCAGCCAGAACTGCCATACGGCGATCCACCGGATTGATCGGGCGGCCTTCTCCTTTTAAACGTTTTACCGATGCATCACTGTTGATGGCAACGATCAAACGGTGACCCAGTTTGCGTGCTTCTTCCAGGTAACCGACGTGACCGGCGTGAATAATATCGAAACAGCCATTGGTAAAAACGATTTTTTCTCCGCGCGCGCGCGCATCTTCCACCGCTTGCAGTAATTGTTCTTCACTCACAACACCGCGCTCCGAACCCTGCTCACCCTGCAAGGCAAAACGCAATTCCGGGGCACTGACTGCTGCCGTCCCCAACTTGCCAACCGCAATTCCCGCCGCGAGATTTGCCAGTGCTACCGCCTCAGTTAAAGGCTGGCCCGATGCCAGCACCGCTGCGACAACGGCAATCACCGTATCGCCCGCACCGGTCACATCAAATACTTCACGCGCGCGCGCCGGCAAATGCAATTCCGGTTGGTTAGGGCGCAGCAAGGTCATACCCTGCTCACCGCGGGTTACCAACAGTGCTTGCAAATCCAGTTCCTGCATTAGCGCACTGCCCTTCGCAACCATTTGCTGTTCGCTGTCACAACCACCAACAACCTGTTCAAATTCCTGCATATTGGGTGTGAGTAAGGTTGCGCCGCGATAACGGGCAAAATCTTTTCCTTTGGGATCGACCAACACCGGAACACGACGCATACGCGCCATGGCTATTAATGCCTGACAATCCTGCAAACTGCCCTTGGCATAATCGGATAGTACCAGCGCATCCATCTGCGGCATGATGACCTTGGCTTTTCTGGCAAATTCATCACTGTCACGCGCATCAAAGGATTCTTCAAAATCCATGCGCAGAATTTGTTGGTGCCGGCTGATAACGCGCAACTTGGTGATAGTGGGTTTATTGCGGGAAATTTGAAAATCCGTGTGAATGGAGGCTGCTTTTAAACGATTCTGTAACACAATACCGGCATCATCATCCCCGATCGTACCGATCAAACAGGCCGCTGCGCCCAGCGCGGCAATGTTAAGTGCAACGTTCGCAGCACCACCGGGACGCTCCTCCGATTGACTGACCTTGATGACCGGAACCGGCGCCTCCGGGGAGATACGCGATGTGTTGCCATGCCAATAACGATCCAGCATGACATCACCCACAACAAGCACGCGCGCGCGGTCAAAAAAAGGCATAGTCAGATTCATGATGTTTCCTTTGGTTTTATCCCATAAAACCTGTTAACCAGAACATTACTGAAAAATATTTACCTGAATTACTATTTTTCAGTGGTCGCCTGTATGTTCCCGTGATTCCTGTTCGTCATTACCTTGCTTTTATTCAGCAATATTATTGACGTCTTGCGGTTCATCGCGGAATTGCATTGAATACAAATTCGCGTAATGTGCACCCTTCGCCAGTAATTCAGCATGAGTACCCTGCTCAACTATTTCACCTGCATCCATCACCACAATGCGGTCTGCGCGCTCAATCGTGGACAACCGATGCGCAACCACAAAGGTGGTGCGATTTTGCATAACACTTTCCAATGCGGCCTGAATAAAACGTTCAGATTCGTTATCCAACGCAGAGGTTGCTTCATCCAGAATCAGAATCGGCGCATCTTTCAAAATCGCGCGCGCAATCGCCAGGCGTTGCCGCTGGCCACCGGATAAACGCGCACCGCCTTCTCCGATCAGCGTGTCAAAACCTTGCGGCAGCTGCTCAATAAACTCTGTCGCGTGAGCCAGATCCGCCGCCCGACGAATTGCATCCATATCACGATCAGTCAAACTGCCATAAGCAATATTGCCGGCCACCGAATCATTAAACAGCGTGACATGTTGATTCACCAGCGCGATCTGCTGTCGCAAATTAGCCAGACGGAAATCCGCAAGCGGAATCTCATCAATGCAAATATCACCCTGATCGTAGTCATAAAAGCGTGCCAGCAAATTAACCAGCGTCGACTTGCCACTACCCGAACGTCCGACCAACGCAATGACTTCGCCCGGCGCAACATCGAGATTGATATCCTTCAATGCCGGCCTATCACTCCGGGAATAATGAAAATATAAATGCCTGAAACTGACCTGGCCCTGAACGCGGGATACTTCGCGCGTGCCTTCATCGCGTTCCGGCGCCTGGTCGAGCAGGGTGAATACGCTATCCGCTGCTGCAACACCTTTAAGAATAATCGGCGCGACTTCACCCAATCGGCGCATAGGCTGCAACATAGCGCCCACCGCCGTCATATAGGCCACGAACTCTGCCGGGTTGCCCAGCTCCATGACATTCAGCGCAAGATAAATCAGCGATGCAATGGCGAAAGCAACAATCAACTGAATCAAGGGTGTGTTGGCTGCAGCGGTTACCACGATCTTCATATTCTGTTGGTAATTTTTTTTGCTCGCGGCTTCAAAGCGTTGCTTTTCATAATCCTCGCCGCCGAAGCTGCGCATCACCCGATAACCGGTAATCATCTCGCTGGTGACCTGGGTTATGTCGCCCACCGTGGTTTGCACTTTGGTACTTAAACGCCGTAAACGTTTACCCACCGTGGTAACCAATGAACCGATCAGTGGCGCAATCAAGATAAACACCAGGGTTAATTTCCAATCCGTGTAAAACAGATAGGACAACAACGCAACAACCGTCAGACCCTCGCGCAACAAAATCTTGATTGCATCCGTCGCGGCGGCGGTCACACCGTTGATGTTGTAGGTAATCACCGATACCAGATGACCGGAGCTTTGATCATCAAATGTCATACTCGGTAAACGCGTCATATGATTGAACACCTGAACACGTAAACTGTGAATGACACTGAAGGCAACCCGCGACAAAAAATACACGCCGGCAAAAGCACCAATACCACGTAACACTGTTAAGCCAATGACTTGCAAGGGCACCAAAAAGCGGTCTTGCGGATCATTGCTTTCAATAATGTTAATCAGATTTTCAAGAATCTTGATAAACAGCGTGGTGGATGTTGCATAAAGGGCAAACCCCACAATGCTGACCACAAACATCAAACGGTAGGATTTAAGGTATGACAACAACCGCAAATAAATTTTAAGCGCTGATGTTTCCACAACCGGTTGTGCGGTTTTGTTTTTGTCTACCATAAATCGCCTATTTCCGAGGGGAAACTCTACTCGCCCGTCGTGATATTGTGTGTAAGAAATTGTAGCTTCTGAGCATTGACCAACAGGCATATTCTCGCTTGGTTTTATTCAATACCTGATAGTTTCTGCTCGACCAATGCGCGGTAAGCCGAACGGAACTGCTCTATAGCGTAATGCTCCTGCACGCGATGATAATGTTGGAGGCCTTTTGTCTCGCGCGCTTGCAGTGGCATTTCATAATAATCTTTCATCGCTGCACTCATCGCTGCTACATCAGCGGTATCGACAGTAATACCGCAACCGTTGACGATACTGGTCAACGGCTCAACCTTATTCACCAACGCTGGCAGACCAAGGGCCATAGCTTCAAGTAAGGCGATGCCGAAACCTTCCGACTCCGAAGGAAACACAAACACATCCAGTGCGCGAATAAAACGCATCGCCTGAGGCACATAACCGGCTAAAAAAACCTTGCCTTGCAAATGGTGTTGCGCGATGTATTCATCCAGTACCGGGCGAAGCTCGCCATCACCAATAATGACCAGAAATACATCGTTTCGCTCACCGCAAAACTGGTGAAATGCTTTCAGCATCTCCAGGTGACGTTTGCCTTTAACACAACGCCCGACCGTCCCGAACAGAAATCCGCCGGCGGGGAGGTGCAGTGCCGCACGCGCCGCGCTTGCATCCATGGCCTGAGCAGCAATCGCCTTGACATCAACGGCGTTATTAATGGCCGAGGTGTTATGTTCATAGAGGCCGCATCGGGCATTAATCAGATACCGGCGTACCGGTTCGGATACGCCCACCATATGCCAGCGTTTATCCAGCGACAGCCGCATCATCCAGCGGCGACCGAATCGATCAAACTCGCCAAAGGCATGAATGATACCAATACACAACCTGGCCGATACCGAGCGGCGCAATTGCATCAACAAATGCACCGGCTTGTACATATTGGCGATGATGACATCAAAGTGGTGGCTCTCCAGAAACGGGCGCACCTTCTTCATCGCCTTAAGGCGCAAGCCTTTGTAATCCGTTTTATCCAACCCCAGAAAGACGCACCGATGAGCCAGGGCATCTGCCGCCGTAGGTTCACCGGTCTCAAGGTAAACCAGCGTGACCTGGTAGCGCTCCGGGGGAAAGGCATTCACCAACTCGGCAGTGAGGTAGGAAATACTCTCAATATGCCGGGTTTGCAAGATCATAATGTTTATCTTGTCGGACATCGGCGGCGACTCATGACCACGGCGGCCAGTAATCCGGCGGGAACCCAATACATCAGCCACTGCGCGTCAGGGCGCGTTAACAAGCTGGAACCATTGGTAAATAAACACAGGCTGCCGTAGGCCAGCCAGAGGTACAACGGCAGGATATCCCTGTCGCGACTGAAACTGCGCGCGAGCAATACCCAATGCCACAGGGCCAATAGCAAGCCAATCAAGCCGGTATAGTAAAGGATGTCAATCCACGAATTATGTGCGTGATGAAACACATCCACATCGGGGATGATGATGCGCGAATCCCGTTCCAGACCCAGGCCGAACAACGGCCGTTCGAGGGAGCGGTCCAGCAATTCCACCCAGATAGCATCGCGAAATGAAAAAGAAATGCCCCGCTTTTCCAGCACATCGTCCATATTGGTCAGGACAAATAAAGCCAGAATACCGACAAGCGCCAAGGTCACTTGCGGAACCCAGATAAGTGGGCGAGGACGGACAATCAACAAGCCGGCGAAACACACCAGTATCAATGCCATGGCCGCCCCGCGACTTTGGGACATCAAGATAACCAGTGCACAAATCATGGCACCGATAAAAAATACGGGGGAAAATTTCCAGTTTTCTGCCTGCAAGGATTTAAGGTAAGCAAGCAAGGCAGCCACGCCAAAGATCTGGGCCACGATAGTGGAGTTTTCAGCCAGCCCAAAACCCGAGAGACGCGCCGCAATGGAATAATTTTTATAGGCGTAGAAAAAATAAACGGTGACCAGTGAACACACCACACCGATGCAAATAACAACCAGATAAAGTCGTTGCAGGTTGACCGGACGGTGATAAAAAAGCCAGGCCACACCGCACAACCAGAACGCCAGAAACAGCCACTGCTTGAAGAAAAAATCGACATCCGATGCCCGGCCCCAGAGGGACGACAGCACACAGTAAGCGGCAAAAACCAGCGCCGATATGGTGAAGTAACCACCGTACTCTTCACTCCGCCATTTGCGCCAGGGCAAGACCAACAGAAAAGGCAGCAGCAAAAATAGATAAAACACCGCGCGTAAGGGCGCGGGCCCCGAGGCCCAGAAAAACGCGGATAAAAACAGGTAAATCCCGATAGCCGCCCAGCCAAGACAAAAGGTCTCTCTGCGGGCCCATTTCATTGCGCGTAGTCGCATAGTTATTCTCTAACTCATCCCGCCTGCGTCGGTGCCGATTTGCCCGATCCCAATTGTTCAATAAAATCCACGGCGTTATCCATCATTGAAAATATGTCGTTACTGTCGATAAAGTCCCGCGCCCGCTGCCGCCATAGCTGTGGATCGCATGCCGCCACCTCGGCCACCACTGCAGCCAATTGCTGATCAGCCATGGCTGCCGTTATCACGCGCCCCTGTTGCTGTTGGGCCACATAATGCGCATAACCACAGACATCCGTTGTGATAACCGGCAAGCCGGCCACCATCGCCTCCAGCAATACAGCGCCAGCCGCCTCGCTATGGGCCGGATGCAGGAAGACATCGGCAGACCATAAGAGTTGCGCAATGTCATCGCGTGCTCCCAGGACCTTCAACTGTTTACTGACGCCCAAGGTCTGCGCCAAATTGATAAACGCTTTGGGATCATCATCGCCCGCCACCCATAATTGGGCACGCTGGCGTAACGCTTCCGGCAAGTCCGCCAGTGCGCGGATGCTACGCGCCAAGCCTTTGCGCCGAAAATCCGAGCCGACCATCAACATCAAAAACGTGTCAGGCGATAAGCCAAAGGTCGCCCGCCATTGTTGACGCTGCGCGGCATAATCGGCAGGCATGACCCGGTCGCGCTTGATACCGGGTGGCAACAAATGCAGCCGTTCATCAGGCGTTTGATAATAACGTTGAAACGGAGCGACCTGCGCAGGAGATATCAGGAGTATCTGTGTCTTGCTGGTCGGCGCAAAAACCGCTCGCTCCAGAGCCAGGTAATGCCGGCTCCGACCACTCAGTCGATACAACCAACCGCGCTCTTCATAGGCCTTCTGCGCAAAACACACATCGGCGGCGTAATACACATCAAGACCGGGCATTTTATTGAAACCGATCACCAGGTCCAGCGTTTCTTGCGCGCGCAATGCCTGAAACTGCTGCGCAAATGCGCGGGCGCGACCGTGGTTGGTCAAGGCGCGGGCGGGCACAATCACGACAGGAATATCATCTGGTTGATCGCCAACCCAACGTTGGGTGTAAATCGTCACCTGATGGCCGCGCGCTACGCAGGCCCGTGCCATGGCGAGCATGTCTCGCTCCAGGCCGCCATAAGGGAAATAATGGAACAGGGTAAACGCCAGACGCATCACGCTTTACCTCGTCGCTGCATCAGTCGTTGCTCGCGCGCATATAACCCTTGTGCACGCTGTTCGATTTCACTCAATAGGGCTTTGCGCTGTTCAATGATGTGCCTTAAAGACTCACCAAAATACAGCCGTAAGAAACGGCATATGTCCCGACTGTTAACGCCGAGATCCATCGCCGAAAAATACAAGCTACCGAGATCTTTAACCAGCCAGCGGCGCGGGACGCTTGAACGCAACTGGGCCCGGTGCAGATCGACCAAGTAGAGCACCGGCTCCCCATGTCCCTGACGCCAGGATTCCATGGATCGGCAATCCAGCAGGAAATGGCACAGATAAAAGTCGCGATGATTGATGCCGCCGGCATGAAGCGCGCGCGCGATGTTGGCGACCTGCTGCAAGAGCACCAACTTCTCTGTGAAGCCCAGCGCACCCGCCTGTAAACGCTCCAGGAGATAGTGATCAAGCTGGACCGTGCCGGTCAATTCACGGGTGACAATAAACGATAAACGGGTCGCCGGATTCGTATTCTGTTCGCCGTAAGCAACCGGCGTAAGGCTGGACACATCAAGCTCAGCCAGTTTGTTCAGGGCCAGCCACTCATTGCGCGCACCGATCACCGGCAACCGCAAACGCACCAGATTCTTGAAGATCTCACCCCAACCGACGCCGGTATGGAGTTTACGGTAATAGGCCTGGCCATTCAGCTCAAAGCGCAGGGTTTGTCGACCCGGCGCCACACGCGCCACGTCGCCACGCAATTGCTGCACCTCGGCGAAGACATCCTTGCCTTGCCACAAGGTTTGCAATTCGTCGCGCAAAATCAGCACGTGATGGGTGTTATCTGACATCGCGATCCTGCAGGTTGATAGGTCACGGGACATTGATAAGTCATGGGTCTGTCACCACAGCCACTGCTGCTGTGGGCGCAACATCCTGTAAGGCTTCCAACACGGTGGAAGGCGATAAATCCTTGAGACAACGATGATGCTGTTTCGGGCATTCCCGCTCAAAACAGGGAGAACATTCAATAGCAATGGAGACAACCCTTACGTGCTCCGACAATGGTGGCGTAAACGCTGGCGAGGTGGAGCCGTAGATCACCACCAGAGGCCGGCTTAAGGCAGCAGCGATATGCATCAAACCGGAATCATTGCTCACCACAGCATCGGCCATCGCCATCAGATCAATGGCTTCATCCAGTTGCGTCGTGCCCGCCAGGTTGTAGCAATGCACCTGCTGCGCTTCGTCCAACTGATCGCGAATTGCTTCGGTCACGCTGTTGTCTTTGGCAGACCCCAGCAACCACACCTGCCAACCCTGACGGATTTTGTGGTCGGCGACGTGGGCGTAGTAAGTCTCGGGCCAACGCTTGGAAGGGCCATATTCCGCGCCGGGGCAGAGTATCAACACCGGCCGGTCGCGCCGCAATGCAAATTTTGTGAGTAATTGTGGCTGGCGCGCCGGATCAATTAACAGCTCAGGATAAGGAAAGGTTTCAGGTAGGGTGGCGTGGGCGGGATAACCCAAGGCCAGGTAGCGTTGCACCATCAACGGGTAGCGGCGCTTGTCCAACAGGCGGATATCGTTAAGCAGACCGTAACGCATCTCACCGCGCCAGCCGGTACGCAAGGGAATGCCGGCGAAAGCGGGTATCAGCGCCGATTTAAAGGAGTTGGGTAAAACGATTGCCTGCTGATAATTGCTTTGCGCGAGAAATTTGCCCAAGCGGTAACGCACTCCCAACTCGATCTTGCCGTGCCCCAGTGGCATGTCGATGGTGTTGTCCACTTCCGGCATGCGCGCCAGCAACGGCAAGGTCCAGGGTGAGGCAAGGACATCAATCCGGGTGTCGGGTTTGCGCTGTTTGATGACCTTGAACAGCGACTGCGCCATCATCATGTCGCCAATCCAGGCGGGGCCGATGATCAGTATCTTGCTGGGGGATGAGGACATAACGGACTCTGGATACCAAAAAAGAGTCTACCGCTGCTGCGAAGGCGTTCACGCCTCCACAGCACGACAGCTAGCCGGCAATCGGCGCCAGCCAATTACCGTGGTCAGCCAGTTCACCGCGCACCGCTTTGAAGTACAGATCCTGCAAGCGCGTGGTCACCGGACCGCGACGACCTTCACCGATCTGACGGCCATCCAGCTCACGAATCGGCAACACTTCCGCCGCCGTACCGGTAAAGAACGCTTCATCGGCGATATACACTTCGTCGCGGGTAATCCGTTTTTCGCGTATTTCATAACCGCAATCCGCCGCCAACTGGAAGATGGTGTTGCGGGTAATACCGTCGAGGCA
The DNA here is from genome assembly GCF_002162135.1 of Cellvibrio sp. PSBB006. Taxonomy (NCBI): domain Bacteria; kingdom Pseudomonadati; phylum Pseudomonadota; class Gammaproteobacteria; order Cellvibrionales; family Cellvibrionaceae; genus Cellvibrio; species Cellvibrio sp. PSBB006. Next base: position 3,891,351 of record NZ_CP021382.1, on the reverse strand, counting down.
GGAGGTCAACTCCGGAGTGTAGATCACACCGTCGCGCACCAGGAAAAAGTTTTCGCCACTGCCTTCCGCCACGTAACCTTCATTGTCCAGCAACAAGGCTTCTTCGCAACCGCTGTCCAGCGCTTCCTGCAAGGCCAGCAAAGAATTGATGTAGTGACCGTTGGCTTTCGCCTTACACATGGAGATGTTGACGTGGTGGCGGGTGTAGCTGGAGGTGCGCACTTTAATACCCAGGTCGCGAGCCTCGGGCGACATGTATGAAGGCCAGTGCCAGGCGGCAACGATGACGTGAACTTTAAGATTGTCCGCGCGCAGCCCCATGCCTTCCGACCCATAAAATGCCATGGGACGCAGGTAGGCTTCACTGAGATTATTTTCACGCACCACCTGCTTGTGGGCTTCGTTGATCTGCTCTTTGGCGAATGGCATCTTCATGCGCATGATGTGCGCTGAACGGAACAGGCGATCCGTGTGCTCTTTCAGGCGGAAGATACAGGTACCGCGACTATCGCTTTTATAGGCACGCACCCCTTCAAAGACGCCCATGCCGTAGTGCAGGGTATGGGTGAGTACGTGAACCTTGGCATCACGCCAGGGGACCAGCTCGCCGTCCAGCCAAATAACGCCGTCGCGATCGGCAAATGACATAGCCAACTCCTAAAAAATTAACAAAACCAATAAAGAAAAACGCCATCGCCAACACCGGGTGGATGGGCTGGCGCTGGCGATAATTAAATTCAGTGAACCTTGCGATTTATTGGCCGGAGGGATCATCGAGCAGCTGTTGCCACACGCGACCCACCAACTGACGCTCGGTAACAAACATGGGTTCACCTTCACCCTGTTTGCTGTGCAGTACCGCCTCCTGACGTTGTAGCGCGAGGCGGTGCCCGGTGGACCGGTAAGCCTTGTAGGCGTCGATCAAGTGGGCGACGGATTCGGCGTCCAGTAGACCGGCCTCCTCCAGTGCTCCGAGTATGCGAATGTTATCCGTGTACTTGGCGAGCGAGGGCTCTTTCCAAGCCCAGGCTAAAACGGCGTATTGAACCATAAATTCAATATCGACGATACCACCGGCATCCTGCTTGAGATTAAAAACCTGCTCGTTTTGCGCGTTATTTTTACCGCTGCCTAATTGCTCGCGCATTTTCAGGCGCATGTTGCGCACCTCCTCGCGCAACGCAGGTAATTCGCGTTGCTGACATAGGACTTTCAGGCGCACGGCTTCAAAGGCTTTTGCCAACTCCGTACTGCCTGCGGTAACGCGTGCGCGCACCAGTGCCTGATGTTCCCAGGTCCAGGCTTCGTTGAGCTGATATTTCTCAAACGCTGCCAGCGACGTCACCAGCAACCCGGAATTACCGGAAGGTCGCAAGCGCATATCCACTTCATATAATTTGCCGGAGATGGTGGACGTATTGAGGATATGAATAATCTTTTGCCCGAGGCGCGTGTAGAAAGTGAGATTATCAATGGATTTTTCACCATCGGTCGCGAGGTTGGCGGGGGTGTTATGGATAAACACCAGATCCAGATCCGAACCGTGAGCCAACTCAATGCCACCCAACTTGCCGTAGCCGACGATAATGAAATCCGGTTCTTCATCGACCCGACCATCCTCATGCGTCGGGCGCCCGTGCCGTCCGACCATTTGCTGCCAGGCCAGCTCCAGCACATGCTCCAGGATGACTTCAGCAATATAAGTCAGGTAATCACTGACCTTCATCAGGGGTAATGCACCGGTGACTTCACTGGCTGCGACGCGCAGGGCGTGGGCTGAACGGAAGTAGCGCAGGGTCTCCATATGACCTTCCAGATCATCCCAACTCAGGCGCAGCACTTCCCGGCGCAGATCATCGCGCAGCGCATCTTTATCCGGTGGCGCATAGAGGCTTTCGGGCGTGAGCAGTTCATCCAGCAAGGCCGGATGACGGCTTAACTGATCCGCAATCCAGGGGCTGACTGAACAGAGTTTTACAAGTTGGTGCAAGGCGGTGGGGTTTTCGACCAGCAGCACCAGATAGGCGCTGCGTCGGGCGATGGATTCCACCAACGGCAGGATACGGCTTAACGTTTCGGTCATGCCGGCATCACCATTGGCGGCCTGACGACTCAGTACCGACAAGAGTCGCGGCATAAAACTGTCCAGCCGCGTCCGACTGCTGGCCTGCATGCTCAAAACGGCGCGACTTTCCCGGGACTGCTGAAGCAATTGCAACAGTTGCTCGGGCGCATCACAACCCTGGGCGGCCAAAAAGCGCTGGGCTTCGTCGCCGGTCAAGGTGCCATCCCATAATCCGATCCAGGGCTCCGCTCCTTTGGTCGAGGCGCTCTGGTTGTCTTCCGGCGCGGCAATCACTGCGCGGAATTCTTCGTTGACGCGGGTGCGATGAGCATCAAGCGCTTCAAAAAAAGCACCCCAGGACTCATACCCCATTACCCAGGCAAGCCGCAATTTGCCCAATTCATCACTGGGTAAGGATTGGGTTTGCCGATCCTGGAATGACTGAATAGCGTGTTCGGTGTTGCGCAGAAATTCGTAGGCTGACAAGAGGGCGGAACCCGCACCGGGCGGCAGATAATTTTCCCGTTCCAGAAACGGCAGCATCTTGCACACCTGGCGTTCGCGGAGGCGCGCGTCGCGACCACCACGAATCAATTGAAATGCCTGCACCACGAACTCCACTTCGCGGATGCCACCTTCGCCCAACTTCACATCCAGATTCATGCCTTTGCGCTGCACTTGCCGGTGGATCAGGCTTTTCATGTCGCGCAGCGCTTCGATCACGCTGAAGTCGATGTACTGGCGGTAGGTGAAGGGCAACAGCAATTCCATCAAGGCCGACACGGCCTGATCTGCCTGCTCGCCACCTTCGGCGGCAACGGCCCGCGCCTTGACCATGGCGTAACGTTCCCAGTCGCGCCCCTGCGTCTGGTAGTAATCCTCCATCGCATCAAAATTCAAGGTCAGTGCGCCACTTTGCCCGTGGGGGCGCAACCGCATGTCAACGCGGAATACAAAACCATCGGCCGTTTGCAGGTCGAGACTTTTGATGACTCGCTGACCGAGCTTGACGAAGAATTCCTGATTACTGATCTGACGCTGTTCGTTGGTGGTATGACCCGCCTCGGGATAAGTAAATATCAGGTCGATATCCGAAGAAACATTCAGCTCATAAGCACCCAACTTACCCATGCCCAACACGATAAACGGTTGCGCCAAGCCGGAATCTTTACCCATCGGCACGCCGTGCTGAACGACCAATTGACGGTAGTGAAAGGCGGCCGCTTGCTGGATTGCCGTATCGGCAAAACGGGACAGCTCGGCGGTGGTTTCTTCCATGCTCGCCATGCGGTTCAGGTCGCGCCAGATAATGCGCACCATGGCTTTGTGGCGATGACGCCGCAGGGTTTTATCCAGCTCTGCATCGGTCTGGCAGGCACCGGCAGCCGCCACAAGATCGACGTAACCCCGCTCCTTTAGCGGCACAAAGAGTTCGCCGTTGGCAATCAGATCGTGCAGGAGTTGCGGGTGCTGGATACAGGTTTTGGCCAGGTACTCACTACCCACAAAGGCGCGGGTTAATTGTTGAGCGAAGTCTTCAGCTGACACCTGATCATTCAGCACGCGCCTGAGCAGCGGCAAGTGGTGCTGCGTGGTGGCCTGCTCAAACTGTTGCCAAAAACGTGTGCCGGCTTCATGCAGCGGCGCGGGCAACCGCGAAAGATCTAGCATAAACATTCATCCGTTGAGTCTTATTGATTTTTGTCCGCATCAGCGGCATTGCGAAAGGGGCGCAACTGGAGGCCATAAAAACAAAACAAAGCTGCCACGGCGAGGCGCTAAACCAGTGATTAGGCCCTCAACGTCAAGAATAGCCGCGCCACGTGAAAGAATAACATTCATGCTAACCGGGTGTCGGGGGATTTTCCCTTCACCAACCACCGGCAAGGTGTTGACAAACGACAAGAATTCGTGCGAAATATCATTTATATTATAAATAATTTAATAAGAAGAGACTTACACCATGAAACACAGCACTGTCATACATCGTTTGACTCATGCCGCCTTATTGTTGGCCCTGGGCACCTCCAGCAGCTTTGGTTGGGCGCAGACCGCCAACAATGATGAAAAAATCGAAGAGATTGTCATCACCGGCAAATTCCTGCGCAGCCTGCAATCGGCCATGGAACAGAAACGCAACTCCGCCAGCATGATCGAGGCGATTGCCGCCGAAGATATTGGTCAGTTGCCGGATGTGTCCATCTCCGATTCACTCAACCGCCTGCCGGGCCTGGCTCAGGACCGCGACCGCGGCAACGGCAGCCAGATCTCCATTCGCGGTATGGGTGGTCTGCTCGGGCTGACCACGCTCAATGGGCGCGAAGTCGCCACCGTTGAGGAAGACCGCAATATCCGCTACGACCAGTTCCCCTCGGAGCTGATCAACGCCGCGCAGGTGTATAAAACACCCCAGGCCCATTTGCCGGAGGGCGGTTTGTCCGGCACGGTAAACCTGGAAACCATCAAACCCCTGGATTTTGATTCACGGCAGATGTCGGTGGATGTGCGCGGCTCCTTTTACGACCTGGGCGGCGATATTGATGACGCCGCCAATGATGGCTGGGGCCATCGTTTCAGTGTCTCCTACATCGATCAATTCCTGGATGACACCCTCGGCGTTGCTCTGGGCTACGCAGGTCGCTCGCAACCGATTGCCACCCAGCGTTCGGAATTGTGGAACTACGGCGATACCTGGCACAACACCCAGTGGAATGATGCCCTTGGAACCAATGTGAATGCGCCCTGGGGCGGCTCCGCGCTGATACGCGGTGGCGAAGATCGTCGGCACGGCGTGATGGGCGCGATCCAATGGCAGCCCAACGACAACCTGGAGATTGCCTACGACGGCTTCTGGTCCACATTCGACATCGACGAAACCCAACGCGGTTTTGATTTTCAGATCGCCAATACTTACACCGATCAATGGCTGTTGATCGATACCACCCCCACCGCCTATACCAATCCGGAACTGGGTGAGGGCGCGCTGGATCTGCTATCGGGTACTGTTCCGCTCAGCTCATTGCGTAACCTCAACGAAGAGTTCGCCCAGGAAGATACCCTGATCAGCCACGGCCTAAATGTTGAGTGGCGGCAGGACGCGTGGACGTTTGAAGGTGACCTCTCCTACTCCAAAACCGAACGGGATCGCCGCTGGGCGAGTATCCGCACTACGCACGCCGCACCCGGCTACGCCACCTTCGGCGCAACCGGAGACAAGCGTATGTGGCTGAGCCTGGACACAGCCGACCTGACCGATCCGGCGCAAAACAGCGTGAGCGAAATTGAAGTGCGCCCGGCTGCTGATGGCGGTGATGAAATCACCGCGTTCCAATTGGATGTCACCCGTGAACTCGACGCGGGTCTGCTCACTGCTGTGCGTTTCGGTGCTTCCGTTTCGCAGCGGGAAAAATTCCTGAATGCGCAAAATTGGTTGCAATACGTCACCGACAACAGCGGCACGCCCATTCCTGAGGAATTTATCCTCGACGCGAAGAGCGACAGCTACTGGAACGACCTGCCGGACTACCTCACTTTTGACCGCAACGCTGTAATCGATTATTACTTCGGCGGCCTGGCCAATCCGGATGTGGGTGATGCCGATGACCTGCTATCCAGTTGGGATGTGAGTGAAGACATCTCCGCACAATATGTGCAGTTGGATTTTGCTACCGAAATCTTTGCATTGCCGTTGACCGGGAATGTCGGCGTGCGCGCTGCACAGACCGAAACCACCTCCAGCGGTTACCAGCAAGGCCCGAATGTGTGGGTGGAAACATCACCCGGTGTATGGGAAGAAATGGCCGGTGAAGTCGAAGCGGTTGCCATTGTTCACGATTACGATGAAGTACTGCCAAGCCTCAATATGACGCTGGCGGTGACCGATGAGCAGCAAGTCCGTTTCGGCGTAGCAAAAACCATCGCGCGCGCGCCAGTGGATTTAATGAGCCCGAGTTTAAATTTGAATGATGACTTGTTCGGCGCAAACCCGGGTGAGTCTTCATCGGGCAATCCAAAACTCGATCCTTTCCGCGCGACCCAGGTGGATCTGGGTTACGAATGGTATTTCAACGATGAGTCCTCCGTAGCGGCAACGGTTTATTACAAGGACCTGGATACCTTCATCGCACGCGCGGCGGATGCGGAGCAAATTGTTTACAACGGCACTACCTACAATGTGTCACGCCCGATCAACGGCGAAGGCGGTTACATTCGTGGTTATGAGGTGTTATATCAACAAGCGTTCAGCTTTTTGCCGGAGCCGTTTAATGGTTTGGGTGTTTATGCTAACTACGCGTTTACGGAATCCAACGTTGAGCAGTTCGTGCCTTTGTATTCCACCAAATCTGCGCTGACTGGTTTGTCTGAGCATGTGGGCAACCTGACCTTGTGGTATTACAAGGATGGTTTTGAAGCGCGCACGTCTTACAGTTATCGCAGCGAGTTTCAGCGCGATATTAATGCGGTGCAGGGTGAGGAGGGGATTAATGATAGCGAAGGCTATGTTGATCTGAGTTTGTCTTATGAAATGGATGATCATTACAAGTTTTACTTCCAGGTACAGAACCTGACGAACGAGCCTTATCGTGTGTATGGTTTGGAGTCGAATAATCCGAATCATGTGAATAAGTATGAGGAGTTTGGGCGTCGTTATATGGTTGGGGTGAGTTGGAAGTTGTAATACTTTATCTGAGCTTTGTACTTTGCAATCCGTTTGTCATTAGGGGGTGGGTTTCGAAAACGCATGACAAATTGGCAGGAAAGCCAATTTGCACAGCGAAGCTGCCCGTAGGGTGAGCCACAAGGATGTGGCGAATGCATCTTCCCTGTAGCTCCCTCAATTCATCCCTGAATTGAGGGTTTCGAAACCCACCCCCTAACGCCAAACTCGCATTGTGTAAGCATCGAATTTGTCAGTGTTCTATGCAACTAATTTGAAATCAACGATTTCATAACAGGGTTTGGCACGGTATATCTGCGGGTGTCGTAATGGCTTCTGAGACCGTCACCGGCAAGGATGCCGGTGCCGAGCCTACAGGGACGTACTTGCGGCGTGTCTCAGAAGCCATTGCGGCACCCGCCGCACTGCTCAACCAGACTAACTTCTATGAAACCAATAAAATATTCCTTTTTAAGCTTTGTCTTTTGTTTCGCATTTCTTGCATTCAAATCATATGCAGAAACCTTTTACCTCGGCGCCGATCTATCCTATGTCAATGAAATGGAAGATTGCGGTGCGGTGTATCGTGATAAAGGCAAACCGCACGATCCGTTTGAACTCTTTGCACGAAAAGGTGCAAACCTGATTCGCGTGCGCTTATGGCACAACCCGGATTGGACCCGGTATTCAACACTAGCTGACGCCACCAAAACTATCCGCCGCGCGAAGCAACAAGGGCTGCCGGTGCTGCTGGATTTTCATTACTCCGACAATTGGGCCGATCCCGAGCGGCAGGAGATTCCCAAGGCCTGGAGCAATATTCAGGATACCAAAATGCTTGGCAAAGCACTGTATGACTATACCTTTGCCACACTGCAATCTTTGGCAGAAAAAAATCTGTTGCCGGAGATGGTGCAAGTCGGTAACGAAACCAATGCGGAGATTTTGCAGCCTGAAGGAAAAACCGATCACGAGAATATCAATTGGCCGCGCAATGCATATTTGTTGAACCAAGGCATAAAAGCCGTGCGGGACTTTTCAGCGGTGCAGGGTAAAAAAATTCTCATCGTCTTGCATATCGCGCAACCGGAAAATGCGTTGCGCTGGTTCCCGCAAGCGCAGCAACATGGCGTGACCGACTACGACATCATCGGTTTATCCTATTATCCCCAGTGGTCGGAATACACTATCCAGCAATTGCCCGATGCTATTCAGTCTTTGAAGAAAACTTTTGATAAAGACATTTTAATTGTCGAAACCGCTTATCCCTGGACGCTGAAAAATTTTGACAAAGCGGGTAATGTACTCGGCGAGAAAGCTGTGTTACCTGAATTCAAACCCACGCCCGAGGGTCAACTGCTTTATTTGCTGGGCCTTGCTCAAACGGTTAAATCGGCCGGCGGGCTGGGTGTTATTTATTGGGAACCCGCCTGGGTTAGCACACAATGTAAAACCCGTTGGGGTACCGGCTCTCACTGGGAGAACGCGAGTTTTTTTCATGCCGGCAAGAAAAACTCCACCTTACCGGCATTTTTATTTTTCTCCGCCGATTATCAAAAAACCGAGACCATTACATCCGATAAAAAGGACAACTGATTTATGCTTGGAAAATCTCTCTGTATTGCCGCACTCATCGGCAGCAGCTGGCTTCTCGCTGCCTGCACACCGACTTCGCAAAGCACACCAGACACACGCAGCGCCGCGAGTGAACAACGATACAACCAGGACTGGCAGTTTCTGCGTAGCGATGATTCACTCAGCCTGACGCAAGTGCAAGGGCGTACCGACTGGCAGGAGGTAACGCTGCCGCATACATCCAGGATCGAACCGCTGATTGTGAACGATCAATTTCAGGGTGATGCCTGGTATCGAAAAATGATTGACGGTAATTCCATCGATGATCAAAGGCCGGTGTGGTTACGTTTTGAAGCGGCCATGAATGTGGCAGAGGTTTGGCTTAACGGTGAAAAACTGACAATGCATGTGGGTGGTTATTTACCTTTTACAGCAGAACTCACGGGCAAGTTAACGCGCGATCAAAACGAATTACTGGTGCGCCTTGATAATCGTGACAACCCCATCACCGGCCCCAAACCCTTGGCTACGCTCGACTTCAACACCTATGGCGGCTTGTATCGCGATGTGTATCTCGTGACCAAAGATGACCTCTACATCACCGATCCTATCGCCGCCGACAAACAGGCCAGTGGCGGCATATTTGTCACCTACCCGAAGGTATCGCCAACCGAGGCGCACATAGCGATTCAAACGCATGTGCGTAATGCCGGTAGCGCTGGAAAAACGTTTCAAATAAAACAGGTTTTGCTCGATGGGAAAAGAATTGTTACTCAGACGGAGAGCAAAAATCTCACTGTTCCAGCCAATAATGATCAGGAATCACGGCTGCAGTTAACCCTTACCAACCCAAATTTGTGGTCGCCCAAACAGCCACATCTCTACACCTTGGTGACGCAAGTGTTCGATGGCCAGGAAATGGTAGATGAGCAACATACCCGTATCGGCATCCGCGAATTTCGTTTTACCGATGATGGCAGTTTGTTGATTAACGGCGAAAAAACGTTTCTGCGCGGCATAAATCGCCATCAGGAATATCCCTACGTCGGTTACGCCACATCCGCAGCAGCTGACTATCGCGATGCCGTTAAAATAAAATCTGCCGGCTTTGATTATGTGCGCCTGTCTCACTACCCACATTCCCGCGCATTTATGGCTGCTGCGGATGAATTGGGCCTGGTTTTAATCGATGCTATTTTAGGCTGGCAATATTTTTCCGAAGACCCGGCATTCCAGACACAAATACAACAAACTTGTCGCGACCTGATCCGCCGCGATCGCAACCATCCCTCCGTGCTCGCGTGGGAATGTTCGCTGAATGAATCCTGGATGAGCGAATCCTTTATTGATTCATTACAAAAAATTGTGCACGAAGAATATCCCGGCAACACCACCTACTCGGCGGGCTGGCAGGAATACGGCTACGACATTTATCTGCAAGCGCGCCAACACCGCCTGGAACATTACAAAACACCCACCAAACCTTACGTCGTTTCCGAGTACGGCGATTGGGAATACTACGCCATGAATGCCGGTTTGAATCAGGACGCCTGGGGCGATTTATTGCAAGCTGATCGATCCAGCCGACAATTACTAGGCGATGGCGAAAAACGCTTACTGCAACAAGCCACCAATATTCAGGAAGCGCATAACGATAACCTTACTACCCCCGCCTTTGCCGACGGTTATTGGGTCATGTTCGACTACAACCGCGGCTACGCCGATGACCTGGAAGCTTCAGGCATCATGAGCATTCATCGCCGCCCCAAATACAGCTATTACTTCTTCCAAAGCCAACGCGACCCGCAGGACATTTCTGACCACTATGAATCCGGCCCGATGGTGCACATCGCCAGCCGCTGGCAAGCCGACTCGCCGCTGGATCTACGCGTCTTCAGCAATGCAGAAGAAGTCGAACTAGTGCTCAACGGCAAAAGCCTCGGCAAACAAACACCGGACAAAAACGCCAACACCAAATATTTAAAGCATCCACCCTTTACGTTCGATCTGAAAAAATTTGAAGCGGGCGAGCTGTCTGCAAAGGCCTTTATCAATGGAAAGCTTGTAGCAGAACACAAAGTCGTAACGCCGGGAAAAACCACCCAAATTACTTTGGATCTCGACACCCGCGGCAAAGCTCCGCAAGCTGGCGTGAAGGATCTGGTTTTTGTTTACGCACAATTGTTGGACGAAAAAGGCAACCCGACTTATGACAATGATGTTGAAGTGACCTTCAGTACTCAAGGCGATATTAGGTTGGTTAGTTCGGATAAAATAAAAACAGAGGCAGGTGTTGCCAGTGCGTTGATTGAAATTGGAGATGATTTGGAAGACGCCAGTGTTAGTGCCGTCGCTGGAAACGCTGAATTTAAATTTCGTATTCGTTAATAAATTTTTTACTACAGTGTGAGCTTTTCATGAGGGACATTGTTTTGAAACCCTCAAGTCAGGGACGACTTGAGGGAGCTACAGGGAAGTATTCATGCGTTTTCGAAATACTCCCACTCATGCCAAACGGACTACGAAGCAATAATTTTTCAATACTCAACCCACTGCTGATTCATTCCAGAACCACAAGCGTACTGAATCAAAATCGCCTCATTCGCCATACTCGCCCCATTCACATCCACACACTTACCACTATAGCGATTCTTCAACCGAAAATAACCACCACCCATATCCTCCTTCAACCACTGCTGACGATTTCCGCTGCTGCAACTCGCCTGCACAATTCGCACACTGTTAGCCGTACTTTGGCTCGCGATATCCATACACTGCCCACTATGACCAGCCTTCAAGCGCATGTAATTACCGGATACATTTTCCATCGTCCACTGCTGATTCGGATTGGAATGGCAAGTGTATTGAATTAAGCCCGTGCCACTCGTCTGGTTCGCGCCGGGGACGTCGATACATTTGCTACTGCGACGGGATTGCAAACGTGCACTACCACTGGCGCCGCCGTCAGGATCAAGAAATGCATCGAGTGCCGCTGTCGGTCTGCCATTGTTATCAAAGGCGCCGAGCGTGTAGCCTTTCCAGCCACCATAGGCTTGCGGTTCCCAATAGAAAATGCCCAAGCCCATACCGTTATTTACCGACCGCACCTTATTCACCACATCGGCCACAATGGCTTTGGCTTCCGCGTGGTCCCAAGGCACGCCAACTTCCGTAATCATCACCGGCGCGCCGTAGCGCGACACCATGTCGTTGAGATTATTCAGGCAGGCGGTGTTGGCGGATTGCCAGGTGTGATTGGGGGCATGGACGGGATAGGAAGAGGCGCCGATGATATCGAACTTGCCACCATTCGCACTCAGGCCATCAAAGATCCAGCGGAAGTTGGCGTTGTCGTGACAGTTCGCGAGGTGAACAATAACGGGCGTATTGGGGAAAACATCTTTCACCGCGTTATAACCGGTCGCGGTGAGCCAGGCATAGTTGCGCATATTGCTTGACGCCTGGCCGTCCGGCCACAGCATACCGTTGTTGGTTTCGTTGCCCACTTGCACCCAATCCGGCGTGATACCGGCGTCGCGCAGAGTGATCAGACTGTTGCGGGTGTACGCCCAGAGCGTGTCCATCAGCGATTGAAAGTCGAGATTGACCCAGGCCGCCGGTTTGGTTTGTTGACCGGGGTCGGCCCAGCTATCGCTGTAGTGAAAATCGATCATGACCTTCATGCCCGCCGCTTTGGCACGGTTGGCTTTGGCAATTACGTCATCCAGGCCGTTGTAATAGCCACCGGGCGGATTCACCCACACGCGCAAGCGCACCGCGCTCATATCGTGTTGCTTGAGAGTTTGCAAAACATCCTGTTGGACGCCGGCATCGTTATAAAACTGATAGCCGTTATCTTCCATCTCCGAAAGCCAACCGATGTCGGCACCCTTGATGATGGTGTCACCTAACGAAAATTGACTGAATAAATATATGCCGGCCGCCGCCAGCAGGGAGGATAGTTTCATGATTGGTCACCGTTATTGTTATTGAACAAAGACTCTCACGCCGGCCTTTACAGCGCCGGCAACTGCATCGCCAAGGCTACACCTTTATATTAATATTTATATGATATATTTAACAAAACGAGCGATTTGACGCGCGCGAATCAGATGCGATGGAAATCAGGGGAGCCAATAGATAGTTTGAATAGAAATAAAAAAGCCGGCTGGATGAGCCGGCTTTTTACGTGGTATGAGTGCGCTCTTGGCGTTATACGGCTTTGGGGTTGGGACCGTACTCATTATCCGGGTGGCTGTCCTGCACCAGGAACACGATCATGATGATCAGACCAATCAGCGGAATTAAATACAGTAACTGCCACCATCCGCTGCGCCCGGTGTCGTGCAAGCGCCGCGCACCAATGGCCAATGACGGAATAAGTGAACCTAATGAGAAGAGCAAGCCCAACAGCTGGAAACCGATAATGCTATCAACAATACCCAGCACGATGGAGGCGATGAAATAAAAGAGCACAAACATCCAAAATTCTTTGCGCCGCGCACGGCCGGTGAAATCTGCGTACTTTTTATAGGCACCTAAAAAATATTCCATGGTAATTCCTCTTGATTGTTGTAGGGATGGGTAACGCAATGAAACCTTTTATTATGTCGGTACATCCTTTGTTGCCCGCACTTATCATGCCCGGGGATTGTGTTTACCGCCACTGGAAATTTTTATTATCGCCGTGAGATAAATGTCAGCAAACGAAGGAACGCGTTAAACGTGACTATAGTGAGGATTGGAAAAAGCGCAAGTGCACCCCATAGCATAAACTCTTCGCTGTATTCCATTTGCTTCTAGCAAGCTAACTATTTTCTATTTTGATTATTCCGGCCTTGCTGATAGCCTGCTCCACTTGTTCGTCGCCCTCCTGTGCAAGGTTTCTATGGATTTCCAATACGCTTTTATTATCGCCGGCCTGATAGTGGGCTTTATCGTTGGCTTGACCGGTGTCGGTGGCGGTTCATTGATGACGCCAATCCTTTTACATTTCGGTATCACCCCCACAGCTGCTGTGGGGACCGACTTGCTTTACGCCGCCATCACCAAAGCGGGCGGTGTTCATGTGCACCACAAAAAACGCAATATCGATTGGCGGCTGACCGGATGGCTCGCCTTGGGCAGTGTGCCCGCCGCATTAATTACACTGGGCGTCTTGCGCTATGGTGGCTTTGATACCAGCAGTGTGGACGCCTTCATCAAAGTCACACTGGGTTATGCGCTGGTGCTGACTGCACTGGCTATCGTGTTCAAGCAGAAGCTGCTGGATTACAGTCACCGCAATGATGTATGGCTAACGCGTATGAATCCTCGCCAGCAAATCATCGCCACGGTAGCAACGGGGCTGTTGTTGGGAGCGGTGGTGACAGTTACGTCCATCGGCGCCGGCGCGCTGGGCACTGTTGCATTGTTCCTGTTATATCCGCTGTTGCCGACGGTACGGCTGGTAGGTACGGAGATTGCGCACGCCGTGCCGTTAACACTGGTGGCAGGGCTCGGCCATGCGGGCCTCGGTAATGTGGATTGGCACTTGCTGATCAACCTGCTGATCGGCTCTCTGCCCGGTATTTATCTCGGCAGCCATCTTGCCAATCGCGTCGCCGACCATTACCTGCGCCCCGCGCTGGCGGCTATGTTGCTGTTTGTGGGTGTGAAGCTGGTCTTTTAATCTCAGGCCTTTTCCGGCGGTGGCGCTACACGCATGACCTCTTCAACGGTCGTTAATCCCGCTGCTACTTTTTGCGCACCGGACAATCGCAAGGTGCGCATACCCTCCTTCATCGCCTGCCGCCGCAACTCCTGCAAATTGCAATCACTGGTAATTTTTTCCTTGATGGATTCCGACAACGGCAGAATTTCATACAACCCCTGCCGCCCCAGATAGCCGGTATCGCGACATTCCAGGCATCCCACCGGACGATAAATTTTCGGCGGCACATTCACCTTCCAGGGTGCCACCAACTGCTGCCAATCATCTGCCGTAATCTGACCCTCTTCCTTGCAATGCGGACACAGGGTACGCACGAGGCGCTGGGCCATAACACCCAGCAATGTTGCGTTGATTAAATAGGAGGGAATGCCCAGGTCCAATAGCCGCGCTACGGTAGAAGGGGCGTCGTTAGTGTGTACTGTGGAGAGTACAAGGTGGCCGGTCAGGGCGGCCTGCACTGCCATCTGCGCCGTTTCCAGATCGCGGATTTCGCCCACCATGATAATGTCCGGGTCCTGCCGCATCAGGCTGCGGATACCGGCGGCAAAGTCGAGGCCGATCTTGTGGTGGACCTGGGTCTGGTTGAAGGACTCTTCCACCATCTCGATAGGGTCTTCAATTGTGCTGACATTCACTTCCGGCGTGGCAATCTGGCGCAAGGACGAATAGAGCGTGGTGGTCTTACCGGAACCCGTGGGGCCGGTCACCAGTACAATGCCGTTGGGACGATCGAGCATGGCCCGCCAGCGATTGTAGTCTTCACCCACCAGGCCGAGGTCGGTGAAGCTGCGCAGCAGCACGTCCGGGTCGAAGATCCGCATGACCAGTTTTTCACCAAAGGCTGTGGGTAGCGTGGACATCCGCAACTCCACTTCGCTTTCATCGGTGCGGCGCGTTTTGATGCGGCCATCTTGCGGCTTGCGCTTCTCGGCAATATTCATCCGCGCCAATACCTTAAAGCGACTGGTTACCGCTGTGGCCACATTAATCGGCAACTCGTAGACATTGTGCAGCACGCCGTCGATACGAAACCGGATGCGCCCCACTTCGCGGCGCGGTTCGATATGGATATCACTGGCCCGCTGGTCGTAGGCGTATTGCAGCAACCAGTCCACGATCTTCACAATGTGCTGGTCATTGGCATCCGGGTCGGTCGCTGTACCCAAATCTACCAGTTGTTCAAAGTTAGTGACGGCCGACGCCGTCGGGCCGCCGCTAGCGCGGTTAACTGACCGGGCCAGGGTATAAAACTCTACCGTATGACGCTCGATATCCACGGGATTAGCCAGAACGCGCTTTACCGTTTTGCGTGCGACATGCTCAATTTGCGGCTCCCAACCGGTAATAAACGGCTGGGTGCAAGCGATGATGACGTGATCCTGGGTAACCTGAACACACAGAATGCCGTGACGTTTGGCAAAGGCGTAGGACATGACCTCGGTCACCTTGGGCACATCAATCTTGAGCGGATCTATGTGCACGACCGGCATCTTCGCTTTTTCGGCCAACCAATCTGTCAAGGCATCGCCATTGAGGGTTTTGGTCGGGCGCGTGAGATCATCAAAATTCTGGCTGGCAATGTAGCCGAGGGGGTGCATCATGGCCTGTTCGCGGGAGCGGGTGGCACCCAACAGCATATTGGCATCTGTCTGCTTCAGGCGGCCATCCGCCACCAGGTCTGTGACCAGGCGGCGCAAATCAAGCACACCTTCAAAAACCGCAGCATGGTTCATGGGGAGGCAATTCCTGTATTAAGGGCGTAATGTCAACGAGTCTGCACGGAGCATGGATTTATTTAATGAATTCCTGCTCTGTGGATTGTAGCTGCTCTTGTTCGGGGGAAACACCGCCCATCCCGGCTTTAGCAGACTCGGGCACAAAAAACAGCCAGCGACCGTCATAAATTTGTAAAAATCCTGCGTGACCTGGCCAGCCGATGTTTTTATACTGCGCACACATTTTTACGGGTGCACCGCTTTAAGGCGCTTATTTCAAGGGGACTACCGATATGCCCATTGCTAATCCGTTTTCCAACCTCTTTGGCCGTTCGCCGATCAAACCCATGCAAGAGCATATGGCTGTTGCGGTAAAGGCCGCCGCGGAGTTGATTCACTTCTTCGAAGCGGTGATAGCCAACGATTGGGCCAAAGCCGAGGAGGTGCAAAAACGCATCACCGAGTTTGAACACCAGGCCGATGACATAAAACAGCAACTGCGCCTGCACCTCCCCAAAAGTCTCTTCCTTCCCGTTCCCCGTACCGACCTGCTTGAACTGCTCACCATGCAAGACCGCATCGCCAACCGCGCCAAGGATATTGCGGGCATCATGCTCGGCCGCAAGATGACTATCCCGGCCAACATGCACACGCAAACCCTGGAGTTTGTGCAATCCGGTGTGCGCACCGCAGAGCAAGCATTGACCGCGATCAACGAGCTGGATGAATTGCTGGAAACCGGCTTCAGCGGCCGGGAGCTGGCGGTTGTAGAAAGGATGATTCAGGAGCTGGACAAGCTCGAAGAAAAAGCGGACGAACTGGAAATCTCCATGCGCTCATCGCTCTTTCGCCTGGAAGCTGAATTGCCGCCTATCGATGTGATGTTCCTCTACAGCGTGATCGACTGGATTGGCGACCTCTCTAACCGCGCCCACGATGTCGGTGGCCGTTTACAACTGCTGTTGGCGCGCTAGCCGTCGATTTTCATCTCTGAGGAATACACATCATGACCGTGATTGCTGAATACGGCCACATCTTGCTTATTCTTGCCTGCATCTTCGGCGTCTTCATGGCTTGGGGCATCGGGGCCAATGATGTAGCCAACGCCATGGGTACGTCCGTCGGCTCCCGCGCCCTGACCATGCGTCAGGCGATCGTGATCGCCATGATCTTCGAGTTCCTGGGCGCCTATCTCGCAGGCGGCGAAGTCACCGCCACTATCCGTAGCGGTATTGTCGACCCCGCACTGATGAGCGCCACCCCGGAGTTACTGGTGTATGGCATGTTGTCCGCACTGCTGGCTGCCGGTGTCTGGTTATTAATTGCCAGTATTCTCGGCTGGCCGGTTTCTACTACCCACTCCATCGTGGGCGCGATCATCGGCTTCGCAGCGGTAGGCATTTCTGTTGATGCAGTGGACTGGAGCTCCGTCACCTCCATTGTTTCCAGTTGGGTCGTCTCGCCGGTAGTGGCAGGATTTATTGCCTTCTGGATTTTCCGCTCTGTACAACACCTGATCCTTGATACCGAAGACCCCTTTGCCAATGCCAAGCGCTACATACCTTTCTACATGTTCGCTGTGGGCTTCCTGATTTCCATGGTGACCATTCTTAAGGGGTTGAAGCATGTCCTCAAGGATTACGGCATCAATTTCAGTTTTGGTGAGAGCACCCTGATCGCGGTAGGCATTGCTGTCCTGGTTACAATCATCGGGGTTTTCTTCCTCAGCCGCGTCAATCAGGATATGGCCGCCGATGCTAAAAATCGTTTCTCCAGCGTCGAGCGCGTGTTCGCTATCCTGATGATCTTTACGGCCTGCTCCATGGCTTTTGCCCACGGCTCCAACGACGTTGCCAATGCCGTCGGCCCCATGGCGGCAGTAATCAATACCATTAAATCCAACTCTGTAACCTCCAGCTCGCCGGTGGCGCCCTGGGTTTTGCTGCTAGGCGGTATTGGAATCGTCGTGGGCCTTGCCACCTATGGCTGGAAGGTCATCGCCACCATTGGCAAAAAGATCACCGAACTCACACCCAGCCGTGGTTTTGCGGCAGAAATGGCCGCCGCCGCTACTGTGGTCGTGGCGTCCGGTACCGGCCTGCCGGTATCCACGACCCATACTCTGGTCGGCGCAGTTCTGGGGGTTGGGCTGGCACGCGGTATCGGCGCGCTTAACCTCGGCGTCATCGGCAGCATCTTTATGTCCTGGATTATTACTCTGCCTGCCGGCGCCGGCCTGTCGATTTTGTTTTTCTTCTTTTTTAAAGGTCTTTTTTCTTAAGCTCTTCGTGAGCGCTGGCCTTCGGTCAGCGCTCTCAACTGATCGTCAGCAACTCCCATTTCAAGGCCTACCATTTCCCAGTTAATCCCCGCCTCAAAATGCAGCACAAAGCACAACATCGGTGCAAAAAAACAACGTTGTCAATGCATTTACAAACCTTTTCGCTTTTTACTTTTCAAATAAAAATTTATATATTTCAAATAGTTAAGAAAAATACCGCACAAAATATTAACTTTCTAATGATGATATGGCCGACAAAGCATGTCGGCATTATTGACAACGTTGTCCACCAGGTTTAAAAGTGCCAAGGGTGCCATTGTCCGCCCATCCCTGATCTTCATACATCGCGCTGATAGTTCAACCAGCCACGCCGGTTGATGGGGACAGCGCGATGGTGATTGGGGATGCCGGAGAGGCGATACACGAACCGTCTCGCACCTGACTCGACTTTAAAAACAATCAATATAAATGAGGAGACTCCTATGGAAGCTCAAAAAAGGGCGTTCCGGAAGACATTACTTGCGTCCAGTATTTCTTCCTGTTTGTTGGCATCCGTCTGCGTGCAAGCGCAGGATAATCTGGTGGAAGAAGTAGTTGTAACGGGCGTGTATGCGTCGCAACAAAATGCCGTTAATACCAAGCGAAATGCACCTTCCGTCGTCGATGCAATTTCCGCTGAAGACATTGGTAAGTTACCTGACGTGACTATCGCTGATTCACTGCAGCGAATTCCCGGCATTCAAGTAGAGCGG
This sequence comes from Cellvibrio sp. PSBB006, assembly GCF_002162135.1. Lineage (NCBI taxonomy): Bacteria > Pseudomonadati > Pseudomonadota > Gammaproteobacteria > Cellvibrionales > Cellvibrionaceae > Cellvibrio > Cellvibrio sp. PSBB006. The sequence continues at coordinate 3,872,593 of NZ_CP021382.1, read as the reverse complement.
ACCGCCGGTGAGGGTGGCCCGGTGCAGATCCGTGGTCTGAGTAATGTAGCGACCTCATTGAATGGCGAAACATTTTTGAGTGCGACGACGATCGACAGCTCTGGAGCCGATTTCGGGGATCTTCCATCGCAACTCTTCTCTGGGGCAGACGTTTATAAATCCCCTTTAGCTTCTTTAACAACCTTAGGGATCGCCGGCAGTATTGACCTAAAGACTCGCCGGCCTTTCGATCTTGACGAGGGCTGGACCTTCGCAGCCACTGCCGAGGGTGATTATGGTTCCATCAGCGAGGAAGTAGATCCTACGATTAGTGGCTTGGTCGGCTGGCAAAATGACACAATTGGATTTCTGATTAGTGCTGTCACCACCGAAAAAAACCTGGCTACCGACTACAACGGTTACTTCGATACATCTGAAAACGGTGGCATCGGCGCGACAAACAATAACCACACCTGGAGCACGCCAGCTATTGATGCCGATATCTATCATGTCGTGCCTCAAGGCTTTGCAGCCTTCCATAAGGAAGAAGAGCGTAATCGTGACGGCCTTAATTTATCCTTTCAGGCTCAACTAACCGACAGCGTTGAATTGGTTGCTGATTATTTCTACAGCAAACAGGAGCGTTACAATCGCCGGGCTGGTTTTTCTCACAACAATCGCTGGCAAACATTCGCCGATTACGCCTACGCAGAAGGTTTCGGTAGCAACAGTTTTGTTGATCAAGATGGCAATGACTGGAGAACCGTTAATTCCTTCAGTGCAAGACCGTATCGTTTGCAGTCGTTCTCTCAGGTTAATTTCAATGAAGAGGAATCCAGTAACGGCAGCATTGAGCTGAATTTTGCCAATGATGGCCCTCTGAGCGGACAAGTGCGTATCACGCGTGCCGATGCCACTGCCAGCATGCGCCATGGCTATGTTGAAGGCGACATGCTGAGTATTGATCAGGGCACATTGGTAACAGGGCCAGGCGGATTAATGCCAGGAGATTCAATTTATTGCGGTCCCGACCAAGAAGTTATCGGCGAGTTGGGCGGCTGTGCTGCTGATTTCTCACCTGGTGGTATCGAAGACGATGAATTCCGTATTACTTACGATGCATCCGGCAAACATCCAGTCTTCGGAGGCTTCGATCAGGTCGTTAATGGCGGTCAGGGAATGATGACTGTAGCTGAATATATGGCCAGCAAAGATTCATATCACATCGGAGCCATGTCATCAGAAAATAATACTGATGATGATGGAACAATGAATACCTTCAGTACAAAGTGGAAATATGAATTTGATGAAGCGCCATTCATTACCGCTGTTGATTTTGGCCTCCGCCAAAGTGAGCGCACTGTAGATCACAACGTTTTCTCATATTTTGCGAATTTCCCCGAAACTGGCTGCTCAGCACAATGGAAAGCAGTAGACCAATTTTCCGGCACCGCAGAATGCGATCCAGATTTGATTCAAGGCGAATACGAAGTTGATGAAAATGGAGATCGGGTTCTATATGACGTTGAAGATGAAGACGGTAATGTAACGGGTCAACGTGAAAACTTTCTGGGCTACACATTGTTACCACCAACTCGTATTGATGAGTGGAATAACGTGGTATGGGTTGATGATTTTGGTCCCGTTAAAGGTATCCCGGGTGTTTGGGTTGTTGATCCCCGCGAGCTCGACAACACCCTCGCATACCAGGAAAAAGTTTTTGGAGCACAAACTAAATTTAACCAGCCAGGCCAAAGCTATGGTGTGGCACTTGATGAATTTAGTTATTTCACACAAATCAATTTTGAAGCCGGAAATCTGACGGGTAACTTAGGCGTAAAAATTGTTGAAACCGACCTGACTATTATTCAAAACGTTACTGGCGATGCAGTACCTCACTCAGGTGTAAACTATGATGCTGGAGATGAAGTAACCCAGCGCAGCTATACAGATGTGTTGCCAAGTCTAAACCTTGCTTACGACGTTACGGATGACGTAAAAATCCGCTTCGGTTATGGAAAAACCATGCAGCCATTAAACCTTCTTGATTGGGGTGGTGCCAAATCGGTAGGTCGGGTTTTCAATGAAGATTGTAACTGCATGCGCGTCAGCAGCGGCTCCTTATCAGGCAACCCCGATCTCGATCCAACTCGTGCTGATAATATCGACCTGTCGGCTGAATGGTATGTGGGCAATGCATCTGCTCTGAGCGCGGCGATTTTCCATATTGATATTGAAAGTTTCGTACAAACTGGCACGATCTATCTGGATGAGCCGGATACCGACGGCATCAATCGTGGCCCCTGGCCATTTACGGCGCCAGTTCAAGGCACTGGTGGTAAGGTAGAAGGTGTCGAACTCGCCGCTAAAGTAGCTTTTAGTGATTTTGCCGATGGGTTTATTTCAAACTTCGGTTTTGATGTTAACTACACCTTCTCCGACAGTTCTCAGGATGCTGCGGGATTAGGAGGCGAGGAATTGCCTTTCGTTAACAACTCAGAAGATACATACAACGTAGTCGGCTGGTTCGAAAACGAATTTCTGTCTGCAAGACTGGCTTACAACTTCCGCTCACCACGCCTGATCACTGCCGGCAGCCCAGCAACAGGCATGCAAAGCCTTTATCAAGATGACTATGGCCAACTGGATATGAACGTTACCTGGACCGTAACCGATAATGTCGATCTTTATATAAATGGTTCCAACATTACCGAGGAATTCCAACAAACCTATCTGGAGTTTGAAGACCAAAAAGCTTTCCAAAACATCTATGAAGCACGATGGGCATTGGGAGCTCGCGTAAACTTCTAGTAACCTTGTAATAAATGAGTGCTTTTCAATAACCGCACTCTTTGATACAACAGGAACCGTCGTAGCTTGTGGAAAGACAACTGCGGCGGTTTTTGTTTTTTGAGATAACGATTAATAAGAATTGATCATTTTATTCAAAGGTTTTCCTGTGCAGAAAAAACCTGTAAGCAAAATCATTATTGTTGGTGGCGGCACTGCTGGTTGGATGACGGCTGCCAGCCTGAGCAAACACTTTCGTAAAACCTCGGTTGCCATCACATTGGTGGAGTCATCAGAGATAGGCACTGTGGGTGTCGGCGAAGCGACTATACCGACATTGCGGCGCTTTTACGCTGAGCTGGGCATGAAGGATCTTGATGTTATGCGAGCCACGCGCGCCACCTGCAAGCTCGGCATTCAGTTTCGCGACTGGCATAGCACGGGGAGCCAGTTTATCCATCCTTTTGGTCTTTACGGACAACGTGCCAACGGCGTGGATTTTCATCACTACTGGATGAAGTTGCGCGAACACGGCGAAGGCGCTGGTGAATTGCCGGAATATTCCTTGGGCGTACAGTTGGCGGAGCACCATAAATTTATCGAACCCTCACCTAACCCACCGTCTGAGTTATCGGTATTCGACTGGGCATTACATTTCGATGCATCACTGTTTGCCAAATTGATGCGTGAATATGCTGAGCAACAAGGTGTAAAGCGTATTGATGCACGCATCCATGAGGTGCGACAGGATTCTATTGATGGCTCTTTAGCATCGTTAATGCTGGAGAATGGTGATGAAGTTAACGGCGATTTATTTATAGACTGTTCCGGTTTTCGCGCGCTGCTGATCGAACAAACATTTAAAACCGGTTATGAAGACTGGAGCGAGTGGCTGTTATGCGACAGCGCCGTAGCCGTGCAAAGTGAGTTGGCAGGTGATCCGCCACCATACACCATAAGTCAGGCCCACGAAGCCGGATGGCAATGGCGAATTCCACTGCAGCATCGTCAGGGAAATGGTCATGTTTATTGCAGTCGTTATATGACTGAGGATGAGGCCATTGCGATTCTGAAGAAAAACATTGACGGTCATTTATTGCATGAGCCGCGTCGTTTCAGTTTTACTGCCGGCAGGCGCAAACAGGCATGGAATAAAAACTGTATTGCGGTTGGCTTAGCCAGTGGTTTTCTGGAACCGCTGGAATCCACCAGCATTGCCTTGGTAGAAACCGCCATCGAAAAAATTCGCCACAGTTTTCCGTACCCTTACTATACCCAGGCTGCAGTTGATGAATTTAATCATCTGACTGCCCAGGAGTATGAGCGTGTGAGAGATTTTATTATCCTGCATTATAAAGCCAATCAACGACACGGCGAGCCACTGTGGGATCAATGTCGCACAACCGCCGTCCCGGAACCATTGCAAAACAAAATTGATGCATTTGTTACCCGAGGCGAATTGATTCGTTACCCAATAGAAATATTTGGCCCGCCCAGTTGGCTCGCCATTTACCACGGATTTGGGATATTGCCACAGACTTACAACAGCCGTGTAGATCAACTGGACGAAAATTATCTTAAGCAAAGTCTGGCGGAGATGCGTAAATCGATTCAGCGCGCCGTGAATTCCGTGCCGACACATAAAGAGTTCATTGCGGCCAACTGCTCAGTTAACGCATAAATCATTCTGCTGCACAATGGCGGGCAATAAAATCGCCGTGGCGCATTGCCTGGTCGGCGGCGATTTGAATCATCTGCCGCATCTTGGCCAATTGATTTTTTAATTCATCCAGATTGATGTTATCCGCGCGCTCATCATAACGCTCGGCATATCGGTGAAAGCCCATGTACATGGTCACCCAGCTTTCTTTTTCGAAAGCTTCCGGGTCATACATCACCAGATGTCCGCGGCTTTCATAAACCTGCATCTTATGGGCGAGCGAATCCGGCACTGGCATTTCCTGGCAAAAGCGCCAAAATGCGGTATCGCTACGCGTCGTGGCTTTGTAATGAAGAATAAGAAAATCACGTATACGCTCGAATTCGTGATGATGCAGACGATTAACTTCTGCCATATCGTGCGCGTTGAAGCTGACATCCGGGAAGAATTGCAAAAGCTTGCTAATGCCGGTTTGAATCAATGAAATACTGGTAGATTCCAATGGCTCAAGAAAACCGGAAGCGAGCCCCAGTGCAAAACAATTTTTGTTCCAGATTTTTTTTCGTCGCCCAGTAACAAAATCAAACTGACGCGGCTGTTTTATCGGTTCGCCGTCAAGATGTGTCAGCAATGTCTGCCTGGCTTGCTCATCGCTAATAAAGCGGCTGGCATAAACATAACCATTACCTGTGCGATGTTGCAACGGAATTCGCCATTGCCAACCGGCTTCGTGGGCGGTGGTGCGCGTATAGGGTGTAGGCTCTCCGGTCAACTGACTTTGCACGGCGACGGCACGATCACAGGGCAACCAACAACGCCAATCGTCATAGCCCGTATGAAGCGCTTCTTCAATCAGTAATCCGCGAAACCCGGAGCAATCAATAAAAAGTTGCCCTGCGATTTCTGCATTATTGTCCATGATCACCGACTCAATAAATCCATCATCCGGATGTAACTTGACTGAGGCAATCTTGCCCTCTATACGCACGACACCACGTGCCATGGCGTAGTCTCGCAAATAAGAAGCATAAAGTGCTGCATCAAAGTGATACGCGTAACCATAATCGGCCAGCGGGGTGGGTGGCTTTTCGTGGGGCTGGGCAAAATGTCCTCGCCGGGCCAACTGAATAGGAAAGCTGTAATCTGCTATATCAACGGTTTCGCCTGCGGCACGCATGCGCGCAATGTAATGATGAAACTCCACACCATGTAGTGGCAAACCATAAGCCGCAAATGGATGAAAAAAAGTGGTGTTATTCTGATACCAGTTACGAAATTCAATACCCAATTTGAAGGTGGCGTTGGTCTTCCTGATAAAATCAATTTCATCAATACCCAATGAAAGATTAAACGCACGGATGCCTGGTATAGTTGCTTCGCCCACGCCCACGGTACCAATCTGCTCTGACTCAATCAAAACAATATGGGAAGGTTTTCCGTCAAAGAAACGTGCCAGACTCGCAGCGGCCATCCAACCCGCCGTGCCACCGCCCACAATAACAATCTTATTAACACGTTCGTTCAAGTCTGCTCTCCAACATGCATGACATTGCATCGAAGCATATCGTTAATGCCAAATTGCGTCCACCGACCGAACCTACTGGCGAAAGCGGATATTGATAGCCATGTGATTGTCTATCTGGAGTATGATAAGAACTCGCGCAAACCATGACATCCTCTACTATACAATGTTGATTAGTTATGACTTTTAATGCCAAACAATACCAACAGCAATTACAACAACTGGTCGCCATTCCATCGGTGAGTTGCGCTGTGCCCGAATGGGACATGCCAAACTTGCCGGTTATCGAACTGCTGGCGACCTGGCTGGATGAAATGGGATTGCGCACCCGAATTATGCCGTTGAAACAGCAGGGCAAAGCAAATTTAATTGCCACCCTCGGAGAGGGTGACGGTGGATTAGTTTTGGCCGGGCACAGCGATACCGTACCCTACGACACGCATCGCTGGCAGAGTGATCCATTTAAATTAACCGAGAAAGATGGCAAGCTTTTTGGCTTGGGCGCCACAGACATGAAAGGATTTTTCCCTGTTGTCATTGAAGCAATAAAACCATTCTTAAAAATGCCACTGAAACACCCCGTGATTATTCTTGCCACTGCCGATGAAGAGAGCAGTATGAGCGGCGCGCGCGCGCTGGCCGCAAGTGGCACACCCAAAGGGCGCTATGCTGTTATCGGCGAACCGACGGAATTGGTTCCGGTGCGCATGCATAAAGGCATCATGATGGAGGCAGTTCGCGTACAAGGTCGCAGCGGCCACTCTTCCAATCCGGCCCTGGGCAGGAGTGCACTTGATTGCATGAATCAGGTTATGAATGAATTGATAGCTTTGCGCGCTGAATTACAATCACGTTATCGCAATCCCGGTTTTGCTGTAGCTGTCCCGACTCTGAATCTGGGCTGCATACACGGTGGCGACGGCGCAAACCGCATTTGTGCTGAATGCGAATTACATTTTGATCTGCGGTTATTGCCCGGCATGGATAATGATGAAATGCGCAGCATTATTCAGCAACGATTGAGTCCTATCGCCCAGGCAACCGGCACGGATATTATTTTGTCTTCCCTGTTTGAAGGCGTGGATGCTTTTGCTGAAGATGAACATTCTGCGCTAATCCAAACCTGCGAAGCGCTCACGGGTAATCGCAGCGAAAGCGTGGCGTTTGCAACTGAAGCGCCGTTTATGCAACAGCTGGGTATGCAAACGGTGGTACTCGGACCTGGCTCGATCAATCAGGCACACCAGCCGGATGAATTTATTGACACACGGCAAATTGAACCGGCAACCGCTATTATTCGTGGCTTGATACAGAAATTTTGCCTTGAATAGACCGAGTACTGCTGCCGTCTTCTGTTTGTCGAGGTTTACCGCTAAGCTTGCATTACTTTGTTATTGGAAGAGAAAAGATCGTGCCGACTAATACTCAGGATTACGTCAAATGGTTTCGCCACTCCTCGCCTTACATCAATAAGCATCGGGGAAAAACCTTTGTATTGATGCTCCCCGGCGAAGCCCTCAAGCATGACAATTTCAGTAACATCATCCACGATATTGCCCTGCTTAATAGCCTCGGCGTGCGTCTCGTGGTGGTGCATGGCGCACGGCCACAAATAGACACGCGCTTGCAATCGGCCGGCACCCAAAGCCAGTTCCATCACAACTTGCGTATCACTGATGGGGCAAGCTTGAACTGTGTTATTCAGGCCATTGGAGAAGCCCGGATCACGATGGAAGCGATGCTGTCCACGGGACTCCCCAATTCCCCCATGCATGGCGCGCACATGCAGGTATTAAGCGGCAATTTTGCCGTTGCCATGCCTCACGGGGTGATTGACGGTGTTGACCTGCAGCATACAGGCAAGGTGCGCAAGGTGAATACCAAGCCCCTGCAGACAGCCCTTGATTCCGGCGCTATTGCATTGCTATCGCCCCTGGGCTATTCGCCCACAGGCGAAGTATTTAACCTGTCCTTCAGCGATGTAGCGACCCATGTCGCCACCGCAATCAAGGCCGACAAATTGATTGCCTTCATCGACGGAGACGGTGTCATCAACAGCGAGGGTGAGCTTGTACGGCAGCTATCCTTGCAGGAGTGCAAAGAATTTCTGGAGGCGGAAAGCCAAACGATTCATCCCGATCTGCGTCAGGCACTCAGCGCTTGTTACCTGACTTGCTTGCAGGGCGTAGCGCGCGCGCAATTAGTCAGTTATGCCACTGACGGCGCATTATTGACTGAGCTCTTCACCCGGGATGGCTTGGGGACCATGGTGTATTCCGGTCAATATGAACAGCTGCGTACGGCGACTATCGACGATGTAGGTGGCATCATCGAACTGATTACCCCTATGGAAAATGACGGCATTCTGGTCCGGCGGTCCCGCGAAGTCCTGGAGACGGAGATCAACAAATTCAGTGTCATGGAGAAGGACGGCACCATCATCGCCTGCGCGGCACTCTATCCTTATGGCGATATGGCAGAACTCGCCTGCGTAGCGACGCATCCTGATTATCGCAAGGGTGGACGTGCCGCCATTCTGATGGAGCACATGGAGAAGCAAGCTCGCAAACAACACATCAAGCAACTCTTTTTGCTGACGACCCAGACTGCTCACTGGTTTATCGAACAGGGCTTTGCACAAGGTAACCTTAGTGATTTACCCATGGCCCGCCAGAGTTTGTATAACTATCAGCGCAACTCCAAAATCTTTGTAAAGAATCTGCTTTAACCAAGCAACGCCCACCTTGGAAGCACCACGCCAGCTTCATGCCTGGCAGGCCATCGGCGGGCTTTTCTGCTATGATTGGCCACTTTTTACTACTCTGAAAAATTGCTTCTACCGAGGTTGGCTATGCCTGTTTATCGCTCCAAGACCACTACCGCCGGCCGCAATATGGCTGGTGCCCGCGCGCTATGGCGTGCAACCGGCATGAAAGACGGCGACTTTGATAAGCCTATTATTGCCATTGCCAACTCATTTACCCAATTTGTACCCGGCCACGTGCACCTCAAAGATCTGGGCCAGCTGGTTGCGCGCGAAGTGGAAAAAGCGGGCGGGGTAGCCAAAGAATTTAATACCATTGCGGTGGATGATGGGATTGCGATGGGCCACGATGGAATGCTTTACAGCTTGCCTTCTCGCGACATCATCGCTGACTCAGTGGAATACATGGTTAATGCCCACTGTGCCGACGCGCTGGTTTGTATCTCAAACTGCGACAAGATTACCCCCGGCATGTTGATGGCGGCTATGCGCCTGAATATCCCCGTAGTTTTTGTATCTGGTGGCCCCATGGAAGCGGGGAAAACCAAGCTCGCTGACCATAAGCTGGATCTGGTCGATGCCATCATCATCGGCACCGATGACAGCGCCTCGGACGAAAAAGTCGATGCTTACGAACGCTCCGCTTGCCCTACCTGCGGCTCTTGTTCGGGGATGTTTACCGCCAACTCTATGAATTGCCTTACCGAGGCGCTGGGTCTTTCCTTGCCCGGCAATGGTTCGGTGCTGGCCACTCACTCGGACCGCGAAAGGCTTTTTCTTGAAGCGGGTCGCCGGATTGTTGAGATCACCAAACGTTATTACGAGCAGGATGATGAAAGTGTACTGCCTCGCTCTATTGCCAGTTTTGCGGCTTTTGAAAATGCGATGGCTCTGGATATCGCCATGGGCGGCTCGACCAATACCATCCTGCATTTATTAGCTGCGGCTCAGGAAGGCGACGTGCCCTTCACCATGACGGACATTGATCGCCTGTCTCGCAAGATTCCCCAACTTTGTAAGGTCGCACCGAACACCCCAAAATATCACATGGAAGACGTTCACCGTGCGGGCGGTGTCTTTGGCATCCTGGCAGAACTGAATCGCGCAGGGCTGTTGCACAACCAGGAACCCACGGTACACAGCAAGACAATGCAAGAAGCATTGGATCAATGGGACATCATGGTAACGGAGTCCAGTGACGTTAAGAATTTTTATAAAGCGGGTCCCGCAGGTATTCCTACCCAGGTCGCCTTCAGCCAGTCAACACGCTGGCCAACACTTGATATAGACCGGCAGGAAGGATGCATTCGCTCAATGGAAAATGCCTATACCAAAGAAGGCGGATTGGCGGTACTGCGTGGAAATATCGCCATTGATGGTTGTGTGGTGAAAACCTCAGGCGTCGATGAGAGCTGCTGGGTTTTTGAGGGCCCCGCTCATGTGATCGAAAGCCAGGACCAGGCTGTTGAGCACATTCTCAGCGGAAAAGTGAAAGCAGGGGACGTCGTAGTTATCCGCTATGAAGGGCCTCGTGGCGGGCCAGGTATGCAGGAAATGTTATATCCCACCAGTTACCTTAAATCCAAAGGTCTAGGCAAATCATGCGCTCTGTTAACCGATGGACGTTTTTCCGGTGGCACCTCAGGCCTTTCTATCGGCCATGTATCTCCGGAAGCAGCAGGCGGGGGCAATATTGCCTTGATTCAGAATGGTGACATTATTCGAATCGACATCCCCAATCGCAGCATCGACGTCATCCTGAGTGATGAAGAGCTAACTCGGCGGCGCCAGGAAATGGAATCCAAAGGACCACAAGCATGGAAACCAACTGAAATCAGACCGCGCAAAGTCAGCGCATCACTCAAAGCCTACGCCATGTTAGCGACCAGCGCCGACAAAGGTGCGGTCAGAGATTTAACATTATTGGATAACTGAGTTTTTGGTCCGTCGTCCTGCTTCGGCAAAACGGCGGACAGTTAACATTACTCAATCATTTTGATCTCGCACTCCAATAAAAAAGCCAGCAGATGCTGGCTTTTTTATTGGAACTAATGGGACCAACTTACAAATGCTTAGCCTTGCTTCAGAGAAGCGACACGCGCTTTTTCTCTCTCTGCAAAAGTAATATATTGCTTAGCCAAGCTATTACTCCGCTCATCTTTCGCTGCTTCCCTGAAGGATTTAATTGCAGCATCAAACTTACCCAGGCTCAGCTCAGCATTACCAATTGCAAGTAATGCCTGGTCTCTGCGCTTCAGCTTGCCTTTCTTCAGCGCTGCATTACCCGCTTCAATAGCATCTTCAAAGCGGTCGTTGAGGCTATAGAGTGTGGCTAAAGTATGAAGCAGATTACCGTCATCCGATTTTCTTGCCGCCTTTTCCATTTCAACAAGGGATTTATCGTATTCCGCCGCCGCACGCCATGAGTTAGCTAACAACTCAAGATTTTTAGCGGTGGGTTCAATGGATTTATCCTTATTGATACCTTTATCAAGCACTTTAGCTGCTTTATAAGGCACTTCAGCTTCAAGGAAATATGATGCAAGAATGACTAAATCTTTCTCGCCAGTCACACCACCCATTAAATAAGCTGTTTCGAGTGCTGATAACTTTTGTTTATCACGCTCCAGAATGCCGTAAACCTGCGCCAACTGACGCCAATAAGAGGCTTTGGGGTAATGGCGTACCAATTTCTCCAGTACAACTACACCGTTTTTGTAGTCCTCTTTCTCGAAGTACAAACCACGCTGCAAACCATACCATGACTCTTGGGGAACCTTGCCCGCCGCTTCCTGTGCCCGCACAGCTTCATTGATGTTTAGCAAAGCATTCTTGCTATCTTCCAACTGATAGTAGAGCGTGCCAAAGAGATAGTGTTGTTCCGGTTTGATTTCGCTAACGTAATCAGTCCATTTCAACATCATATCCAGGGATTTACGGTAATTTTCCTCGTTACCATAAAGCTGCGCCACAGTCAGCGTGGTTGAAGCCTCAAGACTAACCGGAATGTTAGGCACCTGGCGCAACACCAACTCGAACTGCTCACGCGCTCTTTTATAATCTTCCATACCGTAATAGGCATAGGCAAAGAATTGATAAAGCTGCGCTTGTTCATATGGGTTTAGCTTGTCTTTATTTCTGGCAAGACCATTCAAAACCTCAAGGGCTTTACGCGGGTTTGGCGCCGGCGGCTTGCTGCCATCTTCAGGTTCTGGCGGCTGCAGCAGGTTACCAACTTCCGTCAGTCCCTTCGCAAAGTCCTGGCTTACACCAGGCAAACGACGCGGTTCAAATTGCTTGTTCTTAGCCTTTACTTGCGCTTCAACAACATCAAATTTAATTAATGTCTGGCTCGGAGCAACTGACGTTGCAACAAGTGTTACAACACCCGGCGTTATCGCCAACACACTTGCCAGCAACGTCTTATTAAGAGCTGTTGAAACGATCGACTTAAACGATTTCATATTCACACCTCTCTTACTTTGCCAACTCGTACACGAATCTGTTGCGGACGCCCGGAACTTCAATCGGTACACCATCAACTACCTTCGGACGATATTTGAATCTTTCCGCAGCGCGAATTGATGCCCGGTTGAATACAGACGTTGGTTTACCATCTTTAGTCGTGCAATCAATAGCAACCACGTCTTTGGTAGATCCATTAGCCGTAACGGTAAATTCCACAGTACAGAAACCTTCAATACCGCGTGATGCAGCATTACTGGGGTACTCTGGAGCAACCTTCACGATAGGCAGATATTCACCGTCACCACTAAAGCCACCAATGTTCATGGCAATATCAGTATCGAAGGTTGGCGCTTCCATATTAAGGCCATCAAGATTCGCATCAGGCGCATCAAATTCCGGCTCGGGGATATCGGGCGGAGGAGTTTGAGGCTCTTCCGGTTTTTCCGGCTTAGCCTCTTCGTAGCGTGTCTCGATCTCGGTTTTTGGCATCTGAACATCGGCAATCTTGGTCTCTTTCTCTTCTGGAGCTTCACCAAGATCTTTGTTGATCAACGAATGCATCAAAAACAGAAGCAAGAAGGTGGCAACCACCCCCAAGCCTCCAGCTATACCTACTCTTGCAATGTTCATAGCGGCCTATTTCTTTTCAGTTGAGACAGCGACATCATTCACGCCTGCTTCACGTGCAGCCGTGGTGATATCAACTAACAGCTCGATACTGGCTTCACTATCAGACTGGATTACCACAGTTCCTTTGGGATTTTCAGCCAATAGGCGTTCAATAGCCTGACGAACACCGCGCGGATCAACACGGTTCTTATCAATCCAGATTTCATTGTTATTGCTGACAGCAATCAAGATACTGGCACGTTTTTTCTCATCCGCTGTGGTCGCTTCAGGACGATTTACTTCGATACCAGCTTCTTTAATGAAAGTTGCCGTAACAATGAAGAAAATCAACATAATGAAGACCACGTCAAGCATGGGCGTCAGGTCAATCGCCTGCGCTTCTTCTTCGGGTTTTGCACTATTTCTGGCCATGAGAAATCTCTTCGGTTAATTCTTTAGCACATGAACCTTAGTGATCCATCGTCAGGTGGTCGGCAAACAGTTGATTTTCGCGCTCTGCAATACGGGTCAAATAGGTATTGATAAACAAACCGGACAGCGCAGCAACCATACCCGCCATGGTAGGGATAGTTGCTCTCGACACACCACCAGCCATTTGTTTAGCGTCACCACCACCCGTGGTAGCCAACACGCCAAACACTTCGATCATACCGGTCACCGTACCGAGCAACCCCATCAGAGGACAAACTGCAATCAATGTTGCAATCATGTCCATGTTCTGCTGGATCTTGTCGGACATGCGCGAAATCATAGCCTCACGAATTCTGTGTGCATTCCAGGACTTGCGCTCTTTACGCGCCTCCCAAGCATCCAGAGATCGTTGTACGTCACCTTTCAGATTCCCTTTGAAATACCAGACGCGCTCAAAAGCCAACGTCCACATTACAAAGGTGAGGGCGGCGATCCAATACATCAAAGGGCCGCCCTGATCCATAAAGGCTCCAATGGCTGCAAATGCGTCCATTAATGCCTGCATGAGTTATCTCCTACTTGCGTTCAGCGTTTTCGGCGATGATACCTGCAGTCTGCTCTTCCAGGACATGAACGATACGCTTGGCGCGACCGTTAACCAGGGTGTGCATCAGGACCACAGGAATTGCAACAACCAGACCTTGTACCGTTGTAACCAGCGCAGCAGAAATACCGCCCGCCATATTTTTAGGGTCACCCGCACCGAAGATGGTGATAGCCTGGAAGGTTTCGATCATACCGGTTACGGTACCCAACAGACCCAACAACGGAGCGACGGCTGCAATGATCTTCAAAATAGCCAAGCCACTTTCGATAGCAGGACGCTCTTTCAGCACAGCTTCTTCAAGCTTCAACTCCAGCGTTTCATTGTCAGCTTTAGGGTTGTCCTCAGCCACTTTGAGCACACGACCCAATGGATTGTTCGGGTTTGGTTTGCTCGACTTAAGCTGCGCACTAACTTTTGCACTAACACCGAACAACACCAGAATACGCCACAAGCCAAGCAATACACCGAAAATACCCACACCGGTGATCACATAACCAACCAAACCACCGTGATGCCATTGCTCAACAAGCGTTTCTTTGTTGATCAGTGCAGCAAGTAGGGAACCGCCAGTTGGGCCAGTAGGATCAATACCTACACCAGTCAAACCAGACGTAGATTCTTGCAACGCGGAAGCGCCTGAAGAAAACCCGTCGGGCTGACGTGGCAATTCGGAAATTTTGCCACCTTCAAAGCTCAGGTACTGACCGTTAGAGACCAGATTCCATACGCCAATACGTACGATTTCCTGCTCAGCTCTGTCACCATTAGGCTTAATAACAACACCATTGAATTTGCTGACACGGCCACCTTCAACCATCTCACGCTGAACTTCATACCACAGACGCTCAATCTCAGCGATGGTAGGCAACTTGGTGTTGCTGTTCATTTTGTCGATCAGGTCTTCAAGGAAGTCACCACGATTCGGGTATTGAGCACTTACCAAAGAACTTTCGGTAGCTACACGCAAATCACCGGCAGTTGAAGTCAAGTGACCAAACAGTTCGCGCATTGAACCAAGACGTTCATTGAACTGGGTTCTTTTAGCGGTAACTTGCAACTCCTGGTCAGAGTGAACTTTTTCCAAACGCTCTGAGCGGGTCTCTTCAGCCTGGCGAGTCGCTTTAGCCTGGGCCAGCAAATTAGCCTGGTTGGCTTTGTTGCGCGAAAACTCGGCTTCACGCTGACGGTGTTCGGCAGACTCAGCGATCTGGGATTTTTTTACCATATCCAACAGTTGGTCCAGCGTTGCAGCCTTGTCAGCCTGCTGCGCCAGGGCAAAACTGCTGCTCAGCAAACCTGCGGCCACGAGAGCCATGCAGCTTTTTACAAACTTCATCTTCATTGTGCTGCCTCCGGAGCTTGAACAGGTACGGTTAAGATGTCTGGAGAGGCTTGTTTACGTGCGATACGCAAACCTTTGAGAATGAGAGAACGGTATGAGTCATCCAATTCAACCCATGCGTTCTGACCCGCATCCCAAGCACCGGACAGCTCGGTATCAGTAGTTTGATACATAAGCGAGACACGGCCGACCTGAAGAATGTTCACTTCACGATCCTGACCACCGACGTTAAGGGTTGCTTTGTACTCATTCAGGAAGCGACCGTAATCGGATTCGATTTTGTAGGCTTCGAGTACCTGGCGGAATTTTTCGGAAACGGAGATATCAGCACGATCCTGATTGTCACGCAGCATTTGAATGCGGTTTTGACGCTCTTCCAAAAGGAAAGGTTTATCCAATGCAATAAACTGTTCCAAAGCATCCAGCATACGCATGATCAGCGGTTGAATCTGGCGCTCAACCACAGTGACCTGTTCGATAGAAGCATCGAGATCTTTGATAACTTGCAGCTGGGCAGCAACTTGTTTTTCCAACTGGGCATTGTAAACGCGCAGACCTTCGATTTCTTTGCTGACCGCTTTGAATTCTTGGGTAAGGTCATCAGTTTCCTGAGCCAGTCGATCAATACGTTTTTGTGATTCTTGTGCCAAGGTCGTCTTGGTTTGACCTACCTGGAGAACTGCATCCAGGGTTTGATCTGCCTGAGCAACGCTACCCATTAGCGCGCCGGCAGAAAGCACGGTGGATAAAACCACGGCTTTCAATCGCTGTTTTTTCATATTCCCCCCAACTCGGGTGCTTCATCAAGTGAGTTTGCGACAGTAACGGAAGTGCCACAGACGCGTTATCCACGTAGCCTCGAAAGCGAGGCAATTAAGAACGCCGCATTGTAATAAGAGCTTTCGCCCACATTCAATGTTTTATCCAAAAGGCTTTCTACGTGTGTACTTAAGTATCACTGCGGTAACAGTGACATATTTCAAAACCAACAATAAGTAACATTTAGCTAAAAATTACGCCATTTGGCGCATTTTTCACCTCGATTATAAGAACCAAAGGTTATTAGAGGTTACTTATTGACCAACTCGCTCCAGCACCCAAAAACTATGCGGCTCTGAGGATTGAGCGTCACCCTCTATGGCAGATACTTTTAACCACTCCTGCGGAGATAATTCCGGGAAATATGCATCCCCGGGAAAATTTTTTTTAATTCGTGTCAAATAAATTTTCTGGGCACGCTTTATGCTAGCTCGGTAAATTTCGGCTCCACCAATGACCAGCGCCTCATCTATCCCCTCATCAGCGCTGGTAACTACACCCTCAGCCAACTCGATAGCCTGATCAAGGTCGTGGGCCACCAGCACACCCTCAGCTTGCCAATCCTGCTGGCGAGTGATCACGATATTAGTCCGCCCCGGTAAAGCTCTACCGATGGAGTCGTATGTCTTCCGCCCCATAATAATGGGCTTGCCCATCGTCGTTGCCTTGAAGTACTTCAGATCTTCCGGCAGATGCCATGGCAAACGATTTTCACAACCAATAACGTTATTGGCCGCAGCAGCGACAATCAGGGCTAGTTTCACCAGGGTTGTACTCCAGTTGTTTGCGCTTAATTAGATTGCAATCGGCGCAACAATTCGCGGATGGGGTTCATAACCGGCAAATTCAAAGTCTTCCAGTTGATAATCAAAAATACTGCCCGGATGGCGCTTGATGATGAGCTTGGGCAATTTTTTTGGCGCGCGGTTCAATTGTTCGTACACAATTTCGTCCGTTATGTGGTTGTTATACAAATGACAATCGCCGAAGGTGTGCACAAAATCGCCCACACCCAACCCACACTGCTGCGCAATCATATGCGTTAGCAGCGCATAACTGGCAATGTTGAAAGGTACCCCTAAAAAGAGGTCTGCACTGCGCTGATAGAGCTGACACGACAATTTTCCTTCGGCCACATAAAACTGAAACAACGTATGGCAGGCAGCTAACGCCATACGCCCCTGCTCAACATTCTGTTGTGGACTCAGGGACTCATCGGGCAGATCAGCCGGGTTCCAGGCACTTACAATCAGTCGACGCGATGTCGGACGGGTTTTGATTTGTTCGATAACCTGGGAAATCTGATCGATCGTACTGCCATCCGGACAGGCCCAGCTGCGCCACTGTTTGCCATATACCGGCCCCAGCTCACCTTCGGCGGTCGCCCATTCATTCCAGATGCTACAGCCTCGCTCCTGCAGCCAGCCCACATCTGTGCGCCCCTGCAAAAACCACAGCAATTCAACAATCACGCTTTTAAGATGAACCGTCTTGGTAGTTACCAGCGGAAAACCTTGCTTAAGATCAAACCTGAGCTGCCGACCAAAGACTGAGCGGGTTCCGGTACCGGTGCGATCGCCTCGCTGAATACCGTTTTCCACTACATCGCGCATCAGGTCAAGGTATTGTTTCATTTATATGACTCTCTCAACATTCGCTCATTTTTTGCTGACGCCAACTGCATCCGGGGTTTTGCTTGGCCAATAGGCATAGATCATTAAACCGATACCGAGGAAAAACAGAGGAATTGACAATAATTGTCCGCGAGTCATCCAACCCAGCAAGTCGAAACCGATATGACTGTCTGGCTCTCGCACAAACTCCACCAGGAAGCGGAATGCGGCATAAAAAACCAGGAAAAGACCACACACAGCACCACGCGGGCGCGGTTTACGTGAGAACCAGAACAGGATAATAAATAACACCAGACCTTCCAGAGCGGCCTGATATAACTGCGAAGGATGCCGTGGCAAACCGGACGGGTCGCGCGGGAAGATCATTCCCCACCGGCTATCGGTCACCCGACCCCACAACTCCTGCCCGATGAAATTCCCCAGACGCCCAAAGCCAAGCCCCAGAGGAACAACAGGAGCAATAAAATCCATCAGGGCTAGATAGGGCTTATGGATGCGGTGAGCGTAGATCAGCATGGCCACAATGACGCCGATAAGCCCACCGTGGAATGACATGCCGCCTTCCCAGACACGAAACAACCACAGCGGATCGTTCATCCAGGTCTCAAACTGGTAGAGCACGACATATCCCACCCGGCCACCGATAATCACGCCAAATGCGCCGTAGGTAATCAGATTTTCTACCTGCGCCTTATTGATCAGCGCATTGGGGGCTTTGGCTCGATGCGTGGCAAGCAGCCATGCGCTGGCAAACGCCAGCAGATACATCACGCCATACCAGTGAATTTTGAGGGGACCAATAGCCAGTGCGACGGGATCGATCTCGGGGTAGGTCAACATAGTGGAAAAATAGCCTGTGGGATCAAGAACGCGGGCAATCATAACACCATTGATCGCTCAGTCACCCCCTGAGGTGGCAGTTAAGTCATGCAAAGGTTTTGCTGAGCGTAGAAAAGCTAATCCTGCGCAGCGGGCCTGATCAAACGCGTAACGCCCGCTTCTTTCAACGCCTGATCCAGACGCTGACGAATCTGCTCGGCATTCACCATCGTCATAACCTCAGCCAGCAAGGCTTTGGCTTGCTTCAGGGTTATGCTGCGAATCACTGATTTCACCTTGGGCAAATTCGTTGCGTTCATGGAAAGCACATCGTAACCCATAGCCATCAACAGAATGGCAGCGCCAGGGTCACCGGCCAGCTCACCGCAAATGCCGACACTGACGCGCTCAGCATGCCCTTCCGTAACAATATGCTGCAATGCCCGCAATACAGCCGGATGAAACGCCTGATAGAGGTCGGCTACGCGCGCGTTATTGCGATCGACGGCAAGCAGGTATTGTGTAAGGTCGTTACTGCCGACGGACAGGAAATCCACACGCGTCGATAATTCACGCACCTGGTAAACCGCTGCCGGGACTTCGATCATCACACCGATATGCGGCATCTTGACCTTGAAGCCTTCTTCCAGCAGCTCATTGAATACGCGATGGATTAATAATTTTGAAGACTCCAGCTCTGCTACGCTGGTGATCATCGGCAGCAAGATACGCAGGTTATCCAACCCCTCACTGGCTTTGATCATCGCGCGCAATTGCGCCAGGAAAATCTCCGGGTGATCAAGCGTGACACGAATGCCGCGCCAACCCAGGAAGGGGTTGTCCTCTTCAATAGGAAAGTAAGGCAACGCCTTGTCGCCGCCGATATCCAGGGTGCGCATGGTGACGGTATGGGGGGCAAAGGCCTCCAACTGCTCGCGGTAAATTGCCCGCTGCTCTTCCTCGCTGGGAAAACGGTCGCGCAACAGAAAAGGCACTTCGGTCCGGTACAGCCCCACACCTTCGGCACCCCGCTCCAGGGAGCGGACGACGTCGGTCATCAGACCCGTATTGACCCACAGCGGTAAGCGATAATGATCCAGCGTCTCACAAGGTAAGTCCTTGAGCGCCTCCAGCCCCTTAACCAGCTCCTGCTCTTCCAGGAAGATCGCTTTGTAATGCTTGCGTAGCTGGGGACCGGGATCACTGTAGACTGTGCCTTTATAGCCATCAACAATGACCGAGCGTTGGTCCATCTGGGTGTAAGGTAAATCCACAGCGCCCATTACCGTAGGAATATCCATGGCGCGCGCCAGGATGGCGACGTGCGAGTTGCTGGAGCCGAGCACCGACACCAGACCGGCCAGCTTTTCCTTGGGAATTTCACCCAACATGGAAGCCGTCAACTCCTCACCGATGAGGATGGTTTTGTCGGGATATACCCGGCACTTCTGGTTGGATTCCTGTAGGTAAGCCAGCACTCGCCGACCCAGGTCGCGCAGATCCGTGGCCCGCTCGCGCAAGTAGGGATCATTCATACTGTTGAAGGTGTTTTCGTGTTCGAGGATAACCTCGCTCCACGCATAGGACGCGTTAGTACCACGCCGGATGCGCTCCGAAACTTCGCTGCCCAGTGAAGCATCATCCAGCATGGCCAGGTAAGCATCAAAAAGCGCCTGTTCTTCGCGGTTGATCCGACTGCGCAATTGTTCGCCCAAGGATTTAATATCCTCACGAACCGCCATCAAACACTGTTGAAAGAACGCCAACTCGGCGTCCACATCGGTGCAAGCCTTATAAGGGACTGAGCGTAAATCCGCTGGCGGGGTGATGACCACGGCCTCACCAATGGCAATACCCGGTGCGCCGGAAACACCGATAAATTTTGCCTGGGTGGCTTTGTCACCCATGATATCCATTGCGCCCGTGGCTTCGGCATGGGCAATAACCCCGGCAAGCTGGGCCGACATGGTGACCAGAAAAGCTTCATCTCCTTCGTCGAAACGACGCTGTTCTACCTGCTGAACAACGAGTACGCCCAACACTTTGCGGTGGTGAATGATCGGCACACCAAGAAAAGAAGCGAAACGCTCTTCACCGGTTTCAGGAAAATATTGATAACTCGGGTGAGTCTCCGCGTGCTCCAGATTAACCGGCTCCTCCCGCATGACGACCCGGCCGACCAGACCTTCGCCGGGGCGCAAACGCACTTTACCTACCGCATCAGCATTCAAGCCATCGGTCGCCATAAGGACATAATCGCCTTTGGGATTACCGAGATAGACGGAGCAGACCTGCGTACCCATAGCCTGTTTGACGCGCGTGACGATAATCGCCAGCGCTGTCTTCATGTCGCGGGCGGCATTGACTTCCTGAACAATACTGCGGAGTGAATTTAACATCGGGGTGAACTGCCTGGTTGTTGTCTGTCGGTGATCTGCGCACGCTGATAGCGCGTGGGAAGATCGCCCTGATTCAGGAGCTTCTCATGGATACCAGGTTGCACATGTCCCGGAGAAGCTTATCTGGCTCTTAGTAAGGTAGCATGTGTACCGCCGGAAACCGATGAATTCTCAGCGAGCGCACCATCTTCCAATTGGCTGTGATCCAGGGATAATTCTTTTAATGCCCGTCGATACACATCGCGCTTGAACGCTACTACCTTGCTCAGCGGATACCAATAACTGACCCAGCGCCAATCATCAAACTCAGCCCGCCCACCGTTTTCCAGACAAATACGGCTTTCGTCAGTACGCAGGCGCAACAAAAACCATTTTTGCTTTTGCCCGACGCAGAGCGGTTGAGAGTTATGTCGAACCAAGCGGCTGGGCAAACGATAACGCAGCCAACCACGGGTGCAGGCAAGAATCTCCACATCTTCTGGATGGAGACCTATTTCTTCATGAAGTTCACGGTAGAGCGCCTGCTCCGGCGTTTCATTGGCATTAATGCCGCCCTGCGGGAATTGCCAGGCATCCTGCCCGCCCACACGCCGCGCCCAGAGCAATTGGCCCCGGTCGTTGGTAAGCATGATGCCCACGTTAGGGCGAAATCCATCGTTGTCTATCACGGGGCTGATTATCCTGGCTAACAAGCAGTATGTGGGACTGCTCTTTCATTATTTGGTCATGATTTTCGCGTAATGCTGTTGCGACCTATTGTTCCACAAATCTGTTGCACACAGCAATTCACTCAACGCTCGCCAGCCAGTTTAAAAAAATGTGAGAATCTGCACATAGTTGTTGAGTGGGTTACACACAATCGCTATGCTAGCCGCCACTTCGAACAACCCCTTCAGGTACGCTGTGACCCTCGCTATCTTTGACCTCGACAACACCCTGATCGCCGGCGACAGCGATCACAGTTGGGGCGAATTTCTGGTAAGTAAACAATTGGTTGATGCCGTCGAGTATCGCCGCCAGAACGACCTTTTCTACCAGGCCTACAAAGATGGCTCCCTGGATATCCATGCCTACCAGCGTTTTGCCCTCTCACCCCTGGCTCGCTTTACCGCAACAGAACTGGCGGAATTGCACCAGGAATTTATGACTATCTGCATTGAACCGTTGATGTTGGTCAAGGCACAGACGCTGTTGCAACATCACCGCGACAATGGCGATTACCTGCTGATCATCACCGCTACCAACAGTTTTATCACGCATCCGATTGCGAAACATTTGGGCGTGGATGACATCCTGGCAACAGATCCTCAGGTCATTGATGGGCGCTATACCGGCGAGATTATCGGTACACCCTGCTTTCAGGGTGGCAAGGTGACTCGCCTGAA
Organism: Cellvibrio sp. PSBB006; assembly: GCF_002162135.1. Lineage (NCBI taxonomy): Bacteria > Pseudomonadati > Pseudomonadota > Gammaproteobacteria > Cellvibrionales > Cellvibrionaceae > Cellvibrio > Cellvibrio sp. PSBB006. The sequence goes on along the minus strand of NZ_CP021382.1, from coordinate 3,850,364 downwards.
CGAATGGCTGGCCAGCGAGGGACATTCTTTGGATGGCAGTTATTTTTACAGCGATTCCTACAACGACCTGCCGCTGCTGGAACAGGTTACTCACCCGGTGGCGGTAGATCCGGATGAGCGTCTGCGTCAAACCGCAGAAACGCGTAACTGGCCGATTATCAGCCTTCGGGATTAATGGACAACAACCAACCACCTGCTCAGGGATCTATCTCACACTATCGTGAACCACATTCTCACTACCGCTTTCACCCTGTTGATTGCACTCTTATGCTGCACATCCGGCGCTATTGCCGCTGATTCTCCCTCGGATGACCCATTGGATAAATCCACCCGCTATGCCTGGGAATTGGGTCTTCAGTCCTTGATTAACACGGAACAGGCAAGCCGCAATCTGTCGGCCCAACTCGATCTGTTTTTGGCTGAACCCTCCGAAGCAAGCTTGGCGAATGTGCGCCAGGAGTGGCGCAACTGCCATCAACAATGGCAACAACATGCCGTCTGGGTCGCACTGGCCAAGACACAATCGCGCCGCTTTGCGGCCCTGAACCGGCATTATTTTGTCCTTGATGCGCGCGAACTCCAGCCGGGATATCTCGATGCCGTGCAGGATTATCCTTTCAGCGGCATCGTCAATGATATTTCCATCGTGCTTACCGCTGACAGTTTACGCCAGCAACACGGTTTGACTGATCCGAGCGAAGTCAGCCTCGGGTTTCATGCACTGGAATTTCTACTCTGGGGTGAGTATGGCCAGCGGTCATTTAACGATTTTCTGCCGATAACCACGATCAATGCTGAACAGAATGCCGCCGGACTCACAACGGGCGATTTACCCAATAATCGGCGCCGGACGGTGCTGCGCCTGGTGAACCAGGTGTTGGCTGATGATGTGCAACGCCTGCGGCAGGATTGGCAAAACCCCCTCAGCCCCATTAGCCAAACCTATCTACAACTCCCGCCGAAGATGCGACTGGAATTCATTCAGCACACCGCACACCAGCTACTCGGCAGCGAGTTACCGGACCAACTGCTCCAGGCGATTGCCCTCGACCGTACCACTCACCATAACCAGTTTGCGGGCGATACGCTGCAGCACAATTTGGCAGTATTGATCGGTCTTGAAGCCTTATTGACTCAGGGAGAATCTCCCCTGCTGAGTCATCTGGGCGGCGCGGCAGCTGATCCGGCATGGAGTCAGCAGCTCCAGAGCCTCATCGCCGATCTGGGTGAATTGATTCAGGATAAAGACGGGATTAATACGGCGAAGCTGAGCGAATTACTGGAGCAATTGCCAGTTTTGGCCGCCGCACTGGCGACAGAGAAACCGGCCGCGGAGTAGCGGCCGGGCCCCAGTATCTATCAAGGAAGGTAGATTCGCGCGAAGACGGCTTTCAGATAATCAGTCTCAGGAATTGCCGGGTGAACTGGATGATCCGGCCCTTGGCCACCCTGTCCGATAATTTGCGCATGACGATCCAGATGGCGACCCGCGCCACGCACAATATCCAGCAGGGTATCGCGCTGCAGGTGCATGGAGCAGGATGCCGACACCAGCAGCCCATCGCGACCTAACAAGCGCATCCCCAATTCGTTGACGTGACGATAAGCCGCCTCACCGGATTTCTGATCTTTGCGGCGTTTGATAAAGGCCGGCGGATCGAGCACGACTACATCGAAGTGTTCGTCCTGGGCGATCAGGTGCTTCATCACCTCTATCGCCTTACCCTGAATAGTACTGACGCGCTCGCTCACCCCATTTAATACCGCATTGCGTTCGACACCATCCAACGCCGCTTCCGAAGCATCCACACACACGACTTCACGAGCGCCAGCCTGGGCTGCCTGCACGCCCCAGCCACCAATATAAGAAAACACATCCAGCACGCGCTTGCCCTTCACATATGCCTGCAACTGCGCGCGATTCACGCGGTGATCGTAGAACCAGCCGGTTTTCTGACCGCCACGTACGGGTGCGAGAAAGCGCGTACCGTTTTCAATCAGTTCCACCTGCTCCGGCACATCGCCATAGGCCACTTCAACATATTCCGGCAGAGCTTCCAGTGCACGCGCGCTGTGATCGTTGCTCAACAAAATGCCCTTGGGTTTGAGTGTTTGTACCAAGGCTTCGACAATTTCGTCCTTCACCACCTCCATGCCGGCGCTGGCAATCTGTACCACCAGATAATCGCCAAAACGATCCACCACCAAACCCGGCAGCAAATCGGCATCGCCGAAAATCAGGCGGTAATAAGGCTGGTCGAAGGTCAGTTCGCGTAGGGCAAGGGATTGATTGATGCGATGTACCAACAGCGATTTGTTAAGCGGATATTTTTCATTGCGACTGATCAGGCGCCCGCAAATCAGTGCATTGGGATTCATCAGTGCGATGCCGAGCGGTTTACCGCTGTGGCTGGTAACCAGCGCCTGCTGTCCCGGCTCAAAGGTTTTCAACGGCGAACGTTCCACATCCACTTCATTGCTGTAGATCCAGAGGTGGCCCAGTTTCAGGCGGCGGTCGGCTTGGGATTTGAGAATCAGAACAGGCAGGGACATGAGCAATCCAGAGGTAAGAGAAAAGGGAACAGGGGCAAGAAAAAGGTGGGCGATTATAGCGGAAAGCGTCGGTGACTCGCGAGCGGGCACCTGATGATATCCGCTCGCTCAACATGGTCAGATATCGGGATTGACCGCCAATATTTCCTGACCCGCAAATTGTTGCCGATCGGCCGCGTTCGCGCTTTCCTTACATTCACCTTTTAACCACAAGTGGTAGCGCGAAATGCTGCGGTCCAGTTCGATATAACCGTCGCGACAATAATTCATATGCTTGACCACGTAGGCTGCATTTTGCTGCAAGCGCTCATAGGTGTAGCGGTTGACATCCACCCCTCCGACATTCCTCGGTTGCTCGGGCCCACTGTGCCGCGCAACGCGAATATGGTTGGGAATAGCATCATCGGGCCATTTGAGCCGGTAGACAAACATCTTGCTGTTATTGCGCAGGATGTCGATCTCCAGGGTTTCCTGCATGCCGGTCTTGGCGTAACTCCGGCCCGGTGTACCGCATCCGGCTAACAGTGCTGACAGGCTAAGAACCAGAACAGCCAGTATGGCTGAGCGGCAGAACTGACGGGTCATCAGGATTATTCTCCGTTGTTTTTAAAGATATTACGCCCGGTGCCGACAAGCTGTGAAAGGGCAAACTTTCTTGTTGTCCACGTCACCCTAAAACATTTTGCTTATGCCGCCAACATCACCGGGCGAGGAATTCTCATGCGTGCATGTCTTATTTGCTGCCGTCTGACCAGACTGCTGGTTGCCACCTTGTTGTTCAGCAGCCTGAGTGTGCTGGCCGAGGAACCACTTTCGGTTGAGGATCTCACGGCAACAGAAAACCCGGTGTTGAGCGCAGACTCTGTCTTCGCTACAGAACCGCTTGTAACGACTGAATCTTTAACTACAGAATCTTTAACCACAGAATCTCTAATCGCAGAAACAGCAGTTGCAGAAGTATCTTCGACTGCTGAGCCACTGCTGCCCGAATCACACGAACCAGCCCGGGATTTTCCACTGCCCAAGGATATCGCGGTCAAACCGGATGCAGAATCCCTCGGCAATCGCTCCCATCCGACAGCGTTTATTGTTTCTAATTCCAGTACCCGCTATAGCGAGGACGCCGAGCATCCCGGTCGCCGCAATCAGTGCGCCCACGCGGCGGAAAGTCCCTATCACAAAGCCATCGCCATAACGCGTTTTACGCGCACAGAAGCAGACTCATCCAAAGCCGGCGGACTGCATCAGGTGGAGGAAGGCTTGCCCTCACTGCTAAGTCAGCAGTTGCAAACCAGGCACGCCGTCCTGACGCCGGTGCAACTTCCGCAAGGCCTTGCCACACCCGGTGATGCCAACGGCTTGCGCGTAACAAACCAGGTTCAGCAGCTCGCCCGCACCCATCGCACCCAATTCGTGGTGACCGGGGAAATCCTGGATATGTCCATGGCCCATCCCGGTGCGACCTATGCACCGGGGCTGTATACCCGTTTCGTCAACGGTGTTCACGATACCTTCGGTTTCAAGACCCGCTTTGATAAACGGGACCGCCACTTCAGTTTTCACCTCAACCTGCGCGACGGTTTTACCGGTCAGGTATTGTTTCAGAAGCGCTACGATACCGTTGGTATTTGGGGAATCAGCAGTCGCCGGGATGTGGATTTCGGTTCAGCATTATTCTGGGAAAGCGATTACGGCGAGCAGGTCAGCGGTCTGGTCAGCAAAGCCGGTGACGAATTGGCTGCGGCCATTCAATGCCAGCCCTATATCACACGGGTAGAGAGTCGGCCGAGCGAGCAACAGATTCTGTTACACAGTGGCGCCAACAATGGCTTGCGTGCGGGTGATACGCTGGCGTTGTATCAACTGGTGGTGCAACCCATCAACGGCGAATACCAGCTTTACGACACACGCCTGGTGGATCGTCAGGCCCGCATTGAATTGCGGGAAGTTTATCCGTCACACAGCGTGGCGGTGATCAGCAGCGATTACTTATTGAATGGCCAGTATCTGGCTGTGGCGCCTTGATCTGAGCGACACGTGATCGCGCGAATCAAGGCTCCAGCTTGAGCTGATGCCGTAAAAATTCATCGTGGGTCGGCAGGGTTTTGACCATGCCGTGAATCGCCGCCCTGGCGCGTGTCAGGGTTTCGCCGATCTGCGCAAAATCCACGTTATCCACGCGCGGGCAATGTTTGCGCGGGCGAATACCCATGCCCTCAAATACCGATTGCCAACTGGCACTGCGAAATAACTCATCCACCCCTTCGCGCAACGCGCCGTGGCCACGGAATAATTCAATCCGCTCATTGAGAGAGTCTGGCAGCGGCATGTGTTGGCACCAGCGCCAGAATGGCGTGTCCTGCCGTTGGGTTGTGCAGTAATGCAGCACAATAAAATCGCGCACTTCTTCGTAATCACCAGCCATGCGCCGGTTGTACTCGCGGATTAATCCGGGTTCACAATCCTGATCGGGGAAATAACGCAGGAAGAAATCCATACCCCGCGCAATCAGATGAATCGCCGTGGATTCAAGCGGCTCTATAAAACCCGACGCCAGGCCGAGAGACAGGCAATTGTGTTTCCACATCTCCCGACGCCGTCCGGTGACAAAGGGAATCACCCGGGGCTCTTCCACCATGGGACTGTCGATGGCACGCATCAGGGTTGATTTGGCATCTGCGTCGCTACAAAAGCGGCTGGCATACACATAGCCGTGGCCGATGCGATGCTGTAGGGGAATCCGCCAAGTCCAACCAGCCTTGCGCGCGGTGGCCAGCGTATAGGGCAAGGTAGGTTCCGTCTGTTCGGTCTTGATGGCGATGGCGCGATCACAGGGCAGGAAGTTAGACCAATCCTCGACATCCACCCCCAGCGTTTTATCAATCAGCAAGGCTTTAAAGCCGGTGCAGTCGATAAAGAAATCCCCCTGAATCTCCCGGCCATCGGTCAAGACGACTTTATCGATAAAGCCGTTATCACGCTGGGAAACCTGCTGGACGACACCTTCGGTGCGTCTTACACCCCGGGCTTCGGCGTAACGACGCAGGTACTGGGCAACCAGCCTGGCATCCACATGCAATGCGTAATTGGCACCGCCGATCGGGGTATTCTGTGCTTTATTGGGCAGGAAGAAGCGGCCGTTTTCCGCCATGACATTACATGGCGAAAAATCCTGCAAAGATGAGGCTTCACCCTGCATACGCGCCTTGAGCCAGCATTGGTAAAAATCGTGATTACCGATTTTTTTCCCGATAACACCGAAGGGATGGAAATAGTTTTCGTTGCGTTGGTGCCAGTCAACAAACTTGATTCCGAGCTTATAGGTAGCCTGGGTCTCGCGCACAAAATCCTGTTCATCAATACCCAGGCGTTGGATCAATCCCACAAACGGCGGCACGGTGGATTCCCCGATACCGATAGTGCCTATCTCGGTGGACTCCACCAACTCAATCTGGCACAGGTCATTCTTTAAATGAAATGACAACATGGATGCGGCGATCCAACCGGATGAGCCACCGCCGACAACAACAATTTTTTTTATGGGTTTCATAACATGCGTTCTGTATCTGTTAGCGGGTGGACTACCACTGATTATTTTCCACCATCAACCCTGATGCCCCAGGTTCACGCTGGGTACTGTAATTCCAATAGGCTTCACTGGACACCTGGATTGCCTTGCGCAACACATCAATTGCCTTGTGACGCGGAAAACTGGCGCGCCAGGCGAGCGCCAGGGTGCGTTTGGGAGCCGGCTCGGTAAACGGGCGGGTCACCAGCAGATTAGGGGCATATAACGAGGTTTGCGCAGCAGACAGGGGCAGAATGGTTATCCCCAGACCTGAAGCCACCATGTGGCGCAGTGTCTCAAGGGTGCTGCCTTCGGCGGCCGTGTGGATACGCTGGGACGCGCGTTCTTCGGTGGATTGCAGGTGCGGACAGGTCGCCAGCACCTGATCGCGGAAACAATGCCCTTCACCCAACAACAAGACATCCTGATCATCGAGATCGCGAGGGTCGATAGCATCCCTATTAGCCAGCGGATGATTGTGGGGCATCAACACCACGAAGGATTCGTCAAACAAGGGTTGGGTAACCACATCCGGCTCGGTAAAAGGCAGCGCCACGATAATCACATCCAGCTCGCCATTGCGCAATTTCTTGCCCAGGGTCGCGGTGTAGCCCTCTTCAACATATAAGGGCATACGGCTGGCGAGCTTTTGCAAATGGGGAATAAATTGCGGTAACAGGTAGGGACCAATGGTAAAGATTGCGCCCACCGCCAGTGGGCTGCTCAGTTGGTCTTTACCGGCATCGGCAATGTCTTTGATTGCGGCAGTTTGTTCCAGCACGCGATGGGCCTGGGCCACAATCTGTTCGCCAAGCGGCGTGGGTTGCACGCGGGTTTTGGTCCGCTCAAACAGGGCTACGCCCAGTTCATCTTCCAACTTCTTGACGGCAATACTCAGGGTAGGCTGGCTGACATGACAGCGATCCGCAGCACGGCCGAAGTGCTGCTCCTGCGCGAGGGTGACGATATAACGCAGCTCTGTGAGAGTCATGGATCAGGTTTCCGTTACGGTTGTTGCTATTCCGGATGGCAGGCGGCCTGGGTGAACTCGAAGAATGTCATCTATCAGGAAAGCATAGCCCACCACTGGGGGACGCGTCCCGGAAGGCCGCGCTTACACATCATACGCCTTTATCAAAGCTAGCCACAGATCAAATCAAGGCTGGTATTCACGTCTTCTGCAGGTGCCCTTGTTGTTCATCCATTCATCCCTATAAATAGGGCTTGCACGAATCCCCGGAAAACTGAACAATCCCGCCAGATTCGGAACCGGGTACGCGACCTGCAACCAACTCCACATCAGTAAAGCGATAGACATGAGTGATATGAGCGAGCTTTTTATTCTGCAAAATCATGACAACCTTTTCCTGGGGCGCCAGAAAGAGTGGCTGGACGGCCGCGATCCCACAGGCCTGTTCAAGACGCCGCACAAAGACGAGGCGGTCAATCAAGTCTTCGAGATCAGCTCCAAGGACTACACCCAACGCATCAGGGTTGTGAGCTGCAAAGTCAATGAGAAAGGTTTGCCGGTGATTGAGCCCGAACTACTGCCGGATGCGCAACCAAAGTCTGCATCATTGTTCGCGGAGGAAGCTGTCACCGATGAGGCAACCGTCGATGTCGATGAGTTTGCAGCAGACGACGAAGACGCTGCCGATATCAAACTCGACGCCGAGTCTGATCAGGCAAATGAATCCGATGAAACAGAAACCGGGGACAATCAACAGCCGCTGCTCTAGGCGGCTGTCTCCAGGTAAAGGGTTTAGTGCCGACGACCGATTGTGGCGACCTGAACTCACCGCTTTTAAAATGCCTCGCTGTCGCCCGTGACAGCGATTTATGAGGACACCAGCTTGTCGCAACCATCCCCATCATCCACTACCCGGCAAGCGTCATCATTCCACCCATTATTGCAGGCATTTTCCCAACCCCTGCACAACGCCACCTTCGCCGGCATTCTGCGGGGTCTGGAAAAAGAAAGCCTGCGCGTGCTGCCGGATGGCACCCTGGCACAAACGGATCACCCCCTCGCCTTGGGCTCTGCGCTTAAACACCCGCATATCACCACGGATTACAGTGAAGCTCTTTTGGAATTTATCACCGAGCCCTTCCGTAGCATCGCTGATTTATTGCAACAACTGGAAGATGTGCACCGCTTTACCTACCAGCAACTGGACCAACAAGGCGAACGCCTTTGGCCCGCCAGTATGCCTTGCTCGCTGGGTACGGATGAACAGATTCCCGTTGCGCGTTACGGCAGTTCCAACAGCGGCACCATGAAGACGATTTATCGGATCGGTCTGGGGCATCGTTATGGTCGTTCCATGCAGACCATCGCCGGCATTCACTACAACTTTTCTTTACCCAATGAATTCTGGCTTGCACTGCAACAGGAAGAAGGCAACCAATTGTCGTTGCAGGATTATAAAACCCAGCGCTATTTCGCCTTGATCCGCAATTTCCGCCGCTATTTCTGGCTACTGATTTATTTATTTGGTGCGTCGCCGGCGGTGTGCAGTTCGTTCGTAAAAGGTCGCCCGCATCAGTTGCAAGCTTTCGATGCGCAGGCCAAATCACTATACATGCCTTACGCCACTTCGCTGCGTATGGGTGATCTCGGTTATCAAAGCGATGCGCAACAATCCTTGATTGTCTGTTACAACAATCTGCCCAGCTATCTCAAAACACTTTACGGTGCTATCTCCACCCGACATCCGGCTTATGAAGCGGTCGGTGTGAAAGATGCACTGGGCAATTATCAGCAGCTCAACACCAACCTGTTGCAAATCGAGAATGAGTTTTACAGCAGTATTCGTCCCAAGCATCCGGCGCAATCTGGCGAAACAGCGTTGCAGGCGCTGCGCTTGCGCGGTGTGGAATATGTGGAAGTGCGCTGTATCGATCTCAATCCTTATGAACCGCTCGGTATTACCGCTGAACAAATGCATGTGATGGACGCATTTTTATTATTTTGTCTGCTGCACGACAGCCCGCTCACGGGCGCAGAAGAATATCGTGAGGGTCAGGATAACCAGAAGCGTGTGGTCTATGACGGCCGCGATCCGGAGCTGATGTTGATACGCCATCGGGAATCCATCAGCATGCGCCGTTGGGCCGAAGAGATCCTCGCCGGTACAGCCGAATGTGCTGCCTTGTTGGATCAAGCCAATGGGGGAGATCAATATCGGCAGGCAGTCGCGGCACAATCCCTGAAGCTGGCTCACCCGGAGCTGACACCATCAGCACGCGTGCTGCAGGATATGCGCACCGAACAGAAAACTTTTTTTGGCCACACCATGGGGCTGGCGGAGCAACATCGACAGTATTTTGCAAGCCGACCACTGGAGGTCGAAAAGGAAATGTATTACCAGAATCTTGCGCGACGTTCACTGGCGGAACAGCGGGAGCTTGAAGCTACGCCGCAATTACCCTTTGAAGCCTATCTCGAAAATTATTATGCGCAATACCGCTGCTGCGTGAACGATTAAATGCGCACAAAAATGCCGGAAGATTGCAGGGAATTTTCCGGCATTTTTTATCGCCACTACCTCTGCATCACCAGATTATTGAACAGCACATCTTTGATGGCTGCCTGATGACCTGTTTCCTCTTCCAACAGGCGATTAATCTCCGTCAATGAATCCTGTCGCATGGCTTCTTTGCCTTCGACACTCGCCATGGCTTCGTCGGTCTGACGACTGAATAACAACACCAACGCGTTGCGGATAAGCGGCATATGGTGGTTGACCGCTTCAATCGCTTCAGGATCATCCACCCGCAATGAAATATCCGCTTTGAGATATTTGATCTTGCCCACGCCACCGTAATTCACCACGAAGGCCGGTTTGAGCTCAATGTAGGGGCCGCTGGCTCCCCCGCCACCGCCACTGGCAACAGAGATACATGGACTCAACAGGCAACCCATCAAAACCAACCATAAACTTTGTCTGCCCCAGTAACCCATAGCAATATTCATAACCACTCCCTAAACAGTGATGACCAGACTATCTGTATTGAACCCTTGGTTAAACGGCCGGTCAACCACTGGCTTTTTGGCGCCTCGCTACACACGGCAAATCGCATGTGTTGTGCGATTGATGCACGCCGGGCATTTGGCTGGCGTACCCGGAGACTTTTTGCGTACTATTGCTTCTATAACCTTAACGAAGGATTCACCATGTTGCCCAGTATTCGCCAGACAAATTTAATTATCTTCCTCGGTTGCGTTGGTTTGATGTTGATCGCTGCCTATATGGAGCATGTCATGGGGCTGGAACCCTGCCCCTTATGTATTACCCAGCGCGCCTTCGTGATTCTTGTGGGGCTCATCGCCCTTATCGCCTTCCTGCATAATCCCGATCGCGTCGGCCGACGGGTCTACAGTATTTTGGGTATCCTCGCGGCAATCACCGGCGGCGCGTTCTCCAGTCGTCAGCTGTGGCTGCAAAGCCTGCCGGAAGATCAGGTGCCGGCCTGTGGCCCCGGCTTATCCTATATGTTCGATGTGTATCCTTTTCTTCAGGCACTGGAAGTTTTACTGCAAGGCGACGGCAATTGCGCGAAGGTGGACTGGTCATTGTTTGGTATCAGCATCGCCGGCTGGACACTGGTAGCGTTCATCGGCCTGGTATTGATCAACCTGTTTCAGACCTGGCGGAAAGGCTGATTAGGCTTGCTGTCGACGGCGGGATAGCCTATCTTGACTCGCCTGATTTAAAAAATGGTTATTCAAGGAAATATCGCATGCTAGACAATTGTAAAAACGCCAAAGAGCTCTGGGGTGGCGTCAGCGTAATCATTGATCGCTGGCTGCAAGAGCGACAAGACATGCTCGTGCAATACTGTGCACTGAGCGGCCTTGAAGCCACCACTGAAAACGAAGCCCTGCGCGGAGCGAAGTTGCGTACCCTGTGCCAAATTCTGGTGGATTATGTCTCGGCAGGCCACTTTGAAATTTACGATCAACTCATGAAAGAAGGTCGGCAATTCGAGGATACCGAAGCATTAAAAGAAGCCGGCACTCTCTTCTCTGTAGTCGATAAAACCACTGAACAAATTCTCGATTTCAACGATAAATATCTGGAAACCGATGATCTCTCGTCACTCGATCCGGACCTCTCCGAATTGGGAGAAACCCTGGAGGTGCGCTTCAGCGCCGAAGACCGCATGATTGCGGTACTGCACACGTCTCACAAAGATCTGGTCAGCTAGCCAAGTATTTTTATACCAGAGGCCGATCGATAGAATCGGCGCCCATAAAAAAACCCGCCTTTCACAGCGGGTTTTTTTTATTAGCTGAGTAGCGCTCTTACTCCGCTTCAGCCGCTTTCACTTCCAGCAGCTCCACTTCAAACACCAGGACAGAGTTTGGCGGAATCGGACCGTTGGCACCTGGGCCGTATGCCAGGTCAGATGGGATAACCAATTCCCACTTGGAACCTTGTGGCATCAATTGCAGACCTTCAGTCCAACCTGGAATCACACTGTTCAGATCAAAAGTGGCGGGTTCGTTGCGTGAATAGGAACTGTCGAATTCAGTACCATCCAGCAATTTGCCACTGTAGTGCACAGTCACGGTATCGGTTGCTTTTGGTTTAACACCGGAACCTTCGGTGATCACGCGATATTGCAAACCGCTTTCAGTAGTGGTCACACCTTCTTTAGCTTTGTTTTCCTCAAGGAATGCCTTACCTTTCTCAGCATTCTCGTCGGCGAGTTTTTTCTGCTCTTCTTCACGCTTGGCCATGGCTTGTTCCTGGAAGGTCTGCATGACAGTCTGCATCTCTTCTTCGGTCAGACGGGAATCAACACCGTCACGCACATCGTTAAGCGCTAACATGAAACTGTCCGGATCAACCACCAGACCATTTTGCTTGAAGTTATTTGCCAGATTGCGGGCAATGGTGTAGTTCACTTTCTGTTCGAGCGTGGTCAACTCAACAGCTTTGGGTTCCTCAGCCTGTTTTTCACAACCCACCACAAGAACAACAGAAGACACCAAGCCCACAAGTAGTTTTTTGTTAATCATATGACACCTTAAATTTATTGATGTATTTGCTTCCTAATCCATCCAGCCAGGACATAAGGGCCGGTCGACCGATTAAATCCAACCCGGCAAATCCACTACTTCAGGGGCCAGAGAAGCCGCCAATGGTATACCAACTGGGAGAGATTGTGAGCCTTTTTTGCGGTTTTTTTGCTGAATTCTGCGGGTTTTGTGCGGAATCTGCGATGCAATCGGCGGGCAAGTTGCTGGTCCCTATGCTTGCCTTCAGGCGAACCGGCGTTCCCTCTGACTGTTATTTTTGCGCTTGGTTCGAATCGCCGATAAATCGACGTTGAGCAGAGATTCATATTTGGATTTGCTTTTATTTTCCCGAAGGATGAGCACCAAGCGGTTCGACTCTGCGCACACGTACAAAAAATCAGCACTTTTGTTCGTTAGCAGACATACACTTTTTTAAAAACCACGATTACAATGAGGCCGGTTCAGAAGCTTATCTTGATGTAAAAGATAGTTGCCGTTTCAGCCGTATATTCGTCATAAGTTTGCGTTTGGATTTGTACACGAGATTGCATCATTCACTGTTACCACCACTAAACCGATAGGACACCGTCATGGCCGCCAAAAAGACAACCTCAGTCTCGATCGCTGACATTGAAAAGCAGATTGCCAAAGTAAGTGCCGAGCTCGAAAAAGCGCGGGCACAAAAACTCAACGCAGCAGAAAAAGCACTTGCTGCCGCACAAAAATCCGCAGCAGCATCAGCCAAAAAGCTGGCCGACCTGCGCGGCAAAGCGGCAACGACCGCAGCGGCCAAAGCCCGTTTGCAAAAACTGAAAGCTGATGCAGCGGAGCAAAACAAAACATTGGTTGCTGCCCATGAGGTTGTCACAGCACTGCGCGCAGAGAAAAAAAATGCAGCCGAGATGAGCAAAGCCGTTGCCAAAGCGACCAAGCCGAGCAAAGCCAAGCCGGCCAAAGCCGCAAAGAAAACGACAAAGACCAGCGCGCCGAAACCCGCTAAAGCCGCCAAAAAGGCATCCACTCAAAAAACTGAATCACCAGCTGCAGTAAGCAGTCCATCATCGGCAGCCGCCCCGGCCAAAGCCAAGGCTAAGCCAAAAGCAAAACCCGCAAAGAAAACCGCCGCAAAACCGGCCGTAAAAAAAGCGGCACCGGCAGCCGCCGAGAAACCGGCCAGTGAAACCAAAGCAGCTACCCAGCCAGCTAACGAAAAGCCGGTAGAAAAGAAATCCCCTGAAAAGAAAGCAGCGGCAAAACCCGCTAAAAAAGCGGAGCCAAAAGCTGAGAAAAAGCCAGTACCACCAGCACCCAAAGCGGCAGAGCCGGCACCAGTGAATACTGTTGTGACCGACACCCATGAAAAGCCGATTCCCAGCCATACCACCATCGGCATGATTGAGCCACGCGATAACCCACTCCCGAAAGCGACTCAGGTACCGGATGCACCGACATCACCTACGCCGGCAACCGGTAGCTTGTTTGAAAGCGACGATAAGTTTTAATTGAAGCAACGCGAGTTTCGGTACCCGTTTTCTGGTGGCCAAGGCACTTCGTGATCCGTTTGTCATTAGGCTATTTGTTACGAAAACGCATGCATACTTCCCTGTAGCTCCCTCAATTCTTCCCTGAATTGAGGGTTTCGAAACAAATAGCCTAACGCCAAACTCGCATCGTGCGAGTACTAATATTCACTTCCGATTTCTCTTCCCACCAAATAAGCCAGCATCTCTTCGATCAAATTCTGTGGCACACACAGAGCGTTCAGATAACGCAATGAATTTTCCCCCAACGGCAGTGGCGTCGTATCCACGAGCCAATCGTCAGTCAGCGTTTCCAGCCAATCCAGTTCCACTTTTTCCGCTGCCAGTTCCGCCGATTTGATCGCTTGGCGGCAGGCTTCAACCTGCGGGTCATTCGCAAGGTAATGCTGTTTGATGTCTCGTCGCAGATGCCGCAAAGGCGCGACGACAGATTGATCCCATGAATCGATACGTTGGCAGGCCTGCTCCAGGCGCATAGGGGTCAGACGAATACTGCGCACTTCCAGCCAGCAACACCACAACAGGATATTGACGTTGACCTGAAAGTCATCCTGCAAACGCAAGCAGATGCTTTCTACATCTGGCGCGCTATAAAGCGCGAGGGAAAAGTCCCATAAAGATGGCGCTGGCGGTGTCATATCGGTTGCTCCGGGTTACGCAATAAATTGTCCTGATTTTCATTGACCGACCCACATCGGCTGCGAAGCAGTCTGCTAGAATGCGCGCCATGATTCAATTACAAAACATCTCACTACAACGCGGCAGTAAATTTTTACTGGAATCCGCCGACCTCACCATTTTTCCGGGCCAGAAGATCGGCCTGATCGGTGCCAATGGCAGCGGTAAATCCACTCTCTTCCAGATGTTGCTGGGCAAGATTGCCAGTGACACCGGCAGCTGCGAGGTACCCCGGCAATGGCGTATCGCGCATATGGCGCAAGAGGTGGGGCATACCCAACGGTCCGCACTGGATTATGTGCTCGATGGTGACACCGAGTTGCGCCGCCTTGAACGGGAGATTGCCGCTGCCGGCCAGGATGGCGACCGGCTCGCACATCTATATGGCGAGATGGAGCAGATTTTTGCGTACTCCGCGCCAGCACGCGCGCAACAATTATTGAGTGGTCTGGGCTTCGCGCCGGGTGATGACATTCGCCCGGTAAGCGATTTCTCCGGTGGCTGGCGCATCCGTCTCAATCTTGCCCAGGCATTGATGTGCCCTTCCGATCTGCTGTTGCTCGACGAGCCCACCAACCACCTGGATCTGGACGCGACGCTGTGGCTGGAGCAATGGTTGCAGCGTTATCCCGGTACGCTGATTATCATCTCCCACGACCGGGATTTTCTCGACAATATTATTGATCGCACGGTGTGCATCGAGCGCAACAAACTCGATAACTATGCCGGCAACTATTCCGCCTTTGAACGGCAGCGCGCTGAAAAGCTGGCGCAACAGCAAGTGAGTTTCGAGAAGCAGCAGGAACGCATTGCGCACATTGAAGATTTTATCCGCCGCTTCCGCGCCAAGGCCTCCAAGGCTCGCCAGGCCCAAAGCCGGATCAAAGAACTGGAACGCATGGAGAAGATTGCACCGGCGCACATCGACTCTCCATTTAGTTTTGAATTTACTTGCGCCGATAAGATGTCCACGCCGTTGGTACACATTGCGCGCGGTGAAATCGGTTATGGCGATAAAACCATCCTGCACAACGTTGAACTGAGTATTGTGCCGGAGACTCGCATCGGTTTACTGGGGCCTAACGGTGCAGGAAAATCCAGTTTGATCAAAACCCTCGCTGGCAGTCTGCCACTGCTGGCCGGCGAGCGAACCAACGGCGAACATTTCAAGCTGGGTTATTTTGCCCAACATCAGTTGGAAGCCTTGGATGTGAAGGCTTCGGCAGCGCTGCATATCCAACGGATGTCTCCCCAGGCACGCGAACAGGAAGTGCGCGACTTCCTCGGCAGTTTTGACTTTCATGGTGAGCGCGCCTTTGAGCCCATCACCCATTTTTCCGGCGGCGAAAAGGCGCGTCTCGCACTCGCGATCATTGCCTGGCAAAAACCGAACGTACTACTGCTCGATGAACCGACCAACCATCTCGATCTGGAGATGCGCCAGGCATTGACTATGGCCTTGCAGGAATTTGAAGGCGCCGTCATCGTTGTGTCACACGATCGTCACTTGTTGCGCAATACCGTGGATCAGTTTTTATTGGTGGCGGACGGGCGCGTGAGCGAATTTGATGGTGACCTGGAAGATTATTACCGCTGGCTTGCCCAACAAAAACAATCGGCGCCCAGCGAGGAGAAATCCACTGACAACTCGCCCAAGGTAGACAAAAAAAATCTCCGCCAGCAATCGGCGGCGCAACGACAGCAACTCAAGCCGTTGACCAATAAATTAAAAAACCTCGAAAGTCAGATGGAAAAATTGCAGCGCAGACTTAGCGAGATCGAAGCGCAGCTCAGTGATGTCAGTATCTATGAAGACGTCAACAAAGCGCATTTGCAAGCGTTGCTGGCAGAGCAAACCACGCTGCAGCCACAGCTAATGGAATGCGAAGAAAATTGGTTGTTGGTGAGCGAGGAGATTGAAGCGGCCAGTTAAACTAACCGAAAAGACCTTGCGAAAAAATCTTTGCTGTTAACAAAAATTGGTCAACAATTTCTCATTAATTAAAACGGCATTTGTGCCAGATTCTGTTCACGCATCTCGGTCCACTTATCCGGCGGTAAAGCCGGCGCCATCGCCGGTGCGGGTAGTGGTGAAACCTTCTGGACCAGTAGTTGTTGCATATCCCTTAAGACGGGATCATCCTCGGTTTCACTCGGGCATAAAAAGATATGCTTGCGCCGCATCAATTCACCCAGATACAAACTGCTTGAATAACGGACGATAGGTGCCGACAGCACCAGTCCGGTCAGGATCGGCATCAACCACCAGAAAAAAATCGGCGCGTAGATAAATGTCACTACGCCCCAGGCGATGGCCACCAATGTAGTACGTGACGTGCGCGCAATCGCTTCGCCCCACGGCAACAGCCGGCCTTCTCGCTCCTGCGCATCCCAGTTCACCTTAAAACCCAATATC
This sequence comes from Cellvibrio sp. PSBB006, assembly GCF_002162135.1. Taxonomy (NCBI): domain Bacteria; kingdom Pseudomonadati; phylum Pseudomonadota; class Gammaproteobacteria; order Cellvibrionales; family Cellvibrionaceae; genus Cellvibrio; species Cellvibrio sp. PSBB006. The sequence continues at coordinate 3,833,580 of NZ_CP021382.1, read as the reverse complement.
ACTGAAACAACAAAATACGCATGAAACGCCATCATGATCGGCGCAATCAGGATAGCGAATAAGGTTTCGATAAAAGCCCCTTTGATAATTGCCCAGGTGCCACCAAAAGCACGATTGCGATGTGTAATCGCCACTACAATGCCCATGATTTTAGGCAAGAGCAGCAAGGTAATGGTCAAGCTGATCAACGCAATGATCAGGCCAGTCTTGGCAATCGGCCAGTTGGGAAACAATTGATACGCTTCGGTGAAATACACATTGCTGTTGATCGCGCGAATAACCGCATCCGCCGTGCTCAGTGCGAGCATGGCAAGCCAGATTAGTGAGGAGATGTAAGCGACTGCACCCAATAAAAAATGCAAACGGCTGACGGGATGCAGACCGGCGATATCGAGCAAGCCAAGGTGCTGGATATTGCCTTGTACCCAGCGACGATCCCGCTTGGCATAGTCGATAATATTGCAGGGCACTTCTTCATAACTGCCCTCCAGATCCGCCAGCAAGAAGACATCCCAGCCAGCACGACGCAACATCGCCGCCTCCACAAAATCATGACTCAGGATATCGCCACCGAAGGGGGCTTTGCCGGGTAAGCTGGGAAGACCGCAATAATCGATAAACGGGCGTACGCGTATGATCGCGTTGTGTCCCCAGTAGTTCGCGGCGTTGGTTTGCCAAAATGCCAAACCCGTGGCTAGCATGGGACTGTAAAGTACCGCTGCAAATTGAACAAAGCGCCCAAAAAAAGTGGTTTGCCTTACCGGAATCGGCACTGTCTGAATTAAACCGGCGCGCGGATTAGCCTGCATGGCACGCGTCATTTGCAACAGACAATCACCAGTCATAATACTGTCGGCATCGAGCACAATCATGTGTTCATAACTGCTGCCCCACCGTTGACAAAAATCGGCGAGGTTACCGACTTTGCGCGCAATATTTTTTTCGCGGCGACGATAGAAAATCTGCGCCGATAAATCACCCAGCCGCTCATGCAGTTGTTGCCAGGCATCGAGCTCGGCCTGGGCCACCTGGGGATCGGTGGTATCGCTCAATAGATAAAAATCAAAATGGGCCATATCACCGGTTGCTGCAAGGGAGCGCAAGGTCGCTTCAAAACCGGCGATGACCCGTTGCGTGTCTTCGTTATATACCGGCATCACCACTGCCGTGTGCGTGGTAATCGGTTGGTGACGATAGCGATCGAGATCCATTTTTTTTAACGAGAGCGGATCGCGCTGCATCATCTGCAACACAAATCCGCAGAGGCCACTCCAGAAAGAAATGGTGATCCAGCCAAAGGTAATCGAAAACAAAAATAACAGCACCGCTTCCAGCGGCATCAGATTATTGGCGGCGAGGATGTTAAACATGATCGAGACACCGGCCACGGTGGTGCCTAACACCAGAATAAAAAACAGCGGCCGGCGAATCGACTCTCCCGGTAAACGAATACTGTTTTCCGGTTGCAGGCGCGCGTCAACGGGCAACGCGCGCGCGTGCAGTTTATTGAATTGCATCGGGATACCAGACATAACTCCATACCTCAGTCAGGCGTTGGTCACGCAGTTTGATGAACATGCGCATATCCACCAGGTTATTGCCTTCGGGTTCCAGCTTGAAAGATACACGCCAGGTTTTCTGGTCAGGTAAACGCGTCACCATCAAGTCTGTAATCGTGCCGGAATTTTTTTGCAGCTCCGCTTCCAACGGCACATCGGCAGATAGATTTTCCAATTCACCACCACGGAAATCGATCACAAACTGCCGCTTGCTGTGCGGCGGCGGGTTACTTTGACCGGGCACAGCACCCCAACCGATACGGGTGCGCAACACGCGCGCGCCGCCCTGTTCAGCCAGATGTTGATCGAAGGTGCGCAAGCGATAACTGAAGCGCCGAGTCTCGCCCGCTTTAAATGCTTGCTCAGGTACCCAATAAGCCACGATGTTGTCATTCACTTCACTGTCAGTGGGAATCTCCACCAACTCAACTCGGCCCTTACCCCAATCACCCTGCGGCATCACCCACAGGCTAGGGCGCAATTCATAATCGGCTTCCATATCGAGATAGTGATTAAAATCGCGATCCCGTTGCAGTAAACCAAAGCCGCGCGGATTTTCATCAGCAAGGGAGGACACCCGCAACGCCCGTTGATTACTCAGCGGACGCCAGATCCATTCGCCATTGGCCGCGGCAACCAGCAAGCCATCGGAGTCGTGAACTTCCGGACGGAAATCATCGACAAAACGTGTCGTGTTTTCACCGTGATGGAACATGCTGGTCAGCGGTGCTATGCCCAGTTTTTTAATATCACGCCGCGCAAACAAACGTGCTTCCACCCCCATTTCGGTAGGTGCGCCCGGTGTTATTTCAAACCGATAAGCACCGGTCACTGACGGGCTGTCGAGCAAGGCATACAACACCAGTCGGGTTTGATCCGGCTCGGGTTTTACCAGCCAGAATTCGCGAAATACCGGAAACTCTTCACCACTGGACTCCGCCGTATCAATCGCCAGACCGCGTGCCGATAAACCGTAAACCTGGCCCGGCCCAACCAGCCGAAAATACGAGGCACCCTGAAATACCAGGAACTCATCTTTATATTCGTTCGTGTTGAGCGGGTAATGCACACGGAAACCGGCAAAGCCGATATTTTCCGGCGCCTTGCCCGCCAATGCTTCAGCCTGGCCAACGTAATTAAAAAAGTCCTGTTTGAACTTCAACGAAGGGTCGCCCACGCTGCTGGCCATATGCAGCACAACCGGCTCCCGGTATAAAAACCCGGGATGGAATAATTGAATTTCAAACAAGGATTCACCACGCCAGAGCGACGCTTCCGGACGAAAATGAATTGATCGATACTGGTCATAATTCATGTTAGCCAGTTCATCGGGAATATTGGCTTCTATCGGTTTGAAGTCGTCTTGTGCCAGACTTTTTGCGCGCGCTTCAATCGCATTGAATAGCGCGTTGGGCTCGGGGTCGGCGATCACGGGATCAACAACAGGAGAAGCAACTGCCGATGAGGATGAAACACTGGACGCCGGCGTCTGTTGTTGCGCTTGCACCATGACGCCGAAACATAAGAACGTCATAAGCCAGCTTCCGAGCATAAAACGTTTTGGTAGGTTCCCACTACGGGTGATGAGATTACACATCATCCATTCAATCTCCTGCTGGATTTCTGTTGCCGATGAAAACGCTATCGGGAGTTCAAATGACTCTCCTGATAAAAAATGGTTTGCTGCCGTTTTTCTCTGTGCGAGCTAGCGAACACTCTCTCGCTCAACATCCCGGTCTTGATACTTACTTGAAATCACTGCACAAATCACGCCGGGTCAAGCGTCCATCGCCAACTGGTCGACGCACTGATGCCAACTCTCTACGGGAAGAGACTCTGCAATCGAAGAGATGATTGGGAGAAGACGTGGACCGCATCAGCCTGCGCTGCTGCACAGCATCGTATACCGGTGAATTTACAGTAGATGTCACAACCTATGCGCCATCATAAAACTGCACGCCACCAGCGACTGTTGGTTAACGCACCGTGGCGAGCTTCAACCACGATGATAATCTGGTTAGCGGGTGAGCCTGCCCGGCATTAACTGGCACCAAATTGGTGCCTCTTACCGAGAAAAAACACATGAGTCTCTGGCAGCAAATTTCCGGCACCATTGTCGCCGAATTTTCCGACTTAAAAGATGTAACTGAAATCACGCGCATCAGCGTGCGCCTTTTCATGGCCGCACTGCTCGGCGGTATCCTCGGGTTTGAGCGTGAACAGCGCGGCAAGGCCGCAGGCATTCGCACGCACATGCTGGTCGCCATCGGTGCCGCGTTGTTCGTGCTGATCCCGCAAGAGGCAGGAATCTCGGATGCGGAAATGAGCCGCGTTGTGCAGGGCGTGATTTCCGGTATCGGTTTTTTAGGCGCCGGCGCTATCATCAAAGGCAGCGATGAAAAACACCTCAAGGGGCTGACAACTGCCGCCGGCATCTGGCTGACCGCCGCTATCGGCGTAGCGGCCGGGTTGGGACGCGAGTCTTCCGCTATTTTGTGCACGCTCCTGGCATTGGCCGTATTCCTGATCATGCCGCGCATCCTGGCGTTGCTGGAAGGCCCGGCTAACAACCCACCGCATAAAGATGAAAACTAAGCCAAAACTTTATGTGAGAGCCCGCACAGACCTTCCTTTTGCCAAACAGCAGGCTAGCGTATGGCGAACACCGCTCACTGAACGATGCGCAAATCCTTACAAACTACCCGGTGCATCCTGCGCCTAAAAGCGCTATTGTTTTGCGCGTTGCCGTTCGTTTATTTACCCGTTGTTTTATCGTCAGCAAAACAACAATAACCATGGATTCCCGGAAAGAAAAAAGGAAGCGTGTGGCATGAAAATATTGTTTTTAACCTCCAGCCCCGGCTATGGACACACTCGCGCCGCAGAAGCGATTGACCTCGCCCTGCGCAATCGCTACCCGGACATTGAGACCCAATGTCTCGATGTCACCCATTTGCTCGATGAAGATGTCAGCGCGGCCGTTAAAGATGGCTACCTGCGCATGACTGCTGAACACCCGGAGCTTTATCAAAAGCTTTACGACATGGATAAGGATCTCTATCGGCAATTGGCCGGTAAGACGCCGCCGGATAAAGAACTGGTGGATTTCCTGACCGAGCAGCAACACCGCTGGTATCCCGATGTTAACGAGCACTCCCTGTTTTCATTCTCCAATTCTTATAAGAATCTCGATAGCGCGCTGATTAATACCCTGATCAACGGCATCTGCTATCGGCCGCGCTTTCCGGCCGGTCGCCTCGTACTTCAGGGGTTGTTGGGCCTGGTTTACAGCATCCTCGCCTCACGACTCAAAAATTACGTCACCAGCTATGCTCCGGACCTGCTGGTTGCTACGCAGATGTATCCCAACGCCTTGCTGAGCCGCTCTATTCAAAAAGGCGTGGTGACGCAACCGATTATCGGCGTGCCGACTGACTACGGTGCCCACGGTGTCTGGGTACGCGATACCACGCATTTATATTGCGTCGGCCACGAACGCGTGGCGCACGCGTTGGCAGAGCAGGGTGTATCACCCGGGCGCATCCAGGTCACCGGCATCCCATTGATGCCTGCTTTTGAAAATCCCCCTTCACAAACCCGGGCGCGCCAGAACCTCGGCCTGGACGAGCGCCCAACCATCTTGATTACCGGCGGACAATGCGGCATCGGCACCCTTGATGCCGTTCGCCAATTGGTGCTTGACGATAGCCGTCCCTACCGCGTGCTGGTCACCGCCAGCAATTCCCTGGGTGGACAGGGTGAACTGGAATACCTCGCTCGCGCCAACCCGGACCGATTCAGGTTGTATTCATGGACCGATGATATGGTCAGCCTACTGCGCGCCGCCGACGTGGTGGTCGGCAAACCTGGCGGACTTACCGTCAGCGAAACCCTCGCCTGCGGCCGCCCGTTCATTGCCACCTGTTGCCTTGGCGGCCAGGAAGCACACAACGTCCAATTCCTGAAAGAGCACGGCGCTGGCCTGCGGGTGGACGTACCGGATTTACCGGGCGCCTTGCATAAACTATTCGATAACCCGGACGAATTGCGCCACATGAAAAAACGCGCCGAGCAACAGGGACATCGCTACGCCGCCAAAACGATCGTGACGCAAATTGAAAATCTTGAGCGTGAAAAACGTATCGGCCGTTGGCAGCGCCACTCCGCACAGGAATAGACGATGTCAGGGACCTGGTTCAATAGCGTAATGACCTGGTACGACACTTTGTGGCGTCGCCTGCACCGGGTCGAAAAAATTGATGAATTGTTGAGCCTCTCTTATGAAAACTATGAGGGCGAACGCAAAGCGATGAATGACGGCACCTGGCTGGAACCGGGCGACGCTTTGGCGATCCTGCATTTCAATCATGAGTGCTTTAATGCCGGCAATAACCCGCGCGAATACGCGCGCGGCGCCTTGCGCTTTCGGCGGCTGCTGGTGAAATCGCTAAACCATCTGGCCACACGCATGGCCAGCGAAGAAAAATTTAAAGACATTAAAGCGTTACACGGCGTGACCTGGATTGCACCCCACGGTGAAAAAGTGGGTTTTATGATTGAACGCCTGCCCACCACCTGGGGCAACCGTATGCGCCAGTTTTATTTTCGATTGCTATTAAAAGCGTTTTTTCCAACGCTCGCTGCACGTGAAAATGACCGCTTGCAACCTCATGCTTTCTGGTTGACTCGTCATAATTTGCTTAACTATTTTTCCGAGGAGTCTCACACTGATGAATTCCGAAATCGCAAAACGCGTAACAGTGAATCCGGTGGTTTTGAATCCGACCCAACCCCGGCAGTCCGCCTCGCCGACTATTCTTAAAAACCTCAAACATGTGTCCGGCTACCTGCACAGCCCACTGGTATGCCTGACCTTCGACGATGGCCCCGACCCGGTCTACACCCCGGCCATCCTCGACCTGCTCGCCATGCACAAAATCCGCGCGAGCTTTTTCGTTCTGGGCGAAGCCGCCGAACGTTTCCCACGGCTGGTGGAACGCATGTTGAGTGAGGGCCACACCGTCGGCAATCACACCTACAGCCATCGCCATCCGTGGATGATCTCGCCCGGTCGCGCAAGAGATGAAGTCGCCCGCGGCTCCGAAGCGATTCAAAAAATCACCGGCCACGCCCCCCGCTGGTTCCGCCCGCCCCACGGCCGTTTACGCCGCGCCATGCTTAAGCAGGTGCAAGCTGAGAACATGACGACGGTGTTGTGGAGTCATAGCATTATTGACTGGGGTCCGATGGGGACGGAGACGGGTGTTGCGCAGCGGCTGCATGATATTAAGTTCGGGGATATCGTGTTGATGCATGATGGACAGCGGCAACATAATCATCCGCATTTGATTGTGCAGCAGTTGCCGAAGTTGGCGGAGTGGTTGGTGCAGCGGGGGATTACGGCGGTGACGTTGGATCAGGTGGCTTAGGTTTTTTTGTGCGAAGGTTGTGGCGTGCTGAGGATTGGGTAGCGGGGTGCGAGACACGCCGTAACAAACGGACAGGAAAGTCCGTTTGCACAGCGAAGCTGCCCGCAGGGTGAGCTACATGGATGTAGCGAATGAATACATCCCTGTAGGCTCAGCACCTGAGGCGGAGAGAGTGGATAAAGCAAAAGCGCGGCATAAGCCGCGCTTTTTATGTCCATTCCCGCTTAGAAAATAGTTATAACTTCAAGACCTATCTTAAGGGCTACTTCCCCAAATCAAATTACTCAAAGGGACTAGGATTAAGATCACCTATTCGCAGGATAAATCAGTGTGAGTTTTGCATTGAAGGGGTTGTTTCGAAACCCTCAAGTCAGGGACGACTTGAGGGAGCTACAGGGATGATGCATTCGCCACATCCATGTGGCTCACCCTACGGGCAGCTGCGCTGTGCAAATTGGTTTTCCTGCCAATTTGTCATGCGTTTTCGAAACAACCCCTTCAATGCAAAACGGGTCCGAAGTAACCACTCTAAAAAACTTATTCTTCGTCTTCCACCACACTACGATAATCATCCGCATCCAGCGCATTCTCAAGCTCAGACAAATCATCCGGACGCACACGGAAAAACCAACCATCATCATAGGGCGAAGCATTCACCGTCTCCGGTGCATCCTGCAACTGCTCATTCACCTCAACCACCTCACCGGACACCAACGAATAAATATCCGACGCCGCTTTAACTGACTCAACCACACCCGCCTCTTCACCGGCGGTCACCGTGCTGCCGACTTCCGGCACTTCCACATACACCACATCGCCCAGGGCGTCCTGTGCGTGATCAGTAATACCGATGGTCACGGTGCCATCTTCTTCCACCCGCGCCCACTCGTGACTGCTGAGATATTTGAGTTCTTTGCGAATTTCGCTCATTGCTAAAGTCCTGTGAAAAATAATGGATGACGTAATCTTGTTCGACGTTACACCAGCGGCTGACCGTGGCGTACAAAGTTTGGCTTAACCACTTCGACCGTGACCAGCTTGCCGCGCATTTCAACCTGGCAGTGGCTGCCGATGCTGACGGGGACACAGGCCAAAGCAATAGAATAGCCCAAGGTCGGCGAAAATGTGCCGCTGGTAATCACACCGCGCGCGTCGGTGCCTTCGACGATCACTACCTGCTCAGCACGCAATACGCCGCGCTCGCGCAGGACCAGTCCTACCAGTTTCTGTTGAACGCCAGCGGCTTTTTGCGCTTCGATCACCGGGCGGCCGATAAAATCCCGGCTCGCCGGTTCCCAGGCGATGGTCCAACCCATGTTGGCCAACAGCGGTGAAGTGTCTTCGTCCATCTCGTGGCCGTACAGGTTCATGCCGGCTTCCAGGCGTAAGGTATCGCGGGCGCCGAGTCCGCAAGGTGCGACGCCCACGTTGGCCAGGGCTTGCCAGAAACCGGGGGCTTCGCCGTTGGGCAGCATGATTTCCACGCCGTCTTCGCCGGTGTAACCCGTGCGGGCGATAAACCAGCTGCCGCTTTCTTTGCCCTGAAAGACCGCCAATTGATCAATCAGTGCCGCGCGGGCCTCGCCAGTTACCTGCTTGGTCAGCGCCATGGCATTCGGACCCTGGATGGCGATCATGGCGAGGTCATCGCGCTCTTGCAGCTCTACCGCAAAGTCGGCGGCAATCCGGGTCATCCAGGCGAGGTCTTTTTCCCGGGTGGAACAGTTGACCACCACGCGGAACCAGCCGCTCATGTTGTACACAATCAGGTCATCGATAACGCCGCCCGCTTCATTGAGCATGGCGCTGTAGAGGGCTTTGCCCGGTTCGTTTTCAATACGGGCCACATCATTGGCGAGCAGGCGTTGCAGGTAGGCTTTGGCATCAGTACCGCTGACATCCACGACGGTCATGTGGGACACATCAAACATACCGGCGGCGCGGCGTACCTTGTGGTGCTCTTCCAGCTGCGAGCCATAGTGCAGCGGCATATCCCAACCGCCGAAATCCACCAGCTTGCCGCCCATGGCCTGGTGCAGGGTAAAAAGTGCTGTCTTGTGTCCCATGAGGTTCGTCCTGTTCGGAATGCAACCGCCGTTCAAGAGGCGATCTGGAGGCGTGTCGTGATCGGGTGATAAGGCCGCGTATTCTAGCGGCGAGGGCGGGATTCTGCCAGCGTCAGAGACGCTGGCAGCAAACAGGAGCGATCAGACCGCCGGGATAATGTGGGCGGTTTTTTCCAGGGTGGCTTCGTTGTTGTCGACAAATTTGAATTGGTTCCAGGCGATACGCACCTGGTCATTGTGATGCAAACGCTGGGTACCATTAATACGCTGATCGTTGATAAAGGTTCCGTTGGTGCTGTTGAGGTCGATCAGGTAGTACTCATTAAATTGCGGGAAATGTTCATTGGGTTTGACCAGCAAATTAGCGTGACGCGCGCTCACGGCGGAATCATCGATCTGGATATCACTGGCGGGATGACGGCCGATCTCCAGGGTGCCCTGGCGCAGTTCAAATTTGTTGGCGACTACGTCGTCGATCAGTTGTACGAGCATTGCCATAAAGAGTCCTCGCGGGTTGTAAAAAGAATAAAAAAATCAGGCAAAATCTTTTTGTAATGCCTTGCGTAGCGAACGCGCCATGTCGGTGGCGTTGCCGTAACGCTCCCCCGGTTCCTTTTGCAGTGCCTTGTTGATTATACGGCTGGCACTGGTGGGAATTTGTGAACGCAGATCACGAATATTTTTATGTTTGCCATGGATGATCTGATAACTCAAGCCAGCGATGTTATCGCCGTGAAAGGGCAGCTCACCGCTGAGTAATTGGAAAAAGGTCACCGCCAGACTGAAGATATCGCTGGCCTCGCCCACCTTCTGGCCTTTCACTTGCTCGGGCGACATATACAAGGGGCTGCCGATAATCTCACCGGTTTGTGTGCGTGCATCGCTCACGATACGCGCGATACCGAAATCCGTAACCGTCACCTTCTTGCTGTCCGGGTGATAAAGAATGTTGCCCGGCTTGATATCACGATGCACAATTTGTCGGCTGTGCGCATAGGCGAGCGCTTCTGCTACGTCGGCCACGATGCGGTACACCTGCGCAATCGGCAGTAAATTTTTCGGTGCAATAAAATTACTCAAGGGTTGGCCCGCGACATAATCCATCGCGATAAACGCCAAGTCATGTTCTTCACCTACATCGTAAACCGTCACAATGTTCGGGTGACGCAAACGCCCGGCGGCTTCCGCTTCACGAAAAAAACGCGTTTTAACCGCAGCGAGTTCACCCGTGTCATAACGTGAGTAATCCAGAGTTTTAATTGCCACTCGCCGTGCAATTTGTGGATCGTGACCGAGGTACACCACGCCCATGGCACCGCGCCCTATTTCGCGCTCAATGTTGTAACGGCCAAACTGCGGACGGCTGTGCGGGTCGGCGAGCACCACCGTTTTGCTCAGCGCCAGTTCGATATCTTCGGCGGGCGAGTGCTGTTTGTCGGTTAACTGTTTTAATCGTTTGGCCACGTCCTTGAATGAACGATGGCGTTTATACAACACACGATACGCGGCCAAAGCTTCGTTGACGCGCCGCTTGCGTTCATGTTGCCCGCCGATGTCGTACAACAATTGCAAAACCCGCTCAGATGTCACGCAATCATCCAGGGCTTTTAGCGCTTGATCCAATTGCCCTTGATGCATGTATTGCTGACTCAATTGGCAAGCCACCTCCTGGTGACGCTGCTGCAAACGTTTGTGCGGTTTTTGTTGTTGTCGCCACAGCGCCATCACCAGAAAACCCCACAGTAAATATTGCATGGTCAGCCCCAAGGGCAACCAACGCGATTGGGTAATCTGTCCACCCAATTGCACAACCACCAACAACAATAAACAGAGCAGGGTTGCCAGCAAGGCAACACCGCCGCTCATACGCGGCAAGGCCCATAACAGATACACCAGCGTCAACAACAGCAATAATTTTTCCGCACCGTAAAACCACCAGGGCGAGGTATGATAATTATCGGTGTATAAGCTTTGCATGAATCCCGCCAGCGACAACAGCGAGCTATCGCCGGCAGTGCCGATCAACAATAACGGTGACGGTTCTTCGCTGCGCTGTTGCAGAAAACGCTGCAAGGTGTAATGACTGGTGACCGGCGGAAAGGGACCCTGCGCCTGGAATACCGGTATCACGCTACCGTCAATGTTCGTGTACAAGCGCCCCAGGGACGCGCCATGTAATTCGCTTCGGCCACGCCAGACCAGATTGTCCTGCACTGGCAACAATGCCAGCGCCATGCTCGGATACCAATCGCCCTCGTGCTGCCAAAGCAAGGCTTGCTGCACATCATTTTCCTGAAAATTTATGGCAGGCACTGGAAAAATTTGCCACGGCATGGTGACGGATTCCAATGGCGGCGCGGCGGGAAACAGCGGCGGTTGCATGCTGGCGGGCAACCATTGGTAATACATCATCCAACGCGGTTCCGTCACCGCTAGCTGTTGCTTCGACGCGAGCATGGGCGATAATGTTTCGCTGCCGATAATGACCGCGGGAGACGTAAGCCAACGCTGCAATGCCTGCTGCGCCGCACGGCGATTTTGCCAAGCCGTATCGGCAGGTGACGGCGTTACATCAGAGACTGGTGCGGCATCAATCGGCAAGACAATAGGGCGCGGTAAATCATTGAGAATAATGCCGGTGCGTTGTTGTTTTTTATTTAAATAATCCAGCAGTAATAACACGTCCGGGTTCTGGCCCGGATCATCCATCAGCTGCCGCATTTGCGTCGAAGAAAGTTCCAGAATATCAATAACGGGCGGACGTTGGATGCCGCGCGATAAGGACGCACCGGTAAAAAATAATTGTTTATCAAGCTGCGCCAGGAATGTTGGCGTGACCGCGCTCAGGATAAGCCAAAGCCCTGGCACCCACACCAGTAAACGCAAATCAAAAAAATTTATGCACGCTTGCAAGATAGATCGCATGGATTCAGCGCGTTAGCGGTCCGTGTAATAAATACCGGGAATCCAGCTTTTCTTTATGCGCACCGTTTTTTCCAATTCGTTGGGCAAGGCATCGACCACGCGCAAATTGTGGGTGCCGATGACAATATTATCCGCCGCCTGAATGGGGCTGATCGTGAGTCGTTTACCATTGACGTAGACGCCGTTGGTGCTGTCGAGATCGCGAATCTGATACCCGTCGTCGGTCTTCTCGATAATCGCGTGTTGCGCGCTGACCGTCGCGTCATCAATCACGACCTGATTACTGGTGCTGCGCCCGATGGTGATTTGTTCGGCGAGTTCGTAATGAGAAATATTCGACCCGCGCAACTCATGCAGAATATAAGGCATGATGCATTCCCCAAGTTTATGGTGGTGTACTGCCCTGATCGGACATTCCCTATTGTCGCTTTTGCTTGTCTTGTCGCTTTAGCGTTTCGCCTGAGCTGACGACAGCGATCAAATTTTGAACCACAACACAGAATAGCACAGCCTTTCCATACAAATTGTGACGCCAATCCGCTCTACCGGCATGCAATCATAAAAAGCCGCTGAATGAACCTCATGGAACAAAATTTTCGGTATAGCTTTTGTTGTTTTTATACTGAAAGCGCTAATTGACAGCGCATGATTGATTGGTAGCAGGGCACTTTCGTTTTACACTGCACTCTATTTTTCAAAGCGCCGTTTTTCGCGCTAATCACCACAAAAGCCCGACCTGTTGCCTTTCACTGTCGTTGCCGCTGATGGCATAAGGAGTCCGTTGTGAAGTTGTTACTCAAAAGTCTTGCTGTGCTGATCGGATTAGTATTGCTAGCCTTGATTCTGCTGGTGTTATTGTTTGATCCCAACATGTTTAAACCGCGTATTGAAGCCCTGGCACGCGAACAGGGCGTAGCCTTGAACATCAACGGTGACCTCGGCTGGACACTGTGGCCTAGCCTCGGGATAGACGTCAGTGACGTGCGCGTTGCAGCTCTCAGCACACCGGATAAACCCATTGCGCAACTGGCAGACGCCAGTCTGTTGCTGGCCATCAAACCCTTATTCAGTGGCGAAGTCGTTGTGCATCATGTGCTGGTCGATGGCGCCGTGATCGATCTCAGCGTGGACGAACAAGGCACTGGCAATTGGGAAGCCTTGACGGCCGACGACAGCGATGCAACCACTGCACCTGCCACGCCCCCCACTACAGATGACACAACAACCACCGAAGAATCCGCTCAACAGATGCAGCTCGCGGTAGAAAAAATCAGCCTGAGCAACAGCGCCCTCACCTATAACGATGCACAAAGCGGCCAGGACATTGCCGTGCAGGATATCGCACTCACGGTTGAGCAATTTAATTTGCAGGGCGATCCTTTTGATATGCAATTGTCCCTGATCACCCGCATCAGCAACACCGAACAACCAAGCCAAACGCTGAATGTAGAAACCCGTCTGCAACATCAAGTACAACTGGCCGAGGATTTCAGTACCCTGGCCTTGCGTGAAGGTCAACTCACACTGCAAGTGCAAGAGTCACAAACCGCCGAGCTACACGCAAACTACCAGGTCTCTGCCAGCGATCTGCAAGACGCGGCGCGTTTTGAGGGCGAATTAACGATTCCCTCTTTTAATGCGCGGACGTTGTTGGCCGCGTTAGGCACCGAGCTGGAAACCGCTGAGCAAACTGCCCTGACCGATGTGTCACTCGATACGCGTTTTACCGGCAGCCAGACAGCTATTGCGTTTGATCCGTTAACCATCAAACTGGACCGAACCACAATCAACGGCACCATGGCGGTGACCGATTTTACGACCAGCGCGATCAAGGTCGTACTGAACGGTGATCAGATCAATATTGATCACTACCTGGCTCCCGACAGCGAAACAGAAACACCAGCCACCGCCAGCAGCGCGAGCAGTGATGAAGAACTGATTCCACTGGAAACGGTTAAATCCCTGAATGCCGATATCAGTGCCGATTTTGCGCGGGTCACCATCGCGGATATGCCACTGAAAAATATCAGCCTGCGCACAACTGCTCGTGACGGTGTGGTGAATCTCAATAAAGCGCAAGCTACCGCATATGATGGCGTCATCTCCGCGACCGGAAAACTCGACGGGCGCGGCGATACCGCCGTGATTAACGTCGACGGCAAGGTGGACAGTTTCCAACTGGAGCCTTTCCTCAGCGATATGGAGCTCAATGAGAAAGTGAATTTCACAGGCGCCATCAATGTCACCACAACGGGCACCGCACGCGGTGTTACGATGAACCAATTACTGGACTCACTGGTTAATGAAACCCATATCACCGGTGCACAGGTTAAATTTTTCCCGTTGAATATCGAACAGAAATTCTGCCAGTTGATTAACCTGGTGAACCGCGTGGATGATCCGCAAAAAGCCTGGGAAGACTTCACCGAGATGGAAGACCTCTCCGGCAAGATCACCATGGCCAATCGCGTGGTCACGGTAGAATCTTTTACTGCGGGTATCGAACAACTTATGGTCGGCACCAACGGCAGTCTCGACCTGAACAATGATCGTTATGACTTCCGCCTGCCGTTGAAACTGATTCCTACCCCCACCACCACCGAAACAACAACAGACGGTACAACAGTGGCAGCAACCAGCGCGGAAGGGTGTATCATCGGCAGCAATTACTGGTTGAACCGCAGCTTGTCGCTGCTGCGCTGTCACGGCTCGCTGACTGATTTGAACCCGGTGCGCGATTGCCGCCCGGACAGCAAGGCGCTGGCTTCATTGACCAAGGATTTTGCGGAGTACAAACTGCGCGAAAAACACGGCGATAAAATTGATGCTGCCGAACAAAAAGTCGATGCAAAAAAAGACGAGTTGCGGAAAAAACTCGACGAAAAACTGGGCGGTGAAGGCGCAGGGAAAAAAGCCGAAGACCTGTTAAAAAATATTTTCAAAAAGAAACAAGATGAGCAATGATTTTTCCCGCGCAGTCCTTACCTGGTTTGATAAACACGGTCGCAAAACCTTGCCCTGGCAACAGGGCATTACGCCTTATCGCGTATGGTTATCCGAGATCATGTTGCAGCAAACCCAGGTCACCACGGTTATTCCTTACTTCGAGCGATTTGTCGCGCGTTTTCCGGATGTAGCCAGCCTCGCGGCCGCACCGATCGATGACGTGCTGCATCTGTGGACCGGGCTCGGTTATTACGCCCGCGCGCGTAACCTGCATCGTTGTGCCCAGACTATCATGCGCGATTACGGTGGCCAGTTCCCCAATAGCGTAGAGGCACTGGCGGAATTACCGGGAATCGGTCGCTCGACCGCCGGGGCGATTGTGAGCATTGCGTTTAAACAACGCGCCGCCATCCTCGACGGCAACGTCAAACGCGTGCTCGCCCGACACCATGCCGTAGCCGGTTGGCCGGGCGATGCCAGCACCTTGAAAACCTTGTGGACTCACGCCGAAACATACACGCCCAATAAGCGCGTCAATGACTACACCCAGGCGATGATGGACCTCGGTGCCACCCTGTGTACACGCAGTAAACCCGCGTGCGAACGCTGCCCGGTGATGAACACCTGTGTGGCTTATGCAACGGGCAAGGTGAGCCTGTATCCCGGCAAAAAGCCGAAGAAAACCCTGCCAGAAAAAACGGTGCAATTGCTCATGTTGCGCAATCCCGCTGGTGATATTTTATTGCAACAGCGGCCGCCGCAAGGTATCTGGGGCGGGCTATGGAGTTTTCCGGAAATTGCACTGGATGTGGATGCCCAACGCTATGCCGAAGATCGCTATGGCAAAGTAAGCACCAGTGAAACCTGGGACGCTTATCGTCACACGTTTAGCCATTATCATCTCGATATCACGCCGGTCTTAATACAATTTAAAAAAATGCCCCTTACTATCGCCGAAGCACACCAAACGCTCTGGTACAACCCGCACCAACCCGGCACTATCGGATTGGCCGCACCGGTAAAGAAATTGTTGGAAAAATTAGCGGAATTTGATCCTCGACGTTAATTGTTTGCCACGGGTACAAGCAGGTTCTACAAGGCCGGGCGTGACTTGGCCGCAACAATGTGACAACCACACCAGCGCCTTACCTCACCCACCATCTGCGGGTTTTACTATGTCCTTAGCCACGTCGGAACCATTATCGCGTCGCCGCATACTGCTTGATTTATTACGCCCATACCGTTTACGCATAGCCCTCGCACTGATAGCGCTGATCGTCGCGGCGAGTTGCATCCTGTTTATCGGCCAAGGCTTGAAGCAAGTTATCGACCACGGTTTTATTGCTGGCAGTGAAGCGTTATTGGATTACGCCTTATTGGGATTACTGGGTGTAATTGTGGTGTTATCCCTCGCGACCTTCAGTCGTTTTTATCTCGTGTCCTGGCTAGGTGAACGCATTACCGCTGATTTACGTCGCCGCGTGTTTGCCCACCTGTTAACCCTGCCACCGGCCTTTTTTGAACAAAACCGTACCGGTGATGTGCTATCGCGTTTAACCAACGATACAACGCAATTGGAAACGGTCATCGGCTCCAGCGTCTCCATGGCGTTGCGCAATTTTCTGTTGTTGATCGGCGGCCTGATCATGCTCGCTATCACCAGTCTTAAATTAACGGCGTTGGTGTTACTGGCTATTCCGTTTGTATTGGTTCCCATCATCACCTTCGGGCGTCGATTGCGTAAATTGGCGCGCGCCAGTCAGGATCGCGTGGCGGATGTCGGTGCGTATACCGATGAAGTCATCCACGAAATCCGCACCGTGCAAGCCTACGGTCACGAGACGGCTTCCACGGGAGAATTTAATGCGCGAGTGGAAGATACGTTTAGCACCGCCGTTGCGCGTATTCGCCAGCGCGCCTTATTGGTTGCTGCCGTTATCACGCTGGTCTTCAGTGCGATTGCATTAATTTTATGGGTCGGCGGCCACGACGTATTAGCCGGGCGCATCAGCGGCGGCGAACTATCCGCCTTTATTTTTTATGCGGTGGTGGTTGCCGGTGCGATGGGCACCATCTCCGAAGTCATCGGCGATTTACAACGTGCCGCCGGCGCGACTGAACGCCTGGTTGAACTGCTCACCACGCCATCCACCATTATCATTGCGCCACAACCCACGCCCTTACCCCAACCCGCGCGCGGTGCTGTGAGCATGCAGCAGGTGCGTTTTGCCTATCCCACCCGCCTGGACACTCCGGTATTCGATGGCTTTACTCTGGAGATAGCCGCCGGTGAAAAGGTGGCACTGGTCGGGCCCTCCGGCGCAGGTAAAACCACGGTGTTTCAACTCCTGCAACGATTTTACGATCCACTGGCGGGCAAGATTTGCATCGACGGTATCGACTTAACAACGGCTGATCTCAATGACGTGCGCCGGCACATTGCCCTGGTGCCGCAAGACCCGGTGATCTTCGCCACCAGTGTGCGCGATAACGTGCGCTATGCGCGACCGGATGCCAATGACGATGACGTCATCGCCGCGTGCGAGGCGGCTTATGCGATGGAATTTATCCAGGCGCTGCCGGAAGGCCTGGATACGTTTCTCGGCGAGCGAGGCATTCGGCTGTCCGGCGGACAGAAGCAACGCCTCGCCATCGCCCGTGCGATTCTCGCCGACCGTCCGATCCTGTTACTCGACGAAGCCACCAGCGCACTGGATTCCAACAGCGAACAAGTCGTGCAACAAGCGCTGGAACATTTAATGAAAAACCGCACCACACTGATGATCGCGCACCGGCTTTCCACGGTGGTAAATGCGGACCGCATCCTCGTACTGCAATCCGGACGGATTGTGGCGAGCGGTACGCACACTGCGTTACTGGCGGAAAACACGCTCTACCGACAACTGGCACGCCTGCAATTCCAGCTGGATACGCCGGTCGTATAGCTTGGGATATCCTGAACTGGTGCACTTGCGTAGCAGCAATGCACTCATTAAGTTGGTACACCATTAAGCTGTGTAAAAAAAGTTGGGTAAAAAATTTCCCGCCACAAAGCCTGAGCTGTTAGGCTTTGTGGCCTATTGATCTCTGCATAAATTGATACCTGCACAAGCCCACACCAGAGGGGCGAGAACATCCGCACAATAACCCGATAATAATGGGAGACTCACTGTGAAAAAAATCATTCATAGCCTGGGCTGGCTTGCCGTGTTGTTCAGTGGCATGGCAAGCGCTGCCGACACGGCGCTACAGGTTTATACACGCGACACCCACTCACTCAACGGCGAATGGCGCATCATTGTTGATCCCTATGAAAACGGTTTTTACAACTACCGTTATGAGCCCTTTGACCAACAGAAAAACCCTTCCGTCAACGCCTTCTTTACCGACTCGAAGATGCAAAAATCCACCGACCTGGTGGAATACGATTTTGACAAAGCCCCCACCCTACAAGTCCCCGGCGACTGGAATACGCAAAACGAAAAACTCTATTACTACGAAGGCAGTGTCTGGTATCGCAAAACATTTGATGCGCCGGCCATGCAAGACACGGATCGCGCCTTTGTGTATTTCGGTGCAATAAATTACCGGGCAGATGTGTATTTAAATGGGAAGAAATTGGGCGTCCACGTCGGTGGATTCACACCGTTTCACTATGAAATTACCGACAAGATAAAAGCGCAAGGCAATTCCCTGATCATCAAAGTCGACAACAAACGTCACGCCGATGCCGTGCCCACGTTAAACACCGACTGGTGGAACTACGGTGGCATTACGCGCACCGTGCAATTGGTGATTGTGCCGGAAACATTTATTCGCGACTACACCATTGCACTGACATCGCTGGAAAATAAAACAGTGTCCGGCAGCGTATTGATTGACGGCGCCAAAGGTGGTGAAACGGTTCAACTGGCGCTGCCTGAATTGAACATCAAACAAACGCTCAAGGCAGATAAAAATGGGCTGGCAAGTTTCCGCTTTTCGGTACCCGATGCGCAGCTCTGGTCACCGGAAAATCCCCAACGCTATACCGTTGAATTCCAGTCAGGTGCAGACACGTTAACCGACAAGGTCGGTTTGCGCACCATCACCACCAAAGGAAAACAATTGCTGCTTAATGGCGAGCCATTGTTCCTGCGTGGCATTTCCGTGCACGAAGAATATTCAGCCGAGAACGGCGGGCGTGTGCGCAACAAAGGCGAAGCGAAACAATTGCTCCTCTGGGCCAAGGATTTGAACGCGAATTTTGTGCGTCTTGCCCATTATCCGCACAACGAAGACATGGTACGCCTCGCCGATGAAATGGGTTTATTGGTTTGGTCGGAAATTCCCGTGTACTGGACCATCAATTGGACTAACGAAGCCACTTACCAAAATGCCGAAGATCAACTCAGCGCGATGATCGAACGCGATAAAAATCGCGCGGCCATTATCATCTGGTCGCTCGCCAATGAAACGCCCGTGTCCGATGCGCGCAATCGTTTTCTCGCCCGCCTGGCCAAAAAAGCGCGCTCACTGGATAACACGCGCTTACTCAGCGCCGCGATGGAAAAACATTATCGCAGCGACAACCCCAACATCGCAGTGGTAGAAGATCCCCTCGCCGAACTGGTCGATCTGGTGAGCTTTAATCAGTACATCGGTTGGTACGATGGTCTGCCGGAAAAAGCAGAGCACGTCACCTGGGAAATTCCTTACAACAAGCCGGTATTTATCAGCGAATTCGGCGGCGGCGCCAAGCAGGGTTACCACGGCGATGCCAACACCATCTGGACCGAGGAGTATCAGGAAAGCATCTACCTGAAAACCCTCGCGATGCTAGACAAGATCGACGGCTACGTCGGCACCTCGCCCTGGATTCTGGCGGACTTCCGCTCGCCACGCCGCTTGCTCAACGGCATACAAGACGACTTTAATCGCAAGGGCGTGGTGTCCAATAAAGGCATCAAGAAAAAAGCGTTTTATGTACTGCGCGATTATTATCAGGAAAAAGCCAAGCCGGCGACACAGGAATAATTTTACCGTCACCTACGCACCCGGCTGATGCCGGGTGCGCAAACCGCTGGCATCCACCGGGCTCCGCCGTTATCCTGCGCGCTCCCGAATTTAGCAGGAGGATTCACCATGCCTCGTACCGTTTTCTGTCGCAAATACAAACAGGAACTGGAAGGTCTCGACCAACCGCCGTACCCCGGCGCCAAAGGCCAGGACATCTACGACAATATCTCCAAAAAAGCCTGGCAGGAATGGATGGCGCACCAGACCATGCTGATCAATGAAAAACGCCTCAGCCTGATGGACATGGGCGCTCGCACCTACCTGGCGGAGCAAATGACACGCTTCCTCTCCGGGGAAGACTACGACGCGGCGGAAGGCTACGTGCCGCCGAGCAATAAATAACCAATCGGCATAAAGATAGCGGAGAAAGAGGACAAAATTACTGCCGCAGGCTTGACTCAACCTGGCCGAGCGGGTTTAATACGCGCCTCTTGCGCAAGCAAGGTTCCAGCCCAGATAGCTCAGTCGGTAGAGCAGTGGATTGAAAATCCTCGTGTCGGTGGTTCGATTCCGCCTCTGGGCACCATGAATTACACAAAAAAGGCTCGATCTTCGGATCGGGCCTTTTTTGCTTTTTGGCAAATCGCTACATCTACCCTATAAACGTTGCCCGCTTTATCAGCCCTCATTTCACCGTTGATTTGGAAATCCAGAAAAATCAGCGGCCTTTCAATTCAATAGTCATGCAAAGCTAACGAGATTCGCACAGCAAGCAAATCAAACGCATTAACTTCTCAAGTATTTATTGAAACAATCAGCGTAGAAATTTTTTAAGCAGAAATAACGTCGCAAACAATCAATACTGATTCGGTTCAATATCGCGACGGCAGGCGAGGATGTGGGTGGCGATTTCGCGGGGGGTTTTGCCGAGGTTGAGCAGGCTTTTGATAATGGTTTTTTCTTCGATGGTAAGCGTCTTGCCATCGAGCATCGAGTCAATCCAATCCACCGTTACCCGATAAGACAACCGCAGGGCTTCATCGACGATCAGCTCAACCGGTACGCCGAAGCGCTGGTAGTATTCGACGAGGGATTTCTCCCATTCGTACAGCTCACGGTGCAATAGTCGGCTCGTCGCTATTTTTTCGCATTCGTCCATCAGAAATTGTTATCCGATTGTGTTATTTAAAAAGCATGTTACCGCTACGGCTGAATATATAGCACATACTACCAGTGGGCACGCCATGTCGTTGTGCGTTATTTGCTATAAAAGAGGCGATTATCACTGTAAAGATTCGTTTATCTTTACACGCTGCTACGCCCCATCCGACCTCAGATACAAAAATTACCTGGAGACATTGCTTGTGGTGATCATCTCCAACAGTTTACACGCTAGTTCTCGGGCTTATCGAGCATCTTGATGTCAGGCGCCTGCACATCATTTTCTTTTCCAATCAAGCGCCATATTTCAATAGAAAAACCTGAAACAAAAAGAGCGGATTACTCCGGCTCTTGCTCTTCTTGCTCCGGTGTATCTTCAGGTTCCGCACCATCTTCCAATTCGTCCGGATCTATTTCTTCCTGCTGCGCCTTATCCAGTCCGCCCTTCATCTTCTGGGCCTGCTCCATAAATTCATCGACTGAATGATCCTGGCTTTGCCGCAGACTGGGGGGCAAGAGCGTGTGCATATAAAGCTCGCCGGCAAGGCGGCCGCTGTTCTGATAGCTGTTAATAAAGCTTAGCCCCATGGCGCCTACTGTTAATAGCACAGCCAGCGCGCCCCATTGCCGCCGTCGCCGGGGAATGACGGTGGTCATGTGGAAAAATAAAACGACGGCGATGATGACCGTGTCAAAATGCGCTGAATATCGGGTAAAAAATTCCAGCGAGAAGGCGTAGGCCAAGTAAGCGCTCAGCAGGCTCCATAATTCTCCGACCATTAATCCGCTGGCCGCAATAAACAAATGCCGTCCGAATCGTAATTGACCACTGAAAAGATGATTGACCAAGGCCCAGGCGCCACTCCAGAACACCATGCTGATGACCACGGTGGCGATTTCGCTCAGGTAATCCAGCAGCTCGGTTTTACCAGTCTGACCGAGCCAATGCGCAAAAGATGCCTGCAGCGCGAGCAATACCAGGCCCGCGAGCATAGGCGGCCAACCTTCCCAATGATGGTTGGTGGAATCGGTCAACTCTTCCGCGACCACAAAATCCCGCTGCCGCACGCGCAGATTAGTATGACCAAGGCGAACCGTCGTGTGGCCATCCAACACTTGCTGCGGAACGCGTTGCCGCTTGTGCACAATGCCGTTGCGCGATTCCAGGCTGCGAATGATTAACTCACCGGATTCCGTGGCTTCGATGATGGCGTGATGGGCCGCCGTGTGCGGATCATCCAGAATAATGTCGTTGTCGTAGGCGCGTCCGATGCGCAGGGGCAACGCGTGAAAAGGATAACGCTGTTTTACATCGCCGTTGCGCGTAACGATTTCAACAAAGAAGGCGTGACTCATTCTGCTTCGCCTCCTGTTTTGTCATTCGCTGTTGTTTCATCCGCCGGCACCTCAGCGGCTGATGCTTCTTCAACAGGATTTTCTGCGTTAACGCTATCCGCCTGACGCGTGACCGCGTTTAACAATTTCCGCGTTAGCGCCATGCCGTTGTCGTAGGAAATACCACGCAACTCGTACAAACTTTTTACACTCATCAAGGCATCGTCAGTGGTGATGGTCAGCAGGGTAAAGTTGTACAAGCCGGCAAATTTGCGATAGGCCGAAGCACACAGCACCGCGCGCATGGGTAGCTGATCGTTAGCTACAAATTCTTCTGTGCATTGTTGCGCGGTGACTTCTTCGCTGCGATGACTGCTCCAGATCTGGTGGCTGAAACTGTCGCTGACCAATCGCGAAAAGCGCAAAGCATTATCTTTTTTACTGCGAACCAATTGATGATCAAAGGACACACGACCGGTCTGCAAATTACCGGAGATAAACACCACCGATTCCATACCGCAATAAATACTGTCAGTGGTATAGCCTTCCTGGGTGTTGTCTTCCGAATTGCCCCAGCAGCGCAATTGCTCCGACTCGCGCACCGGGATTTGATAGGGCCCGAGCGTCTTGCTGGTCAGCGGCTCACTCAACAGGTGATCCATCATGACTTGCTGATACTCCAGCAATTGTTCACCGATGATGGGTTTGAAATCGGTCGGCGGTGTCTCCCGGCTTTGGGCAGTCGTCACCAGTTGTTGCAGATAGCGGGCGGGCACAAGAAAACTGACCAGCTCTCCATCGCGCCGATGAGACACATTCACGCCGGCAATATCACCAGCCGCAGTGATGTTGGGGCCGCCACTCATACCGGGGTTCAGCGGGCCGGTAAACATCAGGTGATCAGAGAAACCACGGCGACTGATGCCGTTGTAGGTGCCCTCGGAGATTGCAAATCCCAGGTCCAGCGGGTTACCCAATGAATAAAGATCCTCGCCTTGTTCCAGTGCCTGCAGATCATCCGGCAACTGAAAGGAACCGGTACCCGTGCGATCCACCCGCACTATCGCCAGATCGCGCAGCACATCCACGGCAATCAATTCCACCGTGCCTTTTTTACCGTCGGTGTCCACGTATTCGCCCACATAGGTCTCGGGCTCCAGTGCAATTTGCGAGATGACATGGTAATTGGTGACGGCCAGGTTGCCTTCACCCAATAAAAAACCGGAGCCGGTGGTGGATTGACTGCGCCCGTTGCGCAACAGCACACGCAATTGCAACAGGTCTTTTTTGGCTGCGGCATACAAGCGTTGCGCACTGGAAGAGGGAGGTGCGATTTTGTCGGCAGTAGTGGTTTGTGCCTGCAAAGGGAGTATGGCTGCTACACATACGACCAACACCATCCACCAGGACACATGTGCCGTCATGCGGCATAACGTCGATAACAAGGGAAGCCTTCCTTTCAATCAATAGAACATAACGGGCAAGTCACCGCCCGATCTATACACGATGAGGAATCCGAGTCTACGTGACCCATCATCGGGCGCCAAGCGGGTTTTGTGGATCAATAAAGAATCCTGAACGGTGGACGCAGGGATCGTTAATATAATGCTGCCGCCTGAATCCAAAACGCACCCCGGATGCGTCACAGCATTAACGGCGCTGATTGCAGCCGCACTTTATGACCACGAGGATTTTGTTATGGAGTTAATTGCCTCCCGAATGTTTCATACCGGTTTGATTAACCGTATCGGACTTTTGCTGTGCTTGCTGTTGGCGATGCAGGTCTGGGCGGAAGAGTCCCAAACACCGGATATCACGCCTCCGGCAAGCAGCGCGCCGGCACCGGCTCTTGCGCCCATTCCGAGCAAACCTATGGCGGTGCCAACCATTCCAGACCACCCAGCCGGCCATGGCACTCAGGGAGAAATACTGGAGCAGCAGATCGCCGAGCACATTTCACGCAACCTGGAGCGGGAATTTGAGGGGGCATTTGACTCAAACAATGATTATGACGCGACGTTGCTGATTCCACTGTTTGCCATCTTCTTTATCTTCGGTGGCCCGATCATCCTGGTCATTGTCCTGATGATGATGCATTACCGCGCCAAGGCACGCCGCGAACGCCAGCAAAGCGAGAACATTGCGCAACTGCTGGCTGCCGGAAAGGATGTGCCGCTGGAACTCTTGCGCGGCGACGAGGCCAGCAGCGCGGTCGCGGAGGACAACCTGCGCAAGGGGGTCAAAAATATCGGTATCGGCACCGGCCTGCTGATCTTCCTGACGATATTGTTGGGTATCAGCATCGGCGCTGTAGGCTTCATCATGATTGGTCTGGGTATTTCACAGTTAGTGGTGTGGAAGCTGGCTGACAACAAAACTGCGCAACAGAAGATCCAGGACTAAACACGATGTCGGTCTCCGATCAGGACCTGATTGCGCGGGCTGTTAACGTTAAAGACCAGCATGCGTTTGCGCAGCTGGTCTTGCGTTATCAATCGCAACTGCGCTTGTGGGCGCGGCGCCTGTGCAATGGCGATGTTCATCTTGCCGATGACCTCGCCCAGGAAACCTTTATCAAGGCGTATGCCGCGCTGGCAGGATTTCGTGCGGAGGCGAAGTTCTCCACCTGGTTGTATCGCATCGCCTTTAACATCGCCGCCAACCGCTGGCGCGCCAAAAAGATCGACTGGTGTGAACTGGAAGAAAACGAAGATGCCGAAACGGAGGTGTGCGAGCTACAGCAATTCGCGGCGAAAAAGGATGTGGCGTCAGCCATGGAGCAATTGAGCGCGGCCCAACAGCTGGCTATTCGCCTGTGCTATGAAGACGGGTTTTCCCATGACGAAGCGGCGGAGATCATGAGCCTGCCGCTCGGCACGGTCAAAACCCACATCGCGCGGGGCAAACAAAAACTGCAAAAGCTCTTGTCATCCTGGAGTGAAGTCGTATGATCAAACCCATTGACCCTTATCAACCATCTACCATGAACTCACCCGACGAATTCGACCAATTGCTGGCCCGACAACTGCGCAACAGCCAGGAGTATCTGGCGGATGACGGCTTTACCGCCGGCGTCATGGCGCAGCTCGACAACCGGCCGGCGCTCAGCCGCCGCACCCAATGGCTGATTACCGGTGTTCCATTGGCACTGATCAGCGGCCTCGTGTTCAGCCAGTTACCGGTGCAAGACATCGGCCTGGTAGTCGGCAGCAGCTTCTCAGGTGTGGAGCCAGTCACCATGATCAAGCTGGGTGCCTTGCTATCAGGCGCCATTATCCTCACCAGTCTCGGCTGGTGCGCACGGCAAGCACGCTTGCTGTAACACATCCGTACCAGCCTCCATCCCCCCCCTCAGTTACTTCATTTCGAAATAACTATCGCTGGACTCATGACTTACTAATTGTTGTAACCGGTTACTCAAATTGCAATAATTCTGCAATCAATCATTTGATTAATCTATAAAAATAAATGTAATCGACTACATCATTGATGCATTCAACGCGCCGGTGCCGGCGAGCAACATCGAAAAGCCCAAGCGATTTCACCCCGGCTGAACCCGAAATCAGGGCATAGCCCTGCCGAAGCACCTGCGGCTGCCACCAAGCACCGCAGCGCTTCTCTTTACCCAGTCCCGGAGGTAACGGGATGACTCCACTCGACATAATAATGAGGACATAACAATGCGTATCTTTAAAAACCTTGCCCTGGTGTTTTCGATATTGCTGCTAAGCGCGGGGAGCCTCGCGCAGAACTATCCAACCTGTTCCAGTTCCGCATCCGACCCCGACGGTGACGGCTGGGGTTGGGAAAACAATCAAAGCTGTATCGTGTCATCAAGCGGCAGCTCCGGTGGCTATCCAACCTGCAGCAGCTCAGCTTCTGACCCGGACGGCGATGGTTGGGGCTGGGAGAACAACCAGAGTTGCCAGGTCGCCAGCGGTGGATCATCCGGTGGCTCCAATGGCGGCAATTATCCAACCTGTGCCAACTCAGCCTCTGATCCGGATGGTGATGGTTGGGGCTGGGAGAACAATCAGAGTTGCCAGGTGGCTAGCGGTGGTTCGTCTGGCGGCGGTAGTTGCGGCACCGGAAACTGTCCGGGTTCATTGAGCTGTCCCAGCGGTATGAGTTGCGGCTGCTATACCGTCTCCGGGCTCGGTGCCAACAAGCAAGCCTATGTGAATGCCGGTGCAGATCGCCGCTTCCTCGCCTCAGCGATGATGGAAACCGAGAAGATGGATACCAATTACGCGTATGGCGACAATAAAACCGGTGACGCCTTCAACGCCGGGGCGACCAAACAAAACTGGGGCATGATGCGACAGTGCCACTCTGAATGGCGCGGCTACAGCGCCAACGATTACGCCGTATCCGGCGCGATGAATAATAGCCGCAGTCTGGATGTGCAGGTGTACAACGAATGTCGCAACTACTACGGCAACCAGTGGTTTGCCGGCCACCGCAATGGCGCCAGCGGGTTGGCGAATCCCAACACGCAAGACATCAATAATTTTCGTGCAGGCTATGAATGGACTTACAACCAACTGGCAGGTCACGAGTGCGATGACGTGCGCTTTTGGGTCAATATTCCGGCTATTTAATCAACGGAAAAAGTGCCCGCATTAAGCGGGCACTTTGAACAAGCACCATTAAAAAAAGAGCAGATAAATCAGCAGCGCATAGAGCGCATATTGCATCGCGTAATACAGAACCGGGCTGAATGCTTTGATCTTTTTTCCGACCAGACGCAGTTGATAAACATACGCAAATGCCTTGTTTAAAAAGCCGACTTTATCCCCTTCCACGTTTTTGGTTGCCGCTGCCGCCAGCACAATGCGTGAAAACAACCGATTGAACCAGTCCACCAGAAAGAAATTCACCGGGCGCTTTACATCCAAAAATAGAATGATGCGATTTTTATCGGTGCGATTTTCCGCGTAGTGGATAAAGGTTTCATCAAAGATGACCGCTTCACCATCCCGCCAGGAATACTTTTGGCCGTCCACATCAATGTAACAATCATCCGAATTCGGCGTAACCAAACCCAGGTGATAACGCAATGAACCTGCATAGGGATCACGATGCTTAACCAGCCGCGCCCCGGGTGGCAGCATGGCAAACATCGCGCCTTTGATGCTGGGAATTTTATTGATAAGCGCTACCGTATTCGGGCAGAGCTGGTTAGCAGACGTCAGTGTTGCGCCGTACCATTTAAGGTAGAAGCGCTTCCATCCGGTACGAAAAAAGGAATTAAAACCCAGGTCATCCAGATCGTCCGACGCTTTAATACGCGACGCGTTATTCAGCCCGATAGCCTCGTCACGAATAACCTCCCAGTTATCCTGCAACAGCTTCAACTCGGGAAAATGGTTAACATCGATATAGGCCGTATTCTTTACACGCGAAAACGCATAAAACAGGCAATTCACCGGCGCCATAACATTCGAGTGATCAGAGAGTTTGCGGGTAAGTTTGGCATGCTGAACAACGCCGCGTTGTTGAACATACATGGCGCAGAATATAAAAATGACGAGCAGGATCAATCCCATGATGACATCTCAAACCGGTTCCAGAAATAATAGCGTCAAGGCGGAAAACAATATATCCGCCCATGCCCGTTTTCAATGGAAGTTTGAAATATTTTTTGTAAGAAATTATTAGGATTGCTGACACTTTGTGTCAGGATATGGTTGGTTATACAGAAATTGTTTAAGAATTTTTTAAGCTCAAAAGAACGCTAAAAAATTTATTCTTTATTAATCTGTGAAAAAGTATGTAAAGCCTTTAACTCAAGTCCGGCCTCAGCCAAGGTTTCCTTACCGCCCGTTTCGCGATCAATAACACAAACTGCACATAATGGGTTCAAGCCATCTGCCCGGAGCAAAGCGAGGGCATCAATAATTGCGCCGCCGCTGGACACAACATCTTCCACTAGAATAAATTTTTTACCTTGCAAAGGTGTACCTTCCGCATACTGGCAGGTGCCGTAGGCTTTAGCTTCCTTACGGATAAAGGCCGATGGTATTCCAGTGACTTGACTTAAAACCGTGACGATAGGTATACCGCCCATCTCCAGACCAGCCAGAACTTCTGTGCCAGCGGGAATCAGTTTCGTCATGGCCTGACAAATGTCATGCAACAACGTTGGCTCAGCTTCGAATCGGTATTTATCAAAGTAGGTGTCGCTGACTTTCCCGGAACGCAAGGTAAAAGTGCCGGATAGTTTTGCGCAATTTCTGATGCGAGAGGGTATATCCATGAAATCTGTCCTACTAAAATATTCTACTTTTCGACGACAAGGTGAAATGGTTATCGAGTCGCTCTACGTGCAAAAAAACGTAGCGGCATGATAGCGGAAAACCGTGTTGATAGCAGCTGTTTATCCTGCAGCACGACGACATAGAGTCTTCCAACGCACACTGCACATTTACAATTCTTCAATAGGACCTTTGCGAAACGCCGGGCACTTTGTGTTAAGGTTTATCCGACCTTGGAATTCGGGTGCCTTGAATATGGTTTACGAAGAAATCGCTCCGTCAATACGACTTAAACATTACATTAACTGCTTCTGGATGATTCACTCTCCGGAGCAGGTTGATATTATGGATCGCACCTTTCCCGACGGTTGCCAGGAAATTATCTTTAATCTGGAGACGCAGGTGAGGCGCGACGACGGGAAAGGATTTTTCGACAATCCCGAAGTAGAGTTGGTTGGGCAAATGACGCGTCCCTATAACATAGTGACACGGGGTCGTCAGACTTTTTTTGGAGTTAAATTTTTCCCACACAGTTTCTCCGCTTTTACACATGAATCCATCAATGATTTGAAAGACCAATCCATTGATGCGCACCTTCTGTTAGGCAAGGAATTTCGTTACGTTATTGAACGCCTTCATTATAAGCCCTCATTACAGCATTTCGCCCATACCATGGAAGCATTCTTCGCACGTCGCTTATCCACCGAACGTGCACGCACCTATCAATTGGTTGAACGGGCAGTGCAGCATTTGTTTTCCGATAGCGACATCGGCAATATCGATGCGCTCGCACACCGCTTGGGTGTCTCTGACCGATATTTGCAGCAAACATTTAAACAGCATGTCGGGCTAACCCCAAAGCAACTGTGGAAGATGATTCGTTTCCAGCGCAGCTTCCGCTATTTAAGCGGAGGGGATGAATCCATAACGGATGTTGCCTACCGCTGCGGTTACTATGACCACGCCCATTTTGCGCACGACTTCAAAAACCTTGCAGGCATGACGCCTTCGCAATACCAAAGCACGACGCTACCACTGAATCAATTTTTTCTCGCGCCCGGCAGCCGCACCTATTTGTGTAATTATGCCGACACATATACTTCTTTTTAGATAACCAACCGCTACTTCGGATTTTTACAAGCGAGCAACAGACACTAGCACCTAACATCCCGATTATCTTTACTTAAAAGGGGGATAACCGGTGCATTCGTTTAAATTTTTCACTTGTTTAATTTGCCTGCTCGTGGCGATCAAGGTGTATGCCCAAGATGTGGATAGCGGGCAGCGTCTCTATCAATCACAATGTGCCGGCTGCCACAGCCGCGATCTGACTGGCGGCTATGGCCCCAATCTTATCGACGATACGTGGTTACATGGCAGCACGCGCGGCGGAATCCGGGACGTTATCAATCAGGGGGTTCCGGGCACTGGCATGCCCAGCTTTAAGCACACGCTGAATGAGGAGCAGATAAACCATATCATCGATTACCTCATCCATATGCGTACCAACTCGTCCACTTCACATATTCCGTCGCTTCAGAGTCCCGTGGAAACATTGGATTACGCGGTAAAGGTGGAGGAGTTGAATTGAATCACCTCGTCGCCGGTGGAAATTACGGCTGGCCGATTATCAGCTACGGCATTCTATGTTATTTTGGATGAGCCAACTCGGATTGTTCGCCTCACGTCCGAAAAGGAAAGGCTTCTGTAAAATTTATAATGCAATATCAAAATGCATTACATCTTCTCGTATACCCAACTTTGTATAAAGTGCAACGGCCGGGTCATCACCGTAATCTGCCTGCACAAAAATCACATATGCACCCCGCTCGGCAGAAATTTTTTTCAGTGCCTGAATTAATGACGTTGCAATACCTTCGCGCCGATGCGTCTCGTCAACCGCTAGGTCATATATATAAATTTCACTGCGCTCCTGCTCAAACTTTTGCAACTCATAAGCTGCCAGGGCGCCCACGACCTGCTCATCCTTCAGTGCGACCAGCGCAATAAAATAATCGCTACCCAGCAGTTTCTGCATGTAAGCCTTGCCGGGGCGCTTGGCATTATAAATCTCAACATCATCGAAAACTTCGCCAAAGAGAGACAACATCGAGCTCATCAAATGAAAATCTGTTGCAGAGAGTTGTTTGACGCTGACCTTTTCTGCCATCATTCAGTTACCTTTTTATACATAACAACATGCGATGAAAATAGCTGGGTATAGCGCTCGTTGTAAAGAAACGAATTTATCTCTTTTCAAACAAACCCTTTCAATTTCAACAAACCAAACGCCGCTACCGTGGTTGCATCTTTGATTTCACCATTCAGCATCATTTTCTCCACCTCACCAAGCGTGAACGCTTTGGTAACCAACCCATGCTCTTCCGGCTCAATCTGTGCCGAGGATTGCGTTAAGTCCGTCGCGAAAAAAATATCGTAACCCTGGGTTGAGTAACCATAGGCGAGAAACAAATGCCCCACGTGACGTATATCATTAGTGATCAAACCGGTCTCTTCACGCAACTCCGCTGCCGCAAGCTCCAGCGGAGCAATAGTGGAGGATTCCCACGAGCCTTGCGGCAATTCCCAATAGCGGCCTGCCACGGGATAACGGTACTGCTCAACCAGATAAATTTTTCCATCCTGAACTGCCGCGATAACGGCAAAATCCGCTTTTTCTACCACGCCATAAATGCCAGTATGACCCGACTGGCGCTCTATGGAATCCTCACGTACTGTCATCCAGCGATTGGTGTAAACCGTTTTACTTGCAAGAGTTTTAATTTCTTCAGACATAAAACAACACACCGCCAGTAAAGATTAATGAGCGCGACCATCATAATGTTGAACCGGAATGGTCGACAGATCGATATTATCAATACAACGAATATTGATTGCCGCCATAACGTTACCATTTGGGTCTGTGCCTTCGCCGAATGGATGAATGCCACATTCAGGGCAGAAATGATGTTTGATCACATGTTTGTTAAAGGTATAGGTGCTCATGGCATCCTCCGGCGTCAGCAGTTTAAGAGCCGTGCGCGGCATGAACCACAATAGCGAACCCTTACGCTGACAGATTGAACAATTACATGACAAAGCGCCGTCGATTTCGCCTTCCACTTCAAATGCAATCTTTCCACAGTGACAACTACCTTGATATTTCATCTCAACACGCCTCAATTAGGTGATCAGTTAAAGAACGATTAACATATTCTACAATCCAGCGAAGACAAAGGGTTCAGCATTTTTAAATGACGACAACGCATCGCCAGCGTAGACTTCATGATTTTCCACTTGCAAGCGTTTAACCGCAGCGCCCTTGGAAAAATCAACATTTTTCAGATCAACCCAAAAGGTATTGGGTGTCAGGGCTGTTTCAAAATAGTAAACCAGATTTTTATGGTCAGACACGGAGCGCCATCGAGTCGACGAAATATTGGGTTCTGTTTCAGAAGAAATTCCAAAAGGTACAGATGCATTTCTGATCACACTGAAGACACTCGCGACTGCAATTTTTTCATCACTCGTTCTGGGGATTGCATTGATGTAAAAAGAAGCCCTTACAAACCGATCAGCGGCGCGATTGGTTCCCGGCAACATCGTCAAACCGCCAATCTGCTGCCAATAGGCGTTTAGCGCCAACTGTTGGTCGAAGACCGGCGAATTGGTCATCACGGTGTGCGCCATATCATGGTGAATTACCAATTTTCCATCTATGTACTCAAAAATCGCATTATCACCTTTGGCATCAGAGATGGATAAATGCAGCGTGGCAAAGCGGTCTGTTCCAGGAATATCGGACGAAACCACAACGAATGGTTGCTTTTTTAACGCGGCAACAGCTTCTTTAACCGTAGCGAAATTATCCAAGACATATTGTGTCCAGGCCGCGACACTCAAACCTTTTTTATTCGAACCGTACTCAGGATAACGGGATTCTGCCAACCATAGCAGATTAGCCACCAAGCCTTTTTCATTCATTCCGTCGGCACTGGCTATATCAAACGCGCTAGTAACAATACTGCCGTAGCGAGAGGTCCAGCTGATGGAATTGGGCCCGACCGCACCATGTCGCTGCATTCCCCGGGGAAACAGCCACAAGTTCGCGGGGATTTCATCGCGCCAATCCATGGATCGACCGGTAATTATCAAGCCATCCGGCCCTTGGTAAACCGCTCGTGTACAAGCGAAGATGGGGGAAACGTGTATCAACATACATATGCAGAGCGTGATGATAAAACCGGTAATACTCTTCATCGCCATATCTCCTTTTAATGTTAAAGAACGTTTTACACTTATAGCGCGTCTACATAACTTGCGATAGTAGATGTGCAATGGTTTAACAATTTTATTCAAAGCTCATATGTAGGTGAATTTTTTATAACCAGCTTTGGCCATCGTAGCAACCACCCTTTTTCCGAAATTCGGCGATCAAAATCTTTCTGTTTAGGTCGTTTTGGGTTAAGGGTGATGGTGTGGTTAAAAAGTGCATCCACACCAAAAGGCGCAATGATGTTCAGTTCGCCAGAGTTTTCCAAACGCACCCCAATAGCCGTCTCCACTTCCACCCAATAACTCATAGCATCACTGGTATTTTTGTATGGTTTATCGCCATTTCCAAGGTGCATGCGAGCCTGATTTTTTACCGACCAAGGAAGGTTAGATGTGGCACGCAGGTCCGCCTCATATCTGACATCTTCAGCCTCCTCTGCGTGATCAAAATCGTAATAGATAAGATCGATGTCATTAAAGGGCGTTGCTGACACGCTTCCATGCAATCTATCCCAAACCAAATTACGCACAAAGCCCGCGGCAAGGCACCAGTCGGGAAGCCCACATTGCTGCGCAAGCCGAAGCGCTTGCATGCGACCTTCATCGCCCGCGAGCCATTGCTTGATTTGACACTCATGATTCATTGTCATAATTGGCTTTCCAAGCGATAAAATCGAAGGGCGTTTTCATACAAGATTTTCCGCAAACCTTGATCGTCCACAGCGGCAGAAATAATATCGATATCTTTATCGCTGTATGCGCGCGGCGCACGTGTCGAGGGCAGATCGGTACCGAACATCAATGCATCCGGGTTTGCCGAGTATAGTGTTTTTAATGCTGAGCAGACATCGAAGTCAGTACGCCCAAAGCCCGTCGCTTTTACTCGAACCCCACGCTCCGCCAAGCTGAGCAGCGTTGAAAAACCATTACGGGAAAGCCCTAAATGATCAATGCTAACCGCCGGCAACGCAACCAGCGTAGAGAATAATTCTGACAACGCTGTTGCATCGATATAAAGTTCGACATGCCAGCCAACGAGATCAAAAAGCCGACGCGCCATACTCTCAAGCTGATTGACGTCAGCCGAACCTCCACGTTTCAGGTTAAATCTTACGGCTCGAACGCCCACAGTATTCAGGGAAAATACTTGCTCGTCGGAAACAGAGGATGGCAACTGCGTGACACCAACAAATGACGGTCCCAGTTGTTGTAAGGCAGAGATTAGGTAGCTTTGGTCAAATGCCTGAAAAGAACCGGACACCACAGCCCCACCAAGCAAATGAAAATTTTTCATGCGTTCACAATAGTTTGTGACGGTAAACTCCTCCGGCACATAACCATTATTGGACACTAACGGGAATTTGGCATCGATGATATGGAGATGGGAATCAAATATTTTTAAACTATCCAAATTCGACCCCCATCATGTTATCGCCCATATCTGATGCGGAAAAAGAAGATTATTTCTCCGCCGAGCCTTTGCCACAAGAGGTTGTATTGCTGCTGAGAATATCGCCCGGCGCAATATCCTGTTTCTTACCATCCGGGATATATAACGTAACGTAATCCCCGGTAAAAACCTCACCACCAAAATTGTCAGGATCTTTAAGATCCTGAACATTCAGAACCCTGGTGGTGTTATTGTGAATTGGCTTTCCGTTTCTTTTTATAACAAACGCATCGTCATTCGCGATGCAACCGCTCTCGATTTTTCCCGATATGGATATACCCTTCAGGATCATACCGTTTAGCTCATCAACTCTATCCACCGTCATTTGAAAATCATTTGATGATTTTTCACAACCGACAATATGCATTGCTAGCGTGATTGCTAGAAAAAGCGCAGCATATGATCTTGTTTGACAAGCAACATTGATTATTTTTAATGGCATTTATGATGATCCCTTTAACGTCCGTTTTTTGCTAATGATCGTTTTCGGTTTTATGTTTATTTCGCAAATTACTGACCAACTGCGCAATGATTAAATAGGTATCCCGTAGCGAAAGCCAAAACCAGTAGGCACCTAACAAAAATAGAACAGCACCAAACAAGATGATGAAATAAGTAAACCAATCAACACTTGTATCCAACACCGCCACATACGGCTCATCTGGCTTGTAATATACTCTGACCCGCGTCCCCAGCGCGTATTTTTTTGTCATAGCATGTGCATATGAATCACTGAATCGCCAGGACGAGGACTGATTAAAATGAATTTCTCGCGTTATGTATTTTCTATCGTTTACAAAATACTGGGTGACAATCTGCGGCTGGACTTTTCTGTCATCAATATCAAACCCTTCGTCATACACAACCTCAGCACGAATCACTTCGCCCATTGTGTATGGCCAATTTGATGCTCGCGACTGCAAAAGATGGCTTTGATAACCTGCAGGCACTAGAAATATAAGCGACAATCCCAATGCCGCGACAAGCACACTAATTAGATATAGCGCCGCCGGAAACTCTCTTTTCTTATTAATGGTCTTGGACTTCTGATGTCGCCCAGCCTTAAATGTCGCCTCCCATTTAAGCTGCACTTTTGCCTGCACTGCGGCCTCTATTAGACGAAAAACAACCAAAAAAATAATAAGAGGAAGTGACACCCACCGCAACACAGATCGTTCCTCATCTGAAAGAAACGGCAGTTCGCTCGCGCCAATAAGACCCAGCACAGCGATGGCAAAAAGTGGACTCCACAATCGGCGATAAAGTTTAATTGCAATTTCGATTGCAGAAACACTCATAGACTTTTCCTGATAAGCCATCTTTTTCGAGTCTTGAAAGGGAAGTCAATCGCGTAGCAACCAACCCCCTTGCGCCTTAAGTTTGGCCAGATCGAATATCTTTGGCAACACCAGTTAAGTCATTCGCAAATTGATGCCGCGATAAGTGCGTCTTCGTCGCATGCGCCGCGGCCTCCACCTTGCACAAAAAGTACGCTAATTGTGGCCATTTTCGCTTCTCAAATCCAAAGTCCGGTCGCGTGCCACACACCTCATCCGCGAAACGCCGCCTCAATCGCAGCAATGTCGATCTTACTCATCGTCATCATCGCATCGAATGCCCGTTTGGCGGCTATGCGGTCGGGGCTGGTGAAGGCTTTTGTCAGGGCAATTGGCGTAATTTGCCAGGAAATACCCCATTTGTCCTTACACCAACCACACTCGCTTTCCTGGCCTCCGCTGTCAACAATCGCGTTCCAGTAGCGATCCGTTTCGCCCTGATCTTCGGTTGCGACCTGAAACGAGAAGGATTCGTTGTGCTTGAACGCAGGTCCGCCATTAAGCCCGAGGCATGCAACACCAAGCACGGTGAACTCGACTGTTAACACGTCCCCTTCTTGTCCCGATGGATAGTCTCCAGGTGCACGGTGCACCGCGCCGACTGACGAATCGGGGAATGTCTCTGCGTAAAATCGAGCAGCGCCTTCGGCGTCGTCGTCAAACCAAAGGCAGATGGTGTTTTTTGCAATATTGGTCATGGCATTTCTCCGTTGAGATTAACGTTTCATTGCTTTAGAAACGACAATGATTCAACTGTAGTCGATCGAGGAGGCCTAAAATCGACATGAGAACCGGATATTAATGAGGTGGATTCAACCGCGAGATGCATAACTCGAATAAAAATGGTTCCCCCTCCCTCTCAAGTACCATTTATTTGGTGGGTGCAGCACCCTATTTATTATAGGGCGCTGCTTTTCGATCACGAGGGTTGAGCCGCCGGTTTAGAAACGACTGAAGAAATTCCATACGGCGGAGGAGTAGAACGAGGGTGTCGAATGCCCCCCATTAAACGAGCACCAGACAACCGGATGCCCCGCAGCGCAGCCTTGATACTCAACGCATGGGGATGGCTGAATCGGAACCGTGGTGTTTGAACAGCTGTTAGCCGAAACGAAAAGATCCCGCGCTTCAACACCGGCGTTGTGGCCGACCACGTTATCGCTGGTGCCGTGGGATATCCACGCGGCCATCGGCAATCCGCTGTCGGTATACGGTGTCCAGAGTGCGCCGGATGCCGGTGCGATAGCGCGGAAGGTGTCGGCCATTTCACGGCCCACAGCGAAGGACATCATCCCGCCGTAACTCCATCCTGCGGAGAAAATCCGATCCTCATCGATACACAGCGAATACTTCAGTTCGTCGAGCATCGCGCGCAAAAAGGCCATGTCACGATCGTTGGTATTCGTCCATCCGTCTGTACCTGGAGCGCGGTCGGGCGCTACAAAAATGGCGCTGTTGTTCGAC
This sequence comes from Cellvibrio sp. PSBB006, assembly GCF_002162135.1. Classification (NCBI taxonomy): domain Bacteria; kingdom Pseudomonadati; phylum Pseudomonadota; class Gammaproteobacteria; order Cellvibrionales; family Cellvibrionaceae; genus Cellvibrio; species Cellvibrio sp. PSBB006. The sequence goes on along the minus strand of NZ_CP021382.1, from coordinate 3,796,378 downwards.
AAGGATTTCAGACCGTAATAGCCCTGACCAACAACATCATTGGCACTACCGCCACGCCAGTGCCAGCCAAAGACCAGGCGATAGGGATTGTTCATATTGTAGTTAGCGGGCACGTCGAGGACGTATTCACGATTGAGACCACCAACATTGATGGTATGCCGACCGCTGGTGAGCTGTGCTCCCGATCCGCATCCCGCCGAACCGGAACCGTTTCCGTTCGAACTTGATGATGACGATGAACTGCTTGACGTAGGCTCACCCGACACGCTGCCGAAATTAATATAGCCGTTACAGTGCAACCACTCGCTGTTCGAGCCGCCACCGCATTGGTTGTTGCCCCAAGCGCCAGTATTCTCGCTCTGATCCTCGGCCTGGCGGGTTCCACCATTAACGATGACGTAATCGACCTGCACATCCGCTTCGCCATCGTTGTCATTGGTAAACGCCACATGGATATCGCCGCTTAAATTGGTAGTGGCGCTGTAATCCATCATAAAAGTGCTCAGCGTCCAGCTTTCCACGTCCGTGCCGCCGACGCGCAGGGTAATGGACTCCGCGCCTGTCGTGCCGCTCGCGCGCACGGTGATGCTGTTGTTGCCAACGCCAGCGGAGCTGGAGGAGGAGGCCAAGGAGGAACTGGAAGAGGAACTGCTTGGAATGCTTACGCTTGAGGAACTGGAACTAGACGACGACGTGATTGGCCCACCACCTGCAGAGCAAGTGGGCAAAACGAAATTGCCACTGTGTGTACCCTGAAAGCCAAAGCTCACACTTTGCCCAACAGCGAGATTGCCGTTCCATGACACATTGGTTGCGGTGACGGTGTTACCGGAGGTTGAAATTTCCGCGTTCCAGGAATTCGTCACGCCAGGGCTCTGATTAAAATTCAACGCCAGCTGCCAACTGTTGATTGCAGAGTTACCATCATTCGTAACGGTCACATTCACCACATAACCATTGTTCCAGGTATCGGCGTTGGCCGAACAGGTGAGCGCGTAAACATTATTAGTGATCATCGGCAGAAGAAATAACATCGCCGATGCAAACATGCATCGCCTTAAATTGATCATAGTGTTGTCCCTTTGAAGTTATTGATTTGGAATATCGGAGCGCGAGGTTTCGTATTCGTCTACCGCTGCCAAATACGCGCTTACTCCGGCCAACAGCATAATAAAAATATTATTATATGGTATGACGAATCATATCGAATTGACTGAAAATCAACGACCCGTTGCGGGAAAGACGCGCCGCTGAATGTGCTTTTATTGAGGAGCGTCACAAACTAATATTTATCGATCGACAAGAGTAAATTGAAGTGTGCTGATGGGTACGTTTGTTTATAGCGGATCGCTATTTGGTGCGGATAATCATCTGTAGCTTGGGAAAAGTAACGAACTTATTTGTTTTTTTATGAATGATTTTTAATTGACATATAAAAATTAGAGCAGCATCAGAAAAACGTGCTCAGCCATTTATCACCAATTATATTATTGACCCATGAGCAATAACAGGAGCATACAATCCGACGAAATATAACGCGCTCATAAAAATTGGGAGGATAAAACTTAAGTATTTAATCTTATTCTTGGCGAATAACGCGGAAAAGCTGATAACCGCAACAATACCTAATACAAACGGCCAATAAGGTAAGGTGGCTATCATGAACGCGCTGAAAACAGGAACTTTCATGTCAAAGGCAGCATAAGTTTCCTGGAATTCTTGAGCAACACTAAAATTCAATAAATATATCCAATACCCAAATCCGCTTAGCAATACTAACGTCGTTAATACAATTATTATTCTCTTCATAATTTTCCTAAAGTGCTAGCTCTCCCAAGCATGCAGTTATAGCATCTTAATTGTAGTTCTTATATTGCATCACGTTTAAATGTGGGTGCAGCCATCTTTTTCTGAACAAGTTCGCTCTGTGAGTCGCGTTCCTCACAGAGCGAACCATTTTCTACAAAAACATTCCCCCAGAGGCTTCAATTCGTTGACCGTTAATCCAGCGACTGTTTTCTGCCAGCATCGCCGCAATAACACCACCAATGTCATCTGGCAGACCCACGCGACCCAGGGCAGTTTGCGCGGCAAGAAAACCGTTTAATTCCTGGTTGTCCCGCACTGCACCGCCGCTAAAGTCAGTTTCAATGGCCCCCGGAGCAACCACGTTGACGCTGATACCGCGCGGTCCGAGTTCCTTCGCCATATAGCGGGTCAAGACTTCCACACCACCTTTCATTGCAGCGTAGGCCGCATAGCCAGGATAGGTGAATCGTGTAAGACCGGTGGAGATATTGATGATGCGACCCCCATCCTTGATCAGCTCAAGCAGATTGATCGTCAGAAAGAACACCCCCTTGAGGTGGATGTTCATCAGCGTATCAAACTGCGCTTCCATGGTTTCCGCGTAAGGCGTATGGATGCCGATACCGGCATTGTTGATCAGGAAATCAAAATCCTCCCGCTGCCAATGTTGCTGTAGGGCGAACTTAATATCCTGAGCGAAGGCCGGAAAGCGCTTGCTGTTACCCACATCCAGTTGTAACGCCACAGCTTTGCGCCCCATGGCCTCAACCTGCGCCTTAACCTCTGCGGCCTCCGTCTGATTGCTGTGGTAGGTAAAGATCACATCAATGCCCTGGCGCGCCAGGTGAAGCACGGCGTTTCTGCCCAAGCCGCGGCTGCCGCCAGTTACGATCGCGATGTTGTTGCTCATGGTGAACCTCCTGTGGATCAGTGATGATGTGAATCCAGTTTATTGAACGGCTCATATGAGATAAATCTGCCATATACGGATACACTGTTCATAAAATTCGAACAATGAGGTGAGCTGTGGACAGAGTGGAAGCCATGAATATCTTTGTGCGTGTGGCGGAACTGGCGAGTTTCACACGAGCCGGCGACAGCCTCGGCCTACCAAAAGCCAGTGTTTCCGGCGCCGTACAACAGCTGGAAACCCAGTTGGGAACGCGGTTGCTGCATCGCACGACGCGAAAGGTGCAGTTGACGCAGGATGGCCAGATTTTTTACGAACGCTGTAAAGATCTGCTAGCGGATATGGATGAACTTGAATCCCTTTTCCAGCAAACGCCCGCTCATATCAGCGGGCGCATTCGCATCGATATGCCCACCGCCATGGCCAGAAATTTAGTGATCCCCCGCCTGCCGGACTTTCTGGCCAGCTACCCGGCGGTGGAGGTCGAGTTGAGCAGTACAGACCGGCGCGTGGACCTGGTGCGCGAAGGGTTTGACTGCGTGGTGCGGGTGGGGCAGCTGGGGGATTCCGGCCTGATCGCCCGGCCTTTGGGGCAGCTCCGCATTATCAACTGCGTCAGTCCGGGCTATCTGGAAAAGTTTGGCGACCCACAAACATTGGAAGAACTGGCTGAGCACCACTGGCTGGTGCACTACGTGCTTACCCTGGGCGCCAAATCAAGCGGCTGGGAATATTGGGGCGGGCAGTCTTATCGCAACTTGCCAATGAAAGGCCCGGTGACGGTGAACAATGCCGATGCATACACCCAAGCTTGCCTCGCGGGTTTAGGGATCATTCAGGGACCGGAAGCGGGGCTTCGCCAGTACATTGAGAAAGGGCAGCTAGTGGAAATCCTGAAACATTTCACCGCCGAACCCATGCCAATTTCCCTGATCTACCCCAATCGCCGTAACTTGTCCAAACGCGTGCAGGTGTTTATGGATTGGCTGGCAAGGCTTGTGAAGGAGTATGCGGATTAGATGGGCATTCAGATCGCAGCTCCAAGGGCTCTCCAAAGTGCTTCGTTTTCTAAAGCCTGAACTTTATCTGCAATATTCGGAAATTTTTGTTTAGAGCTGTCTCATTAATGGGAGAGTGGACACTACTTCTGACCCCGGCCGAGCGTAGCGAAATCCAGCCCCGAAGTGGCGATGCGCTCCCGCTTATTAAGTGGCATTGCTTGAACCCTGAACCGGGACCAAAAGATTAGCGTCCCTAAACAGTTGCCAGCGCCCACTGATTTTCTTTAGCACCGTGAGGGTGTTCCCCGCGCGGATCATTTGAACTGAGCCACCAGACTTTACTGTGACGGTTAAATGGCTAAGCATGAAAGCCCATTCACCCGTGACCGTTATTTCCAGTATTTCGCTGTCACCGTCAATCTCCATCGAGCTGGACGACGGGTCATTAGCCGCTTGAGCGAATACCTCCTTTCCAAAGGGCGGCTGGCCGGGAACTACGAATTTTGCGTCATCCGCCATAAGACCAAGAACTGTATTGGCATCGCCTTCCCTGGTCGCTTTCATCCAGGTTGAAACAAGTTCTCGAATTTCTTTTTCGTCAGCGTTCATGATTTCCTCCGTTTTGACTTAATCCCCTAATAGTGGGCCGGAACGCAGGCGCGAAGTATCTGAGCAGAGAACCGAGTAAGCCTGCCGGCAGGCGTTGATTAGTTTGTTAGAGTTATTCGCATATTTCAGTGTATTCACTGATTTTATAGATACATTCACCGCTCTCGCAATTTTCTATTACGCTAGAACCACCAAAACAATAAGGATCAGAAGAGTATGAAATTGTATATTGCGCACTACAGAATTCCTTTTCTGACTCTGGCATCAGGGTAGAATCCCAGCACATTTTTCTATATTTTTCTTCGTAAGCTTCTATTGTAAATTTTCTTTTAAAATTAAACCTATCTTCCTGCAATAGAAATGTTGAAATAATTATTCTTGCCTTCTCGATGTCAATTCCACTTTTTACAATTAACGTGAACCCCTCGTGCCTGATGGATTGTATTTGCGTAGTGCAGGATGCGATAAGTATAAGTACGGATATTAATATTATTCGCATGCTTTGGGACTCATTTACTCCAAGGTTGCTATAAATACCGAAAAACGAAGCGAATTAAAAAATGTCACATTAACAGTTTTGTTAAATGCTTTTTGCATACCAGCCATCAATTAACATTTCTTTAAGGCTACTATACCAGCCAGCATCCATACCAAAGTAATCGTCCTTCGTAAAAATCAATCCCCAAGCGTCCCCACTCGCACCATGACCACCGAGACAATAAGCTGCACCTACATTACGTTCACCAAAATCAGCGAATACCCAAGCAGGAAACTCTTCGTCGCCTCCATACTCCCACTTTAGAATCTTTTCCTCCAAAGGGATCAATAAGGAAATAGCATATTCTTTAAGACCCGACTCCATTATCTCAATCTCTTTGTTGATGAGAGACTGCATTTCTTCTTTAGATGGTAATTTTTTCATAAGGACATTTAACGTTGTGTTCAACCGCAGTTTGTAGGCGCGGAGCGGCGCTAGAGCACTTTGTTAGGCATATTTTTTAATTCCATAGACAATATCAACTAAAGGCTTTTCAATAATTTCCAAATCGTACGGAACTACTCCTGCCGCCCAGGCATCTGGCGTCGGAGGACCCAGTTGATCTATTTCAGTTATCTTATCCCCGGCACATTCGATCCCATAGCAGAGATTATTTCCAGTGTGTATAAACAGTCGAATTCTGGTAGATGGAAAATTTTCAAGCTCACCATATGGATATAGATATTGCCCAAATAAGCTAAGCGTTTTATTCGGGGAAATTGACATTAGATAATGCAATCCTTCATCTTCAAATTCTTCAATTTCAACGACCTGATCGACGCTGTATTCAACAGTCTTAATTAAACCACTTTCAAGAGCCGAATCAAGTGTTTCCACCTCATTTCGCCCTTGTCTTTCCGGCCAGAGCTTGAGCAGTATAGCCGGAACTATTACATAGCCTGATATAAAGCTGGCAATTATAAGTAGAATTTCATTTTTAATAATATTGCTTGAATACCCTGCAATTGGAATCAGCAAGAAAGTAGATACTGCAGCAACAACTAATAATCGGAGCATGTTTTGCCTAACACCCGCAGTACGGGAAAAGTTGAAGCGCAGCGGAAACTTTGTCCCTGTGCCTGCGATTGTTAGCGGCTTCTAGCAGCAACATATTTAATGTTTTTTCTCGGCAATACGTTCAACCATTTGGTTGTACCATCTGAATTGACACACTCCACTTCGAATTCATTTTCGGAGTGTTTCAACACTATCGCTCCAACGTCACCAAGCGAAACACCTTCAAGTTCTGGCTCCGAATTTCGGAGCACTTCAACAACATCGAATTCTTCAAATTCTTTCCAGCAATAGAAGCACTCGATATACCTTATGCCATCACTCGACTGTGGAAATTGAGCATTCCACTCATCAAGGTTCTCAGTCACTCGCAAATGAAAAGAGTCACCACAATTTGGACATTTCGCATATGGCATAGGTTGTACCGCTAACAGTTCAATAGTGCGGACCTCTTGGTCCGCATATTAGTTTTTATGTTGCTTTGCTTTCCAGATTGTTGATAATGTCAAGATACGTATCCAATGCTTCCTGAACAAGAGACTGCCTCTCATGAGGTTCTATTAGCAAGTAAAAAATTAAAATAAGTACAGTAGCGTTGCTGCGGAGCTCTATTTCTCTCGCAGCGTTCGAGACTTGGGGGATAGATGAATCTGACGCATACAACATCTTGTTTCGACAATTCGAAAGATCCCTGAAGTATTCAAATATTGATGATATTCCGCTATTTGTAGCAACTTTCTTAACTTCCCTGCGATAGTCCCTGGGCTTGCCATCCGGACCCACCCCAACAAAACCCAATGGTGGCTCTGGTACAGCGCATATGTGCTCTCCGTCTTTTTCAAAAAGAGGGAGACGGATTCTAAGAATCTCTTCCTTAGCCTTTTCATTTTTCCTTTCGAAGTACAGCGTCACATCTATCTTTAAGTCTTTAGGTAAAAAACCTTCCCTTAGAAGTCTTATAAACGGGTATACCCCAGCTTTATGCATATGGTTTGAAGTGGTCTAATTAGACCGGACACCAAGTTAAGCGGATAATACCGTAAAACATCAAGGTGTCCTATGACCAAGCAAACACGAAAGAAATATACGCCTGAATACAAACTTGAAGCCATCGCCCTGGTTCGCGATCAAGGCTTCAGTATAGGTGAGGCAGCGGCCCATCTGGATATCAATCACAATATGCTACGCCGCTGGCTAAAAGAGCATGAAGCTCAGCCTTTTAGTGATTACCAGGGAAAAGCCGGGATGACCCCCGAGCAAAAACGTATCCGTGAACTTGAAAAACAAGTGCGCGAGCTACAGTTGGATAATGATATTTTAAAAAAAGCCAGCAGCTACTTCGCGAAGCATATGCGGTGAGATTTGCGTTTATCCGAGAGCATGCTTCGCGCTGCCGGGTAAAACACTTGTGTCGCATGCTAAGTGTCAGTCGCAGTCGTTATTACGAGTGGCTGGGACAGCAACAGGATAAGCCTGATCCGGAACAGCAGAGGTTTGAAACCTGCATGCGCGCATTGTTTGTTGAATCCAACAGCAGCATGGGCAGCAGACGCATGGCGCGGCGATTACAGGCACAAGGTTTTGCGGCGGGGCGGTATCGGGTACGACGACTGATGAAAAAGCTGGGGCTGGTAGTTAAACAGAAGCGTAAGTTTCGTATTACCACCAACAGCAACCATAAATTGCCGGTAGCGGAGAATATACTTGATCGGCAGTTCAATCCGGTTACACCGAATCAAGCCTGGGCTGCAGACATTACTTATATTTGGACAGCAGAAGGATGGCTGTACCTGGCGGTGGTGATTGACCTGTATTCGCGGCGGGTTGTTGGCTGGTGCATGGATAAACGGCAAACGAAATCGCTGGTGATTCGCGCATTGATGATGGCGGTGAATATGCGCAAGCCATCGGCGGGACTCATTCACCATTCGGATCGTGGTTCGCAATATGCGAGCCTGAAGTATCAGACTTCATTGAAGCAGCACGGTATTGTGTGTTCCATGAGCCGCAAGGGAAATTGTTGGGACAATGCTGTTGTGGAGCGCTTCTTTAGCAGCCTGAAACGGGAGTGGATCAGGGATAATTTGTATCGCCATCGAGAAGATGCAATTCGGGATGTGCGAGCTTATATTGTGACCTGGTATAACTCGCGAAGACCACATTCAACTCTGGGCTACAAAAGCCCGATTGAATTTGAAAAGTGTGCTTAACTTTTTGTCCGGTTTTTGTTGACCATTACAGTTTCGTTTATTTATCCTTCCTATGTTCTTATATCGTTTTTTCTGAAAGGCATGGAATAGCGCTGTGGCAGCTTCCTCCTCTGCTGTAATTGCCAGGAATACAGCAACTTCAGGCATAGATTCTTTAAGCAGCCATGCTCTTTCAATATGCCTTCTACATGATTTGGCCGAAAAACCTCCAGCACCACGAGTCTGGGCTGCTCTCTCAAGAATTGATAATTGGAAATCAGTTAGATTCATAGGAAAACTGTATAACGCCTGCAATATGCGGCCGAAGTGAAGGCGCGCAGCGCCGTAGCGGAGGTCCGGCCACAGCTTGCTGTAGCGCACATAATTGCATTGTTATGAGTTTTTAGCATGATTGTAAGCATAGTGGACATGGCTACACAGATCCTTGCTGTTGTATGGGAAATTGTACCAACCATCCAGTTGCTGGTGCCTATTGCCGCTAGCTTGAGAACCACCACCCATACGCAACGCGACCTCTTGCATACCTGTTGCAAAAGCAAAGACGACATCTCCGACATACCAAACAACATAGGTGAATTCCGCCGGAGCAGGGCAAAAAGAGCTGACGTCGCCATACGCCTCCAGGCATCTTTCCAATGGCTCAACAATGTCGCTGTGGCAAGACAATGGACCAAGGAACTTTAGCACCTCTTGATTTATGTCATTGTCAATTTGGGGAGGCACCTGCCTACGCATGACTTACCTCATAACGTTGCGTACAAGGGTGCGAGTTTACGAGCGCCCCGCCGACGCTTGCAGCCGTTTGATTGCTTGTTAGGCATCCTTGGGCTAAGTTAACAAATTTCTCACAGCTTTTATTGCTTTTTCTAATTTATGATTTGAAGCGATAAGTGCAGCACTCCAACCAAAAATCTGAAGCGATAATGTATTTATTGCTATGTTGAACTCCTCCGTGCCCGCAAACACATGAAAACATGTATTTAAACCACTAATGAGTACGGCAGCACGAATTGTTCCTTCAGTACCGACTGGTTGCATATAGAGAAATTCGAATTTCAATTTCGAACCTGAAACGTCACAGGTAAATACTTCACCGTCAGACTCTTCGCAAATACTCCACTTGAGCTTGTTTAGCTTTGTGGCCTTGTATATAGCGAGAAGAAATTCGCGTTTTTGGTTAATTGTTTTTTCCATGATTTGCCTAACGTTAAGCACAACGGCAGTTTGTAAGTTGTGCGTTGTGGAATACTTTTGCGAAGCAAAACCACATAAGCGCGACTTACAAACTGTCCAGCCGCGAAGCGGCGAGTTGCTGCGCCTTGTTATAGCCCTTACTCTGCTTCAAAAACAATTGAAACACCATATGCCTTGCTTGCCAAGGTGCGAATATGCTCTTTCTGCAATTTGCACTTGATAGCTAATTGAGAGTCACTCAACCAATAGAATTTAGGCTCATTTTCGCAGTAACCGGCAAAAATTACATGCCCTTTAGGATTGGAGAATTCATATTTCTGATTAAGGAAAATGTATGTACCGTATGGAGCATGTCTATTCCCATCAGATCCGTAAGCGTAACTTTTTACGGAAAGCTCTCCATTAGGGGATTCTGTGGCAGCTAAAGATTTCCAATGAATACTGGAACTATAGAAATATATTGCTCCAGCCGCCAAGGCACTTAATAGCAATAAAATTAAAATTGAATATATTAGCCTCTTGGCCATTTGTGAATTCCTTGCTTGCTATAACGAGGCTGTAGAAAAACAATATTAAGAAATTGCTATTCCCAGCCCTTATTGAATTTAAATTTCTCTGCCTAATTAGGAAAACTATTTACCACAATAACTTCGCATTTGAAATGCGAGCGATATCTTTTCCCAAGAAGCCGTTTATCACGCTATCGCACCGTAATTCATCAGCTTTTCGATATTATGTATCACACAATAGAGTCGCCATTGCCCCTGTACTTTGGACTTTCCGCGCAAGGTAAATCGATTAAGCCCCTTGTTAGTACCAATATTAGCAAAGACAGGCTCGACCGTAGACATGCGATGTCCGTAGATCACCTTGCCATAACGGCTATCGACTCGCCGTTTCATCCAGTCCGTCGCGGTTCGACCATTGGTGTAGGTGATGGAGACTTGCCGACCATGACCTTTACGCGTATTCGCTGAGTCCGGGTTGCACATACATTCGTGTTTGATCGCGCAATGTCGGCAATCAGTCAGCTTGCCTTCAAAGAATAGTTTATGCCTGCCGTTTTGCTCGATGATCTCATTCTTGAGTCACATTTCATTGCCTTGCGGGTAGTAGCAGGCTTCAGCGTATGGTGTTCCTGACCTTCATTGAAGGCGTAGGCATCCACAATAATCTGGTGCTTCTTATCGACAGCTGCTACGCCGTTGTAACCCTGGATGGTGCCTTTACTGGTGGTCATCTTGGCCGACTCGTTGTCGGTGATATTACTCTTTACTTCTTTCGGCTTTTTCCCTTGCCCCGTCCGTGGGGTTGCTGTCTTTAGGAATTGATTGATCCTTTCAAATTCTTTCTGAAGGGTATCAGCAGCTTTTTCCAGTTGTTGCTTGCGGGCTTTCTCGTTGGGTTTTCGACCATCCAGCTTCTTATGTTCTTTAAGACAGGTGCGGATTTTACGATTGATCTTCTCTCGCTTTTGAGCCAGCTCTTCCAGGGTACCGGAATGTTCTTTGGCTGCATTGGAAGACATCTTGCAACCATCAATGGCGAATAACTCATTGCCTAACAAGCCCTGTTGATCACACACCAACAATACCTGCTCAAAGACGGATTCAATCGCATCCGGATAGTTGCTGACAAAGCTGGCGATACTGGTGAAGTGCGGCACGGTATCGCAGGACAGCGCTTTGAAGATGATGTTGTGCTCACATTGCCACTGGATCTCGCGGCTTGAGGTGATGCCTTTGGCATAGGCGTACAGAATGATCTTTAGTAGAATCGCGGGATCATAAGCTGAACGGCCACCGCCGTCGTTTGAGTATTTTTCGTGGAAAACCGACAGGTTGATATGGTTATCGATTAACTTGTGAAGGGTAAATTCAAAGGTGCCAGGCTGCAGTTGCTCTTCAAAATCAATCACCACCATCGCGCTTTGGCTGTAGTTGTATTTTTTGAAGTTTGGCATGGCAGCTATCCCTTGAAATGATGCCGAATTTTATCAAAAAGCAGCTTGTTTTCGGAGTTTTTCTACAGCTTCAACGCCCGGCTCTGCGGCAGGCAAAAGTGGAGGCGAAGCCGGAGCTTTTGCCTGTCCGACAGCAGCCGATTGTTAGGGCCTGATCTTTGCTGAGAAATCATGACCGACCAGCTTCACCGGCTCAGAATGTATACTGATTGCTGCCAAATAGTCATCGTCCTGAAGTTCTTCATACTTAACGAAATATGAATGTATCTTATTTTTTAAAATGATATTTCTTTGCTTTTCAATCCATTTAAGCCTGTTGGTTGTAAAGAAAACCGATTTACAGATAAATATACGACTGAGAACAGATGGCATATATTCTCTTTTATCGAATGCTGTGAAAGGGTCACCTACGGAAAGAATTGATATGCGCCCACTTTCCCCTTTCTTCCGCATTTTCTCGGCAGAATTATAAATACCGCTCGGCAAGAAAACCCCTGTTTCAAGTCCCTTTTTCAGAGCTAGTGTAGCCATTCGCTTATCAAATGCAGAGCCACCAAACAAAACACTATAATTATTAGCCTCGCAATAGTTTATTATCTCACTGACTACAGACTTTTCTTCCTCGCTAGGCTTTGTGCTAGAGATTATTGCAATATCAAACTCTGTAACTAAATCCCCTAACACCCAAAGATCTTTTTCTGTATAGCGCATTAATCCAACCGGATAATGCTTTTCATTTTTCCTTACAGGATATACACCCAGATTCTCAAGTTCAGATATCTTGTCAGGAGTGTTTGACAGATTTCTTCCAGCCTTCTTAGAAGCATCAGGTTCAAATACAAGAATATTGTTTGACGTTTTTTCAAGATGTTTCAGGATAAGCCGCTTAACTCTTTCCCAATCCAGTCCTCCGTGTCCACAGCCAAGAGCAGGCAATGTTATCGTCAATCCCTCTTTATTGTTTAGGTAATTATAAAGCCAGATAAGTCCCTCTTCGATATACTCATACTTAGAAGGGTTTCTCCAATGATTTTTTGTAGGGAAGTTTATAATTTCCATCCCTTTCGAAAACATATCTTCTTGTTTCCAAACAGTAGGCTTTCCAGGGGCTATTTCTTTTTCCTTACATTGCCGCACATATTCTTTGAACATCTCAGGGTATTTGTTCTTAAAAGCCAGTGCTACACCTGCGCCCATGACACCTACGCAGTTAACCGTGTTGACTCGAATATCGGCATCAAAATCAAAAAAATCCCCTTTAACAAACTCTAGCATGCGTTATTACATCCTATAGCCTCGAGAACTCTATATTTCAAAGCCTCAATTGACTGATTATGAGTCATCACCCAAATTGGATTAATTGAGTTCATATCTGCCTTAGCAATAGCAACAAGCATTTTTAGATCATTCTCATTTTGAATAACACTGTAGTGGTCAAGTAAATTTGGCCACAGTTTAAGAGATACTCGCGTATGCTCGTTCAGCCATCACTGGCGATAAACCTCCGTTGTGACTGTGCGGCCTCGTTTGACTGTAATAACCCAGCACATAATCCGTTATTGAAAATTCAGCTTCTTTAAAATTTCGATAGCCGAATGTTGGCACCCATTCGGTTTTAAAACTTCTAAAGAACCGTTCCATTGGCGCATTGTCCCAACAGTTGCCGCGACGACTCATGCTCTGCTCAATCTGATAGCGCCATAATAATTGCCGATAACTTTTGCTGGTGTAATGGCAGCCCTGGTCTGAATGAAACATTAGGCCTTTCGGTCTTCCTCTGACCTCAAATGCCATCGCTAATGCACGTTTAGTCAGCTCACTATCGGGCGACAAAGAAAGCGCCCAGCCAATCGGTCTTCGTGCAAATAAATCCAACACAATGGCAAGATAAGCCCAGCGTGTACCGATCCAAATGTAAGTCACATCACCACACCAGACTTGGTTCGGCTTGTTAACGGTAAATTGCCGATCCAATTTATTCGGAATTGCCACATGCTCCTGCTCTGCTTTTTTGTAGTTGTGCGTTGGAACCTGGCAACTAACCAGTTCCAGCTTTTTCATCAGCTTTCCCGCGCGATAACGGCTCAAGGGGATGCCTCTGGTCGTCACCATGTTTGCAACAGTTCTGGCACCCGCAGAACCGTTGCTTTCAGCATGCACAGCGCGTACTTCACTCATTAAATGAATCGTTTCGGCATCAACATCGTCCGGCCTTTTCGACCAATATCGGTAGCTGCTCCGATGAATGCCAAACGCATTGCATAAAACCTTTACGCTGTAGCTCTGCTTGAGTTCTTCAACTATCGCAAATTGTTCAGCGAGTCGGACATCAAGAGAGCGGTAGCCTTTTTTAGAATTTCATTTTCCGTTTCTATACGTTTTATTTTCTTTTCCAACTCTCTAATGCGCTGTTGCTCGGGCGTTACAGGAGCACCCTTTACGGGCTGTCCGCCTGGTGCTGCACGAAGCTGTTTAACCCATTTATCCATCGTTGATAAGCCGACGCCCATCGACTCAGATGCTTCGCGGATGGTGTAGCCTTTTTCTACGACCAATTGCGCGGCTTCATGGCGAAATTCAGGGCTAAATGTGGGTCTGGTACGTTTGCTCATTGGACACCTATTAGTTGGATGAAGTGATAATATCACTTCCAATTAGGTGGCCAAATTCACTATGCCACTACACACCAAGCAATTGCTTCTCGTCACGCCCCCTGGCAACAATATCTCCAATCAGATCATCATAGGTCACCAAAATCACTATTTTCCTTATTGATTCCTCACTAAGCCCTCCAATATCTTCAGAGAGGATTCGCTTTAGCATAGGCAAGGACTTCACCGCATGATCATTATCAGCCCGAGTCATTCCTTCTTGTCCCCATCGAGATTTTGGCCCTTTCCCTATGTCGTGCAAATACGCTGATAACAGAACAATTTCTTTATACTCTTCTGATAACTCATTATATTCACACAACTGATCGAGGCCACCTGCCACTTTTCTGCTATGCGTGCCAACATCATCGGTATGCGGCCCGTAGCTGGCTCTTAATCCATCAATATCATCAAGCTCTTTTATCGATGAAAAGTTATGTGCTATAGCATCTAATGACGCACGAATACTTTCATACTTCTTCGGGCCATTTGTGCTTTTACATATGTCTGAAATCGTCTGATCCACTTCATGCTTTAGGTATCTCGGGCCAGTTACAATTGACTGCCTGCCACCGTCATAAAAATTTATATAATAGTGATCTTCATCATATTTTAGACTAGGAGGTTGTACCGCTTTGCTTTGGAATATCTTTTCTACTTCTCCCTTTACCCACTCATTCCAGACAACTATGTAAGAGACTTCAGAAATCTGAATGCCGCCAGGCACAAGCAACTCTGCCATTTTCTGATGACGATACTCATCCGTTGGGCATCCCCACTTTTTGTCATCAATGGCGCCCCAGTTTAAAGAATCAAGCATATTTGCTGACGATAAATTGTAGAAATTTGGCGGAGTATCGGTATTTGCTGATGCGTCGGAAAATACAACACCTACTTTTTGTTCGAGAATCTCTATCGGAACTGCAAAGTATATCAGTAGGGGCTGGTCTACATTCTTCTTATTAATTACGCCGAGTTGCATGGATGTTTTTTTTGAAAAATAAAAAGGAACGTAATCGTGAACAAAATTGCCCCCAGAGCACGGCACAGGCATTGTGCTCCTTCTCCCTTGAATCCCCTGCTCAGCAATGTTCTCGTGAGATACACCCAGAACACTCTTTAAGTTTGTACACAACAAACCACTATCAATGATCGATTCTAGGTTATCGATCAAAGTAAAATGATACGCATATCTTCCTTTTAATCCCTGTGGGATACTCATAAGTTATTCCTCGAAAATCCAATGTCCGATTGGAGCCCTAACGCTTTTGTAACCGGACCGAATTGCGGAGCGGCTTTTGTGTTAAAAGCGCAGCTAACACAAAAGCCACGCAGTAATTTGGTTCCGGCTAACAAACTTGTTAGAGATTAGTCCATTACACTTCTGTAGTCCGCTCCTTCAGGAACGGCCCAGCCATATTTCTTCGCCAATACAGCTTCTTTTTCAGCATTTTCGTGATCACCCAGCTCTCGGAGTACTAGCGACAGATTTCGATGGGGAAGCGGGTTTAAAAAGTCCTTTTCAATAGATAGCTCAAAATACCTCTTTGCCCGCTTGAAATCGCGCTGAATAACGTATGAATATCCCAAAACGTTAAATGTACCAGTGTCAGCGACATCATTTTTAACAGCATCAGACAACAGTATTTCAG
Source organism: Cellvibrio sp. PSBB006 (assembly GCF_002162135.1). NCBI lineage: Bacteria > Pseudomonadati > Pseudomonadota > Gammaproteobacteria > Cellvibrionales > Cellvibrionaceae > Cellvibrio > Cellvibrio sp. PSBB006. Next base: position 3,780,827 of record NZ_CP021382.1, on the reverse strand, counting down.
CTTCATCAAATTTCCTGGACTCTACTAAAACATGGCCTAACTTATTAATAACCATAGTGTTTGAGCTATCATTTTCCATCGCAATACGAAACTGCTCAACAGCCTCAACATTTCGGTTTGCAGAGTGAAGATTGAGTGCGTAGATCGAACGCATTTCAACATTTTCCGGCTCTAATAGAGTTGCTTTCTTCATATAGTTTAATGCAGTTTCTATTCTGTCACGATCTTTTGAAATTATTGACCCTAAATAGAATAGTTTCTTAAATTCACCAATGTCGTTTCCGATTTCGTCAATGTACTTTTCGATCTCCCTTTCATCTTTTAGTTTAGATATAAAGAGAAGCTTAAGAGCCATAGCTGGTCCAGGATCTGCGCTTAGAGCTTCGAGCTTTCTTATGTTCTTCCATACTTGAAGCGAATCAAATTCCTCGTAGTCTTGCTGACCTCGAACATGCCATAAAGAGAAACTATCTGGACCTGAACTTTCAACACCCAACAAATTTGCTGTTTCGTAGTATAAATCAATAGCTTCTTTAAAATCATACTTGGATTGAGTGACTAAACTATTGCTGAAGCCCCAAATCCCGATAACTATCCCGATGAACCCGAATATCCAACCTGATAAGGCGAACACTAAATTTAATTTTTTCTCGCTAGATTTTTTCATTTTTTTCTCTAACGCCCGGCTATGGCGCCGGAGTGCAGTTGGATTTTTTTGTGGTAACTACCACAAAAAAATCCAACGTAACGGAGGTCGCACATGAGCCGATTGTTATGATTGTACACGCCGACACCCATGTTCGATCTCATATATATTTTCTTTGGCCATTTCAGCCGGGTTGCTCGAAAGCGCTTCGAAATTACACGACAGCCTCAGATCGGGAGCCCAAGAGGGAGTTCTAATGTGCGAGACATACCCCCACTTTTTTAATCCAGACGGGCTTACTACACACAAGTTGAAAAAAGCAATTCCATCAAGGGGCACAGCCCACCTTATAAGAGACCACTCATAAGTTGGCGCAAAAACGAAGTTACCGGTTAAATCGGTAACTGCTTCGATAGCCTCGTTGCTAGAACAAGCATCACTTACGTCGTATGCGAGATAGACAGCGTAACCACTTAACCCACCTGTACCGGAGTGAATATTTCCCTCAATCTTCGGTGTATCTATATTCTTCGTTGGGAATGGCACGCAAGCTGTTAAAGATCCCAAGGTAAATATCAAAATAACCTTACGTGCGTATCGGTACATGCGGTCCTCAAAAATCATAACGCCGTGTACAACGGCAGTTTTTAATTCGTGGTTTTGTGGGTTACTTTTGCGCAGCAAAACCACAAAGCCGCGAATTAAAAACTGTCCAGCGCACGAAGTGCGCGAGTTGATACACTTTGTTATGCTTTGTTCTTCTTGTTATATTCCACGAGAAATAATGATGAGCTCTTTTCTTTTCCAGAAAAAACGCTTACAAGTGAATCCATGAAAGAAATATGCCCCATATCCATGACCGATATTACGTAATTTCTTAATCTAAGATACCTACGTATATCTAACTCATATAATTTTCTCATGGATGAATCAACTTGAATCCACGCCGAGCTAAGCTCCAAATTATTTGAAATATATTTCTGGATTAATTTTTTGGCCTCTTCTTGCTTATTCTCTTTTATAAGGGCGTCATGATGCATGATGGTTTGCAACAGTATTGCCGTTACAGTTTTTTCAGATAATATAGAGCTGACCTTTTCAGTGTAGAGCCTAACATCATGATCGCACTCAAGGCTAATAGTGTTAGAAAGTTCATTTGCTCTAACTTTAGATTGCTCACGGATTTGAATAGCAAGAAACACTATAGATATAGTTGTTAAAATTGTTCCAAGCACTCCACCAAAAAAATCCCCCATTTTTGCCCAGTCATCATGACTCTCCCACAGCCCAAAGCCAAATTTTTTAACATATAGTGCTATTGGCGCAATAACTATGGCTAGCAGTGCGATAGAGATGATAATTTTTAAGATTCTATATTTCATATGTATTTGCATAACATTTGTATATCGCGCATGCGCGTTTTCCACCTCACATTTTTCATCAAGAAATTGCAGTAAGCACCTAATATACTTATATAAAATCTTGATCTTTCGAGAATCGCCAAGGACGGAAACGCGCATGCGCGTTATAACACCATCTATTGCGCGTTATCTCTCTGGGAGAGGATCTTAAGTGTCTGACTATAATAGTCTTTTCCAGAAACACAAGAAGATTAACGCGCATTCGGTAACGGCTAAACGCGCATAGATTTGAATCCAACATGAATATACTGTATAAAAACACAGTTATTGGTAATTTCTACAAGGAGAGTCAGGCATGGCCAAAAGCCCTTTTATAGAGCAGCTGCGCGGCGAGATGCGCCTACGTGGTTACAGCATCCGAACAGAAAAAACTTATCTTTTCTGGATCAAGCAATATATCCTCTATAACAATAAACGGCATCCCGCTGAATTAGCGGCTTCGGAGGTGAAAGCTTTTTTAACCTGGCTGGCGACTCATCGCCATGTTGCCGTCAACACCCAAAAAGTTGCTCTGAATGCTCTGGTTTTTATGTACCATAAAGTACTCAAGCAAGAACTTGGGGAGATGGATTTCAGCTTGGCGCGTAAGCAGCGCCATTTGCCTTGCGTTCTAGCTAAAGTCGAGATTGCCGCTATTCTCAAGGAACTCAGCGACCGTGACCGTCTCATTATATCTATCCTTTATGGCAGCGGACTGCGTGTTACCGAATGCTTGCGCCTGAGAATTCAAGATATTGATCTTAATCGATTGAGTCTTACCGTTCGAGATGGCAAAGCCAACAAAGACCGGCAGACACTTCTAAGCCCTTCCCTGGTACCTGCATTACAACTGGCTATCCAGAACTCTACTCAGCTACAACAAAGTGACAATAAACGTGTTAACTGTCATACGTTTCGCCATTCCTTTGCCACGCACTTGCTACAGGACGGCTATGACATTCGAAGTGTTCAGGAACTGCTCAGCCACAACGATGTGAAAACGACTCAAATTTATACTCACGTTATTAGCCAACATTATGCAGGAACTCGTAGCCCGCTTGATCAGCTCTATTGCTAGCTTTACGCTAATAAAAAAGCCGCACATTCCTGTGCGGCTTCTTAATTTCCATCAAGCAACAATCCAATTATTTTTTCTTCATCGCCTGCTGCAAAAGCGCGCCCATACTGCCCATAGCCGGGGCGGGTGCCGGATTGTTGCGTTGCGCATTGCGCTGCTGGTTCTGTGATGCGCGATACCCACCCTTACCGCCTTTGCTGTTACCTTCTACTTTTTCACCCGGTGTATCATCCAAACGCAATGACAACGCAATGCGTTTACGCGGCACATCAACCTCCATCACTTTGGCTTTTACGATGTCACCGGCTTTAACAACTTCGCGCGGGTCTTTAACGAAGGTGTTGGATAACGCGGAGATGTGTACCAGACCATCCTGGTGCACGCCGATGTCCACGAACGCGCCGAAGTTGGTGACGTTGGTGACAGTGCCTTCGAGGATCATGCCGGGGATCAAATCGGTAATTTCTTCCACGCCTTCCTGGAATTGCGCGGTTTTAAATTCCGGGCGCGGGTCGCGGCCGGGTTTGTCGAGTTCTTTGAGGATGTCGGTAATGGTCGGCAAGCCGAATTTTTCATCCACGTATTCAGCAGGTTTTACACCGCGCAGGAAGGTGGAGTCGCCGATAACGCCGCGAATATCGCGGCCATGTTTTGCGGCAATTTTTTCCACCACAGTGTAGGACTCGGGGTGAACCGCTGAGGCGTCCAGCGGATTTTCACCACCGGCAACACGCAAAAAGCCTGCGGCTTGTTCAAAGGTTTTTTCGCCAAAGCGCGGGACTTTTTTCAGTGCAGCGCGGGAGGTGAAGGCGCCGTTCTGATTGCGGAATTCCACAATGTTGTTAGCAAGCGTTGAATTCAAACCGGATACGCGCGCGAGCAAGGCGGCGGAGGCGGTGTTGACCTCTACACCGACGGCGTTCACACAGTCTTCTACTACCGCGTCGAGCGAGCGCGCCAGTTGCGATTGGGATACGTCGTGTTGGTATTGACCCACGCCGATAGATTTGGGATCAATCTTTACCAATTCGGCCAGCGGATCTTGCAGCCGGCGTGCGATAGAAATCGCACCGCGAATGGTTACGTCCAGATCCGGAAATTCTTTTGCGGCAAATTCCGAGGCGGAATAGATTGATGCTCCCGCTTCATTCACTACCACACTGGTAGCGTGAATATCGCTGTGCGTCTTTAACACATCTTTCACAAACTTTTCGGTTTCGCGCGAGGCGGTGCCGTTACCAATGGCGATCAAACCGACGTTGTGCTTTTTGCATAACGCCACTAACACTTTTTCTGATTCAGCAATTTTGTTGAACGGAGGTGTGGGGAAAATCGCGCAATGATCAACAACTTTGCCAGTTGCGTCGACGACTGCCACTTTTACGCCGGTGCGCATACCAGGGTCGAGGCCGATGGTGGCTTTTTGCCCTGCCGGTGCAGCGAGCAGCAAATCTTTTAAATTCGATGCAAATACTTTGATCGCATCCTCTTCGGCCTTCTCGCGCAGTTCGCCGAGCAAATCAGTTTCCAGGTGCGTTAATAATTTGACTCGCCAGGTCCAGCGCACGACTTCAGCCAACCAGGTGTCGGCAGCGCGGCCCTGGTCGCGGATTTGCCAATGTTCACCCACCATGGTTTCGCAGGGATGACCCACGCGATTTTCTTCGTCGCCCACTTTGATGGCGATGGTCAATACGCCTTCGTTGCGACCACGGAACATGGCGAGGGCGCGATGCGAGGGCGTGCTTTTAAGCGGTTCATCGTGTTCAAAATAGTCGCGGAATTTTTGCACTTCCTGCGAAGTATCAGCTTCTTTGCCAGTAGCGACTCGCGCGCTGATGGTGGCTTCCTGTTGCAGGAAGTTACGCAGCTTGCCGAGCAGTTCGGCGTCCTCACTGAATTTTTCCATGAGGATATATTTGGCTCCGTCGAGCGCGGCTTTGGCGTCGTCAATCTTGTGCTCGGCGTTGAGGTACTTGACCGCTTCGGCTTCGGGATTCAGCGTCGGGTCGGCCAGCAGGGCCTCAGCCAGGGGTTCGAGGCCGGCTTCTTTGGCGATCTGGCCTTTGGTGCGGCGCTTGGGTTTGTAGGGCAGGTATAAGTCTTCGAGGCGGTTTTTGGTATCGGCTTGCAGGATGTCGCGCTCCAGTTCGGGCGTCAGTTTTTCCTGTTCGGTAATGCTCTTGAGGATTGCGGCGCGTCGCTCTTCCAGTTCGCGCAGGTAGCGCAGCCGTTCTTCCAGGGTACGCATCTGGGTGTCATCCAGCCCGCCAGTCACTTCTTTACGGTAACGGGAGATAAAAGGAACGGTGGCGCCTTCATCCAGCAGCGCGACGGCGGCGCTGACTTGCTGTTCGTTGACGCTTAATTCTTCGGCAATGCGTTGGGAGATACTGTTCATAGCGGGTAACTCTTAACTTATTAACGGAGCAAACCTGATTAACGGAGCCTGATGTACACCGGCGTGTGAGGTGCATTATCCGCAAAACGGCGGTCCAGACCAGTCTTGTATTTGCCGGGCAAGTGTGCGTTTGGGCCGGCTTCACAGCAGCGCTAGAGATTCCTGCGAAAGCTGAATCCAAAAGGCGCGCATCTGCATCCAAGGAAGTATGGCCATCGTTTTACGCCCTCTTACTTTACTGACGGAGCATGACATGAATACCTTCAAATTGATCGCGCTATTGCTGTTGTTGTCGCAACCGCTGCTGGCCAGCGCCGACGACAAGTCCACGCGGGCATTTGCGCTGGACAATATCACTCACATCGACCTGCGCGGTTCCGGTCAGATGCTGTTGACCCGGGGCGACCAGGAAGCGCTGGTCATCACCGCTACCGATAAGATGATGAAGAACGTGGAGATTCACCAAAAGGACGGCACCCTTTACCTGAATAACCGTTCGAACGGTTGGAACTGGTTCGATTGGGACAACAGCGAGGAGGTCACCTTTGCCATAACCCTCAAGCAACTGGAGCGTTTGACGCTGACGGGCGCCGCACAGGTAAAAAGCACTGACTGGACGGGCGACCGTTTACATATCGAGGTCACGGGCGCGGGCCATATCAATGTCGGCACCTTACATATCAATAAGCTCACCATGAACCTGACCGGCGCGAGCCATGTGAATATTGACCAACTGCGCGGTGAAGAGCTGCGTGCGGAGCTGACCGGTGCCTCTCATCTTTCATTTAAACAAGCCGGTGAGGTCGATAGCCAGCAGGCTACCCTGGCCGGTGCCAGCCATTACAATGCGGCCCCGCTGAAGACGCGTGCAACCCGCGTGACCGTGGCCGGCGCATCCAACGCCGATGTCTATGCCACCGAAACGCTGGAGATAGAGGCGGCCGGTGCGTCGAATGTCGGTTACTACGGCACTACGCGGGCCAAAACCAGTGTCAGTGGTATCAGCAATGCCAAGTATCGCGGTGAAGCGCCGGATGCCGACTAAACAGCACCCGCCGATGATTTATCCCTCAAACACCGCGTATCCCGTTTGACCGCACGTCGTATTTGCCGCTAACCTTCTCCGCGATTAACTGGCGGCCGCTCCGAGGAACCGGAGTGGCCGCCGGCGTGTCTGTAAAGCCTCCCGCCGTTATCAGATAAAGGACCTCCGCATGCGTCATTTCTCGCTCACACTGTTGTTGACTTTGTTACTCACCGGGTTCGGCCTGACGGCCTGTGAACACGTCGGAACAACAACACCGGCAGATGTTCAGCAGCCGGTTGCCGAGACGGTTATCCGCAAAAGCCCCAACGATGATCGTCGCTACGCAGTGATGACCTTGCCGAATCAGTTACAGGCGGTGTTGGTGTCTGACCCGAGCGTGGAAGTGACGGCGGTGTCCATGGGTGTGGGTGTGGGCAGTTATCAGGACCCGGATGCACATCCGGGGCTGGCGCATTATCTGGAGCACATGCTGTTCCTCGGCACTGAGAAATATCCGGAACCCAACAGCTTTCAAAAATTTGTCGACCAGAATGCGGGTATCTGGAATGCGTTTACGGCGGCAGACCACACCAATTATTTTTTCCAGATAAATGCCGGCAAGATTGATCAGGCGCTGGATTACTTCAGTGATTACTTCAAAAAGCCGACCTTTGATCCGCAGTACAGTGATAAAGAGCGTAACGCTGTTGCCAGCGAATGGTCGTCGGGCCGCTCGCAGGATAACTGGATCATGTACCGTCTCAACGGCATTACCGCCAATCCCGAACACCCGGCGGCGCGCTTTAATGTCGGCAACCTGGAAACCCTGACCGATAAACCGGGCTCGCGTTTACAGGATGCCTTGCTTGCGTTTTATGACCGCTACTATTCAGCCAACAACATGAAACTCACCATTGTGGGCCGCCAGTCATTGGATGAATTAAAAGCGCTGACAGAGAAACATTTCGCGAGCATTCCCAATAAAAATATCCAGCCGCCAGTTGTTACCACACCGGGTATTACTCCGGCGCAAATGGGCAAGACAATTCATTACCAATCACTCAAAGACACCAAACAATTACTGGTGGAATTTCCCATCGCCGATAACTCGGCCCAGTGGCGCCTCAAGCCTAATGAATTCATCAATAATTTAATTACCTCAGAAGAAGAAGGTACGCTCGGCGAAGTGCTACGCCGGGACGGTTTGGCCAATGCAGTGTACGGTTATGTCGTGCCGGATAATTACGGTCCCGACGGCTTCCTGCGCGTGATCGTAGAAATGACCGATAAAGGCATGAAGCAGCGCGATACTATTGTCGCCTCGGTGTTTGCCTATATCGACCTGATTAAACAGGAAGGGATTGAGGAGCGTTACTTTCAGGAATTGAAAGCCATGCGCGAAAAAGATTTCGCCAGTCAGGCGAAAGCGCAACCGGTTCAGCAAGCCATTGAACTGTCGCGTCAGCAATTTGATTATCCGGTTGAGCACTTGCTGGATGCCAATTACGTCTATGAACGTTTTGACGAAGCCGCTGTTCGCCAGGTGCTGGAACAATTACAACCACAACGGTCGCGCATCTGGTATGTCAGCAAGACTGAAAAAGCCGAGCAAACCATTCCGTTCTATGAAGGCCGCTACGCCATGCGCGATACCACGGCGGCAGAGTTTGAACGCTGGCAAACCTTGGGCGAGAACATGCATTTTAAACTGCCGCCGGAGAATCAATTATTTTCCGATGAAACCGCCGAGATTGTTACCGCCGTTTACGATCACCCGACTTTGATCATGGAGCAGCCCGGCGCGGAAGTCTGGCTGATGCATGCGCAACATTATCGCGAAGACAAGGCCATGCTGGACCTCAACCTGAATGTCACTTTCGCGCTGGACAGCACGCGCAATATTGTGCTCGCGTCGCTGCTGAATGATGTCTTCGCGTTGCAAACCACTACCCTGCGCGATCGCGCCGGTCGGGCCGGGCTGGATATCACCATCGATCTGACGCCGGAAAAAAGCCAGATGATTCGCATCACCGGTTATAGCAGCCAACAACCAACACTGTTCACCGACCTGATTGATCACTTTGCGCAATTGAAGATCAACGAACAGGATTTTACGCAGGTACTGGATCGTTACCGGCTGGAGCGCATCAACGCGCGTAAGGCAGCACCGACACAACAATTGTTTAATCATATGTGGCGCTTGCTGTATGTCGCCAACTGGACCGACGAAGAATTATTGGCGGCGGCCAACCAGCTGACCCGTGCGGATCTGGTGGCCTATCACCAGCGCGTATTGCAGGAAAATTTATTGCGCGGTTATGCCTTCGGTAATTTTACCGAGGAGACGGTAAAAACCATCGCGCAATATGCGATGCAACAATTTAACAGCCAACGTCTGCCGCAAGAGCGTTTTATCCTGCCGATGATTACGCCCAACCCGCAGGTGGCGATTAATTTCCGCGAAGCCATTGACCAGACGGATAACGCGCTCCTGTCGGGCATTATCGGTACCGAAAAATCCGTTGAGCAACATGCGCAACTGGTATTGTTGAACGGTATTTTTTCCAATGAATTTTTTACCCAGCTACGCACCAATGAACAATTGGGTTACACCGTTGGCAGCGCGCCGATTAATGTCGATGACTACCCGATGTTCGCGCTGTATGTGCAGAGCACCAATACTGATTTGCCAGACATCAAGGCGCGGATGGATCGCTTTCGCGAGGAATTTTTTACCCAACTGCAAGCGCTGGACGAGGCGACGCTGGAGCAAATGAAACAGGCGGAGATTGCGCAGCTCACGCAAAAACCTACCGACTTCACCAGCGAAGCTCGCGAACATTTATATGACTTCAAATTCGGTCACCTGGATTTTGCACGCAAGGAAAAAATGGTGGCGGCGTTAAGCAAAGCCACCAAGGCCGATATTCTGCAAACCTATGAAACGCTGTTGCTGCAACAGCAGGGCATGCCGGTGCTGATTCAATTAAAAGGCACGCATTTTATTAACAGTGCCTTCGTTAAAAAACCTTAGGACATTCTCTATGGGCGCCAGACACCGATGGCAATCTATTCCCCTGGCTGCCAAATTACTGGTTATCGGCGTCGCGATTATTGCGGCGCTGGTACTGCTCAAACCGCGCCCTGAACCTCGCCCCTTTGTCGCGCAGCCGCTGCCGGAGGTGGCCGTGGTGTTGGCTCAACCGCACACCACCACGCTGAATGTCAACGCACAGGGCACGGTCATGCCGCGCCGCCAGATTGATGTCATCAGCCAGGTCAGCGGGCGCATTACCCAGGTGGCGCCAGCCTTTGTCGACGGCGGTTTTTTTGCCGCCGATGATTGGCTGGTACAGGTTGATGAACGGGATTATCAATATGCCTTGATACAAGCGGAAGCCAATGTGGCGGATGCGCAACGCGCACTGACCAGCGAGCGCGGCCTGGCTCGCCAGGCGCAACGGGAATGGCGCGACCTCGGCAATGACGATGCCAATGATTTGTTCCTGCGCAAACCGCAGATCGCTGCTGCCGAAGCATTACTGGCTGCCGCACGCGCGCAACGGGATCAGGCAAAACTTAATCTTGAACGCACCCGCATCACCGCGCCGTTTAACGGGCGCATCAGTGAAACCTTTGTTGATCTCGGGCAATTTGTAACCGCCGGCACGCGCATCGCCTCGGTGTACGATGCCGCCGTGGCCGAAGTGCGCATTGCGCTCACGGATTTGCAGGCCTTATTGATCGACTTGCCCGTGAATAATCATCCCGCTGCAATTCCGGTCACGCTGACCGGCACCATTGCCGGCACAGAATATCAGTGGCAAGGGCAGATGACGCGTACCGATGCGAGCCTTGATCCGCAGTCTCGTATGTATCAGGTGGTCGTGGAGATTCGCGAGCCGTTTAATCGCGAACATCATCCGGCACCGATGTTGATGGGTATGTATGTTGAAACCGAAATTACCGGCAAACCCATCGACAATATTATTCGCCTGCCCAAAACGGCGGTGTTTCGGCGCGATCAGATTTATACGCTGGATGCCGAAAATCGCGTGCACCTGAAAACCGTGCAAGTGCTGCGCAGCGATGAACAATTTGTGTGGCTGAGAGGTGATATTGCCGAGGGCGAAGCCGTGGTACTCGAACGCCAGGGTTATCTCAGCCCCGGCATCAGCGTTACCATAAAAGATCAACCGCCTGAGGTCGCACCGTGAATCGTTTGATTCAATGGTTTGTTGAAAACCGGGTCGCGGCCAACCTGCTGATGCTGTTTATCTTTATCGGTGGTTTCGCCAGCCTTGGCCATCTGGATAAAGAAGTCTTTCCGATGGTCGCGCGCAATATCATCGAAGTGGAGATGAATTATCCCGGCGCGGGCCCCACCGAAGTTGAAGAACAAATTGCGATTCGGATTGAAGAAGCCATCGCCGATCTTGACGGCATCTATGAGATGACGTCCCGCTCACGTCAGGGCCGCGCACTGGTTACCATTGAAGTGACCGAAGGTTACGACCCGCAACAAATCCTTAACGATATAAAAACCCGCGTCGATGCCATCAATACCTTTCCACCGGATGTCGAGCGGCCGATTACGCGTCGGCAGTTACGTCGCAGCCCCTTGATGAGTCTCGCCTTGTACGGCGATGTGGATGAAGCAGCGCTGAAAGAAACCGGTTGGCGCGTACGCAATGAACTGGCCTTGTTACCCGGCATATCACTGGTGCAACTCAACGGCACGCGGCCGTACGAAATGAGTATTGAAGTCAGCGAAGCTACCCTGCGCCAGCATCAATTAACCTTTGATGCCATCGCTCAGGCAATTCGCGGTGCTTCATTAAATTTACCGGCTGGGGTGATCAAGACGCCGGATGGTGATATTCAAATCCAGACCCGCGCCCAGGCAGACAGCGCTGAGGAATTCGGTCGCATTCCGGTGTTGACCCGCGCCGATGGCAGCAAATTATTGCTGCGCGATATCGCCGACATTCGCGATGGATTTTCCGATCAGGATATCGTGGCACAATTCAACGGCAAACGCGCCGTGTTTCTGGAATTATCCATCACCGAAAACCCCGACATCATCGCCGCCACCGCCGAAGTTGAAGCCTATCTGGCGCAGGCCAAACATACACTACCCGCTGGCATTCAACTGGAAGTCTGGCGGGATATGTCCAAACTGTTTGAAGGGCGTTTGAATTTATTACTCAGCAATGCCTTCAGCGGTTTGATCCTGGTATTTATTATCCTGATGTTGTTTCTGCGCCCGTTGTTGGCCATCTGGGTGTGCGTCGGAATCGCCACGGCGTTTGCCGGCGCTATCTGGTTGTTACCGTACCTGGGTGTGAGCATCAATATGATTTCGCTGTTTGCCTTTTTATTGGTGCTCGGCATTGTGGTGGACGATGCGATCATCGTCGGCGAAAGTATTTACACTCGCCAGCAACATGGCATTCGCGGTAACGCCAGCGCAGCCAGTGGTGCAAAACTGGTGAGCGTGCCGGTCTTTTTTGCGGTTATCAGCACCATGATTTTCTTTGTGCCCATGCTGTCTGTGCCGGGCACCATGGGTTCCATCTCTTACCCGATACCGGTGGTGGTGATCCTGTGTTTATTTTTCTCGCTGGTGGAATCACTGCTGATCCTGCCCGCGCATCTCGCGCACATGAAATCCGAAAGCCCCAGTCGGTTTGCGGCACTGCGCTGGTTGGCGCAGCAGCGTCAGTGGTTGGGCAATAAGCTGGATTATGTTGCGGGCACACTGTATCAACCGGCATTGCGGCGCATGCTGGCTTATAAAGGCGCAGTACTGGTTGGATTTGCGCTAGCCTTCGCCATCACGCTCGCGCTGTTTGCCGCCGGCTGGTTGCGCAGCAGTTTTATGCCGCATGTGCCGGGCGATTCTGTGGAAGCGCGCGTGGTGTTGCCGGAAGGTACATCTTTTTACGAAACGCGCCGCATCATGCAAAAAGTACAAGACGCTGCCTTAACGCTGCGCGACGATGAACAATTGCTCGCCGACAACGAGGATCAACCATTTATCCAGGGCATCCAGACCTGGGCTTACGGCGTGAATATTTATGTGGCCATCGCGCTACAGGATGCAGAGCAACGGCAGGTCTCGATCATTGATGTCAATCAACGCTGGCGTGAGTTAATCGGTGCAATTCCCGAAGCAAAAGAATTCCGTCTCGACTTCACGGTAAATTCAGTGGATGACGATATTCGTTTGAATATGAGTATCAGCAGTAATGATTTGAAAGAACAGCAACGAGCCACTGAAGCCGTGCGCGCCGAGCTGGAAAAATATGTGGAAGTCTTTGATTTACGCACCAGCCTCGAAGCCTCGCGCCCGGAGATTGATCTGCGCTTAAAACCCAACGCGGAAATGCTCGGCGTGGATTTGAATCTGATCGCGCGACAAGTACGCCAGGCATTTTATGGTGAAGAAGCACAGCGAATTCCACGCGGCATTGAAGATGTGCGCGTATTGGTGCGCTACCCGGAAGCAGATCGACAAACCCTGGAACAATTGGATCAAATGCGTATTCGCACCGCTAACGGCGCCGAGATTCCGCTCACCGAAGTGGCAGAGATTGTGTTTGTGCCGGGCTACACCGTGATTGATCGCCGCGATCGCAAACGCAGCATCGCTATTACGGCCAACGTGCAGGAGACCGGTGAACCCAATGCAATCGTCGCTGATCTGCTTGCACGCCATCTGCCGCGATGGCAGCGGGAATTTCCCGGCTTTACCTTGCGCCCGGACGGCACCATGCGCGATCAAGCCGACTTTATGGCGTCGGTGAAGAAAAATTTTATGCTGGCGGTATTATTTATTTATGGTTTGATGGCGATCAGTTTTCGTTCCTACTGGCAACCGTTATTAATCCTCACCGCCATTCCGTTCGGTTTTATGGGCGCCGTCTTCGGACATATGATTATGGGGCGTGAAGTGAGCATGTTATCCATGCTGGGTTTCGTGGCCTGTGCCGGCGTCGTCGTGAACGATAATCTGGTGTTGCTGGATCGTATCAATCAATTGCGCCAGCAAGGACTCGCTGTTATGGACGCGGTGGTGCAGGGCGGGCGCGATCGGTTTCGCGCTATCTTACTGACATCTGTGACGACATTTATCGGCCTGGTTCCCATCATGGCTGAGCAAAGTGTACAGGCGCGCTTCCTGATTCCCATGGTAATCTCGCTCGCCTTTGGTGTGCTTTTTGCCACACTGGTCACCTTGATTTTAGTACCGAGTTTATATGTTACTGCCGAAGCCATAGGCCATCGCTGGCTGAACTGGCGACGAACATTTTCTCCTGACGTTGTAGAGGATCAACATGACCAATCGCGATGAAGAATTATTCTGGAATCTGGTAGATCAATTTATTCAACAAGCCAACACCGCCTGCGAGGAGATTGATCCGGGTGTGGTGAGTGCCTCATTACTGAATGCGGCTGCCCGTTTCAATGCCTTTGTAGTCGCCACATCCTCGCTGGACCGCAAGGAATATATTGAAGAAATGGATAGCTCGCTCAATTATCTCACCGGTCGTTATCGCGAAATCCTGCGCGATAATCTTGAAGATTATCGCGAGCACTATAAGGAATATATTCGTGCGGACGAAAAGGAATAACTTGCGGCGAGAATCACGCGGGCACCCAACTGGTATACAAGTATTGTTTTTCTGGCTATAGTCTAGAAACTATCTACCCCCTGATCATACCGCGTGAGATGAGGTGCCTATGTCCGAGATAATAATAACTACTGTAAAACGTTTAACCTGTTTTGCATTCCTGAGCCTGGTGTTTATCGCCCCTGTCAATGCCGATGTGCGACTGCCCCGCCTGTTGAGCGATGGCGCCATCCTGCAACGCGATAAACCCCTGACGATCTGGGGCTGGGCCGATGAGGGCGAGCAAATCACGCTGCGCTTTGCGCAACAGGAACGCCGCACCCGGGCCAAAGACGGCCGCTGGGAAGTCAGCTTTCCCGCTATGAAAGCGGGCGGGCCTTATGAATTAACCATTCAGGCCAACAACACGCTGCAAGTAAAGGATATCTGGCTCGGTGATTTGTGGATCGCCGCCGGACAATCGAATATGGAGTTGCCCCTGCGGCGCGTGCATTATCGTTATCCCACCGTGATTGCCGAAACCCGATTGCCCAAGGTGCGTGAATTTTCCGTGCCGGTGGCTTATGCGTTTGATAAACCGCGCGAGGATTACACTCAAGGCCAATGGAAAACCGCCACACCTGATAATCTGGCCGGTTTTTCAGCGGTAGGTTTCTTCTTTGCGCGGGACCTGCATCAGGAATACGGCGTGCCCATCGGCATCCTCAGCATTGCAGTCGGTGGTTCACCGGTGGAAGCCTGGATGAGTGAAGCGGCATTGCAGGATTATCCGGAATATCTTAAAGCCGCAAATAAATTCAAAGACGATGCCGTGTTGCAAAAAACCATCGCGCAGGATAAAGCCAACAGCGATGCCTGGTATGCGAAAACCAATACAGAAGACGCCGGCCTGAACGCAAAACCGGTTTGGTCAGCGACGGAAGCTAAAACTAACGATTGGAAAAAATTCCAGGTGCCGGGCTTTGTAAAAGAACAAGGCATTGAATTTACCAACGGCATCATCTGGTTCAAAAAAACCGTTACGCTGACAGAGCAACAAGCACAACAAGCCGCACGTTTATGGTTAGGTGCGATTGTGGATGGCGATCAGGTTTATCTCAATGGCCAATTGATTGGCCAAACCGGCTATCAATACCCTCCACGCATTTATGATGTGCCCGAAGGTTTATTAAAGGCAGGCAATAACGAAATACGCGTGCGCGTGACCAGCTATTCCGGCAAACCCGGTTTTGTGAAAGATAAAGATTACGCGTTGAAACTGGCCAAGGAACAGATTGATCTGAGCGGTGACTGGTTTTACAAGATCGGTATGCACGCGGATGCGATGCTGCCCTCCACCACCATTCATTACCAGCCCACCAGTTTATTCAAAGCAAAACTCGCCCCTGCCTTTCCGTTTAATATCAAAGGTGCCATCTGGTTTCAGGGTGAATCCAATGTGACACGTTGGCGCGAATACGAGAATTTGTTTGCCGGCATGATTGGCGATTGGCGCGCGCATTTTGATCAGGGCAATTTCCCCTTCTTGTTTGTGCAACTGGCCAATTTTATGGAACCCAACACATCACCCGGCGACAGCGAGTGGGCGCAGCTGCGTGAAGCACAACGCAAAACGCTGGCAGTACCCAAAACCGCCATGGCCGTCGCGATTGATGTCGGCGAATGGAATGATATTCACCCCTTGAATAAACAAGCCGTGGGCGAACGCCTGGCGTTGGCCGCACGACAACTGGCCTATGGTGAAAAGAAATTGCTGGCCTCCGGCCCACAGGTGAAATCCGTCAAACGTAAAGGCAAGACACTGGTGATTCGCTTTGACCATGTCGGTAAAGGTTTGAAGGTTCAGGGAGATGCATTACAGGAAATCGCGATTGCCGGAAAAGACCAGGTATTTGTCTGGGCCAAGTCCAAACTTGATGGCAATCAATTGATCGTATGGCATGACGATATTACCGAGCCCGTGTGGGTACGTTATGCCTGGGCCGATAACCCTGCCGATGCAAATCTGTATAATAGCGCGGACCTTCCAGCATCGCCCTTCCAGGTCAGCATCAAACAGTAATGCTTGATATTTTCTGGTTCGCCGATGTTGTCTTTTGATATCGGTGAACCAGATTGACAACAAATTCCCAGAACCCTCCTCGCCAGGTTGCCATTATCGGTGGCGGTCCCGCCGGTTTAATGGCGGCTGACATCATTGCCGACGCAGGCTTCGCCGTTTCAATTTACGATGCGATGCCGTCATTAGGGCGTAAATTTTTATTGGCCGGCGTGGGCGGCATGAACATCACCCACGCTGAAGATCCAGCGATATTTCTGACTCGCTACGGTACAGCCACCACAGAGCTCACACCTATCATCCAGCAATTTGATGCACAGGCATTGCGCCAGTGGGTGCATGACCTGGGTATTGAAACCTTTGTGGGCACATCGGGGCGCGTCTTCCCCACCGGTATGAAGGCTGCGCCTCTGTTGCGCGCCTGGTTGCACCGTTTGCGCGAACGCGGCGTTAAATTTTTTCCGCGTCATCATTGGTTGGGCTGGACGGAAAAAGGGGAATTGCATTTTCAACATCATTCACCTTCCCATGCTGACGAAGACATTCTCCTGTCGCCCGATGCCTGTGTATTGGCATTGGGTGGCGCCAGCTGGCCGCGTCTCGGTTCCGATGGCGCCTGGGTTCCCTGGTTGCGTGAGCGGCATATTGCTATCGCGGACTTGCAACCGAGCAATTGCGGTTTTGAAGTGGACTGGAGTGATTTTTTTCGCGAGAAGTGCGCCGGCCAACCCTTAAATACCATCAGCTTATCCATTCGTGATACTAACGGTCAGCTGCACCAGCAACGGGGCGAGGCGACGCTCACCCACCATGGCATAGAAGGCAACGTCGTGTATGCGCTGTCAGCGATATTGCGTGAAAATATTCATCGCATTGGATACACGGATGTCGCTATCGATTTGCTGCCTGATCTCACCGAAAGCAAGATTACCACGCTCTTAAAAAAACCAAGAGGCAAAGAGTCGATCAGTAATTTTTTGCGCAAACAATTAAAACTGCCGCCGATAAAAAGCCAACTCCTGCGCGAGTTGGCATCAGCAAATGTCTGGCAGGATAACGCGTTGTTGGCGAAGGCGATCAAACAGCTGTCCGTCAGACTCGTGCGCACGCGACCATTAAGCGAAGCCATCAGCAGTGCCGGAGGCATTTGCTTTTCCGCGTTGAATGATCAGCTAATGCTTAAAAATATGCCCGGCATTTTCTGCGCCGGAGAGATGCTGGATTGGGAAGCGCCTACTGGTGGCTACCTGTTAACCGGTTGTTTTGCCACGGGCCGTCAGGCTGGTTTGGGCGTCGTCGAGTGGTTAGCGCACACGCCAGAATGCGCATGATTTTTTACATTTTTTTATGAACTTTTTGAAAGTGTTTGTTACGCCACATAGCCATTTCGATGCTATTGCCGTTTTATTTCCGCTGACCTATTATCGATCCTGCCCTTCTTTCTAATAATTCCAACAACAACTTAACGGTAACCATCCGGTCCCTGGACCGGCGATCAACCATGTTCGAGGTTTTTATGGCAAGCGAATCACCTATAGTCATCACCGAGCGGGATTTCGAACAACTGGAAGCCTTGCTCAATTCTTTACCGAAATACAATCACTCCGGCGCGTGCCGGCTGATGGGCGGATTGCAACGGGCCGATGTCGTAGCCTGCGACAAGCTGGCACCCAACACTGTCACCATGCATTCGCGGGTTACCTTTACTGTGCTGTCCACTGGAGAAACCTTTACCTACACACTGGTTTACCCGCAGGATACTGACGGCTGCGCCGATAAAATATCCGTTCTGGCGCCGATGGGCAGCGCGTTACTCGGCATGTCTGTCGGACAGGAAATTGAATGGTTTATTTCTACCACCAAAACCATTCGTGTCCGCATTGATGCGGTGAAATATCCTGAACAGTAATTGTTGCGACCTGGTGTAGCTTTTCCAGATATTGATATCAGGTCCGGAATTGGTATCAGGAAATCCATAATTGATTTTTAAGCGTAGGGAATTCATGCGCGGTATTTTTATTGTCATCCAACTTGTTGCTATGCAACTGTGTGGTTTTCTCGCGGTGGCTCCCGCGCGTGCGGAGGTTGATTGGGCTTCCATCATCTGGCACAACGATATCTTTGCCAATAAAGATGGCGGTGGTTATACCAATGGGTTGTACCTTTCCTGGTATGACTTGTCCAACGAAGGCGAAGAAAAACTCAAGCCGCCCTTGCTGACCCTGCCATTGGCCTGGATGCAAGATGATAAAGCACCCCTGGCTTATGCCGCCCACACCCTGGGTCAGGCCATGGTGACACCGCGTGATATCTCCAAAGAAATTCCCGACCCGAACGATGCACCCTATGCCGGTTTATTATTTTTTCGTTCATCCTATATTGTTGTGGACGACAATTTTGCCGATGCGGTCAGTCTGTTGATCGGGGTGCTGGGGCCCGCCTCCGGCGCTGAAAAGACTCAACGTTTAATTCATAAAATTACCGATTCAACCGAACCCAAAGGCTGGGATTCCCAATTAGGCAACGAGCCCATCGGCCAGATTTCCCGCACCGGCGTGTGGCGTTTCGCCAGCCATGAAACCAGCCCGGTCGATATGGTTTTGCTGGCCAATATCAGCCTGGGCAATCTTGAATCTTCCGCCGGTGGCGGACTGATTCTGCGCGCCGGCACCGGGCTGCAAAAAAGTTTTTCCACCGCCGCATTGCTGACCGGCAGGATCAGTAACCCCATGGCCATTGATGGCGGTTGGTACATGTATGCCGGCGTGACAGCCGACTATGTCCACAACCAGATCTTCATCAACGGCAACACCTTTCGCGACAGCCCCTCAGCAAATTTACGCCACGAGCAATATGGCCTTTACGGCGGCATTTCCTACTCCTGGGACAATGTGAGCATGAGCCTTTCTTATCAGGAAGGCAGCGCTCTGGATACCAACGCTACGGCACGGGAAGAGTTCGGCGCGTTGACCCTGGCCTGGCGCTTGTGAGATTCATTTAACAGGCACGGTTAATCGGGCAGAGCAGCCGTTAATTCCCTATAATAACCGGCACCTTGGTTAAACCTGCGTGCACTGTTGTGATAAAAAATATTCTGATCATCGGTTATGTCTGGCCCGAGCCCAACTCATCGGCGGCCGGCTCACGTATGCTGCAATTGATTAACGCTTTTCTGCAACAATCCTGGCGTGTCACCTTTGCCTCGGCAGCCAATCTTTCTGAACACCGCATTGATCTCCCCGCTCTGGGCGTGAAAGAAAAAATCATCGCACTGAATTGCTCAAGTTTTGATGAATACCTGAACGAATTACAACCCGATGTGGTGATGTTTGATCGTTTCTTTACTGAGGAACAATTTGGTTGGCGGGTGGCAAATACCTGCCCGAACGCCCTGCGGGTTTTGAACACCGAAGATTTACACAGCCTGCGCAACGTACGCCAGCAATTATTGAAAACCCGGCAGCAATCCGCTGCTATGGAAGCCGAAAAATATCAGTTGTACCCGCCGGTTAACACGACGGAAACACTTTACGGATTAATGGCTTCCGATGATATGGCACAACGGGAGATTGCCGCGATCTACCGTTGCGACATAACCTTGATTATTTCGCGTTTTGAATATCAACTATTGCAACAGGCTTTCTCCGTACCGGAAGCGCTGCTGCACTATTGCCCGTTCTTGCTCCCGCCTGCAATATCAATCCAGCCAACATTCGCGCAGCGTCAGGATTTTATTACTATCGGCAATTTTCGCCACGAGCCCAACTGGGATGCTGTGCTCTGTTTAAAACACCAGGTTTGGCCGCGTCTTCGTGCGCAACTCCCGCAAGCACAACTGCATATCTACGGTGCTTATCCACCGCCCAAAGCAACGGCATTACACAACCCCAAACAGGGATTCCTGGTGCGCGGCTGGGCCGACGATGCACACGAGATAATGCAAAACGCGCGGGTGTGCCTTGCGCCTTTGCGGTTTGGTGCGGGTCTTAAAGGAAAACTGATTGATGCCATACAGTGCGGCACCCCGAGTGTGACAACCACGATAGGTGCCGAAGGAATTGATGCGGCGGAAAAGTGGCCGGGATTTATTGCCGATGAACGTGAACAGTTTGTCACCGCCGCCGTAAATTTGTACGAGTCGCCCGGGTTGTGGCAAGTCGCCCAGGATCGCTGCGCGGATACGCTACAACAATTTTCTGCCACCACCTTAACGCCCTTCCTGATAAATAAACTGGAAGCAACTGTCGACAAACTGGCGACTCATCGGCGTCATAATTTTATCGGCGCCATGCTGCAACATCATCAACATAAAAGCACGCAATATATGTCGCTGTGGATCGAAGCCAAGACCAGACATGTACGGCAGGATTAACAGGATTACGGTAATTTAGGCGTGGCGATATTCGGTTGTTCCAGGTCGAAGATGCGACGCTCCTTGTTGGACAGTTCTTCATAGCCTCGTTTGAAACTCGGAACACTAAAAAACAATTCGTGATAACTGCCATCTTCAATGGCCAGTTGCAAGCCGCGTTCTATGCGTTCAGCCAGTTTTTTATCGCGCGGATTAACAAAGAAATAGATCGGCGCCGGGTAATAAAACATCAGGCTTTCCTCAATCACCAGATCCTTATCTGCATGGACCTGCTGCTCATCCCAGATTTCATAAAGCCCGCGCGGAAAATAATCGAACCGTTTGCCCGCCAGCATGGTAAACAACAGATCGTAATGAGCTGAAGTGACCACAGGCAGATCGCTGTCTTGCATCACTTTGGTATCGGGCCAGTTGGACACCGAGCCAGCACGGAAGCGGCGTAATTCATCCAGAGATTGAATAGCCTTGAATTTCTCGCGGTCTTTTTGGCGAATCAGAAAAATACGGTAGCTGTTCAACCCCTGCAACAGAGACACGCGAATGGGTAACAGTTCCCGCTCGCGATCCTCATCGGGACTGGTCCACAGCACATTGATCGAGCGACCGAATTTTAATTCAGAGATGATACGGGCAGAGGTAAAGTTGTTGCGAAAATAACTGATTTCGTAAGGCCCGTGGGTAGCGGCTGTTTTGTCGAGAACCAGGGCCAGCAGCTTCGGAAAATACGTCTGGTGGCTCGGCGCATTGGCTTTAATAAATGGCAGGACAATCTGTTGTACTTCTGTCGGTTGGCTGCCCAAAGCCGAACAACTGGCAGCCAGCATTATGCCGACTATGAGCCGTCGGAACTGTTGCGTTCTATGGAATAATTTCCATAACGATAACATTGCATAAATACCTGTGAAGAATCTATTCGACTGTCACGCGGGCGATACAGTGAGTATAGATTAAGTCTGGACCGGCGCCATTACCCAGCCATAGCGCCGACCGCGAAACCTCCCAAATATTCATTAAATGGTGGAATCTATGGATTCTTCCGTTTCCTGCTCCTGCGCCGCTATCAAAACCGCATATATTTCGAGTCATCCCCAAAATAATAGGTCTTGCTATCGGTGTTATGCAGATATTGCACGGTCAAACCCGACTGCCCATACCCCTGGAAATAAGAGAACCGGAATGTGTGCTTTCCTTCGCTTAAGGTCACCGGACAACTCTGCATGGAGAAGGGGCGATCGCGCTGGAATTCACACAGTGGTTTATCGTCAATCGCGGCAGTAAAACCGTCATCGCTGGCGATATTAAAGCGATATTGTCCCGCTACTTTAACCGTGAACTCATGCTCAACATCCACAAAGAATTGATCGTGATAGCCGATATCACCCAGCTTGTCATGGCGGAAGCGACTTTTGTTGTACAGGTTCAGGTTATCTACCATCACCTCTTTGGTAAATTCCACATCGCGCGGCTGATTGATGCTGGTGATTTGCGCACGGTTTTTGATGATGGTTAATTTAATAACCGGATCAACATAAACCGGGGTGATGCGCCACAGGATAACCAGCGTTACCACCGCTAACAGGATCGACAGGGCTGTATTTTTATTCATTGTCAGTTTCATCTTATCTCACCACATTCAATTGCCAGAAGCTGAACCAGTTGCGCAGCACAAATTCATCTTCAGTCATCTGGAAGCCGTAGGTAAACGGCGAGAAGAAGGCGAATACCCCAATAACCAGCAGAACAAAAACACCCAGGTTAATCATCGTGTGGCGATGGTTCGCGATCACTTCATCGCGGAAGATATAGGTGAACACCATCGCCAGATTGAGCGAGCCGAACACCAATGGCACCAGGTAGTGATAGAGGTACATCACCCGTTCAATTTGCAAGATGGCAATCATGTAACACAGATACAGCGCGGTGAACGCACAGATCCAGTAGAACAGCGGCTCGTCTTTGACTTTGTTGCCATAGACGAACTTGCTGGTGAGCAAACCGACCGAGAGAATGACGCCGAGCAATACTGAAAACCATACGATCGGATTGCAGATAATCTGCATGTAACGCACTTGTACTTTACCGTCGATGGTGTCTTTGTCCCAACGGTAATTGATGCTCTTTTTACCGATCGGCCAGCCCGATGCGTGGCTGCCGTTTTCGCCGGGCTTGCACACATCGAGGCGCGGTACGCCATCGGCATATTCCGAAATATAACGCCAGTTATCTTTCATACCCACCACAAACGCGGAAGGCGTGAAGGTTTCACCTTTGCGAATGTAATTGAGATACTCCGGCGAGGCTTTGTAGGTACGGTTGTTGACCACTTCAGTCCCCATCCCGATATGGATGTAGAAGATACCGAAGAACACCAGCAGTAGCGGCGCAATACCCGCAGGCACCGTCAGCCCGAGGCGTTTGGCCAACGCCAGCCAGTTAAGCTGTTTGATGTTTTGCCATTGATCGGCGCCCCACAACATGACAAACAACAGCAACAAAATCGCGCCGTTAAGTTTTACTGCAATGGCCAACCCGATCAGCACACCGAGAATCGCGTAATGCGGCAAGCGGATCGGTTTACCGCTGGTGATGACGTGCACCATGTAATAGATCGCCCCCAGGATAAAAAACATCTGGATGCCTTCAAGCATGACCGAGCGCGAATGAATCACCATGGCGTTGTCAAAAATCACCAGCGCTGTAAACGCCGCCGCCACCCATTTGCGCCGCGTAATCCGGTGCACAATGCCGTAAAAAAACAACACGGAAAATGCCATGAGGAAAGTGGAGGGCAAACGAAAACCGGTGTAGCGCATACCCGCAGGCGCGGCATCGCCGGTGAGGTAATCCGTTTCGTTAAGTGCACGCTTGTCGATATTTTTATTGGCACCAACCAGTGTTTCGCCCACCGCCATCAACATCTTGCCCAGCGGTGGATGCGGCTCCATATACATCACGCCGTCGATGTGCTTTTGCGCCGAGGCGATATGATAATTTTCATCCCAGAACATGGCTTTGGGATTGCCATAGAGGGTGCCGTAAATAATCAGGGAAATAATGAGGATGCCAGCGGGAACCAGGTAGTCGCCGTATTTTTTGAGGATGTCTTGCATACGCGGTTTCTTGTTGTCAGTTAAAGTTTTGTCAGCCTTCCGGTGCAATGCGGGTGCATTGCCATCAATGAAATGGCTGGTTAAGTGCGCGTCGGATACCACTGTTTTTATTTTGGCCCGCGATCATAACACTTGCTTCGCGGGCTTTTGAGCAAAAAGTACACATCGACTGTCGGGATCGTGATGACGATCTCATGGGTAAGCCTTGGTTATTTTTCTGCTTGAGCGGTTATATCGGGTGTACAAGGAGGCTGATTTTGCCTTGTTCAGGCGAGACAGGCAAATGAAGTGGTGAAAGTACACTAACTGTTTCGAAAGGATTGTTTAGCACCGTTTCAGCGTACTAATAAAATTGACGCTGGCACAATGCGAGTTTGGCGTTAGGCCTTTTGTTTCGAAACCTTCAAGTCAGGGATGACTTGAAGGAGCTACAGGGATGTATTCATGCGTTTTCGAAACAAAAGGCCTAATGACAAACGACTACGAAGCACTGCTTTTTAGGGGTTCGCTGTTTGGAGGGATTGCGTTGGCAACCCCCCTCTCAGGTGCCACGATTATTCAGCCGCAAAATGCTCTTCAATCTCGTAAATGGCGGTGGTACCGCTGACTTCATTACCGACGATCAGCAAAGGTGTGCCATTGGGTGAATCGGCGGCGCTGACAAACACCAAGCCTTCCGGGCCCAGGTCACCCACTTCGGCCAATACTGTGCTCGGATCTTCGGTAGTCCAGTCTTCGCGGCTGTTCAGGTAATCCATAAATACGGGAGCTTCCGGGTTGGAGATGTCGTACACCAGGATGCCGCCCATACGCTCCAGGCCGACAAATACAAAGGTTTTGTCGCCCAGTTTGCCGATGGTCAGGCCTTCCGGCTCCGGGCCTTTGGCGTCGCTGCGGGAGTCCATTGCGTCGCCTTCGTCGTGACCGGTGTTGAAGTAGTCAGCGCAGGGGATGTCGCGTGCTGAGCCGAGCATGCAGTCTTCGCCAGCGAGGAATTGTTCGATTTGATCACCGGAATCCCATACTTGTTCGCCATCGGCATCCCAGATGGAGAAGGAGCGGCCGCCATAGGAGTAAAGTGCGTCGTACATCAGTCGGTCGCCTGCCGGGTCCAGTTCACCGCTGGTGTTGAACATGAGCGGTGCGCCGGTTTCGTCGGTGCGGTAGCCCATGGTCCAGGTGATGTTGAGGCGGCCGAGTATGTCGTCTTCGCGACAGTCGCCCGGGTCACCGGCAACCGCGTTACAGTATGCAAAGGTTTCAGGGTTTAATAAGGCGCCGGCTGCCATATCAAACAGCTGTGGAGGCAGGTCGTCACCGTCACGGCGCTCGAAACCATCGCTGTGAACCAGATGCTTAACGCGGAATTCTTCAACAAATCCCTGTTTGTCATCCCCGGCCCAGTAGGCGTCATTGTCTTCACCCCAGGCGCGGGCGTCACCTTCGTTGGCGGTTACCAGGTAAGTGGCACCCTCCACCTCGTAGGCAGCCATAGCATCGGGTAGGTAGAGGCCGCGCACACCGGCAAAAGTGTCAATATTGATCACGCCGTCTTCATCGTTGGTGTCCATGCCATTGCCATCAACGCCGTGATCCTTGAAGCCCAGAGGCAGGATTTCGGTAACGGTGGCTGTTGCGATATCGATCTTCGCCAAGGCGTTGTTTTCCTGCAAGGTAGCCCAGGCGGTGCTGCTATCGGCGGAGATAGCGATGTATTCCGGCTCCAGGTCTTGCGCCACAGTGGCCTCGGGGCCGTAGATGCGCACACCGGCGGCGCGCAGCTCAGCGGCCTGGTCATTGAAGTCGGCGAAGTCAGCGGTGGTGGCAACCGGGTTTTCGATATCGGTCACATCAATCACGCTGATGGAGCCGTCGGGGTCATCTTGATAATTGTCGCTCGGTTCGCCTTCGTTGGCCACCAGCACGTAATTGCCGTCGGGCGTGAAAGTGAGCATATCCGGTAGCGCTCCCACCGTGACATGACTGATTTCAGTCAGGTCGTCTGCACGGTAAAAAGCCACGTAACCCGGGTCGGTTTTCACCGCCGCTTCAACGGCCAAAGCCACAATGCCATTGCGCACGGCGATGCTATTAACCACCGCACCAGCCGCGATACTGTTCGCATCCAAGGCGCCCACGCTGACAGGCATTGCCGGTGCGCTCATGTCCAACACTTCGGCTACGCCTTGCTGGGCATTGACGATAAAAGCGCGCTGGCTGGCCGGGTCGTAGGCCGGGATTTCAGCGGCTGCTTCATCGAACTCGCCGCTGCTGTAGCGACCGAGATAATTCAGGGAAATTTTTTCCAGCACGGGTACGCTGGAGCTTGAGCTGCTGGTTTCAGAGCTTGAACTGCTCGGTTCAGAACTTGAGCTGCTCGGGACGCTGGAGGACGAGAGACTTGAACTGGAGCTGGAGTCGTTATCATCATTGTCGTCGCCGCCACAAGCGGTCAGCATGGCAGCGAGCGAGAGGGTCAACAGAAACGTTATTGGTGTTTTCATCGCGGTTTCTCCGATCTGGGATTCGCCGCGAGTCTATGACCGGGATGTTACAACTTCGTGATGTTTTGGATGACAGAAGCAATCATGACGCAAACATCGCGTCGTAACGTCGCTGCATTTCTTCCGGCGTAACTTTCTCAATGCTGTGGCCAACATTCCAGCGATGGCCAAAAGGATCGCGAAACACGCCGCTACGCTCCCCGTAAAATTCATCCTGCGGCTCACGCTCCAGGGTCGCACCAGCGGCAACCGCCGCCGCAACCAGAGCATCGGCATCGTCCACATGCAGATGCAAGGTTACCGGTGTGGCGCCGATAGTCCGCGCACTCAAGATGCTGCATTCAGGATATTCCTCGCTCAACATCAAAATGGTGCCATTAAAATCCAGCTCTACATGCCCCACACGGCCACTGGGTTCGGTCAGACGAAACAGCTCCTTCACGCCGAATACCTTGCCATAAAATTCCACGGCGGCGGACGCATCGTGCACATGCAAGTAGGGAAACAGTTCATGAATCATCGGAAATTCTCCTCAGCTAAAAAGTGCAGTTTGCTGTGTTCTTCAATCACGATCTTGAAGAAAGTTGACCTGTAGATGGTGGGTGAACTGTGGTGCCAGGTGCCGGTAGGCGAGAGGTGTTACGCCGGTGAGGGCACGAAACTCGCGCTGCAGGTGGGCCTGATCAGCAAACCCGGCTGCCAGCGCCAGTTCAGCCAATGCCGTATCGCGCGGCGCGGCGAGCACATGTTGGAGCCGCCGAACACGGCAATAAGCTTTGGAAGAAAGACCGGTGGCACGTTTGAATAGCGCATTGAAATAGCGATGACTGTAACCGCTCTCCCGAACCACTTCGGTTACTGTAGCGCCTTGGGCAAAACGACCAAGCCCGAATGAGATTGCCGGGTGCATTACACCGGAAACTGACAAAGAATAACCCGGCAATCGTGCCAACATGACTGTCTCCAATACACGTAGTTGCTGTTCCGGGGTCGGGGCTGCGAGTAAACGCTCCCATAATTGCTCGGCGTGATGTCCCCATACCGCATCCAGGTTCGTATGACGCTCAGCCAGAGTGTCTGCCGGCACACCAAATAATGGCTCCGCCGCACCCGGGTAAAACTGCACGCCCACGGAATACACTGCATCACCCATCCATTTGCCATAAAACGTGGTTCGCGGGCCGCCGATAACCGCCGATGAAAAACCTTCGCTCGCGGGGCGGCCTTCATTAACCAGGCGCAAGGGCGCTCCGCGCAACCGAAAAACCAGATGCATGTCGCCCGTGGGCAAGACGTGCTCACAGGCCGGGCGGGTCGCGGCCTGGCAGGATAACCACAGGCGCTTTACGAAAGGTCGCAATGCCAAACAGGGAAGACGCGAATAATGCATAACCTGAAATCCACAGATCAGTTAGCGAGTGCACCGGTTTTACACTTCTTTCAGCAGCAGTGGTAGGCCTTTGCGAGGATGAATGCTAAGCTTTCGCATGAAACCGGTTACACACGTTTTACATTCGCTACCACGAAAAGCCTCATCATAATAAGGACCACTCATGACCCTCCTGCGTTTATTAGCCTTTGTGTTGGGCACAGCCCTCACCTTACCCGCATTGGCGTTCGAGCATTTTATTACCCGCGATGGCCACCGCTTGCTGGATGGCGCGCAAGAATTCCGCTTTGCCGGTATTCACGCACCCGAATTACACCGTATAGAAGATGACGCCCGGGGCCCCTGCAAAGCTGACCCGCGCGGCTGGGGCCAGTACTTTCAATGGCCCACTGCCGAAGAGCAGGAAAATTGGATCAAATCTCTGGTTTACACCGGCCACAAAGCGATGCGGGTTTATGTGCTCTCGGTAGAAACCGCGCATGATGCCGCCTGTGAACGGGAAACCCACATTCTTAAACCCACAACACCCAATGGCATGCCGCGTTTGAATGAGACCGCCATGGTGCATTACGACCGTATGATCGCGCTCGCCGACAAGCACGGTCTGCGGTTGATCTTACCGTTTGTCGACCATTGGAAATGGTGGGGTGGGCGAGAGCAACTGGCCGCGTTTTACGGCGAGCCCGAAACCGCCTTGCACGATATCAATAGCAAAACCTTTGCGGCTTATTTGCACATTGTCGAGCAGGTTATTACACGTAAGAACACGATTACCGGGCGCGAATACCGCAACGAAAAAGCCATCATGGCGTGGGAAACCGGCAACGAACTAAAAGAATCCACTGAACCTTTTTTGAAGAAAACCGCCGAACTGATTAAGTCGCTGGATAAAAATCATCTGGTGATTGACGGCACCTACCTGACCGTTAATAAATTTGCGCTGGAAGATCCTAACATCGACATTATCTCCAACCACTTCTATACCACCAACGGCAACAACAACCCCGATCAGGTCTTAAAAGATTTAAAAGCAATCGATGGAAAAAAAGTCTATCTGATCGGCGAATTCGGATTGCGCGATGCAAAAGGACTGAACGACATCATGCAAGCCGCCGTGCACACTCAACACAAGGGCGCGCGCGCCGCCGGTGCATTTATCTGGGGATTTCGCGGCCATCGCCACAACGGCGGTTTTTATTGGCATAAGGAATACACCGGCCACTACAGCTATCATCTGCCCGGTTTCCCGGAAGGTGAACCCAATGAAGAGCAAGCGGTTGTCGACCTGGTACGCAAAGCCCAGGCGCAAATGAACGGCCAATCCAAAGCGCCGCCGTTGCCAATACCGGAAGCGCCAGTACTGCGTGATATTGAAGACCCCACCAAAGCTATCACCTGGATGGGCTCTCCCGTCGGCCGTTTTTATCGAATTGAACGCGCCACCGCATCCAAAGGCCCATGGAAAGTGATTGGCGATAATATTTCTGACGGCATTCAGGAATTTAATCCAAGCACTGATGTGTTGTTTAAAGATGATGGAAAGTTGAAAAAAGGTAAGACTTATTATTATCGTGTTATTGCGAAGAATGAGAGTGGGGAGTCAGCGGCTTCTAATGTGATGTCGGTGAAGGTTGTGCCCTAAACGTTTTAACGAAATGTTCCTGTCGAGCCTGCTGAAGGTTAGTTCAGCAGGCTGATGTTTTAAATGCGCACCATGCCAAGCAAAACCGTTTATGGTTGCTCCGCTTGCGGCAATATTCTCTCCTCAGGTTCGCCGTCAAAAATTCTTATCAACAAATCAGGATTCTGTTTAATAGTGTCGGTTGCTGATTGTTCAAGCCACACCTTACCAACAACATTTTCAAGCGGATTGTTTGACACATAATCCAATTTGAAACTTTCCACCATCGGCTCGAACTTGCTAAATGCATGTCCTCTCCTGAATTCCAAAGGCGGCACATTATCATTGTGACTGTATGTCAAAGACGCTTCCAGATACACGTTTTCGGTCACTGGAATTGCATAAACAACTATCAGCTCTCCCCGGGGCGCAGCAATGGAGTAAGCCGTCCATTTTTGCTGGTTAAATATGGCATCCCGTTGCAATGCGGCAACCTCGTCACCAATCATCACTGCAAAGCTTGAGTGATACGAAATATCCAGGCCGGCATCTTCTTCAATTGCTTCATTTAAGGGTTCGTATCGTTGCATAAAGCTATCATGCAACATCATCATAAAATCGAGCCTGTTAGAAATTTCGTAAGGCCTTTGATGCACAAGATGTTGCGTATTTGAAAAACTTCGCTGAACAGACAAATCAAACATGACCGTCCCCAGCTCCTTACCAAACCAACCCGGCTCTTTAATATCCCACCAACGCCGAACCAGGTTTCCATATTCAGGATTATCAAATTTAGAGAAATCTGAAATATCCAAAGTCTCTACCATATCATCAGCAGGCATATCTTTACTGAAGTCTTCCGGCATTGAGAAATGAAAGACATTACCTGATAAATTAATCTGACGAGGGTATAGTTTATTTTTTTCTGCCTGGGCAGAGCTGGAAAATATACTGGTTAGCATGGATAACATAATAAGCACCAGAATGATTTTATTTTCTATTGAATGAGTTCTTTTGACGATATTTAACATCAACATATCACTACCGATTCATGGCAAATAGTTTGGCGTTGATTTTTTATTGATGCTCGTTTCTATTTTGTTAAATACCTTCTGGATACCATTACGCCCCTTGCCCGGACCATTGTCCATATTATGGCGCCAGGACTCCTGACTTTGCATTAAAGTATGTGGGCTTTGTGACACCGAGCCGGACATTACATGGTTACTGTATAGCACTGAGCCAAGAATTTTCCGTGGATTGAGTGTATTCATTCCAATTATATTGGGCACCATGTCGTAATCGTTGCTCCGAATAGCCAGCACTTTGACGCCAGCGCGAGAAAATAATGGCTTGGATCGCAGATTATTGTTGGCATTGCCATGAAAGACAATGCTGTGTTTGTCGAGCAGCTTGCCTTTGTCCTGCGCGCGCAAGCCGTTTAATCGCCATTTGTTGAACATCCAACTGCTGGAGCCATTTAACAAATAGCGCACAGCTTCGGCAAAAATTACGCCACCCTGACTGTGGGCGATCCATTGAGTTTTGTTATCCTGCGCTTGAGTATCGGCGAGCACTTTGGCGAAGTGGCGGGTAACCGCCGTGGTGATACCCATCTTGTCACGAAAAGATTCCCAGGTGTCACCGATACCCCCGACACTGGGATTATGAAATAAGGTGTATTCCTGCAAATTTTTGAATTCGTATTCGAGATGTGCACCCATCAGCCACGTAGCCTTGGTCAGGTTATTAGATTGCCCGTTGACCGCAGCATATGTCGTACTGACCTTGTCTATCTTCGTTTTAATTTGCCACACACCTTGACCGTTCCGTTTGACGTGATAAAGAGATGCTTGCTCCAGACGGTCACGCTGCTTCTGTAGTTTATCTATCAATTGAATGTTGTAGACAAGCACTTCGCCACTGGCGATTCGATAATCAACGCGATAAGCATTGTTTTCCAACTTGAAGGTGCTAATACTGCCTTTCAAAATACTGGCAGATGTGGAGCGGGGAATAGCGCGTAATTGTCTAAGCAGGTCATCAAGGCTTTGATAGTCTGATGTTTTACTTTCGCGAGCAAGTATAAACCCTGCATATCCTGTCAGCGTCACTTTGTAGCCCGCAGGATTTTGCGTTTTATCAATAGTGCTTATGAATTTTTTGTTTGTTTGAGAATTCAACATCGCCGCATGCTGGGGCGATGTCTGCACGGCGCCGTGCTTTAATAATAATTGGGTGTGTATATCCTGGCTGGTATCCATAAATTAATCCTTTAACAAATACTACCTTCCGCTATCCCGGCGGTCCTTTTTACGTGGCACGAATGATGAACGAATACGCGCGCGATTTCAATTCTCAATCAAATACTATTGAATTTTTTCTCACTGAAAAATTTGCCCCGCTTACGCAGGGCAAATAAAAAACATTATCTGGTGCGGTTAGGTTACCGGCGTCGATATGGTGCCATTACATATCGGCTGAAACGCGGTGAGACGATCCATCATAGCTGCGCTGCCTAAACCATGCGTGGGGAATAGCAGCGGAAACTGGCCTTGCTCGTTGTGCAGTGCCATGTAATTTAATATCACCATTTCTACCAGCAAATTCACATTATTGGCGACCGGGCTTGAGGCGGTTTCAACATCGCCACTGGCACGCATGTAGCCGATCTGTTGATGCTGCGCCTGTTCAGCGGCAGTACCACCGATTAATGCCGGACGACCCGCTGGGTTGTATACCAAAAAGAATGAAGACGCCGTTTGTTGATCATCGCCAGTCCAGACACCTTTGCCGCGGCCTTCTTCCGACATATCCAACATGCCATTACTGAATACCGAGCCATCACTGAACACGTAAATCATCAGGGGCACACCTTTTCGAGCGGCGTATTCCAGACACGCGCCAATGCAACGACCAGCACGCAGGTCGCGCTGTTCGCCCGTGGAGCGGTCACCCGTATGGTAATCGTAACCACCCATGGTGACGGTGCCAGCACCGGCGTAGCCTTCTACCACCAACTTCATTACCGAGGCGGTTTTGCGGAATTCACCGTCGCCATCGAACTCTGCATCACTGAAGACCCCGGTAGGGCCGACGATATCCGGATCAGCTTCGGGGTTGATGGCCGAGGGATCACCAAAGCGATCGGCCAGGTCAGCACTTTTGACATAGCCGCAGCGCATCATTTCTTTCAGGACAGCATCTTTCGCACCAGTCCCTGTATCAACATGGTTCAGCTTGCTGTTACTTAATCGATAGATGGATTCCATCACCGAAACGGTATCTTCCTGGCTGAGCAAACCGACCAGATCACCTACATCCACCAGGCCGGTCACGTCGCGCGGATTATCGACTTTAGTCGGCCGCACTTCGGGATTGATCATCATCGCCGGTGCCATGGAATTACCACCGGAATCACCGGCGCGGGAACCGATCAATGCCAGCAGCGATCCGTTTGAGCCGGCGCGATTGATACCGTACATAGGGTTGTGAGGGTTGTTGCCGGTATCGTTTTCAGAGCGCGCCGGAATCACCGCACCATTGGTTGCCGGCGCTGCGGCGACTGCTTTCTCAAGAATGCCGCGTAGCATTTGGCTATCGGAATGGAACGCAAGGCCGAGATCAGTATTGATGAAGTCACCGACCGATGCATTGGGCACCATCTCTGCTGGTAAACCTTGTTTGCTGTAACCACTGGCGGTGAGAAAATCCAGCTGGCCGTTTTGCTTGCCTACCAGCACGTTGGAGCCGGCGATGTTGGCGCCGCCAGCCAGATCAAAACAAATAAAGGGGATCTTACCTGCACCTTGTGCAGCGATACCGCAAGCATCACGAGCTGCCGAGACATCAGCAGAAAGCGCCGCTTCAGCTTTGCGCGGATTGGCGAACAAACTGAACACCGAGCCGCCGAGAACCGTACCGAAACCTGCTTTAAAGCCCTGCGCAATCAATTCACGCCGGGACACCGGCCGCCGGTGGCTGTTGAGGAGCAACGGCGCATCGGGGTGGAGTGGAGGTCTGCGTTTAGCCATGGTATTTCCTTCGCTACTGGGTATCGTAGTCGTTGTGTCGTAATCGTTTATAAGCCTGAAGGCTGAGCCTCGTTATTGGAGCAGCATCACAGCGCCGCCGAATGCCGCCGCGCAGGTTGCCATCACCACGTCCGTGGTGCCGGTACTGCCCGCTGTCATTCGATCAATCAGCTGATTTAACTCCAACCGCAATTCATCCGGGTCAGCCTGAACATCCAACCTGGTGCCCTCAATTTCGTGGGCCAATAATTTTTCAAGCAAGGGTTCAATAACCTGTTCGCGACCCGTAACAGTGAAAGCTGCACCCGGTGCTGCACCGAAGTTAAAGCCGGGGAAGAAGCTGGTCCGGCGACTGGCGTCATTAACCAGCGCATTGCAATAAGACACAGTCAGCTGCGTCACCCCCATCTGGTGGGCGGCGAGGAAGCCTTCCATATTGGGAACCGTGGGTAACTGTTGCTGCACATTGGTATACGTTGTCGCCACGGCAGCGGTAGTAGCCGGTACCGTTGTCAGGGTGGACAAGGTGGCATTGATTTCCGCAAAGGTACGCAGGCCAATCACAGCCTGGCCTTCTACGTCAGACGGCGCTACCGGCGAAGGTACGCTGGGTTCTGGGCGCTCATAACTGTGGGTGCCGATGCGATCAAAGGTCAGGAAAAACTCATCCAGATCCGGGCCGCGTTTGGCTTCGACAACCGTTCCCAAGGTCGACAGTACTTGCCGTCCTTCAACCATTTGATCTTGCCGTAATTCGGTATTCAGGTTGGCAAACACTTGCCCCACCATCACCTCGGCACCATTGATGCCGATGCGGATACCTTCAAGATCAACACCACCATTCATTTGAGCGGTCGTACCGGTTTCCGGGTCAGCCAGGATGGTGAAGAACGGCTGGTTAAACAGGTAGCCAAAATCATCAAACTGCTGTACTTCAAACACGATAAAGCTGAGCGGCACATCGATGAGTTCGGAAATGTTGAACAGCAACAGGTAGCGCGCGCCCACGCCCACTTCGAAATTTTTCACGATGTCTTCCGCCGCCATGGCCCGATTGTGAATACCGAGGAAGCGAATGCTGCCTTGCCACATACGGTTGTTCGAGGTCTCGTTACCTACGACCAACGCATAACTATCGTTCCAATCAGCCAACACAGCGCCCGGGGTCGGATCTTCATCGCCGGTATATTCACCGTTGACATAGATGCGGCGACCATTCACGGGATCAAAGGTAGCCACCACATGCTGCAATGTGGCTTGCAGACGCTCGTCATTATCGGCAGTGGCCAACTCAACCAAGCCATTGGCATCGCTCAGATTGGTGCGATTCATAAAGCTGTAGTTGTAGTTGTATTGCCCGAGGGTGAAGTTACGCTCGGTCGCCGTACCCGAGAGACTGACAATGCGTGCAGGATTATTATCGTTGTCGCCTTGGGCCACGTTATCGGGAATAACCCAGGCTTCGATACTGTATTCCCCGGCACCGCGAATCAGGTTGTAAATCTTGCGGCTGCTGCCCGCTGATGCCTGGGCTTTGCCGCCATCATTAAAGCGAACACCCCAGGCGCTGCTCCAGCCCACATTACCGAACAGGTTCAAGTTGGTGGCTGGCTCCACGCCGCTGGTGTCGTATGCGATGGTGCCGGTGCCGGTTTTAAATTCGTATTTGGCGATAAGGTCGGTATCGATACGACCGCCGCTACTGACGACGAACGCATCAGCCAGACCAACCGCTTTACTCATGATCAGGTTTTCATCCACCACCGTCGGCTCGATGGTGTCAGCAAACGCCTGGATAGCGTCGCGCATGGCTGCGGCACTGGCTGCACAATCGTTATCCCAGCAGTTATGGAAATCGGTCCCCAGGCGCTGCACGAAGCGCGAGGCACCGGGGTTATCGAGCCGCATCCGCGCCTTGGCGGCTTCATATGCAACTGCAA
Source organism: Cellvibrio sp. PSBB006 (assembly GCF_002162135.1). NCBI lineage: Bacteria > Pseudomonadati > Pseudomonadota > Gammaproteobacteria > Cellvibrionales > Cellvibrionaceae > Cellvibrio > Cellvibrio sp. PSBB006. The sequence continues at coordinate 3,745,608 of NZ_CP021382.1, read as the reverse complement.
CATCGGTGCTGCTGAAGTAAGGTTGTTGACGGGTGAGAGCACCCTCGGCATGGCAACTGCCGCAATATTGGGTCAACAAGGGATAAACAGTATCTTCGAAGGCATCAGGTGAATCAGGGAAACTCTTGCTGTCACTGACATCGCGCTCTTCAGGCGGGGTCAGCACGATGGAGTTGGCTTCCGTCCCGCTGTTTTCCGCCCATGCAGCAATCCAGGTGGTAATGATATCGCCGCACACAACCGGATCAGCTTCCCAGCAGTTGTGGCCACCGACTACCCGGGTCACCAGGCGCGACATGGATGGGTTGCCCAAATCCACTAAACCGCTATCAATCACCGCAGCATAAGCAAGGTTGATGTCATCCCCGCGAGCAAACGTCGGTTGCTGACCGTTATCACCGTGACAACTGCCACAGCGATCTGGCGGCGCTATATTGACCCACAAACGTGTCTGGAACTTGAGCACATCGTCAGTGGCAGCCGGGTTTGTACCTTTATAAACGAAGTCATCGTCTGTTCCACCGTTATTGGGTGGGGGCTCCGTCACAGTATCGGCACCGCTGCCCGAACCACCACAACCCGCCAATGCCAGCAAGGTGGTGAAAAGCAGCGAGAGCACAAGCAGCCCTGGGCGGTATTGACCGCGAGAGTTGAAGTTTGGTTGGCTCATTGTGTCCACGGTAATTACCTGATGTTTTTAATCTTGGGCCGGTTGCTTACAGCACCGGCATTCCCACGTCTGGTGGCTCTGGATCAGGGCCCTTTGCAATAATCAGCAGTTTCAATAAATACCTGTTTCAGGTTGTAGTTGCTGCTGGCAAAGCTATCAGTAATAGCGTCAAGCTCCGCGCGATCCGCAGTATCGGCAGGACGGCGCAGACAGACATTGCGAAATACTTTTTCTACCTGGCAATGGGCAAATGCCCGGCTGTGAGCCAGCTCCATGCCCATGGTTTTCGCGCCATTACCGGCACCGGACAGGCTGGCATCCCAACCCAGTGCAGCGTTCTGGCCTTTACGCCAATAGTTCTGCCACTGGTCATCCGGCGTGACAAAGCCATAGCGGAAAGTCGAGGAGTTAATGCGGTATTTCTTTTCTACCCGGCTATTGGTATCCGGGTCGATATCCGCTTCGGTGTTGTAGTGAATACTGCCGTTGAGGCCTTCCGGGTCGGCATCGATATCGAATTCATAGTCGTAATAAGCAAAGGCCTGGGCCATAGGGTCCATGCCGTTGTGGCAGCCGATGCAACTGTTCAGGAAGACCCGGCTATCACCGCCGGGACTGCGGCTGACATCCTGGCGAATACGGTCCGGCACCAGTGAGGTGTCATGCACTTGCTCCAGGTCGCGACAGAGATGGTTCATCAGGGTGAAACGAAACATGGCGCGGTTGGTGCCGGCAATAAAGAAGGCCTTGGCCGCTGCGCGGGTAGTCAGTACCCCGGAAGTGGCGTTGGCTGGCAAACCGTTAACCGAAGATTGGGTACGGCGAATTAAGGTGTTCTTTAAACTGTGGCCCGCCGTTTCCAGCGCTTCGTAGTGGTTATTGTTGTTATTGGCGTAGGCGGGCAAGCCACCTGCGTTGCTGGTATAGAGGACGTCGTCATAGAGAATCTTGCGGAAGTCATCTTCATCGCGCACCAGGCCGATAAAGGTGGCGGTGTAATCATTCAATGGGGCGAAGACGGTTTGTTCGCGATTGGTCCAGGGCGTGGCCATATTCTTGAGGGTAACGCTGTAGAAGGCTTCGTTATCCATCGCCACTTCGACGGCACCGGCCACGTCATTGGTGTTGATAAGGTTGGCCATCTGCAAGAGTACGGCCTCTGAGGGTGGCACCCCGGCAATGCGGTTGTGAATTTGCAACGCCTGTTCCCGAGGACCGGCCATAGCGATGGACGCGAGTAGGGAAACGAGCAATAGGGCACCGGACATCATTCGGCGATGCACAGAAGGACGCCATCCGGCAGGTCTGCCAGATGAAAAAAAGGCTTGTGTGGTCACGGCTGCTCCAGATTTTTGTTCTGCCTCGACTGAAAAATCAGTCTAGCAGGCTAATTGTTCGCCACTGATTATATGTCGCCGAACGGTATAAACCTGTGGCTCGCTTGCATCCACATTGTCGACCGGTTCACAGATTCGTTAATACGCGCCACCCTCAGCGCTGCTCCGCCATCGACGAAACAGCCAGATGCATAGAATTCAGCTATTTTTAGAAGCCAGCTTGTTAGAAGCCTGTTCGCAGGTATTTGGCAATGGATGCGAAAGCGTGACCAGATCGAGAGATTGGCGCCAAGGCTTAACTGAGAATGTGGCTCCCGTGCGGCGATATCCCATTCAGGCGCCAGCGTCCACCGGACATCGGCCGGCAATAACGACTTGCGGCAATTGACTGCCATGATTGAGCTATCATCCCCAACCCGTTTCTTGTGCAGGGCAAAACGCCATGATCCACCATCTCCGTTCATCGCTCATACACAGCTCGCCTCTGTGGCTTGTCTGCTTGTTGGTCACCGCCTGTGGCGGCGGAGGTGGCGGCAGTGAGGGCGGCGGCCAAAGTCCGGACCCGGTCACGCTCGATTTGCCGGTTGCGTTTATTGATCGCCCCTTGCCGACCGATGAAGACGATCCGGAAACCTTGCTGCCACTGGATATTCTCGACCCGGCCGCCTTTAACCCCGGCGCTGAAATTTTTGTAAAACCTCGTGCTACGGCGCTGGCCGCCGCAGAAAACATCACCCACGAGGCCTTTATCGCCACCGATGAGTTCGATCCCGAAGCACCCAATTACGATGCAAAAGACCTGAGCATCCACCCCGACGGCGACCGTTTATTGTTCGCTCTGCGCGCGCCGGAGATTCCCAACGCCGATGATGACGAACAGCCCAAGTGGGATATCTGGGAATACCATCTCGTGGATAAAGTGCTGCGCCGGGTCATTACCTCCAACATCATTGCCGAAGCCGGTCATGACGTCAGCCCACGCTACCTGCCGGACGACCGCATCGTGTTCAGTTCCACCCGCCAGACCCGCAGTCGTGGCATGTTGCTGGATGACAACAAGCCCCAGTACACCGCCCAGGAAGAAGGTAACGATGGGCCCGCCTTTGTCCTGCATGTGATGGATAATGATGGCACCAACATTCAGCAGATCACCTACAACCAGAGCCACGACCTGCAACCCACAGTGCTGGATAACGGGCGCATCCTGTTTGTCCGCTGGGACCAGGCCGGGCGCAATAACCTGAGCCTTTATACCGTCAACCCGGACGGTACCGATCTGCAATATCACTATGGCTTTAACAGCCTCAACACCACCCCCCGCGATGAATCCCTGACCTTGTTCCGCCCGCAGGAGATGTCCGACCGTCGTATAGCCGCCATCTTTAAGCGTCGCAGCGAATTCCTCGGCGGTGACATGGTGGTGATTGATACGGAGAATTTTGTTGAAAACGAAGTGCCCATCAACGGCAGCGGCGGCGAAGCGCAAGAGCGGATTTACCATCTGGACATCATTACCGATGACGAGCGCTCACGTAATGGCGTGTTCAGCTCTCTACACCCGCTGTTCGACGGCACCAATCGCCTGCTGGTGAGCTGGAGCCAATGCCGGATGCAAGTGATCGACACCGGGCGGCTGGTGCCCTGCACCGACGAGTGGTGGGAAAATGAAGAAACTGAAATCGCACCGCCGTTGTTCGGCATCTGGATTTACAACATGGCTGACGACACCCAGCAACCGGTGGTGCTCGGCGAAGAAGGGCGGATGTTCACCGAGGCGGTTATCCTGGAACCGCGCGCGGCACAAACCTATATCGCGCCCACCACAACAAACTCCGATCTGGGCACCCTGCATATTCCCAGCGTGTACGACGGTAATCTCGCTGATGTTAACCCCGACACCCTGAACCTCGGCACACTGGCCAACCCCGCACAAACGGCTGCCGCTGACAGGCCGGCACGCTTTCTGCGCATCGTCAAGGCCGTGTCCATAGCCGATGACGACGTGCTTGATGAACAGGAAGACACGGTGTACGGCAATCGCTTCAATCAGAATACCGGCCTGCGCGAGATCATCGGTTATACCCCGGTAGAGCCGGACGGCTCGGTGCTGGTGCAGGTGCCTGCGGATATCGCCTTTACCATTGAAGTGCTTGATGGCGAAGGTCGGCGCATCAGCAACAACGCCACCTACTGGATGCAGTTGCGCCCCGGCGAGCGCCGCGAATGCAATGGCTGCCTCAACACCAGCGCCACTCAACCGGTGAGCCGCGCGGATATCGTGCCGGACTCCATCAACCCCGGCGCCGCTGGCGGTGTGGCGTTTCCGGGCACACAGCGCTTTGATCAGTTCGGTACACCGGAAACACCGCAGCCCGGCGAAACCATGGCCGAGTTTGCAGCGCGCACCTATTTCGCAGCGCCTGGGCCGCAGGTCGGCGACCCGGATGTCTATGTCGCCGGCGAATTGCGTGAGCCCACCGTGGATCTCCTCTTTGTCGATGAGTGGACCGATCCCGCACTGGCACCCGGCCGCCCGCGCGACGATGCTTTTGCCTACCGTTACCTGGATCTGGTGCCCGGCGACTCGGAGCAATCCACGCTCAAGGCACCGCTCAAGAACAAAGGTTGCATGGACAACTGGAACAGCACCTGCCGCATCGTGATCAATTACGAAAACCATATCCAGCATTTGTGGGAGCGCGAGCGCACATCAGCTAACGTTGTTGATGAGCTGGGCAACCTCCGTCCCTTTAACTGCATCGGTTGTCACGCTGGCAGCACAACCATTGCCGATGTCACCAACGAGAATCTGACTGGCGCCATTCAACTCAACCTGACGCGCGCACCACGCCAGAATACCGAGATGGTCTCCTATTTCGAGTTATTGAATGCACGCCCAGGCCGGGAAGTGGACGAGGTGGGTAACGTCGTCACCGTGCCGGAATTTTTGCTGGATGCCGAAGGCCTACCGTTGGTAGACGAAGAGGGCAACCCGATTCCCGACCCGGAATACTTTGAAACCCCGGCCAGCATCGCGCGCGGCAACTCGCGTGGCAGCGGGCGTTTCTTTGATCGCTTCAGAGAGAATGGCAGCCATTCTGGCTTTTTGAACAATAGTGAGTTAAAACTGCTACGGGAGTGGATCGATCTCGGCGCCCGCTATTACCAAAACCCATTTGACTCGGCAGACCCAATTCAAGAATAAAACGATGATAAACGCTGTATCGCTATCCCTTTGGGACTTCTGCTCCGCGTTACACCGCCGCCGCCTCAAAGGCATCGGCGGTTTGTTGTTTCTGTGTGTCGGATTGTGCCTGAGCCCCGGCACCTGGGCTGACGATGATCCGCAAGTTACCGTTAACGATGCCTTCATCAATGTGCACAACGGTCCCGGTCGGGGTTATCCGGTGTTCCATGTTGTGGAGCGCGGTGAAACCATTACGTTACTGAAAAGCCGCACGGACTGGATCAAGATCAAAACCTATCGCGGCAAGACCGGCTGGGTGCGCCGCAGCGACTTGCAGTTCACACTCGGCCCCGATGGCCAACCACCCGAATTCGCCGATTCAAAACAAGAAGATTACCTCACCGACCGCTTTGAGCTGGGTGTGGCTCTGGGGGATTTTGACGGGGCGGATTCATTGACAGGCACACTGGGCTATCGCTTTACCGAGAATCTCACCGCCGAACTGCGGGTGGCGCAAAACACGGGGCAGTTTTCCGACAGCCAGATTCTCGCCGTCGCACTCTTGCATCAGCCCTTTCCCGAATGGCGAATCTCACCCTTTTTCAGCCTCGGCACCGGCGAAATCAAAACCCTGCCGAGCGCCACCCTGGTAGAGCCGGAGGATCGCAAAGACACGCTGATCCAGGCCAGCCTCGGTAGTTATATCCACTTGACCGGCCGCTTTTTCATGCGCGTTGAATACACCAACCACATGATCCTGACCAGCCGCAACGACAATGAAGAGGTCAATGAATGGAAAGTCGGTTTCAACATCTTTTTCTGATACGTACAGCAGCACTGTGCGTGGGATGCCTCTTGTGGGCCGGTGCACCTTTGAGCCTGGCGCAGGGCGCTGATGATGAGGACGAACTGGGCCAGATTATCTCGCCGGATATCGAGCGTCGCACCATCAAGGAAGAAATGATCGACAGTGAGAATTTTGAGTTCGGAGCATTCTACGGTTTGCTGGGCATTGAAGACTTCGGTACCAATGACGTGGTCGGGGTCACCATGGCCTACCACATCACCGAAGATTTTTTTGCCGAGGCAACTTACGGCATGAGTCGTTTGCAAAAAACCAGTTATGAATTGCTCAGCGGCGGTGTGGAGCTGCTCACCGATGAAGAGCGCGATCTCACCTATTACAACCTGTCGCTGGGTTACAACCTGTTTCCCGGCCAGATCCAGATCAGTGATAAATGGGCCTTTAACACGCGCATTTACTTAATCGCCGGTGCCGGCAATACGCAGTTCGCGTCCAAGGATTATTTCACCTATAACTTTGGAGCCGGTCTGCGTTTCTTCGCCACCGACTGGGTATCCTTCGATTTGAGCATGCGCGACCATGTGTTCACCCATGAGTTGTTCGGCGAGAGCAAGGAAACCCATAACCTCGAAGGCCGCATCGGCCTGTCACTCTTTTTCTAAATTCGCAGGAGTCGTTTTATGAAGTTATCTCTGCCCGGTTTAAGTGTTATTTTTCTGCTGGCTTTTGCCACATTCACCCACGCCGCCCCCGCCCCGGACTTCACGCTAAAAAGCGAAAGCGGCGAGAACGTGCGCCTGGCCGAACAGCGCGGCAAGGTGGTGATGCTGAATTTCTGGGCGTCCTGGTGCGGTCCCTGCCGTACCGAAATGCCCTTGCTGGATGACATGTACAAACGCTACAACAAAGCCGGTTTTGAACTCTATGGCGTGAACGTTGAGCAGGACACCGCTGCCGCCAAAAAATTGATTGAAGATCTGGGTGTGAGCCTGCCAGTGCTTTACGACCCCGACAGTAAAGTGAGCAAGCTCTACAAAGTGGACGCTATGCCCACTACCGTGGTAATCGATAAAAAAGGCGAAGTGCGTTTCGTGAATCGCGGTTACAAAGCCGGCGACGAAAATAAATACCGCGACCAGATTCGGGAGCTGATCCGCGAATGACTCCCACAGCACCTAAAGCCATTCGTGCCCTTTTGTTGATCGGCGTATTCAGCTTGTGCGCCTGCGGGCGCATTGAACCCTGGGTCAAACCTTATGAGCGGCAAAACATTGCTGATCCGCTGATGAGTTTTGATCGCGATCCGGTTTCCAGCGGTTATTTGCATCACGTATACGATGCACGGGAAGCAGCACGGGGTGGCGATGGTGGTGCGGGAGGCGGCTGTGGCTGTAATTAACAGCATGCGTATTTACCGGCTTTTATTATGCTTTGCACTGCTTTCATGTGTCAGTAGTGCACGTGCCGATGTCCTGCCCGACGAACGCATCGATATCATGTACCACAGCTACGAAGGCGGCGGCACGCAGATCGATGGCCCCGCGATTCTGGTACGCAAAAACCTAGGCAATTCGGTGTCGATTTCCGGCCAGTATTATGTAGATAGCATCAGCGGCGCCTCCATTGATGTGGTCGCCGCGCGCGGCGCGGACGTGGAATCCGGCGCGAGCCCCTACGCCGAAGAACGCAAGCAAAAAGATTTAGGGCTGGTCTATCTGCACGACCGTACTACATTTAACCTGGGCTATTCCACCAGTAAAGAAAATGATTTCGACTCAACCACCTACAGTTTCAGTGTCAGCCAGACATTCTTTGGCGACCTGACCACCGTCAGCCTCAACACCAGTTTTGGTGATGACATTATCAGCCGTAATGATCGACCGGAATTCGGCGAACGCGATGCAGAACGCCGTCGCTACAGCATTAATGTCTCACAGATTCTTACTAAAAATCTGATTGCTGCACTGAGCGTGGAAAGTGCTGTTGATGAAGGCTACCTTCAAAATCCCTATCGCGTGATGCGTTTTTGCAACGATGGTGATGGCGTAAATTCCGTATGCAGTTCACGCAGCGAAGCAGAAGAAAAATATCCCAATACCCACAATAGCGATGCTTTCGGCGTGCGCGCCATTTATTATTTACCCTATCGCGCCGCCATTCGTGCCGATTACCGGGAGTTCTCCGATAGCTGGGGCATCGAAGCCAGCAACTACGAAGTGCGTTACACCCATCCCTACAAAGAGTGGCTGTTCGAATTAAAATACCGCGCCTACGAACAGACCGAAGCCGACTTCTACAGTGACCTCTTTCCCTACGCCAATTATCAAAACTTTATGGGCCGCGACAAGGAACTCAGCCCTCTCACCACCACCACCTTCGGGCTCGGCGTTACCTACCAATTACCAGCGGGATTTGTCCCTTGGTTTGATAAAAGCACCGTGAATTTGTACTGGGATCGCATCCAGTTCGATTACGAAGATTTCCGCAATGTACTCGCGCGTGAGGAGGGTATGCAGTTTGGCCAGGAGCCTTTATACAACTTCGATGCAGATGTAATCCGACTGTATTGGTCGTTCTGGTATTGATAATTTATCTAGTCAGATTTTAGGCAACAGTACAAGGAGATAAAAACAGTGACGGAGTTAAAGCAATATAAATGCCTGACTGATTTGGAAAAGATCATCTCTGAAATAAAAAAACTACGAGCCAGACCAGCAATCAGAGGAAAGCATCCAACATTATATGAAGATAGAGCGGACGGAAAATACCGTACAGTAATGGGTATCCGCATATGTGATTACAAGTTTAATACTGATGAAACCTGGATTTTGCCAGACTCCCAAATGGGATTGTCATTCTCTTCCTCGTGGGAGAATCTAAAATTTGTACTTGGTATGCAGGCAAAAAGAGCAAAGAAAAAGCCTATCGACGTATTTTGGATTCTTTCCGAAGCAGATATACCAAGCGGCCTTGAATTTATAGAGGATGAAAAGAATAGCGGCCATTATTTTTTGGCAGTAACAAAAACTGAGGGCATGAGTATTGAAGAGCTAACTCGTAAATTGGAGATGGTTTCTTACCGTATGTCTGTCATAAGAAATGGGGGGAAGTGCATATGATTAAATTCTCTCGATATCCTCATATCAATGAACTTTTAATGCACTATGCAGAGCAAGAAAAAAGGGATGATGTTAAAAGCCTATTACAGGATGGTGTAAAAGGCGAGGACGATGCCGAGGTTCTCAGTCGATTTGTATGGCGGGTGGCAGAGCTGATTAATAATGACGAGGAAAATGCCGTTGAAGTCTTGGGTAGTATTGATAACACAGAAATGCTTCCAGATCTGAGTTACGAAATTTCCGCTTACATGAAGACCGTTGGTTACTATTCGGTTTGGCAAAGAGTATCAGATCAAGAAATTCAATAATTGCGTTAAATTGAGAACCGAAACCATGCAGTAGCCAAGAGAGCCAAGATCTACATGCTTAATACTCAAGTGTAAGCATTAAACAGACAGCTCCTTTTATACACGAATTTGCTATCCCTATCCCCTATTTAAGTGAAACGAAGTAAAGTACCTCCAGTCCAAAAACCAAACCCGGACTGTGAGTCGCTTCAAGGCGTTTCAAAAAGGTAACCTCATGAATAACTCAAGGATCAAGGGGCAGCTGCTCGCCACCTTTCTGCTGATCACCGCCGCGCTTGCTGGTTGTACCAATACCATCACCGGCGATATCTATTATCGCGAGCGTATCGCCCTGCCGCCGGATGCGCGCGTCAGCGTGGCGCTTGAGGATGTCAGTCGCGCTGATACGCCAGCCACCACCATCAGCAAGACTGAGTTCACGCCCGAAACCCAGGTGCCTATTCCATTTTCCCTGACGTACAAAACCTCCGATATCAACAACAACCATCGTTATGCGTTACGCGCGCAGATTCGCTCGGCGGACAATCAATTGCTGTGGGCGACGGTGGAGCATTATGGCGTGCTTACGCAGGACAGCCCGAAAGATCGCGTTTCTTTACAGGTTGCGCGCGCTGACCAAACCAGCGTCACCAACCAATCCAGCGACGATGCCCGGCGTCTCGCCTACGAGTGCGACCAGCTGTTGGCGTTGGTGGTGGTCAATGCCAATACGGCGATGATTCATGTCAATGGGGCAGATCTGCAATTGCAGCAGGCACCGGCGGCTTCGGGCGCGCGCTACACCAACGAACGGGCGGAGTTCTGGAGCAAGGGCGACGAAGCGACTATCACACTGGATGGCGAAACCTTTACCAACTGCCGCAATAAACCCGAGCAGTTACCTTGGGCAGAGGCCAAAGCGCGCGGTATCGATTTCCGTGCGACCGGCAACGAGCCGGGCTGGCTGTTAGAGCTGGATGCTGACTTGCAGATTGAGTTCGTGGGCGACTACGGCAACTATCGCGTGATTACTCCGGTACCGGTACCGGATCTGGATTCGGCGCAACGAAGCAGTTACCACGCTGTCACCGAAAGCCATGACCTGTTGCTGACTATCGAAACCAAGCCCTGTCAGGACAGTATGAGTGGTATGCAATTCAGCCAGGAAGTGCGCATTTTGCTGGATGGCAGGGCCTATAACGGGTGCGGCAAGTCGCTTTAAATTGGCTTTTTCGCTGGCAAGCGCTATCGTGTGCAGCGTTTTGACACCGGTATCCAACCGGTAATTACACAACCTATAAGAGGAGGTTTTTGCATGAGAACATTATTACTTGTATTGGCTATCGCCACCCTGAGCAGCGCGTGTACCTGGGTAAAGGTAAGCGATGACGGCACTGGTGTAGCGGTGGCGAATATGGCTAACGTGCGCAACTGCGAGAAACTGCGCAACGTTAACGTCAAGGTAAAAGCCAGCGTGGGTCCCATTGACCGCAACGCCGACAAGGTAGCAACCGAGCTAGCCAACCTGGCGCGCAATGAAGCTGCGAGTTTCGGTGGCGATACGGTCGTCCCGACGTCTGAGATCGAAAACGGCAGCCAAACCTTCGCCGTTTACAAATGTAAGTAATCTATCCTGCCCATGGATGGGCATGCATTTTCCCACTCCCGCACCCGTACTAACCATCACTCATCGCCAATTAAAAACATTTGCACGACAAGGTTCGGCTAAGCCTTCGCTCAACGAACGTTCCCAAAAAATATTTAGCGTTCTATAACCCCCACCCGAACGACGCCCACGCTTTCATCGCCATAGACTTTCCTCACCGCCGACCCGGCGCGTACCTCACTCCCACAATAACGTCTAACTGGAGCAACACTTATGTCTATCCTGGCCCGACTACACCGTTTTTTTGCAAGATCACACCGCCGCTTTTACAGCGCAATCCTGTTAATACTGACGCTCTTTTCAGTCTCAGCCCACAGCCAATATGTGCATACCCAAGGCACCCGCATCCTCGACGGCAATGGCAATGAAATTTATTTCACTGGCATGAACCTGGGGAACTGGTTGCTGTGGGAAGGTTATTTGATGATGGGCGATTTCAACTATAGAACCCATACGCAATTTCTCAATAGCCTCGGCAGCGCGCTGGGCGGCATGGCTAACGCGCGGGAATTTGAACACCAATGGCGCCTGAATTACGTCAATGAACACGCCATTGCTGAATTGGCTGGCTTGGGTTTTAACTCCGTGCGCGTGCCCTTTCACTACAACATGTTCTGGCAAAACGGCCAACTCAGCGATCACGGTTTTCAGTATTTTGATCGGTTGATTGAGTACTGCCGCACCCACGGTATTTATATCCTGCTGGATATGCACGCTGCGCCCGGTTACCAGAATCCCGGCGACCACAGTGACAATATGAACTCCAACTCCAGCCAACCGCGGGATTCCGTGAAATTCTGGGATGGCAACAATATCCAGATCGCCAGCCAGGTGTGGCGCCATATCGCCAACCGCTACAAGAACGAACCCATGATCTGGGGTTATGACTTGATCAACGAACCGGTGCTGCCGCCAGGCCGCGAATATGAGCTGCTGCCGTCGCTGATCCAATTGCGCAACGCGATTCGCTCGGTAGATAACAACCACATCATCGTGGCCGAAGGTGGCTGGTGGGCGTCGCAATTGCAGGTGCTTGACTGGACTGATCCTGCGACGCAAGCAGCTACGGGGGTAACAACTCGCTGGGACAACAACCTCGTCTATGAAACGCATCACTATGTCTTCGGCAATGCCGGCGCGCTGGCTGATATGTACACCCGCGATGACATCACCAATCGGCTGAACATCCCGCTGATCCTCGGCGAGTATGGCGAAGACACCAACGAGATCATTCGCACGGCAACGGATTGGTCGATCAACAACATCGCCGGTCATTTCCCCTGGTCGTTTAAAAAGATGTCCCATGACCGCACGCTCTGGACAGTGCAGCCCAATAACATCTACAACCAGGTGAAAAACTTCATCAACAACGGCGGTACGCCGCCGGCCGGTGCCTATCAGGGCATGCTGGATTTCGCGCGCAACAATATTGCCAACGGCAGCGCTGGCATTCAGTGGCACCAGGGGTTTTACGATGCCGTAAAACACAACGGAGCCACTAACCCTGGCGGTCCTGGAGACGGTGCAATTACCAACGGGATTTACGAGATCATCAATGTGGGTAGCGGCAAGAGCCTGGATGTGCAGGATGTCTCCACCAGCAACGGCGCGAATGTGCAGCTCTGGACCCGCACTGGGGCCAACAATCAGCGCTGGCAAATCACGGCACTGGGGAATAATGAATATCGTATTGAAGCGGTTCACAGCGGGCGGGCGCTGGATGTGGCGAATGTGTCCGCCGAAAATGGCGCGAATATTCATTTATGGAGCTATGGCGGCGGAGCCAACCAACGCTGGCGTATTGAGTCGGTGGGTGATGTTTACCGCATTCTGTCAGTACTGAGCGGGAAATCACTGGATGTGGAAGGCAATTCCACCGCCGATGGCGCCAACATCCAGCAGTGGGATTATTTCGGCGGCGGCAATCAACTCTGGCAGCTTAACTGACCTATCCCAAGCCAGGGACGGCTTCTTTTTTTAGGGCCTGTTCACACCATGATCTGGCGCTGCGTTACGCTTCCTTAACTCTGCTATCTTTAAAATACCCTGCTGTCTTAAAACTGTCACACTCCCGTCATAATCTGAGGCGCAAAAAGCTGCTTCTCATAAAGGCCGTTTGTCGTAAAAGCTACTTATCATAGGGGTACATGGTGTCCAACGCTTTCTTTAATCGCGAACTGAGCTTGCTGGAGTTCAACAAACGCGTGTTGTATCAAGCTTACAACCAATCCCTGCCTTTATTGGAACGCCTGCGTTTTCTGTGCATCTTTTCCACCAACCTCGATGAGTTTTTTGAGGTACGTGTCGGCGGCCTGGTGGAGATGATCGAACTCAACGCACAAACGCCGCCCGGGCCGGATGGTCTCAGCCAGGCCCAAACCCTAGGTGAAATTTCCGAGCGGGCTCACCGCCTGGTTGAAGAGCAGTATCGCATCCTGAATCAGGCCATCCTTCCCGCCATGCGCGAGAATGGCATTCGCGTGTTGCGCCGCGACGAATGGAACAGTCAGCAGGTGAAATACCTGAAAAGTTACTTTGAAACCGATGTGCTGCCGGTGCTCAGCCCCATCGGACTCGACCCGGCGCACCCTTTTCCGCGCATCCTGAATAAAAGCCTGAATTTTATCGTCAAGCTCGATGGCAAAGATGCGTTCGGGCGCAACTCCGGACGCGCGATTGTACAGGTGCCTCGGTCGCTGTCACATATCATCGAGTTACCACCGGAGCTGGCTGGCGAAGGCCGTGAATTTATTTTTCTCTCATCGATCATCCATTATTTTATGGCCGAGATTTTTGTCGGCATGACGGTGATCGATAGCTACCAATTTCGCCTCACGCGCAACTCGGATATTTTTCTCGATGAAGAAGAAACTGAAGACTTGCTGCGCGCGGTGCAAGGTGAACTGGCTTACCGGCAGTACGGCGATGAAGTGCGCCTTGAATTAACCGACACCTGCCCTGCGGAACTGGAACAGTTTTTATTGCATCGCTGCGAAATCAAAGAGCGCGATCTGTACCGTATTAACGGACCGGTAAACCTGAATCGCTTCAGCGATTTATTTGATCTGGTGAAAGACAGCCGCTTTTTCTTTACACCGTTTGTACAGGCGATGCCGAAATTTCCCAAGCGCTCCAACAGCTATTTTGAATCTTTACAAAAGCAGGACATTCTCTTGCACCATCCGTTTGATTCGTTTCAGGGCGTGGTGGATTTTTTGCGCGAAGCCGCCGCTGACCCACATGTACTGGCAATCAAACAAACCTTGTATCGCACCGGCTCCAATTCTCCCGTCGTTGATGCCCTGGTAGCTGCTGCTAAAAACGGCAAGGAAGTCACGGCGATTATCGAATTGCGCGCGCGCTTTGATGAAGAACAAAACGTTGCACTGGCGGAACGCTTGCAGCGTTACGGTATTCACGTGATTTACGGCGTAGTAGGTTACAAAACCCACGCCAAGATGCTATTGGTGGCGCGCCGCGAACAAAACAGCAAGGTTCGTTACTACGTGCATATGGGCACCGGAAACTATCACCCCAAAACCAGCATGATCTACACCGACTATGGTTTGATGACCAGCGACAAGGAAATCGGTGATGATGTATATCGCATCTTTTTGCAGCTCAGCAGTATGGGTAAAGCGTCCAAGATGGACGCGTTGATGTACGCCCCCTTTACGTTACACAAGGGATTGGTCAGACGCATTCGCACCGAACGGGAAAATGCCGAGCAGGGAAAACCGGGTCGTATCATCGCCAAGATGAATTCACTTTACGACGAAGAATTGGTTAACGAACTTTATGCCGCCTCGCAGGCCGGTGTACAGATTGATTTGATTGTGCGCGGCATCTGTCAATTGCGGCCTGGTGTCGAAGGCCTGTCAGAAAATATTCGGGTGCGCTCCATCATCGGACGTTTCCTGGAACACAGCCGCGTATTTTATTTCGAAAACGGTGGCAACCCTGAATTGCTCTGCTCCAGCGCAGACTGGATGAGTCGCAACATGTTTCATCGCGTGGAAACCTGTTTTCCCATCAAGAGTAAAAAAATCCGCGACCGCATTATCGAAGATTTAACATTGTATCTCGCGGACAACACCCACGCCTGGATACTACAGGAAAATGGCAATTACGTTATCACCGAACCACAGGAAGGCGAGGATCTCGTTGACGTGCAGGCCATACTGCTGGACCGCTGGACTACACCCGTTATCAAATAGCCAGTCATTAAATAACAGCGTCTCGGCTAATCGCCATTCGCGATGACATCCAGAAGATAACCAATTTCTTCGAGATGTTGAGCTTCGCTTTCGAGATCAGCGTGCGTCAGCGTGTTGGCTTCAAGCCAGACAGAAGGCAGGGTAAGTTTTAATTTGTGATTATTGGCACGGAGTTTAATTGGCAGGCGACCTTCTTTTTTGCGGCCGCGGTGAAAGATAATCGCCAAACGCAACAGGATCGCCACCTGTAACAACGCCGTATTTTCCAATGGAAATTGTTTGATCGGAAAACGTTTGCGGTGCGCCAACACCAGCGCTGCCAATTGCTTTTGCTCCGCGCGCGAGCAGCCGGCCATATCAACGTGCTCAACAATATAAGCACTGTGTTTGTGGTAATCGCTGTGCGCGATATCCAAACCGACAGGATAAAGTCGCGCAGACCAGCGCAGAAGTTTACCGGCTTCATCGACATTCAGCCCCCAGGTATCACTTACCTGATCCAGCAACATCAGCGCAGTCTTTTCGATGCGCTCGGCTTTCTCCAGATTCACATGAAAACGTTTGGCCAAGGCATCCACGCTGGCCTGACGAATATCGTGATCTTCCAGACGGCCTTTCAGGTCATAGAGTAAACCTTCACGCAGCGCCCAATCTGCTGCGGTCATCTGATCCAGCTGCAGACTTTCAAAGAGCGCGCTCAACACAATCACGCCGCCGAGGAAAACCGCCTGGCGATCATCAGATAAACCGGTGATCTTTAAATCAGTGTTGCCGTGCTGGCGATACATCTGCACGATGATATCGAGGCTTGTTTTTTTGATGGTGCCATCGCTCCAGCCCATGCTCTGGCACACCTTAGCCACCGCCTTGATGGTACCGGACGCACCGAGCACTTCCTGCCAGCCTTGCTCGACAAACAGATCATTCACCGGCTCCAATTCCTGCAAACAGGCAATGCGCGCTTTCTTGATGGCTTTGTCGGTCACTTTACCGTCAAAGAAAAATTGTTTGGCGATGGCAACGCAACCCATACTCAAACTTTCTTTCAACAGGGGCGCCATGCCCTGACCCAAAATAATTTCGGTGCTACCGCCGCCGATATCAACCACCATGCGTTTACCTTCGCCGGGCGCAATGCAATGCGCTACACCCAGGTAAACCAGACGCGCTTCTTCATCGCCGGAGATAATCTCCACCGGATGCCCCAGGCGAGCTTGTGCTTCCTGGAGAAATTGACGCGAATCGGTAATGCTGCGCAGGGTTTTGGTGCCGACGATACGGACACTGCGCGAGGGATATTCACGCAGGCATTCACCGAAGCGCTCAAGGCATGCCATGGCTTTTTCGCGCGCGTCTTCACTCAAACTGCCATCGGCCTGCAACCCCCAACCGAGCCGTACGGGCTCGCGCAGGCGATCGAGCAGAATCAACTGATCGTTGTCCCAGCGGGCGATAATCATGTGAAAACTGTTGGAGCCAAGATCAATGGCAGCGATGTGACTGGCGTGAGCGGTTTCTTTACGGGAGAGATTGAACATGACATCGACACCGGATTGCAGTGGTAGATCATGTACCGCCAATCCTCTACGCAGAGCCTCCACGCAGGGCATTGAATTACAGCGGCAGATTTTCGATCAACAAAAAACCTTGTTCATCGTTGAAGCGCATTGTCGAAAAGTGTAGCACGCAGGCAGCATTTCACTGCCTGCGACAACAACAAATCAATTGGCCGTCGCGGCAGTTTCTTTCGATGACTCGGCTTGTTGCTTGGCCTGGACAACGGCTTGCGCAAACACCGCATCAAAATTGATTGGCGCCAGCATTAACGGCGGGAAGGTGCCGCGATTCAAAATACTGTCGATCGCCTCGCGCGCATAAGGGAACAGAATTTGCGGACAAGCAGTGTTGATCACCTGGCTCAACTGAATACCTTCAAAACCGGAGATGGCAAAGATACCGGCCTGCTTCACTTCCACCAGAAAAACGGTGCGACCTTCGATCTTGGCGGTGATGGTCAGCAGCAGCACAACTTCGTGAGTGCCTTCATCCAGTTGATTAACCTGTACGTTCAAATCCTGCTGGATGTTTGGCTTGAATTGTTTGGTAAACGCTTCAACACCCATGGGGGTCTCAAAGGAAATATCCTTGAGGAAAATACGCTGAATGGCAAAATTCGGACCGTCGGCCTGCTCGTGATTATTAAGTTCTTGTGAATTATTTTCTTCGGACATAATGCACTCTATTAATTACTGTTACTGAAAGATAAAGCCGGAAGTGACTACAGCGACAAAGATTATTTTGCCAATAACTCATCCAGCTTGCCGTTTTTATCCAGCGCCCACAAATCGGTAAACCCGCCGACATGCACATCACCAATCCAGATTTGCGGCACCGTGCGCTGTTTACTTTTTTCCATCATTTCCTGCCACAAATGAGGCTCACGATCGACGCGAATTTCTTCTGCGGCTACGCCTTTTTGCGCCAATAATTTTTTGGCGTTATTGCAATAGGGACATACTGCTGTGGTGTACATCAAAACCCGCGCCATGGTGACCTCCCGTGCCAACTACTTTTTTACCAGCGGCAGATTCTGCGCTTGCCACTCCGCAATACCACCGGAGAGGCGACGCACGACAAAGCCCTGCTTTTCCAGCGTACGCCCGACACTACCGGCGTGCTGACCCAGCTTGTCGGCAACGATGATGATCTTGCTTTTGTGGCTTTCCAGTTTATCCAGCTCAGCGGCAACCTTGCTGAATGGAATATTGATGGCACCGACAATGTGGCCCGCTTTGAATTCTGCATTGTCGCGAACATCGAGCAGAACAGCAGAATCCTTGTTGAGCAATTGGGTGACTTCATGCACGGAGATGGGACGACCACTCTTGATGCGCTCACGCCAGGCGTAGATATAAATCAAAACCACCAGCGTACTAACCAACAGCCATTCTTGACTGATAAATACAAAGAAATTCACAGGTTACAGATTCCTTTAGCAATGAGCCGCAACAGGTCGCATCACCTTGTCATCATCGCTGACAGCGATAAGCCTGCGCTGAATGTGGAGGCAGGCAGGTGGATATCAAGGCGATAAACGCGCTATTTGTTACAGATAAATTTTTTCAAACGGACCCGGACACCAAATCCCGGTAACATGGACCGCAGCTAACACGATGACCCGAATATCCGTTATGGGGCGCAAAGAAGGGCGGCAGTATACACCATGCACCGGGTATTTCTCAGTCATTGTCATAGTGTTCACTGGTTTAACCGGTTAGAATATGCCGCACTCGCCGATGGACAGCAGGGATGAAAAATCATCCTGATGTCGGCAAATTCCTGAATATTTCCCCCACCTCTGGATTGTAGAAGCGACGACTGAGTATGACCGCGACCAAAAAACCTCTCGTATTGATTATCCTCGACGGCTTTGGCCATTCGGAAAACACCGAACACAACGCCATTTACGCGGCAAATACGCCGGTATGGGACAAGGTCTGGGCCAACAACCCCAAGAGCCTCATCGCCACCTCGGGCCTTGAAGTCGGCCTGCCGGAAGGCCAGATGGGCAACAGCGAAGTGGGCCATATGACACTGGGTGCCGGGCGCGTGGTTTACCAGAGTCTCACCCGCATCAACAAAGCCATCAGCGACGGCGATTTTTTTACCAATCCGGTGTACGTCGAAGCCATCGACGCTGCGGTCGCCAGTGACAAAGCCGTACACATCCTCGGCCTTCTGTCAGACGGCGGTGTGCACGCCCACCAGGACCATATCTACGCCATGATCAGGTTGGCAGCCCAGCGCGGCGCCAAACATATTTACCTGCACGCCTTCCTCGATGGCCGCGACACAGCGCCACGCAGCGCCGAAGCATCACTGCAACAAGCTGAAGACCTGTTCCGTGAACTGGGCGTAGGCAAGGTTGCTTCCATCGTCGGCCGCTACTTCGCCCTCGATCGTGACAATCGCTGGGATCGCGTAAAAGCAGCCTATGACGTAATGGTAACTGGCGCTGCCGAGTTTGATGCGCTGACCGCAGTCGAAGGACTCAAAGCAGCTTACGCGCGCGATGAGAACGATGAATTTGTGAAAGCCACCATCATTTGCGGTGAAGATGAAGAAGCCGGCACTATCCAGGATGGCGACTCAGTGATCTTTATGAACTTCCGCCCCGACCGTGCCCGCGAGATTACCCGCGCCCTGATTGAGCCTGAGTTCGATGGTTTTGAGCGCGAGTTAGCGCCGAAGATCGCGCACTTTGTCCAAACCACCGAATATGCCTCTGACATCAAGGCACCCATTGCTTTTCCGCCGGAAGATCTCACCAATTCCTTCGGTGAATACCTGTCCAACCAAGGCAAAACCCAGTTGCGCATCGCTGAAACGGAAAAGTACGCACACGTGACTTTCTTCTTTAACAGCGGCACAGAAACCGTTTACCCCGGCGAAGATCGTATCCTCGTGCCGTCGCCCAAAGTGGCGACTTATGATCTGCAACCGGAGATGAGCGCGCCGGAAGTCACTGACAAACTGGTGGCTGCGATTGAGTCCGGCAAGTACGACGCCATCATCTGTAACTACGCCAACGGCGATATGGTTGGCCACTCCGGCATCTTTGAAGCGGCGGTGAAAGCGGTGGAAGCGCTGGATATTTGCCTGGGTCGCGTGCTGGGCGCGCTGGAAAAAGTGGGCGGAGAGGCCTTGGTTACCGCCGACCACGGCAACGTGGAGGAGATGTTCGATGCAGAGTCGGGCCAGGTCAGCACACAGCATTCCACCTTGCCGGTGCCTTTTGTGTACTGTGGCAAACGTCAGGTGAATATCGCCGATGGCGGCTCTCTGGCGGACGTGGCACCGACCATGTTGCACTTGATGGGAATGCCGCAACCCGCCGAGATGACCGGGCGCAACCTTATCACCGTAAAATAATGCGTTGCGTGAAAGACTGTTAATAAAAACAACTGCTATGCCATCCGGGCCGCTCTGCGGTCCGGGAATCTCTCCGCAGGAACTGGTTCCATGAGCAGGTATTCATCAATCTCCATCCTCTTCAATTTACGCGTTTACGCCGTCACGCTCCTGTGTTTACTGGCTTCCGTCAGTGTCGCTGACCAACAGGAAGACATGAAGGTACTGCAGGAAAATATCCAGCAATTGCAGAAGGAACTGAAATCTATTCAAGGTGAACGCAGCGAACTGCAAAAAAACCTGCAAAAGTCCGAAACGGAAGTCGGCGAGCTATTGAAGAGGATCGAGCAAATCAATCGCAACCTGAAGGATCAAAACAATCAGCTCAAGGAATTGCAACAGGAGCGCGAAACCCTGCAGGGCGCCAAACGTTCGCAGCAGGCAGAGGTCGCAAAGCAAGTTGCTTCTGCGTATCAACTCGGCCAGCAAAGCCAGATCAAATTGCTACTCAACCAGGAATCGCCGGAACGCGTGAGCCGCATGCTCAAGTATCACCAATATTTTCTCGCGGCGCGCGCTGAAAAACTGGCCGCTTACATGGCCACCCTGGAACAACTGGACGAGCTGGAACCGCGCATTGCTGCCAAGACCCTGGCACTGGGTGACAGCCAAAAAGCATTACAAGCGCGCCATACCGAATTGAAACAGCGCCAGAAAGATCGCCAGCAAGCCCTGGCGAAAATCAACAGCACCCTGAAAAACAAAGATCAGGAGTTGCGCCAACTGGAAGAAGACCGCGAGCGTCTGCAAGCCTTGTTGCAACAAGTTACTCACACTGTTGGCTCCGTGCCCTTGCCCACCGGGAATGAAAAATTCAGCAGTCGTAAAGGCCGCCTGCCCTGGCCTACCGACGGTAAGGTAATCCATCGTTTCGGCAGCCCGCGAGTGAGCGGCCAGATGCAATGGAGCGGATTGATGATTCGCGCAACCGAAGGCAAACCCGTGGTTGCCGTACATCACGGCCGCGTTGTCTTTGCCGATTACTTTCGCGGACATGGTTTGTTACTGATTGTCGATCATGGTGAGGGTTATTTAAGCCTTTATGCACACAACCAAAGCCTGTTCAAAACCACAGGCGATTGGGTGCGCGCCGGCGATGCCATCGCCAGTGTGGGCAATAGTGGCGGCCAGGCTGAAACCGGCCTGTATTTCGAGATCCGCCAAAACGGCAAACCTACCAACCCGGCCACCTGGTTGGCGCGGGCTTGACTGATTCTGCAGCCATTTATGCCAATCGGGCCGGTTTTTTTGCTGATTGAACGTTATATAACGCAAAGTGTGCGCCTGCTGCTGGCCAGCAGCAGCAACTTGTTTTAGATTGACCCTCTTTTTACCCGATACATAAGAATGCGGAGCTGAATACCGCAGGAGATTCCGATGTTCTACGCTCACCGCAAATGCTCATTCGTGTTGCTGGCTTTGGTCAGCCTGGCGTTACCGATCCAGGCCGAGGAGGCAAAAGCACCCAAGCAGGATGAGGGTTTGTTGCCCCTGGAAGACCTACGCACCTTCACCCGCGTTTATGACCATATTCGCAGCGGTTATGTGGAAGAAGTCAGCGACGCCAAATTACTGGAATATGCCATCAAAGGCATGATTGCCGAGCTGGACCCGCACTCCAGTTATCTCGACAAAAAAGCGTTTGAAGACTTGCAGGAAAACACCACGGGTGAGTTTGGTGGCGTGGGCGTTGAAGTGGGTATGGAAAACGGTTTTATCAAAGTGATCGCGCCCATCGACGACACGCCCGCACAAAAAGCCGGCATCGAGGCCGGTGATCTGATCATTCGCCTGGATGACAAACCGGTTAAAGGCATGAACCAGAACGATGCCATCCAGATGATGCGCGGCCCCAAGGGCAGCAAACTCAAGATGACCATTGTGCGCAAGGGTGTAGAACAGCCGTTCGATGTCGAGATTGTGCGTGACATCATCCGCACCCAGAGCGTGCGTACCCGCCTGCTGGAAAACGATTATCTCTATGTGCGTATCGCTCAATTCCAGCTCAACAGCGGCAAGGATATGACGCGCAAGATCCGCGATCATCAGGAAAAAAATCCGGAATTGCGCGGGATCGTGCTGGATTTGCGCAATAACCCCGGCGGTGTGCTGCAATCCTCCGTCGAAGTCGCAGATGCCTTCCTCGACAGCGGCCTGGTGGTATACACCGAAGGGCGGCTGGAAAATAGTGATGTAAATTACCATGCGACCCCTGGTGATATTGCCAAGGGCTTGCCCATGGTGGTGCTCATCAATGATGGCTCTGCCTCTGCTTCAGAAATTGTGGCGGGCGCCTTGCAGGATCATAAGCGCGCCGTGTTGTTGGGCACGCGCAGCTTCGGCAAGGGCTCCGTTCAATCCATCATCACCATCAACGAAGACCGTGCGGTGAAACTCACCACCGCGCTGTATTTCACCCCCAGCGGCCGCTCTATCCAGGCCCAGGGTATCGAGCCCGATGTCATTGTTGAGCGCGCCCAGGTCACCGCGCTCAAACCTGCCGGTAATACCACAGAAGCCGATCTTGCCGGCCACCTGAGCAATACCCGCGGTGGCGACGAGAGCACCAGTCAAAAACGTGAGAAAGATCGCCTTGCCACCCAGGAGCTGCTGACCAAGGACAACCAGCTCCACGAAGCCCTGAACCTGCTTAAGGGTTTGCATATCTTCCGCCAACAGCAGTCCATCATGCTCCACGCCGCGCTGGACGCTGAAGTTGAAGCAGAGCCCACTGCAGACACACCGACGTTGACTACCGATCCCCAGGATTGATACCGGAGTGAGCTGGCGATTAAGTATCGCTATCCTGCTGTGGTGCTTTGTCCAGCCCGCTTTTGCTGCCCGGCTCGCCATCATCATTGACGATATTGGCTACAACGGACCCCTCGGCAGACGCGCCGCCGATCTGGATGGCGCGTTCACCCTCGCCGTCTTACCCTTCACACCCCATACCCGGGAACTCGCCCAGCGCGCTCATGAGCAAGGCAAAGAAATTATCCTGCATGCTCCCATGAGCAATACCCGGCATATGCCGCTGGGCAAGGGGGGGCTGGAGAGCGGCATGGATTATGATGAATTCATGATCACCCTTCGCGCCGATCTGGCTGACGTTCCTCACCTCGCGGGGGTGAATAACCACATGGGCAGCCAACTTACCCAGGAACCGGAACCTATGGGATGGGTGATGGATGAACTGGTTCGTCGCAACCTCTATTTTGTTGACAGTCGAACCAGCGCCGCCAGTCAGGCGCTGGCAGTCGCAGAAGCTTATGGCGTTCCATCGTTAAAGCGGGATGTATTCCTCGACAACATCCGCACCCGGGAACATATTAGTGAGCAGCTATTGAAAGCCATACAACTGGCCAAACGGCGGGGCAGTGCGGTAGCCATCGGCCACCCTTACCCGCAAACACTGAGTGTGCTGGAACACGCACCCAGGTTATTGGCAGCCCATGGCGTCGAACTGGTTTTTGCGTCGGATTTAATGAGAGAAGCATCACAGCTTATAGCGAAAACAGGAACCTCCTGCCTGGCGCCACCTCCAAAATTGTGGAAACGGCCATCCGCCCAATCAGAACCTGTAACCATCCACAGCCTGCTCGAAGGTGTCGTGGAATTTGGTTATCAGTAGTAAGAGATGACAGATCAACTCGATATATCCATTTTCAGGGACGCAGGTTTATAATCTTTTAGTGGTGATTTTTATCTAAAAGACCTTACTTAATTATCAAGGACGGCCTTGGATGGCTACCACAACTGGCTGTGTATTCAGTCGCATCAAGCCAACAGTAACTACAGGAACCAGACTATGAACAATCGAGCAGGCGAACAAGGCAAGGTCCCCATTCGTAGTGGCCGCTTCTTGAAGAAAGAAGGTTACTGGTACTACAGCACGCGCGAGGGGGTGGATATAGGCCCATTCGACAGCCGTGAGGATGCAGAAGTGGGTGTGGGTGAATTCATTGATTTCATCTGTGCATCCGAGCCAAAGGTCTTGGCGGCGCTTAAACAATACCGCGCCGCGTGATTCGGTAACTCCGCAGTCATTACACAAACATCCTAATAAAAAAGGACGCTTCAAAAGCGTCCTTTTTTATTACCTGCTTTATTACCTGCGTCAAATATCTTTATCAAAGACGTACTTCGATTCCTTTTTCCTGCATATAAGCTTTGGCTTGGGGAACCGTGAATTCGCGGAAGTGGAAGATACTCGCGGCAAGCACAGCGTCAGCGCGGCCCTGCGTAACACCATCCACCAGATGTTGCAGGTTGCCAACACCGCCGGAGGCGATGACCGGCACGGGTACCGCATCGCTGATCGCGCGCGTCACCCCGAGATCAAAACCGTTTTTGGTTCCATCGCGATCCATACTGGTTAACAATATTTCCCCCGCACCGTAGCGCGCCATACGCGCCGCCCACTCCACCGCATCAATACCCGTTGGCTTGCGTCCGCCGTGGGTGAAGATCTCCCAACGCGGTGTTTCACCTTCTGCGCTGACTCGCTTGGCATCAATGGCGACCACGATACATTGCGCACCAAAGCGGTCCGATGCCGCTTTCACAAAATCCGGATTGAACACAGCAGCAGAGTTGATACTGACTTTATCGGCACCGGCATTCAGCATGCGGCGAATATCGTCCACGGTGCGAATACCACCGCCGACGGTGAGCGGAATAAAGACTTCGCTGGCAATTTTTTCTACCGTATGAACCGTGGTATCCCGCTCCTGATGGCTGGCGGTGATGTCGAGAAACGTAATCTCGTCGGCACCTTCCTGGTTGTAGCGCTTGGCAATCTCTACCGGGTCGCCGGCATCGCGGATATCGAGAAACTGCACGCCTTTAACGACGCGACCATTGTCGACGTCGAGGCAGGGAATAATGCGTTTTGCGAGGGGCATGGTTTACCTGTCAAAGATGATTCAGATTAATTGGCATCACACCAGGCTTGTGCTTCGGCCATATTGAGTGTGCCTTCATAAATAGCGCGACCGGTAATAGCGCCGCAGATACCTTGGTGGGCTTCTGCTTTGAGCGCTTTGATGTCGTTCATGTCAGTAATACCACCGGAAGCGATTACCGGAATACTGGATGCCTGGGCCATAGCCACGGTGGCTTGGACGTTAACGCCTTGCATCATGCCATCGCGGGCGATGTCGGTGTAGACAATGCTGCTTACGCCGTCCTGTTCGAAACGTTTGGCCAGTTCGCTGGCCTGGATATTGGACACTTCGGCCCAGCCGTCAGTGGCAACCCAACCGTCTTTGGCGTCGAGGCCGACGATGATATGGCCGGGGAATTGTTTGCACATGTCGGTGACGAATTGCGGTTCTTTTACGGCTTTGGTGCCGATGATGACGTATTGCACTCCGGCCTGGAGGTAGTGCTCGATGGTTTCGGCGCTGCGAATGCCGCCACCGATCTGGATCGGCAGTGTGGGGTAGGCTTTGGCGATAGCGGTGACGACGCCACCGTTAACAGGCTTACCTTCGAAGGCGCCGTTGAGGTCAACGAGGTGGAGGCGGCGGCAGCCTTGGTCGACCCATTGTTTGGCCATGGCGACGGGGTCGTCGGAGAAGACGGTGGAGTCGTCCATGAGGCCTTGGCGGAGTCGGACGCATTGGCCGTCTTTTAAGTCTATGGCGGGAATAATCAGCATTAATCTTTCTCTTTAGTGAAGGGTCCGTCGGCAGTGGAGAGAGATTCCTGAGACGCGCCGTGAACCCTTCCCTGGGGGCTCGGATGCGGCATCCCTGCCGCATACGGTCTCAGGAATCTCTCTCCACTACCGCTACATAAACCGGAGTCAATTCCGGCCATCCCAATGTAAAAAATTCTTTAACAGTTGCAAGCCGGCAGTGTGGCTTTTTTCCGGGTGGAATTGCACGGCGAACAGGTTGTCGCGCGCCAGGGCGGCGTCGAAGCGTACGCCGTAGTCGCAGCTGGCGGCGACCAGCTGGCGGTCCTGGGCGTGCACGTAGTATGAGTGCACAAAGTAAAACCGGCTGGACTGGGGGATGTCGGCCCATAGGGGGTGGGGGTTTTGTTCGACCTGGTTCCAGCCCATGTGGGGGACTTTGAGGGGCACGCCGTCTTGCAGGTGTTCGCCGAAGAATTTGACCTGGCCGGGCAGGATGCCGATGCAGTCTACGCCGTTGTTTTCTTCGCTGTATTCCATGAGTGCTTGCATGCCGACGCAGATGCCGAGTACCGGTTTGCCGGTGGCGATTTGTTCGCGCAGGAGTTGGCCGAAGCCGAGGCGGTTGATTTCGGCCATGCAGTCGCGGATGGCGCCGACACCGGGGAAGATGACGCGGTGGGCGTCGGCGACCTGTGCGGGGGCGTCAGTGACGATGACGCGCATGTCGGGCGCGACGTGGCTGAGCGCGCTGGCAACGGAGTGGAGGTTGCCCATGCCGTAGTCGATGACGGCAACTGTTTGTCTGGTCATAGGTTTAATCAAAAAAATTCGGGTTCAGTGCGGCAGACGTGCCGATTTACTACTGTCAATTACAGCGTTCCTTTACTTGTAAGGTTCCTTTTACTTACAAGGTGCCTTTGGTGGACGGCATCATGCCGGCCATACGCGGGTCGAGTTCCAGCGCCATGCGCAGGGCGCGACCGAAGGCTTTGAATACCGTTTCGATCTGGTGGTGGGCATTGTGGCCGCGCAGGTTGTCGACATGCAGGGTAACGCCGGCATGGTTGACGAAGCCCTGGAAAAATTCCCAGAACAACTCGGTATCGAATTGGCCAATACGCTTTTGGGTAAAGGGAATCTGCATCACCAGACCGGGGCGCCCGGAGAAATCGATCACTACACGCGATAAGGCTTCATCCAGCGGCACATAGGCATGGCCATAACGACGGATGCCTTTTTTATCGCCCACCGCTTTGGCAATGGCTTGGCCAATGGTGATGCCGATGTCTTCTACCGAGTGGTGGTCGTCAATGTGGGTATCGCCGTCGCAGGTGACATCCAGATCGATCATGCCGTGGCGGGCGATCTGGTCCATCATGTGTTCGAGAAAGGGCACCCCGGTGTTGAACACCCCTTTGCCGGCGCCATCCAGATTGAGGCTGACGCTGATTTTGGTTTCGAGGGTGTTGCGGGTAACTTGGGCGATACGGTCAGACATAAATGACTCCAGCATGCGCACACCAACCTGATGACGGCGTGTCGCGACAGATGTGCGCGAATTATATAGATAAGCGCTGCTGAATTCACCGCTGGCGGTTTAATCGGTGTGATTGCCTGCGTGCATCAGCAAAAATCCGTTAAGCTTGGGTACAGGTTTCTCGCACTAGTATCCCGTTCAATAACAGGCGCCAAAGGAGTCCCTATGCCTACACTGTTCCGTTTAGCCCGTCTTGCTTCCCTGCCATTGCTGTTAGCGGCCACACCCGTTCTTGCCCAGGATGTTTACGAAAGCCGCACCTATGGCCCCACCAGTGGCTGGAGCTGGTCGGCCCATGTCGATCACATCAATATCGATGCTGACGCCGCCGCCGAGCAGGGTGTAGAGGATTATTTTACGGCGATCGGCGGTGCTGCCGAGTATTACACCAATGAAAGCGACATGACCTTGTCGATCGGCTTGAGCATCATGTTGTACGAGGATAACGCCGAGTTCAGCCAGTATGTAGAGGACTGGTGGGGCGATGAATACTATGAAAGCTCCGATGCCACTGGCGGCCAGGCATTTATCGAATATGGTCCCAAATATAAGTTCGGCGCCAACGACAGCAGCTTTTTTGTGGTGCGCGGCGGCTTGAGCGGCATCTTCTTTTCCGAACGCAGTATCAGCAGCTGTAACAATTGTTATTCAGAAGATATTGATATCGATGGCGGGCTTTATGGCGTACTGGGCGTAGGCCACAAACTTGGCTATTTCGATATCGGACTGCAATTCCACCAATATTTCACTGGTGACCTCGATAACGGCTTTCGTCTCAAGCTGTCATCTTCTTTCTAGCGGGGCGACCTGCGGGGGAGGCTCATGGACATAAGAATACCCTGCAAGGACGCAGACCTTTAAACCCTTCCATTATCCATCTGTCCAAATGTTGATCCCGATCAATAACCTTAGGGATCAACCGCTCCAGGATACGTTAAACGTCATCAACAGGAGGACATCATGGAAATCGCCGGTATTATTGCGATTGTTTGTTTGGTCGGCAGTTTGGCTCTGCTTGCATTGGGTGGGGCGCTGCTCATCCCTATCGATAATCACCTTCACCCGGACAATTCTCATCATCATTAATTCAGTAAGCCGCGGTGGCTTAAAACCTACCGGTCTGGCCTGCTCGTAGTAGCGCACCTATAATGCCCGCACGCTTTTGATGGGCATACGCATTCAGCGGCGCCCCTTGTTAACGGACGCTGCTGTTACCTATGTCCTACCATCCTGTCACGCACACTGGAACGCCTGCCGATCCGGTATCACTTATCGATACGCAACCCGATTGTAATGGCCTGCGGATCTGTCTGCTGGGTTATCGCAGCCATCCCCATGTCGGAGGACAGGGGATTTATTTGCATTACCTCAGTAAAGCGCTGGTTGACTTGGGTCATCAGGTGGATGTGATCTCCGGCCCGCCCTATCCCGAACTGGATAGTCGGGTGAAATTAATCCGCTTACCCAGCCTTGATTTATACGCCGTTGAAAAACCGTTTCGCGCGCTGCGTTGGCACCACCTGCGTTCGTTTACCGATGTGTATGAATGGTGGAGCAAAATCAGCGGCAGCTTTGCCGAGCCCTATACCTTCGGTCGACGCTTGGTCCGCTACTTCCGTCAGCAGCCGACGCGCTATAACATCATCCATGACAATCAAAGCCTGTGTTACGGATTGTTGAAACTACAACAACAGGGATTGCCGGTCGTGGCCACGGTTCATCATCCGATTACACGCGATCTGGAGCTGGCTTTAGCCTCCGCAAAAAGTCGCGGTCACCGCTGGCTGATCAAACGTTGGTATAACTTTTTACCGATGCAGAAAAAGGTCGTGCAACAACTGCGGCATGTGATTACCGTTTCTGAACAATCGCGATGTGATATCGCAGACGCCTTCGCGCGGTCAATGCATAAAATTCAGGTCATCCCCAACGGCATTGATGTAGACACTTTCAAACCCCTGCTGGATATTCAACGCAATCCCTGGCAATTGATGACGACGGCATCTTCCGATCAACCCTTGAAAGGGCTATCAGTTTTGTTGCGTGCGCTGGCCAGGTTGCGTAAAAAAAATCCCCGGGTATCACTGCTGGTTATCGGAAAATTAAAACCCGATGGCACCACCGAACAGGAACTGCAACAACTGAGTTTATGTGATTGTGTGCAATTTGTTTCCGGCATCTCCGCTGAAGACATGGTTAAACATTACGCTGCCTCGTGCATTGCTGTAGTGCCGTCGCTCTATGAAGGCTTCGGGTTGCCCGCCGGCGAAGCCATGGCGTGCGGCATCCCTCTCGTGTGCAGCGATGGTGGTGCGCTGCCGGAAGTGGTGGGCAATGCCGCACGCCTGGTCAAGGCCGGCGATGTGGAAGATTTATATCAAGCGCTCGATGATTTATTGCAACAACCTGAACAGCGCGCATTGTTAGGCCGACGCGGACGAGAGCACATATTGCAACAGCTAAGCTGGTCGGTGGTTGCGCAACAAATGACGGCTTACTATCGCCAGATGCTGGGCCAACATGCCAGCGCTGAATCGATCACGCCCTTGGCCGATAATCCTTCCACAGCCGTGGTCACGGAAGCCTATGTTAACGATTGATTTTAAATATTTTCCGTTGCAAACCGGCGAGCGCGTGCTGGATATCGGTTGCGGCGAAGGGCGGCATGTTATCAATGCCTATCTACAGGGTGATGTCACGGCTATCGGTATCGATTTAAATCCCGCTGACTTGCGTGTTGCACGCGAGCGCTTCGCACCTTTTGCACAACTGGAAAATCCACAGAAAATTTTTTCCCTGCAAGTTGCAGATGCTACGCGCCTTCCTTTTTTAGATAACAGTTTCGACAAAATTATTTGCAGTGAAGTCCTGGAACATATCCACAATTACGAAGCTGTGCTGGGTGAAATTCGTCGTGTACTAAAACCCCATGGGCTATTGGCAATCAGCGTGCCGCGTTACTGGCCGGAAAAAATTTGCTGGCAACTCAGTCGCGCCTACCATGAAGTAGAAGGCGGTCACATCCGCATTTTTAAAGCAGCGCACTTGCGGCGCGTTGTGGAAACGCACAACATGCAATTTCTCCATCGTCACTGGGCTCATGCGTTGCATTCGCCGTTCTGGTGGCTGAAATGTTTGTTGTGGGATAAACAGGATGACTCACGCCTGATAAAACTCTACCATCGCCTGCTGGTGTGGGACTTGATGCAACGCCCCTGGCTGACCCGCACACTGGAGAAATGCCTGAACCCGCTGCTGGGCAAAAGTGTGGTGATGTATTTTCAACAGCGCGCAACGGACAAGGCGACCGAATCGTGAATGAATTATTGCTGAGCAAAGGATTTTTCCCCGAGTCACTGTTGCGGCCAACTGTGAACTACATCCTGCAAACCCAATTACCCAATGGTTGCATCCCCTGGTTTCCCAACGGCAAGGCAGATCCCTGGGACCATATTGAAGCGACCATGGGACTCACCATCGGCGGAGAATATACCGCAGCACAACGCGCCTACCGGTGGTTAGCCAACGAGCAATTGGCCGACGGCAGTTGGTGGGCCAATTATTACGCCGACCAGCCAGTGGATCGCAACCATCGTGAAACCAATTTTATTGCGTATATTGCTACCGGGCTCTGGCATTATTTTTTAGTCACGGAGGATAAAGCATTTCTGGTTGAACTCTTTCCCTGCGTTGAACGAGCCATTGATTTTGTCCTGCGTTATCAATCTCCCACCGGCGAAATCTATTGGGCCGTAGCGGAAGATGGCTCACCCAAAGAAGACGCGCTGGTTACCGCCTGCGCATCCATCTACAAGAGTCTCGAATGCGCAAATGCCATCGCCGACACCTTGGTTATCGACAAACCTACCTGGCGCAAAGCACAAATCCGACTGGGCAAAACGCTGCGCGAACACCCGGAATGTTTTGACCGCACCTGGGAGAGCAAAGAACGTTTCTCCATGGACTGGTTTTACCCGATCCTTACCGGTGTTATCAGCGGCAAAGCGGCGCAACAGCGCATCGATAAAAAATGGTCTTTATTTGTTGAAAACAATATCGGTTGCCGCTGCGTAAGCGATGAACCCTGGGTAACCGTAGCGGAATCCTGCGAACTGACCCTGGCGTTACTCGCCGCTGGCGACCACGCGCGCGCGCTGCATTTATTCAGTTGGCTGCATCAGTTTATGGATGAAGATGGTGGCTATTGGACGGGCTATAACTTTCGCGACAAAGTCATTTGGCCGAAGGAAAAAACTACCTGGACGGCAGGGGCCATTTTATTGGCGGCGGATGCGTTGATAGAACACACTGGAGCGGCTCATTTATTTACCAAAGCCGTAGAAACTCCAAATACAATCGAAAATAATTTTCTACATAAATAAAAAAACCGTGTTTCCCCAAGTCTAACGCTCGCACAATGCAAGTTTGGCGTTGGGCCTTTTGTTTCGAAACCCTCAAGTCAGGGACGACTTGAGGGAGCTACAGGGATGTATTCATGCGTTTTCGAAACAAAAGGCCCAATGACAAACGACCTACGAAGCACACTCAATGCAAATCCATTATTTAACCACAGGTGTTCTCGGCGTTTCGTTAACCGCCATAAAACGAATCGCCATGGGGTAATTGCGAATCACGCCGTCTTTCGCATTGATTGCGCCCATCACCGTAAAGATGATCGAGCAGACGATCAACGCCAGCAACAGGAAGACGCCCACTACAATCACCATCAAGATGATGCAGCCAATGGTGTAGATAAAGGCACTGATAATCCAGTTAAAAATTACCCGCCCTTGCTGATCAATGTAGTCATCGTCCTTCTTGGTCAGCCACATAATTAAAGGAACTACCCAGCCGAGCACCGGTAAAAAAATACAGCAAAACTGCGAGAAGTGCATGATCATGCTGTAGTTGCGGCTGTCCATATTACTTAAATCAAAAGACTGCACCGGCTTGTCTTCCAATGCCTGGGCTTTGCCCTTCTGGAATTCCTCTTCGGTAATGATCCCTTTTTCCTTCAACTCATTAAGCTTTTCTATTTTTTCGAGATCCATAATGGCTCCTTGTTGTCGAGAGTGAACCGGTCAGCGGTTTACATCCGCCGGTATTTAAACAGTTGTTCGTACTGCCAGTTGCGCAGGGCGAGCACCAGAGTGTAACCCTGTCGTTCGGGCAGCGCCAGACCGGCATCGGCGTTATTCAGTTGATCGAATTCCCGCGCCAATCGTTCAATTTTTTTCTGCAACTCGCCGTTCGATTGCGGCGATAACATGCCGTTGAGTACTACCAGCCGGTGGTCTGGTTTATCGAACTGCGCCTGGAATAATTCTTTCTCGATGGTACTGAGGAAGAACCGCTGGATAGGGCCGTTCTTGCGCCAGCTGAAGTTGGGGGCGACCAATAGTTTGATGCGGTTTTTCGGCAGTAATTCGATGATCTTCAAACGATCCAGTCGCGCCAGCTTCTGCACACATTCGTGCTCGGTAAAGGTGTAATGGCGCAGCATGTCTTCGAGGGTCCAGCGGTTGAGCACACATACGGTGATGATCAGGAAGCCGGGATCACGCACGATTTCTTCTTCCTGTTCTTCACTCAATTCCTGCAAACGCGCCTGTCGTTCCACCATCAACTGCACCAGGTCGGAGATTTCCATGCCCATCATCAGGCATACTTGCTGGATTTGTTGCAGGCTGAAGGTGCGGCTGCTGAACAGGCGTTTGATCGAGGCTTCCGATAGCTCCATCGCCTGAGCGACATCGCGGTATTTGAGGTTGTGGGATTTCAGGGCGGATTTAAGGGTCTCCACCAGGGCATCGACTTGAGCCATAAGAAACTCCAAGGGTATCATTAAACAATACCCTTGAGTCTATACAGCGCAACATGGAATGCAAAGGTCGAAGATAAAAATACAGTCTGGCAGAGTGCAGCTATCCCAAAGCCACACCTTCATAAAAAGGAATACGTATGTCACAGCTCGTCAAGATTCGCGGGTTTATCCCTTACCTGCTGGTGGTTTTCCTCAATGCGTTTGTGGATCTCGGCCACAAGATCGTTATCCAGAATACAGTCTTTAAAGTCTATGACGGACAACAGCAGATTATCCTTACCGCCATTGTCAACGCCCTGATCCTGCTGCCGTTTATCCTGTTGTTTTCTCCCGCCGGTTTTTTCTCTGACCGTTTCCCCAAAAATAAAGTGATGCGCTTCAGCGCCTGGGCGGGGGTAGTCATTACCTTGATGATCACCGCCTGTTATTACGCTGGCTGGTTCTGGGCCGCGTTCGGCCTGACATTTATGCTCGCCATCCAGAGCGCTATCTACAGCCCGGCGAAATACGGTTACATCAAGGAATTGGTTGGCACGGAACGCCTGGCCCATGCCAACGGTGCGGTACAAGCCATTACTATTGTTGGCATTCTCCTGGGTACTTTTGTGTTTTCCGGCTTGTTCGAAATTCTGCTGCTGGAACGCAGCACCGATAACACGACGGTGATATTGGAACGTATTGCGCCGTTGGGTTGGTTGCTGGTGTTGTTGGCCAGCATCGAACTGGTGTTGAGTTATCGGTTGCCCCAACAATCACGCCCCGATGTGCAAAAAATATTCTCCGTTTCACGTTATGTGAAGCTGGATTACCTGCAACAAAATCTGCGTGCGTTGCGCGGCCGCCCGGTCATCTGGTTGTCTATCGTCGGACTCTCTACTTTCTGGGCTATCTCACAAGTTTTGCTCGCCGCCTTTCCCGATTTTGCCGAAACACGCCTGGCCGAAACCAATACCCTGGTGATTCAGGGGCTGCTTGCGTGCAGTGGTTTGGGCATCATGATCGGCGCCGTCCTCGCTGGCCGTTTTTCGCAAAAACATATCGAAACCGGGCTCGTTCCGCTCGGCGCCCTGGGCATTGCCATCACCCTGGCGCTCTTACCCACGCTCGACTCTTACACGGCACTGGCTTTCAATTTTACGGTGCTGGGGATGATGGGTGGCCTGTTTATGATTCCGCTGAATGCGTTAATTCAATACCACGCAAAAGAACAGGAGTTGGGTACCGTACTGGCTGGCAATAACTGGGTGCAGAATGTGACCATGCTCAGCTTCCTGGGCCTCACTGTTGCCTTTGCTTATTTTGGTTTTAACAGCGCGATGCTGCTCGGATTATTAACGCTGGTGGCTGTTGTTGGTACGGGCTATACCGTAAAACAATTACCGCATTCGTTTGTGCGTTTCCTGGTGAGCTTGTTGTTTAAACATCGCTATCGCATTGATGTTTTACATTTCGACAATTTGCCGGCGCGCGGCGGTGTATTGCTGCTGGGCAATCACATCAGCTGGATTGATTGGGCACTGGTACAGATCGCGTGCCCACGGCCGGTGCGTTTTGTGATGCAACGGGAGATTTACAACCGCTGGTACCTGAAACCCTTGCTGAGTCGTTTGGGCATGATTCCGATTTCCTCCGGCAACAGCAAAGAAGCGCTTGGCCGTGTTAATGAATTGCTGCGCAACGGCGAAGTGGTTTGTTTATTTCCGGAAGGTGCCATCAGTCGCAATGGTCATTTAGGAAAATTTCATTCCGGTTATGAACGCACGGTCGAAGGTGTAGAGAATGCCGTGATCGTACCCTTTTATTTACGTGGATTATGGGGTAGCGCCTTCTCACGTTCAGCTGGCAAATTGCGCGATGAAACCTCATTACTGGATCGCAGTCTCGGTAATCGTCGCGATATCATTGTTGCCTTTGGCAAATCATTACCACTCACCACCAAAACCGCTGAACTCAAACAAAAAGTCTTCGAACTTTCTGTGGATGCCTGGGAAGAACACACGCACAACCTGGACCCGCTGGCCTTAACCTGGCTGAAGACCGCCAAGCGCAATCGTCTGCAACATTTTATGGTTGATGGCGAAGGCACAACCTTCAATTATGGACGCACTCTCGCAGCCACACTGGCCTTTGCTAAAGCGATGCGCGGTTATACCAACGACGCGAACGTTGGCTTGGTACTACCCGCTTCCAGCGCAAGCCTGATCAGCAACATGGCCGTATTGCTCAACGGTCAAACCACCGTAAATATCAACTACACCAGTAGCGTCAGCGCCGTGCAGGCAAGTTTGCGCACAGCCGCTATCAAGACCGTGTTTACCTCGCGTCGTTTTATGACAAAGCTGGAGCAACGTGGCATAGCCATCGAGACCATGCTGACGGATGTACAGATTGTTTTTCTTGAAGATGTGAAAGCTGCATTAAGCAAATGGGATTTGCTGCGCGCTATGTTGTTCTCATTATTACCTGCGGACATCATTTATTGGCTGTTGGGAAGGCAGCGTAAACTGGATGATCCGGCGGCGATTTTATTCAGTAGCGGCAGCGAAGGTACACCAAAAGGTATCGTATTGAGCCATCGCAACATCATCGCCAACTGCAAACAAATCAGTGATGTATTGGATACCCGCAAAAGCGATGTCTTTATGAATTCGCTGCCTCCATTCCACTCATTCGGTTTAACCGTCACCACCATGATGCCGATGCTTGAAGGTATCCCTGTCGTCTGTCACCCCGACCCGACCGACGTTGTCGGTATCGCCAAAGCCATCGCCCGTTACCGCGCTACCGTGTTGTGTGGTACTGCCACCTTCCTGCGCCTGTATACTCGCAACAGCAAAGTTGAACCACTGATGCTCGATTCACTGCGCATCGTCGTCGCCGGTGCGGAAAAGTTACAGGAACGGGTGCGCAGTGAATTTGAAATGAAATTCAGTAAAAAAATCTTTGAAGGTTACGGCACTACTGAAACAACGCCGGTTATCAGCGTTAACATTCCTGACATGCTGGATACCGTTTATTGGAAACTGCAAAAAGGCAACCAACCCGGCACCGTCGGCATGCCATTACCGGGTAGCAGTATTCGCATCGTCGATCCGGATACGCTTGAAACCTTGCCTCAGGGTGAAGATGGTTTGATCCTGGTTTCCGGCACGCAATTGATGCTCGGCTACTTGAATGACGATGAAAAAACGGCCCAGGCTATCGTCACCCTCGACAACCGTCGCTGGTACAAAACCGGCGATAAAGGTCATCTCGATGAAGATGGTTTTCT
Organism: Cellvibrio sp. PSBB006; assembly: GCF_002162135.1. Taxonomy (NCBI): domain Bacteria; kingdom Pseudomonadati; phylum Pseudomonadota; class Gammaproteobacteria; order Cellvibrionales; family Cellvibrionaceae; genus Cellvibrio; species Cellvibrio sp. PSBB006. The sequence goes on along the minus strand of NZ_CP021382.1, from coordinate 3,709,073 downwards.
CACCATCGTCGACCGCTATTCACGCTTCGCCAAGATCGGCGGCGAGATGATCAGTCTCGGTGCTGTTGAAGAGAAAGCGCGGGATATTTTCGATAATCCCGATATTGAATTAGCCGCCGTTGCGTTGAGCGATGAGAAAAAAGGGGAGCGCATTATTCTTTGCGTTACCGGCAACTCTACTGACACAACGCCTGCTGAACTGCGTCAACAACTGCTTAACGGCGGCATGGAAGGTTTGATGCTACCGGCAGAGATTCAGGTGATGCCAGAGTTGCCAAAACTCGGCACCGGAAAGATGGATTACAAAGCGCTGTTACAGCAATTACTGGCGTAAGCCTTGACGCTAATCGGTAGGGACCGGTTAGCGTCATGACAAGATCAGCTTTGCAATCTCGTTCTGAACATACTTTTCTTCCACCCACTCATTTAAATGGTCATTCATGAATTTCAGGAACTGGTTTGCCGCTGCCGGAAGACGTTTATCACCGCTCCTTACCACATACCAATGACTGAGCAACGGAAAACCTTTTACATTCACAACGGCCAGGTTTGCATTAGCCTGCGCCAGAGTATGCTCAGAAAGAACCGCCAGACCCAAGCCTGTTTCCACACTCAGGCGAATCGCTTCATTGCTTTCAATTTGCAGGGTTTTTGTCAGCTGGATATTGTGGTCACGCAACCAGGTCTCGGTCACCATGCGCGTTGCGCTGCCGGGCTCGCGCATCAAAAAACGTTCGTTGATTAACGCCGCAATATCCACCTCGTCCCGCCGTGCGGCCCAGTGAGTGACAGGGGCGATCATCACCAGCGGATTACGCAAAAACCTCCCGCTTATCACGTTGTTGCCTGTCGGCGGGTGGCTGAACAGATATAAATCATCCCGTTGATTATCAAACCGTTTAACAATCGTCTCACGGTTTCCGATATTCAGTGTAACGTCCACACCCGGGTATTGTTGCGCATAAGGACTGAGCAAACGCGGCACAACATATTTGGCAGTCGTGACAATACCCAGACTGAAATGCCCTCGGTTGCCCTGCTCCGCATCATTGAGAAAAAGCTTGAAGTCATCAAAACGGGTCAGCGCATCCAATGCCGCGCGGTATAGCTCTTTCCCAACCAGGGTTGGTTTGTACAAACCCTCTCGGTTCTCAAGCAGCGGATGACCCACGGCTTCGGTTAACCGTTTTATCTGGAGGGAAACGGTTGGCTGGGTCAGGTGTAAATCCATCGCCGCCTGGGATATGGAGCCTGTCCGGATGACGGCCACGTACACCTGCAGCAAGCGAAAGGTCAGATGGCGAACATTCATGTGCCATTCCTATATAGATGATCATAAATGTATACCATCATAGACATTAATTATCTTTTATGAAAAGAGCACCTCATACTGCGGCCACGAAATAGAGCACGAACTCAGAAGGGGATGGCTATGCCGGATATTGTGGTTGCGTTTTTCCTGTTAGGTATTCTTGCCGGGCTGGCAAAATCAGATCTTGTGGTGCCGAAAGCGGCTTATGACACGCTCAGCATTCTGTTGATGCTGACCTTGGGCATCAAGGGCGGGCTGGCATTGCACGGGCAGGTGAGCTGGGAGTTAGCCGCGGAAGCGGTCGTGGTCATTTTGATAGGCGCTGCAATTCCGCTCGCGCTTTATCCCTTACTGCGCAAGGCAGTAAAACTCAGCGAAGCCAACAGCGCAGGTGTGGCGGCCCATTATGGTTCAGCCAGCGCCGGCACATTTGCGGTCGCTCTCGCGTTTGCAGAAAGCCAGGGGCTGACTATCTCCCCGCAGACCACGCTTTATCTGGTTCTTCTGGAGCTGCCTGCGATTGTCGTAGCCATCATGCTCTATCAACGTATTCACGGTGGCGAAGGCAGTGCGGCAGCCGTATGGCACGAAGCGCTGACGAGCCGGGGCGTGTTATTGCTCGCCGGTGGGGTGTTGATCGGGTATAGCTACGGCCCGCAGGGCAGCGCCGATATCGCTCCACTTTTTCTTGGCGCTTTCAAAGCACTGCTCGCCCTATTTTTGCTGGAGATGGGTCTGTGCGCATCCAAGCACCTGTACCCCTTGCCTCTTCACCACTGGCGCCTGATCAGTTTTGCGCTTATTGCTCCTGTCTTTCTGGCCATGTTGGGTCTGGCTGTGGGTGTGCTTCTCGACATGCCGCTGGGCAGCACACTTATCCTTAGCTCTCTGGTTGCGAGTGCTTCCTACATTGCAGCACCTGCCGCGATACGCAGCGCAATAAAAGAAGCCGATGTAGGCATCGCCATTTTTGCCTCACTAGGTATCACTTTTCCTTTTAATGTATTGATAGGTATACCGCTGTATTACGAAATGCTGGTGTGGGTGACGGGTTAACAGTAAGGCTGCGTTATGCAGGTAATTGGGTGACGTCTCCGGATTGATTTTTTAACTACTGCAACATCTGCTGAAAGGGGCATCAATATGCACGGGGAAGATTCCAGGCTGACCAGAACCATGAGTTTGATCATCCGCTACGTTGCCAAAACTACAGCGGTCATCATGGTGTTTGTGATTATCTGGGGCGTTGCGGATATCGTTTATGTGCTTTATCAACGACTCAAAGAGCCACCTTTTCTGTTGCTTGAAATCAACGATATCCTGGCAACCTTCGGTGCATTTATGGCCGTTCTTATCGCCATCGAGATCTATCACAACCTGGTGCTCTACGTGCAGGACAATCATAACTCGCGCCTGGCCGTAGAGATTGTACTCGCGACGGCGCTTATGGCGGCGGCCAGGAAAGTGATCGTGTTCGATTACAACGAAATGGCATACCACTATGTTTACGCGACCGGTGCAGTCATCCTGGCGCTGTCGATTGCTTACTATTACATCGTCGTTGTTTCACAAAAGCATGCCAAATAACAGTGATCGCCTCAGCCAGGTTTGTTAAAAGTTAATTTTATAAGATTTACACTCATTGGCAGCTACACACTGCTAGAGAAGCATCCGGCATTAATATTGGACGAGGACATGATCTCAGAAGAAACTGAGAAAACAGTTCGCGAAAACTTAACTTCCGCCACAGTTGATAAAGCATACATTGATATCCTGCTGAAGGCTGCGGAAAAGTTTGGCAAGGGTGCAGAGGATTTTGTGATCAATAACGATTTACTGGATTTTCAGATAACACCTGACACGCAAAAGAAATTGTTCAAGATAAGTTATAACCATGAAAGCCAAGAGGTTAAACGAATTTGTGAAAAGAAGGATGTAGAAAAGCTTTACGGAAAAACTGACTGGGATAAACTAAATTCCTATATCAAAGACATACTAATTGATTTGAAGTTTCGTGGTGACTATACCTCTTCAGCAAGACAGATCATACAGAAGAGCGTGGCTGACAATGATATCGTCACCTTTAAGAAAAAAATCAAAGACGAAAGCCACTGGAAAAACGTACCCAGCGATAGATTCAAGCGCAGGGTTTCTTTTATTGACAAAGCACCCTTGCCCGCTTCGAAATAGAGCCAATATCATGAAGAAACTACCCAGGCTATCCACATTCATTTTCTTATTTTCTTGCTGTATTTCTTGTTCAGCCGACACAGCAAACAAACAACCTGTTATTCCACTTTCGGTAGATCATGTTGAAACACACCGTGTTGGCGAGCATTTGGTAAGGGTTATTCAGCACAATATGGAACTGCTTCCACAGATTGATCTGGAGCTATTGTCTGTTCCAACGGTATCTTTGATAGATAGTATCGCTATCGATAGTATTCAATTGGACGGGAAAGAACGACGTTTTTCAGATTCGTCCGGTGTCTTTATTGAAGGTATCAACATCGAGAACAACAGTATCCAGATCAAGCTGGATTACTATTTTTCAGACGAGGATGCAGCCATAGTCAGCTGCTCTGTGCGTATCACAGATACCTTTCAATCCCCTGAGTGCTCAAAGGAATAGCCTCCAATTCCCTTGCCAATATAGCAATCCTGGCGGCATACCAGCCAGGATCGTTAAAAAATGTAAGTCACGGTGCAGCCTTGCAGCTGAACTCCTACACTCCCAGCCCTCATACCAATAACAATTCGCGAGGAGAAAGTGCATGTGTTCCCGTTCATTTTTATCTATTAAAAATTTAATCGCCTTACTCGGCGTGATGCTGGCTGTGCAGGTGTTCGCGCAGGCGGAAGATCCGGTGGCCAGTGATCGCAAGACGTATGAAAAAATCGGGCGTTTTGACGTAAGTCAGCTGAAAAACAAGCAGGATATTATCCGCGTGAAGGGCCATCAATTTGTCGATGCGCAAGGCAAGGTGTTTGTGTTTCGCGGTGTAAGCGTGGCCGATCCGGATAAGTTGGTGAAAGATAAACAATGGAAAGCCAGTCTGTTTGCGGAGTTAAAAAATTGGGGAGCCAACACCGTGCGCTTGCCGATTCATCCACGCGCCTGGCGCGAGCGCGGACAGGATGAATATCTCAAACTGATCGACCAAGCGGTAATCTGGGCGAACCAGCACCAGCTGTATCTGATCCTCGATTGGCATTCCATCGGTTTCCTCGCGTCCGGCAACTATCAGCACCCGATGTATTACACCGACAAACAGGAAACCTTCCGTTTCTGGCACGACATCGCCTACCGTTATCAAGGCGTGCCAACCACAGCGGTGTATGAATTATTTAACGAACCGACAACCTTGCAAGATCCTTGGGGTAAAACCGAGTGGGCGGAATGGAAAGCACTGAATGAACAGATGATCGATATCATTTATGCCATTGATAAAGATGTTATTCCGTTGGTCGCGGGCTTTAACTGGGCCTATGACCTGACGCCCATCGCCGATGCGCCTGTTGATCGTCCGGGCGTGGCTTACGCGTCCCATCCTTATCCGCAAAAAGAGCAACCCACCCCGCCCACCAAAGAAAATTTCTTTAAAGCCTGGGATGCGAAGTGGGGCTTTGCCAGCAAGAAATATCCGTTGATTTGCACTGAACTGGGTTGGGTGCAGCCCGACGGCTACGGTGCGCATGTGCCGGTGAAAAATGATGGCAGTTACGGGCCGCAAATTATTGAGTTTATGGAAGCGCGCGGCATCTCCTGGACGGCCTGGGTATTTGATCCGCAGTGGTCGCCGACCATGATCAATGACTGGTCGTTTACGCCGTCGGAGCAGGGGGCGTTTTTTAAGAAGGTGATGCAGGAAAAGGCGGGAAAGTAATCAGCAGCTTTTGTCGGGTTACGCTGCGCTAATCCGATCTACGGGTCGGGGAGCGAAGCGGTAATTGGTTATTTTTAGTGCTGTTTACTGATGGGCTATTCTGAGACAATAGCGGGCAATTTTTTGGGGCTGCAACGGCAGCCCTGTGGTTAATTTCCGGGTTCTTATGAATAGCTTCGCCAAAAATCTCTTCTCTTATGCTCGCCCTGCCGGGGCTGCCTACCAGCCTGCGCCGTTTTTGCCCATGTCCCGCGCCGAGATGGATGCGCTGGGCTGGGATAGCTGCGACATTATCATCGTGTGTGGCGATGCCTATGTGGATCATCCCAGTTTCGGTATGGCGGTGATCGGGCGTTTTCTGGAGTCACAGGGTTTTCGCGTCGGCATCATTGCGCAGCCGGATTGGCGCAGCGCCGAACCGTTTAAGGCATTAGGCAAACCGAACCTGTTCTTCGGCGTCAGTGCCGGCAATATGGATTCCATGATTAACCGCTACACCGCCGATTTGCGGCTGCGTTCGGATGATGCTTACACACCCGGCGGCCAAGGCGGTAAACGCCCGGATCGCGCCGTAACGGTATACAGCCAGCGCTGCAAAGAAGCCTACAAAGATGTACCCATCGTACTCGGCGGTATCGAAGCCAGCTTACGGCGTATTGCGCAGTACGATTACTGGAGCAACGAAGTGCGTCGCTCGGTATTGATCGATGCTACGGCGGATATTTTGTTGTACGGCAATGCCGAGCGCGCCATCGCGGAAATTGCCCATGAGCTTGCCGCGGGAAAAAATATTAAAGAACTGGACAGCATTCGCGGCACCGTCATTATAAAAAAAGAAGCGCCGGGCGGCTGGACGGAAATTGATTCTTCGCGTATCGATTGGCCGGGCAATATCGATAAATTACCCAACCCCTACGAGTACCAACACAACAACAAATCCGTCGTGGATGCTGCGCAAGCGGATATCAACAACTCGCAAGTTGGCCTCCGCCAATTAGATCCGGAAAAAATGTCTGCGCAGATTGCGCAACTGAATCCTGATAATGCGCTAACCACCCAGGGCTGCCCTGCACAGGGTGAGATGTCCAGTATTAACCCCGACGAACCGCAACCGATTCGCATTATTCCGATGCCGCTGCAAAGTCGCAGCGAAATTCCTGACGAAGAGAAGGTGTATATCCGCCTGCCGTCGTTTGATAAGGTGCGCAAAGATTCCGTGCTTTATGCACATGCATCGCGCGTACTGCACCAAGAAGCCAACCCGTTTAACGCGCGGCCTTTGATTCAGAAACATGAGAATCGTGAAGTTTGGGTAAACCCGCCGCCGATTCCATTGGAAACAGACGAGCTGGATGGTGTGTTTGATTTGCCTTATCAGCGCGTGCCGCACCCCGCCTATGGCAAACAAAAAATTCCCGCGTACGACATGATTAAAACCTCGGTGAATATCATGCGCGGTTGTTTTGGTGGCTGTACATTTTGTTCGATTACCGAACACGAAGGACGCATTATCCAGAGCCGCTCACAGGAATCCATCCTGCGAGAGATCGAAGATATTCGCGAAAAAGTGCCGGGCTTTACCGGTCATATCTCGGATCTCGGCGGGCCTACTGCCAACATGTATCGCCTGACGTGCAAGGATATGCCGACGCTGAGCAAATGCCGACGCTTGTCCTGTGTGTACCCGACGATTTGTAAAAATTTAACCACCGATCACAAGCACACCACCGCACTCTATCGCGCTGCGCGGCAGGTAAAAGGGGTTAAACGTATTTCGATTGCGTCGGGCCTGCGTTACGACCTGGCGGTACAAGACCCGGAATATGTGAAGGAATTGGTAACACATCATGTGGGTGGTTATTTAAAGATTGCGCCTGAGCATACCGAAGAAGGTCCGCTGGCGCAGATGATGAAACCCAAGATGAGCAGCTACTACGAATTCAAACGGTTGTTCGATAAATTTTCCAAGGAAGCGGGTAAAGAACAATTTTTGATTCCTTATTTTATTGCGGCGCACCCCGGCACCACCGATGAAGATATGCTCAACATGGCGCTGTGGTTGAAGAGGAATAATTTTGAAGTGGATCAGGTGCAGACGTTTTATCCATCGCCCATGTCGCTGGCGACGGCGATGTATGTATCAGAACGCAACCCGCTGAAAAAGCTGACTTACAAAAGCAAAAAAATCAGTATTCCTCGCGGGCTGGATCAACGTCGTTTACACAAGGCTCTGTTGCGTTATCACGACCCGGCTAACTGGCCGGTTATTCGCGAGTTGCTCGTTAAAATGCGCAAAAATAATTTAATCGGGTCCGGCGTTGGCGCATTGATTCCCGCCGAGAATGCATCACCGACCGGTGCGCGCGCCAATCCTCGCGGCAAATCCAGACCACACAAAGCAGCAAAAGCTTTTGGCGATAAGTTCGAAAGCGCGAAGAAATTTAACGCTGGCTTCAAAGGAAAGAGCAAACCCACCACAAAATTTGCTAAACCAAAAACCCCAAAAAAATAACCCCGTAGATCGCGTTAGACGCCTGCAAGGCATCGTAATCCGACAAAAAACTCGCCAAATAATTGCGGTGCGAAATATTCATGATGGGTATCGGATTACGCTGGCGCTAATCCGACCTACGGTGTGTTTCGTAGCAATGGCGGAGGAACTTTTCGATGGCGGTGATGGTGTATTCGGTGCGCACGCTGTGGAATAAATCGAAGCCGTGTTCTGCGCCGTCCAATTCTGTATAGACCACTGGCGCGAGCGATGTCTGGCGCAGCTCCTCAACAAATTCGCGCGCATCTTCAACAAAGACCAGGCTGTCAGTAGTGCCGTGAATCACAAACACCGGCGGCGCATTTTTAATAATCTGGTGACGTGGTGAGGCGATACGCAAAATGTCCGGTGTAGCCGGCATAATTTTTTTCTGCAAAAAACGGCCAACCATTCCTGACCAGGTGTGGGAATCTTCGGTGAGATCGTACACGCCATAAAGCGATACCACCGCTTGCACGCGGGTGTCAGCCGTTGCGTCCCATTGAAACTCCTCATGGCCGGCAGTCAACGCCGCGAGCATGGCCAGATGTGCGCCGGCGGATTCACCGGCTAAGGCAATAAATTGCGGATCGCCGCCGTACTCAGCGATATGTTGCTTCACCCAGGCGATGACGGTTTTTACATCCTGCAAGCAATGGGGATAGGGATGATGCGGCGCAAGCCGATAATTAATATCCACACACAGCCAATCATGTTGCGCAAGGAAATGCAGCAAAGGTTGCGCCTGCTGATGTTTGTGGCCAAGCATCCATCCACCGCCGTGCACCTGGATTAGCACCGGTCTTGGTGTGGCTATATTCTGAGTTGCGGAATTCCGGGTTGCGGGGCGATAAATATCCAATTGCTGACGCGGATGCGGACCGTATGCAATGTCACGCAAGTGCTCAACACCCTGCCGATGATAATAAAATGGATTGAGCCAGTGCCGCCACTGGATGACCGACGGCGCGATAACGTCTGACTCATCCAGTTCGGGTAAATTCTCACGCAGCGCATTGCGCAGGGATTTATCGGCGTGAAAGGTTTTGCAATGCAAATCGTACCAGCCCCACAATGTCAGCGCTGACAGAAGCAATGCCATAACATTTTCAGCAGAAAAGGGATCGACAAAAAACAGCAGGAAAAAAATAACAACGGATTGAAGCAGCGCCGCCGCCCAGGGTAATTCACTGGGCAGCAGGCTGAGGAAAAACCAGATGATTCTGATTATGCCGTTGCGAGGAGAACGATAACGGGCTATCAGCAACAGTAACAACATCACAATGCTGAAGCTTAGTAACATACCTCTTCCTTAACCTCGTAAGCGCCGCTGGCGAATATCGTGGATAAATGCAATCACCACGTAAAGCACAACGATCGGCAAGAGCCCGTAGATAATACCGCTTTGCAAAGTATTTAAATAAGGTTGCGACAGTGCCATAGCAACCAGGTACCAAACATATGCCACGTAAAGCGCAAGAAATAATAAACCTTCAACACGATGCAGGATGGAGCCGATAAAAAACAAGGGTACACACAAAATCGCCACACCAACCATTACCGGGATATCGATATTAGCCAATTGTTCACCCGCGAGTAGCGGCGTCGGTGACACCAGACCCGATAAGCCCAACACGCACAGAATGTTAAAAATATTACTGCCTACCACGTTGCCCACTGCAATATCGCGCTGGCCTTTGATGGTGGCAACCACCGATGTGACCACCTCAGGCAGGGAAGTTCCCGCCGCCACAATCGTTAAACCAATCACCGCTTCGTTTACACCCCAGGCAGTGGCAATCTCGACTGCGCTTTGCACTAACCAACGCGCGCCCCACACCAGCAGCGCCAAACCGCCGACAACCATCAGAACATTTTTCCAGGTCGGTACCGGTGTTTTCAGCATTTCTTCCACTTCTTCATCAGAAACATCTGCGCCTTGTTTTTTGCCCTGAAAAAATAAAAAGGCGGTGTAGCCAAATAAACCCAAAGCCAATATAGCCGCTTCAAGTTTGTTGATATTGCCGTTGAGCGTCATGAGCAAGGCCACCACGGACACTACAACCATGATGGGTACATCCTGGCGAATTAATTGTTTGGAAATAATCAGCGGCGAAACAACCGCCGCAACACCGAGGATAAACAGTACGTTAAAAATATTACTGCCTACCGCATTGGCAATGGCCAGCTCTGCCTGACCGGAAAACGCGGCTTTAACGCTGACAGCCAATTCCGGCGCACTGGTACCGAAGGCTACCACGGTCAAACCGATCACCAGACTGGGCACGCCGAAGTTGGCGGCGAGCCGCGCGGCGCCTTTAACCAATAAGTCTGCACCAATGACCAACAACACCAAACCGGCACCCAACAATAACCACGTCATGCTTGAAACTCCGATGAAAAAGATGGGCGCTAATGTAGCGAATTTGGTGATGGGAATATAGCGGGGGGTGTTTTTATTTTTTGGGCGGGAGGAGAAGGGTTTGGTGGCTGTGTCGGATTACACCACGTTGTGGCTAATTCGACCTAGGGTGCGACGGTGTATCCAGGTAGGTCGGATTAGCGGCGTGCAACGCCGCGCAATCCGACCTAATCAATCAGCCGTGCGATCTTCTTCATCGTCCTCAGCAGCAACGTAATCTTCACCCGCTTCCGGCAGCGATTCCAGGGGTTCATCTGCATCGCCATCCCAGGGTTTTTTATCGAGCGGATCGCGCCGCGCCAGTTCTGCTTCATCAAAACCGTGTCCGCCACCTACATCATATTTTTCCGTGAGATCCCACTCCGCCGGTTCCTCACCGCCGGGTTCTTTGGATGAGCGCGCGCCGTCTTCTGCTATCAGGTTTTCCGGTGTCAGATCATCATTCGTGTAATCATCATCGGGCACAGCGGCGCCACTCAAACCAGCCTCACGCGCACGTTCGGCGGCGCGATAATGTTGCACATCAGCCGGGTCAGGTGTATCGCCGGCTTTGCTCGGGCGCTCTTCCTCTTCAAAATCCAATTCATCAATTTCCGCCGGACGATTATTGTCGTCCAATGATTGGGTTTGTATCGGCGATTGCGTTTGTCTCTGGTTACCCTGCTGCTGACTCATGCCGTCTTGGCGCATACTTTGTTTCATGACGCTTCTCCTGTTTATTTAACCTCGTTAAATAATTGACGAACACTGCCGTGAATAATTCCCGCCCTTAATGTTTTGTTTACAGGCTTTTGTGTATTGCTGGTCAGCATGTCGATAAGTTCTTGAACCACAAGATGATTAACGCGCGACGCGTTTTACCAGAGTGTGGTGTCGCACAGAGCTGGCCTGGCATAGTTGTCATCATGAATTCGTCAAACTGTCATTAGGTGGTCATCTTGCGCTTGTTTATCGGCGCCCTTGTTAAGGACTGGGCGAGGCACTATGTCAGCACACACTTTTCGTCAACATAAATTATTGACTGCGCTCGGCATCCTCATCGGTGTGCTGTTTCTGGCGATCATCCTGATCATTATTTTTTCTGAACCTTTGGTGCGTTCATTGACGGAAAATCAGGGAAGCAAACGCCTCGGCCGCGAACTGGTGATAGCTGGCGATCTGGATATTGATTGGCATTTCACGCACACCGATGTGCATGTGGAAAAATTACGTCTCGCCAATGCGCCGGGGTACCCCGATGAAAACATGGCGAGTATCGAGACGCTGGACTTCAGTTTCAAACCGTTAAAATTATTAATAGGAAAATTGGAGTTCGGCGATATTGTATTGGTTGAGCCGCGCCTGACTCTCGAAAAAAAATCTGCCGACGAAAACAGCTGGCAATTCCCTGCATTATCCACGGCGAACGCTGCGCAGGAAGCGGTTGAGCCAGATAGCCGCCATGATTTTCCTTTGATCGGTATGCTGGAGTTGCGCGAAGGCCAGGTTATCTACCGCGATCACACGAAAGGACTTACTCTGGATTTGGCATTGGACACCGTCGTCGGAGAAGGCGGTGAATCAGACAATAAGAAAACAGAACGAAATTTTACGATAACCGGTACCGGCAGCATTCAGGACGAAACCTTTGAATTGGAAGCCTCCGGCGAATCCCTCGAAACCCTGCGCGATTCCACGCGCGACTACCCACTGACTTTACGGGTAACCATGGGTGATACCGAAGTCGTTGTCGACGGCAGTTTCCGCGATCCGATAAAACTCACGGGAGTTGATGCTTCGTTAAATATTGCCGGCGATAACATGGCAAATTTGTTTTATCTCACGGCTATTCCACTGCCGCCAACACCACCTTATACACTGGCGGGCCAACTCACCAAAAAAGACGGCGTATGGGGTTATGAAGCGTTTAAAGGTGAGGTCGGCGGCAGCGATCTCTCCGGCAACCTCACTTACGACACGCGCGGTGAACGCGGATTTTTGAAAGCGAATTTAACGTCCAATTTACTCGACAGCCAGGATCTCGGTGGTTTTATCGGTTTGTCACCGTCCGGCGAAGAAGCCTCGCCGGAACAACAGCAAGCTGCCGCCGAAAAAGAAGCCAGCCCCAATCTGATTCCCGACGTGCCATTGCGTGTTGAACGTCTGCGCGGCACCGACCTGGATGTCACGCTGCACGCCGCACGTATTGAAGCGCCCAATCTGCCATTCAAAGGGATGGATGTGCGTTTTGATTTGCAGGACGGTTTATTAAAGCTTGACCCCTTAAAAGTCGTACTGGCCGACGGCACCATCGATGGCATGATTGAAGTGGACGCTCAACAGGATGTGCCGCCAATGAAGCTGGATCTCAACCTGCGCAACCTGAGCCTCGCGCAATTTTTTGCCGGCACACGCTTTGCCGACACCACCGAAGGTTTATTCGGCGGCCAGATTACCCTCACCGGCCAGGGCGCTTCGCTGGCGGAAGTGCTCGCCGCGAGCAACGGTGAACTGGCGATTGTGATGGCCGATGGCAAGATCAGTTTGTTATTAATGGAAGCGTCGGATCTCGACATCGGTCAGGCATTACCACTTTTTCTGGGCCAGGATAAATCCACGCGTATTCGTTGCGGCCTCGCCGATTTCAATGTGGAAGATGGCTTGCTGACGTCGGATGTGGTGGTGCTGGATACCGAAGACTCTCTGCTGGTCGGCAACATGACCATCGATATGGAAGACGAAGTCATCAATGCCAAGCTGGATGCAAAACCCAAGGATAACAGCCTGCTTTCCTTGCGCGTTCCGGTAGTGGTATCGGGCCGGTTAAAAGAACCGGAAGTTGGCCTGGATACTGAACGCACTTTGTCGCGCGGCGCGGCTGCCGTAGCCTTGGGAACCCTGCTATCGCCCTTCGCGGCGATCCTGCCATTTATCGAAAGCGGCGATGCCGAAAACACCAACTGCCGCGAGTTGATCAATCGTAGTAGGTCGGATTAGCGCAGCGTAATCCGACGCGAATATCCCGGGCACCGCCCTATAGACCACATTGTCGGATTACGGCTTTGGCTAATCCGACCAACAAAATCCCCGTTGAATGTTATTGGTGCACGGCAGGTGCGGTGTCGGATTACGCTGCGCTAATCCGACCTACATGTAGTGCACCTTAATAAAGCATGTGAGTGGTGCATGATGCGTGCAAATTTTTCAGGCGCAACGAGTAAAACCAAACTTCGTTTTCAACGTTCAGTTTTTAGATATACAGGCATTATTTTTGAGCACCAAATAAGTTCATTGTGCTTTTATTTAGGGCGAATCCGCTTTTTTCGACGCGATACCCACTGCCAAACGCGTGGCAAAACCTGCCTAAGCCCTTGATTCTTCGTAAATCCTCATACTGGCATAAGCATTGCTAAATCAAAAACGCCACACAACTGCGCACTCTCTGAAACTGAATACCCGTCGCGCTCATATTGTGGCAAAAACCATGACCCAAATTTGAACACCGGCTGACGCTTGTCCGCCGACTTGCCCAATGGATGATGTTTCATGAGCTCCGTTAAATTGAATCTGCTCGACCTGTCGCAACCTTCCATCCGCATTCTGCATTTGTCCTGGTTTGCGTTTTTCCTGACCTTCATGATCTGGTTTAACCTGGCACCACTCAAGCCGTTGATCATGGAAGCTTTCGCCATGACAGACGCGCAGTGGAAAGCGTTATTAATCATGAACATTGCGCTGACCATTCCCGCGCGGATTGTGATCGGCATACTGGTAGATAAATTCGGGCCCCGAGCGATTTACAGCGGTTTGTTGATCGCCTCCGGCCTGTTGTGCCTCGCATTTGCCAGCGCGCAATCTTTTGAACAGTTAGCACTGTTTCGTTTTCTACTCGGCTTTGTCGGCGCGGGTTTTGTGATCGGTATTCGTCTGGTTGGTGAATGGTTTCCCGCACGGCAAGTTGGTTTAGCCGAAGGCATCTACGGCGGCTGGGGTAATTTCGGTGCAGCGGCAGCGGCGTTCCTCGTACCTTTGTTAGCATTGACCCTGTTTGGTGGTGAACTCGGCTGGCGTTACGCCATCGGCACCACGGGTGTATTTGCCATCATCTTCGGCGGCTTCTTTTATTACGCCGCACGCAACACCCCCAAGGGTTCTACCTATTTCAAGCCCAAAAAATCCGGCGGCCTTGAAGTTACCAGCAAAAAAGATTTCTGGTTTTATGTGGCGATGAATGTACCCATGTACGTTGTGCTGGCCATCCTCGCGTGGAAATTATCGCCCCATGAATTAGGCTTGTTGAGTTATGCCACCAGCTATGTGCTTTACGGGGTTTTGCTGGCGTTATTTTTATTCCAGTTCTCGCAAATCTATCGTGTCAATAAAGACATGCTGAAAAACGGCGCACCGCAGCACGATAAATATGAGTTCAAACAGGTTGCTATTTTAAACTGGGCTTACTTTGTTACCTTCGGTTCCGAGCTGGCCGTGGTGTCGGTATTGCCCGCTTTTTTTCTGGAAACCTTTACGGATTTGTCATTGGCGCAGGCGAGCATGCTGGGCGGCTCTTTTGCGATTATGAATCTGGTGGCGCGTCCCGGTGGCGGCTGGTTCAGTGACCGTTTTGGCCGTCGCCGTTCCATGTCAATTATCCTTGCCGGTGTTGCGGTAGGTTATTTGTTGATGTCACAGATCACCGCGACCTGGCCGTTGGTTTTTGCTTTCGCGGCTGTGATTATTTGTTCGCTGTTTGTGCAAGCTGGTTGCGGTGCGGTGTTTGCGATGGTGCCGTTGGTCAAGCGCCGCATGACTGGCCAGATCGCGGGTATGACCGGTGCGTACGGTAATGTGGGTGGCGTCACCTTCCTGACCGTGTACAGTTTTATGGATATCGGCACGTTCTTTTTGATCATTACGGCAACGGCAATTACGGTGCTCGGATTTGTGCAACTTTTGAAAGAACCGCAAGGGCATATGACGGAAGTAATGGCCGATGGCAGTGTGCAGCAGATTGAATTGACCTAAGCACGTTATGGAGCATTTGCAGTCGGCGTTACAGATTCGTTTTGCGCAGCGCAGTGAGGCGGGGCGTAAACCGGAGAATCAGGATACGGTGGGCGCGCGCCTGCCGGACGGTGCGGCCCTGACCAGCAAAGGCATCGCCATTGCGATTGCGGATGGCGTCAGCAGCAGTGAAGCGGCGCGCGAGGCAAGTCAAACAGCCATCACCGGTTTTCTCACCGATTATTACGCCACGCCGGATACCTGGCGCACGCAACAATCGGCTGTGCGCGTGATTCAATCGCTCAACAGCAGTTTGTGGGGCCGCAGCCAGAACAGTGTGTATGGCGAAGGTTACCTCAGTACCTTTTCTGCATTGATCTTAAAAGGCGACAGTGGTTTTATTTTTCATGTCGGCGATACGCGGGTCTATCGCTTGCGCGATGGCTCGCTCGAACCGCTCACCCGCGACCACACCCAACGCATTGATCGCACCACCAATTATTTAAGCCGCGCACTGGGCGCTGACCCGTCATTGGAAATTGATATGCACACCGTGGAGTTACAGGTGGGCGATCTGTTTATCCTGACTTGCGACGGTATCCACGAGGTGATTCCCACCAACGAATTTTCTGCGTTGATTCAGCAACACCGCGATGACCTTGATCAATTATGCAGCGCCGCCATCGCGGCAGCTTTACAGCACAACAGCGACGATAATCTCAGTATTCAGGTGGCGTGTATCGAGCAACTGGGCAGCGCCAGCCAGACAGATGCGATGCAGGTTTTATCGCGTTTGCCGTTTCCGCCCTTGTTATCGCCCGGCCAGCAACTCGATGGATTGACGGTAAAAAAAATCCTGCACGAATCCAATCGCAGCCAGGTGTATCTGGTCAGCGACGAAAAGAATCAGCTGCTGGTCATGAAAACACCTTCGGTGATTTTTCAGGATGACCCGGCGTACATCGAACGCTTTGCCCTGGAATCCTGGATCGGTGCGCGCATTCAAAGCCCCCATGTCGCGCGGGTGGTAACACCACCGGCGGCGCGTTCCTGTTTGTATTACCTCACCGAATATATTCCCGGCCCGACGCTCACCCAATTACTGAAAGAACGCGGCACCCTGGCGATCAGCGATGCGGTGGAATTAACCGAGCATTTAGCGCGCGGCATCCGCGCCTTTCATCGCAAGGAAACCCTGCATCAGGATTTAAAACCGGACAATATCGTGATCAGCAGCAAGGGCGCGATGATTGTGGATTTCGGTTCCTGTTGGGTGGCCGGTATTCAGGAGATGGGCGCGCCGTTTCTGCGCGATAAAATTCTCGGTACGCTCGATTATTCCGCACCGGAATACCGTTACGGCGGCAAGGTCGGGCCGCGTTCGGATCAGTTTTCGCTGGCGGTGTTGCTTTACGAAATGCTCACCGGCAAGTTGCCCTACGGCAGCCAGTACAGCGCGGCGATGGATTTAAAAAGTTTTCAGCGGCTGACTTACAACTCTGCCATGCAATACAACCCGCTGGTGCCCAACTGGCTGGATCAGGCGCTGGAAAAGGCGCTGGATATTCACCCCAATGGCCGTTATGAAGCGTTGTCTGAATGGTTGCAGGACATCAAGCGGCCTAACCCCGCGTGGCTTACGGCAAAGCAAAAACCGTTGATGGAACGGCATCCGGAGCGGGTATGGAAGTGGATTGCTTTGGCCGGTTGGACATTGGCCCTGGTGATGGTTTATCTCTATTTTTAAGGCCGGTGTCGGATTACGGCGCGGCGCGCCTAATGCGACCTACGCATTCCCATCATCGTACCTTACAACACCGCATCTCCATCCAACACCTCACCTATGTCACCCATCGCACTGAGTTTCACCGGAGCCTATTGGATACTGCGGAGGCCGGCGGCGGTTTAGCGCCATTCCCGGGCGATCACAGGACTTATGAAGGGAGATGGCATCCTGATGCTCTGGTTTCTCGTGCTGCATATCATCGCACTGCTGTTCTGGTGTGCAGCCTTGCTGTACTTGCCGGCGTTGATTGCGTCCAATACACGCGAGAAGCTGGATATCCGCGAGCTGCGGTATGAGCATAACGCCGTCGCGCGCTTTGTGTTTGTGCGCATCGCAACCCCCTCTGCCCTGATTGCCATCATCGCCGGCACGATTGTGTTTCTGGTGAACCGCACCGTGGAAGTCTGGCTGATTGCCAAGCTGACGCTGGTGACGGCGCTGGTGATCTGCCACATGTTTACCGGCCTGTTGATCCTGCGCGCCGAGCGCCAGAGCGAAGGGCGCGTGCATTTCTGGTGCTGCCTGCTGGGCGGTGTCCTGTGCCTGTTGATGGTGCTGATAGTGTGGTTGGTGTTAGCCAAGCCCATGCGGGGTGCCTGGGTATGACATGGCTCGCTCTACAACATCCCCGGCGGCTCCTCCACCTCCACCCCCACCGCATGTTCGTACACCAGGCGTCCGCCCAGATAGCTGGCGCTGGCGATCAACACGCCGGTCAGCAGCGACAGGTAGAGTCCCCAAGGGAAGATATTCACATCTGCGGTATCCAGGCGAAACAACCAGTTGAGCGAGGCGAGGGACAACAGCATCACCGCCAGGATCGCGTGGCACCAGGCGGTGATCAGGCGGCGGATCTGGCTCACGCTGAGCAGATCGATCAAACCGGCAAACCCCGAGACCCAACCGCCCAGTGCACCGACGCCCGCGAGCCAGAGACTGGCCCGCGCCCAGAAGTAATCCCCGCTGAAGATGTAAGCCAGGTCGGTGGCAATCAGTCCCAGCAAGGCCGCTACGGGGAAGTGGATCAACATCGGGTGAATAGGATGGCCGCGAATGGCCATGCGGCTGTTGATGGCTTCGATCACCATGGCGTGTCTCCTGTGGCGACGGGGTTGGCAGAACCGATGCCGGCCATCCTAGCGCGCGAAGCGGCAACCATTCCGTGCGCCAGCATCCACTGGCAATGCGCGGCGAAAAAATGGGGATTGGCATGTGTCGGCATCTGCCTGACAGCCTGCTCCGGCCCCTATTCCGCCCTCGACCCCGCCAGCAGCAGCGCCCAAGCGGTGGCCATCTTATGGTGGAGCATGTTTACGTTTTCCGCGCTGGTGTTGTTGTGCGTGGTGGGTTTCTGGCTCTACGCCATCCGGCGCACCGGGGAACCGGGCAATGACCCGGACGAACTGCGCGCGCAACGTCGCTGGATTATCGGCGGTGGCTTGATCCTGCCCACCGCCAGCGTGATCGTGCTGCTGGCGTTTGGTATCCCCATCGGCCACCGCATGTTGCCCTTGCCGCCGGAAACCGGCGAGGCGCTGGTGATCGAGGTGACCGGCCACCAGTGGTGGTGGGAAGTGAACTACCCGGATACTGGTATCGCTTTGCGCAATGAGGTTCATATTCCCATCGGCCAGCCGGTAGATATCCACCTCACCACCGCCGACGTGATTCACGCCTTTTGGGTACCGCGCCTGGGCGGCAAGCTGGATGCCATACCCGGCCGCACCAATGTGTTGCGCTTACAGGCCGACCGGCCCGGCAGCTATCGCGGCCAGTGCGCCGAGTTCTGCGGGCTCAACCATGCCCATATGCAATTTACCGTCGAAGCCCATCCTGTGGAGGCGTTTAACCAATGGCTGGAGACTCATGCCCGTGACTGACAACCGCTTGCCCGAGGCAGAACTCGACCGCCGCTTCGCCAGCATCTGGGACAGCCCCACCGGCTGGCGTGCGCTGTCAGCCGTAAACCATACCGCAGTGGGATTGCGCTTTATTGTCACGGGGGTGGTGTTCTTCCTGATCGGTGGTGTGCTGGCGATGATCTTGCGTACCCAGTTGGCGCTGCCCAACCAGGACATCGTCAGCGCCTCCACCTACAACCAGATATTCACCATGCACGGCACGGTGATGATGTTCCTGTTCGCCATCCCGGTACTCGAAGGGCTGGCGATGTACATGATCCCCAAGATGCTCGGCGCCCGCGATCTGGTGTTCCCGCGCATCAGTTCGCTGGGTTATTACTGCTATGTGTTCGGCGGCGTAATCATCCTCTCCAGCCTGGTACTGGAGATGGCGCCGGATGCGGGCTGGTTTATGTATACGCCGCTGAGTGACAAGAATTTTTCGCCCGACAAAGGGCCGGACTTCTGGTTATTGGGCATCACCTTTGTGGAGATCTCGGCCATGGCGGCGGGGATCGAGCTGGTGGTGTCGATCCTGCGCACCCGTGCACCGGGCATGACCCTGGGCAAGATGCCGATCTTCGGCTGGTACATCCTCGCCATGTCGCTGATGATCATCTTCGGCTTTCCGCCCCTGATCCTCGCCAGCATCCTGCTGGAACTGGAACGGGCGGCCGGCTTTGCGTTTTTTGATGTGAGTCGCGGCGGTGATCCCTTGCTCTGGCAGCACCTGTTCTGGCTGTTCGGCCACCCGGAGGTGTACATCATCTTCCTGCCGGCAGCGGGCATTGTCTCTACGTTGATTCCCGTGTTTGCCCGGCGGCCGCTGGTCGGTTACCGCTGGATTGTGCTGGCCATCATCCTTATGGGCTTTATCAGTTTTGGCCTGTGGGTTCATCACATGTTTACTGTGGGTATTCCACACCTGGCCCAGGCATTCTTTTCTGTGGCGAGCATGTTGGTAGCCATCCCTACTGCGATTCAGGTCTTTGCCTGGCTGGCCACGCTGTGGAGCGGACGGGTGGTGTTTGCCTTGCCGATGCTGTGGATCATCGGCTTCCTGGTGATCTTCGTCGCCGGCGGCCTGACCGGGGTGATGCTGGCACTGGTGCCGTTCAACTGGCAGGTGCACGACACCCATTTTGTGGTGGCCCATATGCACTATGTGCTGGTGGGCGGCATGCTGTTTCCGCTGATCGCCGGCTTCTATTACTGGTTGCCGCACCTGTCCGGGCGGATGCCCTCGGAGAAGTTGGGCCGCTGGGGCTTTTGGCTGACCTTTATCGGCTTTAACGCGACCTTCCTCTTGATGCACGTCACCGGCCTGATGGGCATGCCGCGCCGGATTTACACCTACGACACCGGGCTGGGCTGGGACTGGCTGAATCTCCTGTCGTCGGTAGGCGGGTTTGTGATGGCGGCGGGGATCGCCATGATCCTGTTGGATATCAGCCTGCATTTTCGCTTTGGCCGCAAAGCCAAGCCCAACCCCTGGGGTGCGGATACGCTGGAGTGGGCGGTGTCCATGCCGCCCAATTCCTACAATTTCGCCAGCCTGCCGGAGGTGCGTACCCGCCACCCCTTGTGGGATCACCCGGATCTACCCCAAACCATTCCCGCCGGTGAGCACCATCTGGCCACCTTCGAACACGGCCGACGCGAAACCTACGGCATCGACGCCATCACCGGCAAGGTGAAGGAGATCATCCACCTGCCCACCAACTCCTGGCTGCCCTTGCAGGTGTCGCTATTCCTGGCGGTGGTGTGTATCAGCCTGTTAGTAGGCGCTTACACATTGGCGTTACTGGCGGTCATCGGGGCACTGGTGTTTATCCTGCGCTGGAGCTGGCACAACGGCGCTCATCCCATTGCGGAACCCGTGCGTGCCGACGACCCGACAGACCCGCCCTTACATTCACGCACCGATAATGGCCCCGGCCTGTGGGGCATGGTGGTGGGGCTATTGGCCAATGGCACGCTCTACCTGTCGCTATTGTTCGGCTGGTTTTATCTGTGGACGGTAGCGCCCAATTGGTCGGTACCGGAAGAAAACCCTATCGCCTGGCTGCCGCTGGTAGTGAGTGGTGGCTTACTTACGCTGGCAACCTGGGGGTTCAATCAACTGACGGCCCGGTTGCGCGAGGGCCAGACCAAGGGGTTGGAACTCAAGCTGTGGCTGGCCGCGTTCCTGAGCCTGCTGCATGCCGGCAGTTTGTTATGGGTGCTGCTGGCCGCTGACTTACAACCCCTGCGCCTGGCCCACGATGCGGTGCTGTTGGTGATGCTGATCTACCTGATGATCCACAGCAGCCTGCTGCCGATCCTCACCGCCATGCAGGCTATGCGGGTGCGTCTGGGTTATGTCGGTGCCGGGCTGCCTTATGAACCGGTCGTGCTGCGTCCTTTCTGGATCTATACCTTGGGCATTTTCTGGGTGAGCTGCGCGGCCTTTCTTTTACTTCCCATCAGTTGGGGAGGTGCATGATGCGCGTCATTGTTCATCCCATCCAAATGGCCATGGGCTTCATCATCTGGAGCGTCTGGTTTGTCGTGGTGTATGGCGGATTGTCGGTCGCCTGCGCGGTATCGCCACCCTCGTTAAGACTGGGTAATGTGACCTGGATCAACGCGATGCTGCTGGGGATAACCTTGTTCACGACCTTGTTCCTGCTGGGTCTGGCCTACCGTTGTTGGCAGGCGCGGCCGAGTACCGATAATCGCCGGTTCGTCGTGTGGGTTGCCTTTGCCGGCTACGTTACCGCCGCTATCGCGACCTTCGCGGTTGGCCTGCCGATCCTGGGTTTACCGCCGTGCCTGTAAAGCGACAGCGCAAGGGGCTTGGCACGTTGATCTGGATTGCGCTGCTGCTCTTGATTGAACCGGTATGGGCACACAGTCCAGTGAATGGCACCGGCAGTGAACGCATCGCAGGCTTGCTTAGCGCGGGCTTGTTGGCGGGCTTCTGGCTGGTTTATCTAATCGGCACCTGGCGCCGCCCGGCCCGGCGGTTTAAAACAGTCTGGTTCCATCTCGCCGCCCTGATCTGCGCTGCCGCGTTACTCGGCCCTCTCGACCATTGGGCAGAAACCAGCACGGCTGCCCATATGACCCAACACATGTTACTGCTGGTGGTCATCGCGCCCTGCTGGGTAATAAGCCGCCCTTTGGCCCAAGTGATTGCCGGCAGCGGACGCCTCTTGGTGTGGGGCTGGAAGCCGATGCTGAAACTCACCCGTCACCCGATGCTGGTGGCCTACCTGCAAGGTGCGGTCATCTGGTTCTGGCATACGCCTTACTTCTACATGCTGGCGGTGGAAGATCCCTGGTGGCACCTGGTGGAGCACAGTTGCTTTCTGCTGGGCGCCGGCCTTTTCTGGTGGGCGATTCTGCGCAATCGTCGCCGCCATGCGCCCTGGGCTTTGCTGGCACTGCTGTTTACCCTCATGCACACCGGGTTTCTTGGTGCGGTCCTGACCTTTGCCCGGGCACCGCTCTACGGCGAAGCGCGCAGCCTGATGGATCAGCAATTGGCGGGCTTGATTATGTGGGTACCGGGGGCAATACCTTATTTGCTGGCCGCCGCCTGGATCGGTCACGGCTGGTATCAACAACTGGTGGGGCGGATGGAAGAGCCGCCCAGCGAACCCTCAGCAGATTAATCTCCCGGCCATCACCGCCCTGTGGCAATCGCGGGTGCCAATCACTACTATGACGGCACCGCATGTGTTCACAAGGAAGCCCGACGATGAACCCCATTCCCCCTTCACCACGCGATGCGCTGGTGGACCTGATCGAGCAGGGCGCGCTGCCAGCGGAACATATTCCAGCAGCCGTGCAACTCGCTCATTTGCATCCCTCGTTAAAAGACTGGCGCCATTTCATTGATAAGTTACTGCTGTGGCTCGGCGGTTTGGCCATTGTTTTTGCGCTGTTATTTTTTATCGCTTACAACTGGACCGACCTCGGCCGCTTTGCCAAATTTGGCCTGGTACAAGTATTTATGGTGTTAAGTCTCGCCGTTTATTGGCGCTGGCATCAGGATGCGGTCATCGCCAAGGTTGCACTGCTGATTACCTGTATCAGCCTCGGCGTATTACTCGCACTCTACGGACAGATTTATCAAACCGGTGCCGACCCCTGGGAATTATTTTTTAACTGGGCCTTGTTGATGTTGCCCTGGGCGTTGATCGCCCGCTTTCCCGCCATCTGGATTCTGTGGCTCGCGTTGATCAACCTCAGCGGCGTGCTGTACTACCAAACCTTCGGTGGCTTTTGGGGCTTTATGTTGTGGTCCGACATTGGGCTCTTTTGGTTATTACTGGCAATTAATATTCCTGCGCTGATCGTGTGGGAATTGCTCAGTAAAAAATTACCTTGGCTTAACGAAGCCTGGGCGGTTCGTTTGATTGCCGTGGGCTGCGGAATCCCAGCCACCTGGCTCGCGCTTTACAATATTTTTGATGATGCTGAGACGCTCTGGCCACTGCTCGCCTGGTTACTGTTTTCGGCGGCATTGTTTTTCTATTACCGCAAAATCAAAATCGATGTATTTATGCTCGCTGGCGGCTGTTTATCCGGCATCGTGGTAATCGTTGCATTTATCGCGAACTTTTTATCCGGCGGCATAGATGAAGCCGGCATATTTTTATTATTGGCATTACTGATTATCGGTTTAAGCAGTGCTGCTGCCATCTGGTTGCGCAAGGTTCAGAGGGAGCAACAGGCATGAGTCGAGACACACAACATCTGTGGACACAATTGCATGCCGCCGGATTAGTCGACGGTGAATTGCCAGCGCGCGATGAAATGCCATCCCCCTGGTACATCAAAGTTTTGCTGGCATTTTCCGGCTGGTTGGCCGCCATATTCCTGATAGCATTTTTAGCGCTCGGCATTGAAATAATTCTGCGCGATACCACCGTCAGCCTCATCATCGGCATACTGATGGTCGCCGGCGCGTACGGTTTATTGCGCATACCGCGCAATGAATTTGTAGAACATCTCGCCCTGGCAATCAGCCTCGCCGGGCAAGGCTGGATTGCTTATTCGTTCTTCGAACTCCTCGACGACAATACCAGCAGCATCTGGTGGTTGATCGGGATAATGCAATGTCTGCTCGCGTGGGTCATGCCAAACTTTATTCATCGCGTTTTTTCCAGCTTCGTTGCCGCCTTGGCATTTTCTGTCGCGCTGACCTATGCGCAACTGCCCTATCTGTTCAGCAGCGTCATTCTGTTTGGCGCCGCCTGGTTATGGTTACATGAATTCAACTACGCGGCCCATCTACAAAAAATTCACGCGCTGGGCTATGGCTTGGTCTTCGCGCTAATTGTTCTGAAAGGCACCACACTGTTCGGCCAGGAACTGATGATCTGGCATTACCGATACAACGAGCAACCACCTCTTATTACCCCCTGGATGGGCGAGGCACTGACGGGACTGGTGGTGCTGTTTTTTATCTGGCAGTTGCTGCAACGTTATTTCACTAGGCTGTCACAACCCGCCCCTTTGGTGATTTTACTCGGCACGCTTGTGTTGTGCCTGGTCTCGCTGGAAGCGCGCGGCATTACCGTCGGCTTAATGATATTGCTGCTCGGTTTTGCCAACAGTCATCGCGTATTGATGGGCCTGGGAATTATCGCGTTGCTGTTTTATATCTCGACTTACTATTACCTGCTCGACACCAGCTTATTGAACAAATCCTTATCGCTGTTTGTTATTGGCGTTGTGTTACTTGCCTGGCGTTGGCTGCTACTGAGATTTGTTCCAGTAAAGCAGGAGAAATCCTATGAATAAAATCATTGCGCTAGTGGCATTGATCGCCGTACTCGGCATTGTGAATGCATCCATCATCGGCAAAGAAAAACATCTGGCAGAAGGGCAGGTCGTCTACCTCGAACTCGCACCGGTAGACCCGCGCTCGCTGATGCAAGGCGATTACATGGCATTGAACTTTCGCGTCGCGCAGCAAGTGTATGAAGCACTGCCGAAATCTGAAGAGTATCGCGGTTGGAACCGCAACGCTGAAGCCAGCGATGCTTATGTGGTGGTCAGCCTGGATGAAAAACGCATAGGCACATTTCAACATCTGCAAGATGAACAGCCACTAACCAATAACGAAATTAAACTGCACTACCGCGTGCGCAACGGCGCAGTCAAATTCGCCACCAATGCCTTCTTTTTTCAGGAAGGTCACGCGCAGGCTTATGAAGCCGCGCGTTATGGGGAATTCCGTGTGAACGAGAATGGCGAGTTGTTATTGGCGGCGATGTTTGATGGAAATCTGGAGAGGATTGAGCCGGAGGATCAGAAATAAAAGGATATACTGGCAGTCCTTACTACTTATTCAGCTAACATGATCTCCGGCAACTCTTCATCAAGAATAATTTCAATCACATTTCCATCCAGATCCAACAGGGATGCCGAATAACCTATTTCTCGATCTGCCGGGACGATTAAAGATTTACCGCCCAGTTGTATGGCTTGCTCATAGGCTGCTTTCACCTCCTCCCGAGAGGTCTTCGGTAAGCTGAAAATCACCTGACTTGAACGGCTTCCCTGTGTATCAATGTGGGTAAACTCCTGAAACTGCTGCTCCGTCACAAGCACCAGTGACAACCCATGTTGTAAATCAAATTTCGCGTATACCGGTTCCTCGTTGCCTGGACCCTTTGCAGTCAGTGGCAGGCCAAGCCCTTCTTGATAAAGTTTGATAGCGTTATTCAGATCTTTGGTCACTACCGTAATAAAATAAAGTGCTGGTTTCATTTTTATGCCTCCTGTTACGTTACTAACCGGTAAATTATGCTGAAATTGTATGTGGTTATGACTTAGATGGAATAACATTCAATTCTTGCAGGAGATCGCGCACCAACGCTAAGCGTGCTGAGGGTTTGCCCCAACGCTCCCACACATCTTCGCCTTCCATATTGAGTGCATAAAACCATACATCATTATTTCGCTCAACATAACCCACCAGCCAGGCGAGCTCGCGGGTGGGCGTAACATCGGCGGTGCCCGTTTTACCGCCGAGTCGATAGGCTGGGTTATCCTCCAGGATCATCAAATCTTTAACAATCGCCACGGACTGAGGTGAAATGTCCAATTCTCCGTTGTACATGCGCGCAAGGAATTGCACCTGCTCATCCGCTGAAATACGCAGTCCACCGTGAAGCCAGAATTGGTCCAGCCCACCGGCCGTGGAGCCATTACCATAATGAAATTGATCAAGATATGCCTGCATCCCTTCCGCGCCGATCTCGTGCGCTAATGATTGGTAATACCAATAAACCGAATGTTTGAACGCCGAGCGAAGCGTATGATCTTTCGACCAGTTAGGTGACCAGAACCCTGCCGCCGTCGCGCCATCCCACGGAATAATATGCTCAGCATTTTCGGCTACGCCGGTTTCCAGGGCTATGAGCGAATTGGGAATTTTAAACGTTGAGGCCGGGATAAAACGCTGCTGTGCACGCGCAGCGTTGTGCCTGATAAATTGATGTGACGCGGGGTGATAGACCACAAAGGTCGCATCAGCCGGGTCTATGCCAGAAAAAAAATTACCCAGATTAATATCTTGTTCATACGGCACAGAGCTTTCTGCCGTTGATGATCCGCCAGGTGATGTGCAGGCGAGTAAAGGCAATGTAGCTATTACTGTTATCCTTAATGCAAGGCGTCGCAAACCTGTTCTCCTGTCGATAAAAAATACTCTTTAAGAAACACAAAAGGCAGATTACTTTTGCAATCTGCCTTTCTTCTACTAATTATTCCGTAACAATCAACTACTCTGTAGCGCCGTTAAATTTCAGGACAAGATTTTTATCCAAATCTTTAACACCCTCATTAACAACTTTTGTCAATGCGCTACCGCCAGCAAATCCGGTACTGAACATGTGTTCACCTTTACTCTTAATAATGAAGATTGTTAGATGCCTGTTCGTAGATTGTCGACCGTGCGGTGTTCGATATTAAAGAGGTGTATTTCATGTTGCGCGGAATTCTCCAAAGGGCTTTGCACCTCTACGCCCACTTTTACACTGGGAGAAGCTGGCATTTTTGTCAACCGCGCCATGGTGTAGTGGCTGCCGTCCTCTGACCACAGCATGGAATATACATCCCCCTTACGAATGATGCGCAGCCAGGCCGAGTCGCTTTCAGCTAACACAGCACCGTTGGCATCATCGGATACACCCTTGGTGACGACACTGACAATACTTCTCCCGGTTGCATCTGATCGTTCAAAAGCAAACTTGATCCAAGTCGATTCGTCGATATGAACCATTAATGCCGCAGCATTCCAGGTATCGGAAAAATCCGGCTTAACGAGTGCTGTGGCAACAAAATCACCTTCAATATTTTTATATAAAAGCGGTGCAGTCGCAGTGGCTTTTCCGGATTCAGGGTCGTTGAAGAAGTCAGTCTTTGGCTCAGATGTAAAATACACAATGCCGTTGTTTACATTGAATACTGTTGGGCGGTTCATCCAGCTATAGCCATCGAGATTATCCACTCCACTATGATTCTCGATACGCTCAGGTTTCGTCGTTGAGTGAGCGTTCGCTGAAGCATCATTGCCTATATTGCTACAACCAGAGACCGCCAGCACAACATAAGACAGAAGCAGGAGTAAGTAAGTTATTATTTTCATACGCTCTCCGATATTTATTTGATGAAACCCTGAAAAGTCACACTCTCAATAACCCGCGAAAACCGCGGCTGCTGTAGTATGACTGCGCACCGTTGTGATACACAAACACCCTGCCGTAACGAGAGTCACCGAAGATAGCGCCGCCGAGCTTTCTGATTTCCGGTGGGACTTTTAACCAACTCGACGTCTTTGTATCGAAGGTGCCGAGCTGTTGCAGTTCTCGATACTGCTCTTCTGTCAAGAGATCTATTCCCATAGCGGTAGCCATATCAATAGCATTGTTTGCTGGCTTATGCTCTTTTCTAGATTCCAATCCTTCACGGTCATAGCACACACTTCGGCGTCCTTTGGGTGTTTCTGCCGAGCAGTCGTAAAAAATATATTCGCCAGTTTTTTTATCGTAACCCACCACATCCGGCTCGCCGCCGGTTTTCTCCATTTCATGAAGTGCATCCAATTTTTTGGTATTGGCTTCAAGCTTTGCCTGAACCTTATCCCACGCAAGCCCTTTATGGCGGTTCATGTTTTTTTCAAAACGGGCTTTCAATATGTCCAGCAATGCATCACGTTCTTTTGCTTTCATGCTTTTACCTTTCTCTCGCCATTTCGCTTATGAATACATAAGCTAGGAGTCAATCAGGATCAATGCCACTCTCCATCAATGCCATTCGCCGCCTTGAGCGACACAACCTTTTTTGGTATCGGCGAGCGTTTCAGCATCTCTTTTATAGTAATAAGCCGTCATGGGCGAACCAAATAAACCTTTACAGGAGCCCTGAGCACCAGCGGGACAAGCTGCAAGATAAGTGATTTTGGCTGGCTCTGCACCGAAGGCAACAGCGGCATTGGAAATACCTTCACAAGTCTCAACAAATTGCTCTTGCGCTACACCGCCGCTCTCCATGCAATCTTTAATTTGTGTGGTTTGCCCAAGCATGGTGAAGCTACCCTCCATTAAGCACGCGCTATTTTCCGCAAACGCGGGGGAAACCATGATGGCGAGGGAAGAGACAACGACTAATTTGCGGATACACTGGATCATGTAAATCTCCTTATGAATGAAAGTTTTGCTTACTATAACACCACTTTATTTCAGTGGCGAAGGTGCCCTGAGCATGGCCGTCATCGTCGGCGATGAGCCTGATTGAATCTCTCCAATTATCCGGAAACCATGCCGTTTATACAGTGGAATATTCCTGGGGTTAGATGATTCGAGATAAGCCAGGGAACCTTCACGGTCACATTGTTGTAATGCGTGGCTGAGTAACGCAGAGCCATAGCCCTGACCTTGCAGAACAGGGTCGACACCCATCAAGGGTAAATACCAATGCGGTTCGGCGGGATGGAACTGCTCCATTTTTTCAATCACCGCGTAGACATCACCCAGCATAGCCGGTGACACACTCGCCTCAATAATTTCGCCCATGGCATTTTCATCCGGGCTGGCCCCAGGAGGTAACCATAAGGCGGCACCACGGTGGTCGGCAGTGCAATGCGCGCTACCACGTTGAAACGCATCACCACCAAATGCCCGAATAAACTGCGGCATGACATTGAGGTATTGCGACGCATCCGGCCAGGACCAACGTGCCATGGGATCAGTAGCAAAAGCCAAAACAATGGTGTTAATAATGGACAACTCGTCCGATGCAGAAGCAGTCATTATTGTCGACGCCATAAACAGTCTCCTTAAACGGGGTGGTACCCGATAGTCGAACAGCGGGTTTTAAAATCGACATCCATTTATAAGAAATATGTCGACAAACTTATCAAACCGTTTTTATTGCCGAAGAATTGAATGACAGGCCTTTTGTTAGCTAGCTGATTTCCCTTGGCTTTCATACACCTGGTTTATAACTTGCGTGGTAATAAGACCAACGCTTATCTGGCGTCAGAGTAATAATATTTTTCAGGAGGATTTGGCAATGAGGAATTATCGGCTACTGTCTGCAGTTTTTCTTCTTTTTCTTACTTCGCTGTCACACGCTTATATTGTCGAGGATGTTTTAACGTTTAATAAGGTCTACAACCCCGGCCACTTCGTTACGCTGTCGCATGATATGCGCAAGTATGGTTTCGTTCCCGACGGCAACCTGCCTTCATTTACGCTCACGCTCGAAATACGTGACCCCAAAAATGGCAAATGGGAGTGGCCATTTTATATGGTGTCTCAAGGCCATGGGTTTGATTTTGGACGAGTTCCCCCGGAGGGTTTTGTGATAAACCCTGACCCGTTCTTTATTAACAAGGATGGCTACTCCACCGCGCGCTTTACGGTACTCGAAGGCAGTATCTGGATTGGCAGATCGATTTTGACGATGGATATTAAACCGATCCCCGCACCGGGTTCTGGTGTGTTATTGGTGGTTGGAGTGGTGGGTATGCTGTTGTTGCGGCGGCGGTATAAGCATTTAGCAAATGGTAGAAATTTTGGTAGGTTGGTGTGATTGGTTTTTGGTGTGAGGTAAATTTCTTCTGCCGTTGTATTGTCGGATTACGCCTTTGGCTAATCCGACCTACGTTTAATTAATGCTTGCGGGATTAAAAGAAGTAATAAGATAGAAGACCAGGTCGCTGTTTCTGCGGCTGATCTTCAAATCTTATCTGCAAAACTTTTAAGTGATCATCCGAGCTGACTTGCTACGGCGAATCAGCTCGAAGAATTTAATACCAAACGACTCGCTCTATAGCGAAGGTTTGTCAACAAAGTGTAAGCGACCCTCCGTGTCTCCCAGGATTACTTGGTTGCTATTCACAAAAGGTTCAGTTACTAACTGTGAATTGAGCCAAGAGAACCAGTTCAGACTTCCGCTACTGGAGAAAGAACGAACTCCATAAGAGCCGTCACGAATTAATATTCCTCCATCTGGGTCAATTACAGGAGAGCTAAGCGCTCGACTTTTCAGCTCTCCTTGCCATAAGAGGGTACCGTCGATATCGATGGCTTGGACATATCCACCATCATCGGGATACGTATCAACTGGTATATAGATGACGTCGTTCGAGTCTATAACGGGTGCTTGTCGTATTTCAGCCTCATCAGTTTGAAGCACCTCGCCAGCGTTATATTCCCACATTAATTCTCCGGACTCATCAAAGGCAAAAAGCGTTCCAAATGAACCACCGACAGCCACCATACCATTGCCGCTGACAACCGGGGATCGAATGAAGTTGTATCGCGCGGTATAAGGTGTGGTGTCGAAGCTCCACAGTATCGTGCCCTGCGGACTTAATCCATACAACAAACCGTCGTAATTCGCCACGTAGATCTGACCACTCGTACTCACGGCGGGAAAGTAATAAGCCATATTGTCATATTGCTTGAATGGAATAGACTGCATCCATAACAAGTTTCCTTGCTGATCAAGCGCATGCAATCTAAAGCCTGCTGACAAAAAATAGACAGTTCCATCAGGTGCAATGGCCGGCTTGGAAAATAGTTTACCTGTAGGCGTATAAGTCCAGTTAAGAGTGCCGCCGGAACTCAATGAATAGACTTCACCGTCGTATGCACCGAAATAGATATCGCCCGTCCCAGGGTTGACACTGGGCTGTGAAATTTGTGCGCCTACATTAAAACTCCATAGCACATTTTGGTTTTCGTCTAACGCAATCACTTGATCGTCATCCGTGGCAAAAATAATTTCGCCAGACAGCCCTCTAACTGGTGTAGTCAGAATACGATCACCAAAATCTACAGAAGATTTTTCAAAATTTTCATTCTCTCTAGGGGTAAGCCTGACCACAAACCCATTGTCATAATAATAGCCGCCCTTCCGCTGTTTTAATCGCCCAGTAATTACTCGACCATCATCTGAAATAGCAGTAACGGTATGCAATGTATAAGTTGAATTAGGATCATTTTCAGCAAAGTCAATTCCATATACTTCTTGAAGATAGTTCTGAAGTGAACGTGCTCCTAATCCTTTGGTCCAGATAAACGGTCCTGCATCTGAATTACCAACGACAATATTTCCATCGGCGCTGATATCAATGGGATCGATAAAGGCACCCGTATATGCAACACCTAACCCTTGCATTCCATATTCTGCTGACCAGATAAACGCCTCCATACCAATATCGGAGCTGGAATAACCCACAACCACAGAACCATCTGGCGTCATGTTGCCAGGGTGACTGCCCTGTGTTCCACCTTCAAGGTCTCCTAACAGAGCAATCCCTGAGCTTGCATCCCAACGCCACGCCTTGTGAGAACCGGTAATGAAATTGGGTTCATTTCCTCCAAAACCGACAATCACACCGCCTTGATCCGATGTGCGCAAGGCTTCCGTGTAATAATAATTTCCAAGTGAACCCAAGCTGGTAACAGCACCATTGTTATTCCATATTACCGCTTCGAATTTACCGGAAGGAGCGAATGACATACCGACAATAGTCTGAGCGTCTGCAGAAATATCCAGCGCATAGCTAGAGAAGGAGGCGCCCATCAAACCTGTCAGCTCCAAGCTCTCATTTAAACCACTTCCATTCTTAATCAGTAATGCGTCGTAATTCGAGCCGTTGGAAACGCTAGCAACTACTTCACCATTATCAGAAATTCGAAAATCGTAAGCACCCCGAACACTATTCATGTTCAATAAACCTGCTGTATCACTCCCAATAACAAGTGGATTATTTCCAGGATCTTGTTGGTGCCCAACAAAAAATGCTCCATCAGAGGATACATCCGTGACCTCTTCCATACTGGGGATAATTTCTACGGCGCTACTTTCGTCACTGGTTACGACTACGCGAACAAATCGTGAAGCGAGGTTACCATTACTGTCAGTAATCAGTGCAACCACCGCATGTTCGCCGGGAGGCAATGCAAATTCACCAGTGTTGGAGTCGGGTGTAAAGCTACCCGATAAATCCGACTCCCATTGCACATTTTCGGAAATATCACCAAATACAGCATCATTCGCAAGCGCACCAAAAATCAGTGGTGTTCCTGCTGTAATTAACGTATCCGTAGCTGGAGAAAGAATCGTTACATTAGCTACCGCACTGTGTAAGGTGGGGTATTTATCACTGTTATCGCCTACACCATCGTTATCGCTATCGGTAGTTTCTGTAGGGTCATTAGGAAATGCATCGGCGTTGTTACCCACACCATCACCATCGGAATCAGCCGTCTCGGAGGGGTTGCTTGGGAAAACATCACTGTTATCACCTACACCATCGTTATCGCTATCGATAGTTTCCGTAGGATCATTTGGAAATGCATCGGCATTGTCTCCCACGCCGTCCTCATCGGAATCGGCTGTCTCGGAGGGATCATTCGGGAAAACGTCACTGTTATCACCCGTACCATCGTTATCGCTATCGATAGTTTCTGTGGGATCATTAGGAAATACATCAGCATTGTCTCCCACACCATCGCCATCGGAATCAGCGGACTCGGACGGATCGTTCGGGAATGCATCACCGTTATCACCTACGCCATCACTGTCGATATCCAACCACTCTGTCGGATCTAACGGAAAAACATCTTCGTTATCCATAACACCATCGTTATCGGTATCCAGTTGCGATGGAGCACAACCATCACTGTTTACCGATTCACCTGTCGGTGTTTCGGGACATAAGTCAACGCCATCAATCACGCCGTCCGCATCCGCATCTTCCTCAGGAATAAAATGAGAATTTATCTCCACTGAATCGATTGCCATATCGCCAGTAAACCCACCAGCGGCGGTGGCGCGAAAGCGTATTTGCGAGACGCTGTATTCACTTAGATCTACATCAACTGTAGACCACGCGGCATTGTTAGATAATTGTTGCTGACCACTGAGAGACCATACATCATTAATCCAGCTGCCTTCCGATAATACGTCAACGGACAAGGTGCCAATATCAGCACCATACATGTGATACTGGAAAACAAGATGAATATTAAGATCGCTAATTGATGGACTGAGCAGTATTGCCGAGTCGCCGGTGTAATACGCTTGGCCTGACGACGTTTCGAGATAGAGGTAATAAGCCGTTGAGTTAGCGCCAGTGGCTGGACCCGTACCTGAGGATGGCGTACCGAGGGAATCACGTAGCCATTCCCGATTATCACCGGATGCGGTATTACTCCAGTTACCGAAACCTGCTTCAAAAACATCGCTGAACAATATAGTCGGAGCATAGTTAACGTCTATCTCCAATATTGCACTATCCGTGAATTGGCCATCGCTAACCTCGATCTGAAATGAGTTAAGCCCCAAGTCCACCTGATTAGGTATTCCACTTAACTCTCCGTTTGCTGCAATACTTAACCAGGCAGGACCGGAAATTTTGGTATAAATCAATGAATCGTTGTTGGCATCACTGGCATCTCCAGCAAGGCTATTGTTATAAACTTCATCTGGAATAGCACCGGATTTGATAATTGGATCACTGTTAAATGCCGGTGCCACCGGACCACTTGGGGTGGACAGAATGGCAACATTATCTATCGCCATATCCCCCAAAAACCCTCCAGCAGCCGTAGCGCGAAAACGTATTTGAGATACAGAATAATTGCTTAAATCAACTTCAACAGAAGACCAGGCGGCACCGTTACTGTTCTGTTGTTGACCGGAAACGGACCATATATTATTTATCCAAATGCCATTAACAAGCACATCAACGGCCAGCGTACCAATATTGGTACCGTATAAGTGATATTGAAAAGCCAAGCTAATTCCCGCATCGTTGATAGCGGGACTTTGCAATATCGCAGAATCACCTGAGTAATAAGCAGAGCCTGAAGATGTTTCCAAATACATGTAATAACCGCTGCCATTAGCTCCTGTGTTCGGCCCCGTTCCAGACGATGGAGTAGGACCAACATGTCGCGTCCAGTTCCTGTTGTCATCTAAGCTGACATTAGACCAGTTCCCGATGCCCGCCTCAAAGTCATCAGAAAGCACTGAAATTTGTGCGACTGATAATGAAGAAAAGAGCAGCAGAAAAATGACGGTAAAGTAATATAATCGATGCATGATAAAACTCCTGTTTAGTTGTTTCTTCCGAAATAATGAGAGGGGGGGATTAGATAACCTTTTCCATGTATGTATTTCCTTTTTAACTTTTAAAAGAATGGTAGGTATAAATTTAGCCTATTTTTCAGCTAAAGTTTATTATTCACTATATATCTTTGCCAAAACCTCCAAAGCCGTATCCTCTGGCTCCGAGCCATCCGTATATACGATGTGCTTCGCAAGTTCATAATTCGACTTTTGGTCTATTAAATGCTTATTTAAATTTATATCTTCTTCTGATTTGAGGCGCTGAGCGTATTCGTTATCATAGCCCATCTCTTCGTAGTAACCCCATCGATACTTGTCTATCGAACATTGGGGCATATTAAGCCTCTTTGAAAGCAGCTTGCCAATTGTGCTTTTGCCGGCACCAATTGGACCGATCAGAATGATTCCATTTTCACTCAAAGTCTCGGTTCCTTTCGATTATTTATCTCTGTGCCAATGACACCCCGGCAGCATGGACATCAGGCAGTTCAAAAACCACGGCATATCAATGTTGAGCTTCAATCCATACAACTCTATTTTTCATCTTTTCTACAAGACAAATAAATCCGCCCCCGGCATCCCCTTTTATGTTGAAAGCTATCCAATAATTTAGATCATTCTCATAAACATGAGCTTTAGCGCGAGGAGTACCAATGTTCCAATCAACTAAGAATTCATTGTTTTCGATACTTACTGATGCATCCAAACAACCCTCTATTGCGCGATACACTGGCGATGATATCTCTTGAACAACAGTCGCATGCACTTTACAAACGCCTCCGCTTGCATATAACTCGTCAGGGTGATCCGAACAAATTTGTATGTCAGCCGTATCAGCCATAGCGTTTGAGAAAATAATCAGGCAGAAAGATAGCCCAAAAAGCAAACCGTAGAAAAACTTTAATTTATTCATTTATATTGCCCAAAGTTTAAACTCTGCTTGATTACATCTCTCTACTTTTATTAGCCAACTGTTAAGCAGTTTTTCTAATCAGGAAAGAATTCCAAGTTTTCCCTAAGACCAAAGGCGCAGTGAGAGCAGGTATACCAATGAATGCTAGATGCTGTTATAGATTGAGTATATGTATCCCTGCTCCACAATTAGTCCTCTACTGAGATAGGTACATTCGGACTCACGCTGCATGCCGGCACCAAAATACCCGAACCACACGAGCGTGTTTTTCTCTTGCGCTAACACCAATGTCTTTAAAGCCTCTTTATGCAACTCGGCATTCATTGGTTTACCTTTATAACGCTGCCATTTTTTCGCATCATAATAGCCGGACACCCTGATCAACTGGCATTCAGCTTCATCCCAGGAATGACCTTCTGCGATATTCAGGGTGACATTAAATTGGGGACCGTTGGTTACCAAACTTTCAACCGTCACTGGAAATGCGTTGCCACCTGCATAACTTGCAGAGGATAGAAGTACAACCACTGACATCAAAGAATATTTCATAGTGGCTAACGTCCAAACAGTAATGAAATATATAGTAATACTGCGCTATGAAGCTCCCTTGCCGCATCGTATTAGAAGCAAATACGCTGACACGCCTCCCACAGAACATTCCTATTCGAATCGTACTTTAGCAGCAAGTGAGCCTCATCAGCCGAAACCCATCTTAATTCCGAATGTTCGTCCGAAATAGTTTCATTACCGGAGCAATGAGCCATAAAAGCATATTCAGGAATGACGTGCTTAATGCCAGTCCAGCTTTCATGGCCACGATAATATATTTTTGGAAGAGTGCACATGCTTTCCAACTGGACCCAGTTTTGCCCTTTTAACCCCGCTTCCTCATACAGCTCTCGTTGAGCTGCCTCCAAGGGGTTTTCGGCGTACTCGCCTCCACCGGAGATTGCTTGCCAATACCCGCCATCGGCTCGTTTGCCGATGAGGAATTGAAGTTCGCCATCCTGCATTCGGTAAGGAAACATAATGACTTGAAATAGTGCTCTAATCAATTATTTGACAATTTTCTAGAAGATCACAAATCTCGTACGAGCCGTACGTACTGAGGACCATCGTTCAATGTGTAGCAATAGGTTGATCCATTTTGAAAGTAAGTTGCCATTGCGTAACCACCGCAGCCTCCATCAGACCAAAAAGCTGCTTTTGTAGGTGTGTCAGGAAAAATTTCTGTATTGATTGTCGGAGCTGTGAATTCACCTTCGCACCCTCCTCCATCACTTTCTTCATCTAGCCTTGCACGTAACCCGGAACTACAAATGACGAGAGAGCTTAACTCTTGAGGCGTGGGGAGCCTCCAACCGGCTTCATCATTATAATTAAATTCTTTCGGCATCCCTGTCGCTGGATCTACAGCAATGGCCTCACCTTCGCATTTGTTCATAGAAGGAGTTTGCCCTAAAGAACAACGCGTCCAAAGTATATTAAATTCAAGATCTAATACCACAGATTCATTCTTAATAGTGAAGCGACTGGTATTGCCTTCGCTGGATAAGCAAGTTGTCGATAAGAAGAAGATCAGAACAATAGTTAGAATTTGGCTTGCAGAAACAGACATTTCAAGCTCCATTGAGATTATTTAGTATGAAAGGCAAGGCATTATGATCCAAGTGAAGCTGTAATGATAAGCTATAGTACTGAATGCCTGTGTTAGTCAGCTTTGCGCTTAATTTTTTTCATGAGAGCTTCGGCATCGCCATTCCCGGTATCGCCAGTTATTGATTCAAAGTGTTTAATAAACTTGTATCCTTGATCGACGATTTCAACTTCACCGAGTGCCTTGGCTGTGAGAACTAAGGAAATAAGACCACGATATGCATAATCCCAATAGTTATACGCAAATTCTCCTTGGCGGTATGTCCCTGCCATACCCGATAAAAAATAATGCGGCGGGTTACCTCCTATCATTTCGCATATGTGGCATGATGCCCCATGAACATAACCGCTATATGTCTGACTAAGAGTTCGGGATATTTCTCGTTGGTCATGTGGATTAAGGCCGCCTTGGGCAGAGTTAGCTATAATCGCCAAGATTTTCTTTCTCGGAACCAGATCTCTTTTCTGCGTAGATAGGATTGCACTTTCCGGATTATCAAACTCCTCCTGAAAAAATTGCTCAAGATACTTTTTGTGCGTTTCCGTTATCTTAATTCCACCCACAATTGGCAAGGCAAGAAATACTATATCTTGCTGGAACTCATCCAGCGTTCGAAAAATTGCACCAAGTTCTTGGGTATACCCCGACTCTAACAGCAATAATGACGCGTTTAAGCCGCTAATATATCTGGCGAGCTTTTGAATAATTGCTAATTCAAGGCAACGATGTTCTTCACGATACCGCAGAACCCAACGTTCCCCATACTTTACTCTGATAGGAGAAGGTATCGAAGCTTCCATAGCGCGGAAACTGTTTTGTAAAAAGGATTTAGTTTCGTGGTAGATTTTCATGAATATGAGTAGTACCTAACCTTCCATTAAAAGTGGTGCATACGAAGCGAGTACCTCGGCAGCACTGGTCTTGGGTCCTCCAGGCGGTGCACGGCTTTGAAAAGAGAACACTCAGCACACTGGTAGTGCTTGTATCACGCTTACTTTGACGTTTTATAGACCTTCATTAGGCGATGGTCAGGGGTCTACTTTTCTAGGGGCGCATGGAGACACAACGCATCAAGGCGGCTATTTTGGAATCAGAAGATGACAGCTTTTGCCAGTGACGCGTGCTTTTACTTGTTAACGCTTTACTTGGATTTCACTAACTACTTCCATTTGAAGTTGCATTCTTTCTCGTCTACTAATGCTCCGCACACGCGTGCTTATGACTAGGTAATGGGGTAGCTTGTTAGATTGCATCATTAGCATGGGATATATCGATCTTTTGAATAGCAAAAATAGCTTTCTTCAAAGATATCTTGGTATGTATATTTACTATAAAGTATCCGCCATCCATTTATAACATTGCCATTTTGTACTGGGTACTTATTTAGTATATGTTCAGGGATCATATTCTCCGGGAGCACAGAAAGCTCATTAGCAGTTCCTTGTTCTAGTTCAGGAAGATACCGAAAAATATCGTTTATACTTGCAAAAAAATACCAAGCACATGCAGGCCCACCACAATAAGGCCAGCAGACAATCTCTTTTCTGCCGTCGAGATTTATATCGTCATATTTTTCGCATGTAGGAGACTTGTCGAAGGGAGAGTCGGCAATCCAATTTAAGGTAGTGAAAAGCTCAGGTGAAGTTACATGTTGAGGATTGTCAAGTTTTAATATTTTTGCAAGTTCGGAAATTCTAGATCGATATCGATTATCGATGCACCAACTATTTTCTCCGCATGTGTTTCTATCTCTTAACCATACCTTTTGTTCGTCTATGGCTGCAGTTATGCCATATTTTTTAATTTTACTGAAAAGTGTAGCCATTAGACCATCTAGATTACGCAGCTCTGCTGAGCCGCATATTTCCAGCTCAACAATATTTAAATTATCAATCTCACAATCAAACGACACTTCAGCATGAGATATCTGGGAGATTAAAAATAAAATTATCCCTGCAATATAGATTCTTCTTATCATCTTAGGAACCCTTTTTAACGCTCAGACTCAGCGGCAGCTTCAAGCGGCCTACCGGATGACTTGTTAACTTCACCTACAGAAATTATTTTATTGTCTCTATACTCAACCCCTGCTTGCCCAGGAGAGTTTCCCCTCCATTCAACCTCATAGCCTACGTCGGATTTCTTAACCCATACCATATCAATTCCATACACTCCTTGACATCTCCGTTCTGAGGTTAGTCTATGTTCGGGTAATCCATCTATTTCTAAGAAAAATGCTTCTTCATCAGCACTTTCCATTTTTCTGGATACAACATATTCCTTACTATCAGCTTCTACAATCCCCCGAAGGAATGCTATTTTTTTTGGCTGAATTCTTACCCTTCGATATGCTTTAAAGTCAGTCCATACTCCACGTAAATTTCCATCGTAGTATTCTAGAATGAATGCACCGCTCTTTTTGTCTACATTGCCTTCTACCAAAAAAGCATGTTTTCGGAAGAACGCTCCAGCTCCCGAAAAATGGGAAGACTGGTTAGAGGAATTGGTATTCCGGTTTTTTGATATTGATATGTTCCTGATTCGTCGCACTCAATGGAACCAGAGAAATTAATATCTCTTTCATCGGACTTCAATCCTTCCATCACTCCTTCAAATTCAAAATCTATTGCAAAACTTTTGCTAAAGGTAAAAATTAAAACAATTACAGCTAGCTTTTTCATAGCATCCCCTAAAGCTAACGCATTTACAGCCGACTTGAGGCAGCAAAAGAAACCGCCGACAACATGCGCTTGTATGTTCCGTTATCGTCGTGTGCGCCCCTTAACTGCCAAAATAGTTTGCCAAATTAATATCGCATAAATTACATAAAATGCTAAATTTATAAACTCTACTACCTCCCTTAGAATGTTTGGAATGGGATTATATTTGCTACTACAAGGCGGACTTGATTCAATCTACATTAAACAATGTAGACAAGTGTTTATCCTCTCTTCTTTAAATTATGCAAAAATGCCTTAGACCTCTATCGTTCCTTGAGCACGACCTCATTGCGATTCTTTGTTTTTCTCTATAAATTTTTCTAACGACATTCCAAAAATTGACAATGATTGCCATTCAATATCATTCACTTCGACAGTTAATTCATAGCTACCATTTTTGTTTGGAATGAATTCTAAATAATAATGCGTTTTCTCGTATTTCTTACACAGTCCAACATAAAAACCCAAGTAAAGATTCCATGATATAGGGAGGTTTGCAATTGATACCGGCAGCTTATCTTCATTAATAGGCGGGTCAGCTACACCCCAAACATGGAGATCACCCCCACCATTTTCTAGACTCATTCTGACTTTCTCAAAATTGTACTTAACGGAATCGCGGATTATTTTGTATAGCTTCTCTTCCATGAACTTCAAGTCATACTCTCTGAGAGTTTTTGGTAATTCAAGGTATTCGGCTTCTATGTGTCTTATATAATCCCCTTCCTTTTCTTCATCATCCTCGTCAACACCAATTAACTTATCAAGATCCTCCCTTATTCCCACCAACTCATAGACATCCATATCATACGAGGAAAGCAAATCAAGCAAATTTCCTAAAAACCCCTCTCTAATCTCATCGTCAACATATTCGTCTACTAAGGGCAAAATTTTCAACATCAGTTCTACGCCACCTCTCCAGCTCATAATTTCATCCCATTTATCAAAATAATAGTTTTATGAAAATAGCCTGTATTTCTACATGTTGCCTTCGTACTCTTTACGAGTACTTCGTTTGGTGTTTTATCTGTATGAGCGATTCTTTAGTTTTTCAATAATCTGAATAATCCTTAGATTAAAAATCGGCGGTTTCGGATAATCCGATAAGCTCACACAACGAGAATCTTCGGCATGGTGGTTGTACTTGTTTCGCGTCTCCTTCGACATTTGTCTAGCCCCCTCGTTATGCGGTATTGAGGCGTCTGCTTTTCTTGCGAAAATAGTCCCGCGGATGTTGTGTACAACAGCAGTTCGCAAATCGCGGTCTTGCGAAAAAATTTCCGCAGAAAATTATAAATCCGCTATTTACAAACTGTTCAGCGCACTCAGTGCGCTAATTGGAACAATTATTTATGCCTTATATTTTTTGCAAAGAAATTGAACCAAGTCATATTTGTTAGAACCTACTACAAGAGAAGTCCATTTAGATTTACTAGACCAGTCTTTAAGTGGCTTAGTTGGTTTTTCCTTCGCCCCGTCTTCATTACTACCAGCAAGCTCAAAATACTGCTTTGATACACAGTTAATTTTCAATTCAGTAAAGTCTGTATACTCATTGCTTTTTCCTATGCGGCTGGTTAGAACTTTGCTTATATGCCGTTCAATTTTTTCATGAGTTAATACATAATATGTGCCACTATCACCAGCAGTGGGAGCGCGATAAAGCTCTTTTGCATAACAACAGTTTGTAAAGCTAATTAGCATCATTGCTGCGCAATAGGTTTTCATTAATTGCTCCTTGGTTTCTGAGTTTTTCAGAACACCTATAGCTATGGAAAGTTGCGAGCACAACGAGTAATTTTTCCGATGGACTACACTTGTTACATTTGTTTCTCAAACCATTCATTCATGTGATGTATGACTTACGTCATCGGTAGATTTATAACCATCTTTTTCAACTACTTCATCGTATAGGTATGCTTGAATCGTTATATCTATCCCATACCATATTACCGCTATCGCCTTTGCCTAACTCTTCAGTTATAAACCAATTTCGAACAGAACAGATAATCTTGTCGACTTCATCATTATGGCTTTTGATGTCACAGCCAGACAAATCAGATATAGCCTTCTGGAAGCGGTAACGCTCTTTTTCAAGAATCAAAATTTTCTTCTTGCTCCGCTTTCCGCCTTTAAGTTTCTTGCATCCGTAATCAATACCTAACTCAAAAGGCATATTCATGCGATATACCTCTCCTTTGGTCGTCGATACTAGCCTCGAAAGGGCATGGATTCCAAATTTGGACTCCTTAATTATATTGGTGATCTTGTCTATTCTATTTTCAGCAGAGTCAGCGCTCTCCAAAGAAAGCCTAGGCTTGTAACCGAAGTAAATTATTGTAAACACTACACCAAGCAGAAGCTGTCTAAAATCCTCATCAAACGGGCCTTAAAAATACGTTTCTCTCAAAGTCACGGCGCATTTTATCGACCTATTTTTTATCTTTAGGTGGATACGGGTCTTTTCCGTAGCTATCTTTTTCTCGAATTTTTCCATCCTTTCCATGAACATAGAACTCAGCGTTTTGCTTTTTAGCGATTTCTCACCCATGAGACACGGCCTCTTTTTGGGTGGAGAAAATTTTGGTAGCTCTAGTGGATCCACCCTTTTTAACAGCCCATCCATCTGAGCTTTTTACCACGTGTTGTGACGGGGGCTTTTTAGCCATGAGAAATCCTCCAGCAAATGTAACGTTGCGCGCAGTAGCGTAAAAAGCCTATAAATTTTTATATCAAACAGGCGAAGTCTGCCGATTGATGTTAACTGTTATGCTTTTTTCTCCTGTACAACTGCCTAACCCAGTATTTGCAAAGCAGATAAAATCAAGCCCACCACAGCCAAACCTACCATTACATAAGAGAGCCTAGTTGTGGATTTTTCTAAAGCGACCATAGTAGCAATACTTTTATTGGATAGCCGATATTGTAAAATTGCTGAAGCAGCTTCTCGCTTGTTCGAGACAGCATCAGAATTACCGCCCGTTATCCCGCTATTGATTCGTTTCCAGTGAGCAATTGCTCCAGCTACAGCAGGCTCGGATGCAGACTCAACGCACCTAACCCACTCTGACGCTGGAGTTGACGGATAATTGATTAATTTTTCTATTTCCTGCTGAAGCGAGCTATTTTCCATGGTGTCTCTCAAACATAACGCCTTTGTCAACCGCGTTTTGGTTATAATGGATTTTTGTTCAAAAATGGCCGTAGGACATACACAAAAAGGAGCCAAAACCAAAACGTCGGCTGGACAAATTTGTTAGGCCTTTTGCTCATTAGAATATTTCCATAACCAAGGCTTCGCCCTCAGAAGGAAAATCGAATATTACAGATTCGTATTGACTTTCCTCGGTCTCTATATCGATTGAATCCCCACTTTCGAATTCTATGGTTAACAGCTTTGGTGATTTCAATACTGCTTTTTTAGCAAGCTG
The DNA here is from genome assembly GCF_002162135.1 of Cellvibrio sp. PSBB006. Taxonomy (NCBI): domain Bacteria; kingdom Pseudomonadati; phylum Pseudomonadota; class Gammaproteobacteria; order Cellvibrionales; family Cellvibrionaceae; genus Cellvibrio; species Cellvibrio sp. PSBB006. Next base: position 3,665,883 of record NZ_CP021382.1, on the reverse strand, counting down.
CCTACCCAATGCACCCCACGGGCCGGAGTTTGGAGCATCCTCCCACTCGTATTCTTTTCCACCTATTGAAGCAAATACACGCTCATTACATTGAATTCTAAAATTAACAAACTGGATATTGAATCCATATGAGGCAAGTAATATTGACTCAACATACTCCTCATCTTTATCGAAGTACTGATTGAGCAGTTCAACAATTTCGTCGTTAAATAAGTTCACTCTGAATTCACCTGGAGACTAACATCCGTATATCGCGCATGCGCGATATCAACCTAACCTAATTTCTCGATACTTCGTTTAACCGCCTGATTTACAAAACAGAACATCAAGAAATCACCATTTCTTCCAAAGCAAAAAACACGCATGCGCGTTTTGCCACTAGCAGATGCGCGTTACCCCACCCACTCAATACATTAAGTTATTGACTATAGAAGACTTTATCCTATTGGCAAGTTGCTAAACGCGCATCCATCGGAATGTAAACGCGCAAGGACTTTTATAGTTGGCCAATATACCGCCCAAATATGCAATGCGGAATAACTGCACATTACAGAACACAATGGAAAAAACGGGATCAATCGGATAGGGAAATATGGCTAAGAGGAAACTAAAAGAAGGGACTAACACAGAAAAACCTGAGCCAGCAAAGCCAGCCCAGGCAAAACACCATTAACGCGGAGTGAGTTTCAGCATCACCACATCGTGCGCAGGAATTTTAAGTTTTAACGGTTTGGTGGTATCGCCTTTGTTGCCTTTCCACACATCAACCCAGCTGAATTTTTCGTTTCTGAAATCTATCTGGTAGTTGAAGATATCGTCTTTCAGTTCGTAGTAGTGCAGCCAGTCGTGGGTGTAGTTGAGTGTGGTGTTGCCGCGGTTTAAAAACAGGAAGGCCCATTCTTTATTGGCCAGCGGTTTGGCGAATACCATCAGGTCGCCACCGTGGATGTACTTCATGGCTTGTACGCCGAGTTTGTCCTGGTTGATGGCGATAACGTTTTTGTTGGTGAGGATTTTGCGCGTGGTGTCGCTCATGTTGCGCAGGTCGTTGCCGGCAATGAGCGGTGAATTCATGATGGCCCAGAGTGAAAAGTGTGAGCGGTCCTGGGCTTCGGTCATGCCGTTGCCAACTTCCATCATGTCCATGTCGTTCCAGTGGCCGGGGCCGGCGAATTTGCGCAGCTTTTCCTGTTTGTCGAGGATCGGTAATACACCCCAGGATGACCAGGAGCCGTGGTTGAGTTCGCAGTCCCAGCAAGGATAAATATCGCCGGTGGTGCGCCAGGCGTGGCCGACATCTTGTGCCCAGTCCCAGGGTTTGTTGTCGCCCCATTCGCAGATGCTGAACAGGATCGGCCGGCCGGCGGTGTGCAGCGCGTCGCGCATGGTGGTGTAGGCGCCGATGGGGTTAATGTTTTCGGTATCGCACCAGTCGTATTTCAAATAGTCGATGCCCCACTCGGCGTAGGTGAGTGCGTCCTGGTATTCGTGGCCACGGCTGCCGGGGTAGCCGGCGCAGGTGGTGTTGCCGGCGTCGGAGTAGATGCCGATCTTCAAGCCTTTGGAGTGGACATAATCGGCCAGGGCTTTCATGCCGGAGGGGAAGCGTTCTTTATTGACCTGAATCTTGCCGTCTTTGTCGCGCTCGCCGTGCCAGCAGTCGTCGATGTTGATGTATTCGTAGCCCGCGTCTTTCAAGCCGGATGCGACCATGGCGTCGGCCATGTCGCGAATTAATTTTTCGTTTACATCGCACGCAAAGGTGTTCCAGCTGTTCCAGCCCAGCGGTGGGGTTTGGCCAAGCTGTTCAAATTTTTTGGCGGACGCATTGGTGCCGAAGGCCATCGCTAGCAATGCGATGGAGAGCAGTGTGGTGGTCTTAATCAACCGGAGCATAAATCTTTCCTCTATTGTCGTTCTTGAAGCGTTAGTTATTATCAAATATTACATATCATATAAATTAATTCGGCGAATAAAAAACCGCAACAAAGGTTACGGTTTTTTACATTGGGCATTGGGTAAACCCGAATGCTGATTTGAAAATTTTATTGTTTGGTGTTGATATCTTTCATTGCATCGGCGTGGGCTTTAATCACGGCCAGGGTTGTGGTGTCGACATCAAACACGGAATTCAAACCTTGCGGTTCTTGCGGTGGATCGCCGACAAAATCGTCGCCTTCTTTCCACATAAAGTCTTCGTTTTCCGTGCGACCGTAACCACCCCAGGCCCAGAAGTTCATACCGGCAATCGCATCGCCAGCACCAGCGCGGGTGCGCAGCAAATTGAAAATTTCTGCGTAAAAGCGGTCGCGATAAACCGTGGTGGAATCAGTGGTGAAGCTGCCGTTGTCGCGCTCAATACCGAACTCTTCCAACACAATCGGTTTGTTCATCTGGTTGGCCACATCAATGTGTTGATTGATGTAATCCTTCGCGGTCGCCAACGCGGAGCTAAAGGTTTCGTCGGGATTTTTCGCGTCGTACCAGCCCCAGTTTTTTACCCACATATGAAAGGTGAGGTAATCCACGTATTCGCTTTTGTGGGAATCGATAAATAAATCCATATCGCGAATAGCGCCCATGGAACCTTCGTTGCCGGTGCTCACCAATTGGTTGGGAGCGAGGCTGTCAATATATTTTGCGGTGCCGTGAATCCAGCTTTTAAATGCCTCGATATTCACGCGGCCATCGGCATCACTGCCGGGGCGCGGTTCGTTGGCGAGTTGCCAGGACATAATGGTTGGGTCTTCGCTGTAGAGCTTGCCGTTGATAGTATTTTTGCGGGTGATAATAGATTTGATCACATCGCGATACAGTTTCTGCGCTTCTTCAATACGATAAAAACTCGCGGAGTTTTCCATGAAGGGATTCCATTCATTGGTCACGTCCGGATCGAATACCGGCTTACCAGTAAACCAGGATACATACTGTGACATGCCGCCGGACCATTGCCAGAAATTATTCAGATATAAAATCGCGGTCATATCGCGCTTGGCCATTTCGTCGAGCAGAAAATCCATACCGGCTAATAAAGTTTCATCGTATTCGCCTGGCGCTTTGATAATTGCCGGGCGCACGGCGCGCATCAGCTCGCTGCTTTCCGAGGCTGCCAGTACACGCAAATTATTGATGCCGGTTTTTTGTAATAAATCCAGCTCCTTGATCAAGCGTTCCCTATCGCCGACATCACCTACAGAACCGAGATAACCGCCGTACCAGAAGTTGGTGCCGATTACGTAATAGGGTTGGCCATTGCGAAAAAATTGATTGCCTTCTACCGTCACGAAAGGGCTGTTGGTTTCGGCCGGTTTGTCCGGGTTTTGTAACGCCGGTGACGATACCTGCACACTTTCACTCGGTGCAGGTGCTTCCTGTTTGCTGCAGCCAAACAGCAGTGCAACACACAGCGCTGTCAGCAGCGCCAGATTGTTATTGATCTTTTTCATTGTTCACCTCGCGTGGACTAGTGCTGCAATATACGCGCACTAGCCAATCTTTTTTATAAAGTTGATCGCTTCCAGCATCGCGCGACCATTGTGATAGGGGCCTTTCCAGAAGCCGACTTTGTAGGCTTCTTCACCGTGATCGACATCCAGCGTTGACAACCACAACCACTCACCGTGTTGGCTGTCGCGCTGATAGTGTTTGATAAACGCCCAAACATTATTAGCCACCGTCAGGTAGCGTTCGTCACGGGTCAGGGTATAGACATTGAGAAAACCCACCAGTGCCTCAGCCTGAACCCACCAGACGCGCTCTGTTTGTTTTTCGCCGGAGGCAAAATCAAACGCATCGAGCACTTCACCGTGCTCACCCATGGCTTCCTGCAAGGTGATATCCGCCAACTTGATGATGCTTGGTGTCATCCTTTGCGTGACCTGTGGATCGCTGAGTGAATTCAGCGCCTTGGATAACAGCCAGCTGCATTCGATGTCGTGGCCATAGGTATAACCCGGTGAAAAATCTTCCCAGGCTTCGTTGAGAAACATGCGCAGATGGCCGTTATCTTTATTGATAAGGTACTTATCAAAACAGTCAATGTTGTAACGCAACGCCTGTTTGATTTGTTCGGTGGGCCTCGCTTTGTTGAGCGTGGTGTAGGCTTCCAGCACGTGCAGGTGTGTGTTCATGCTCTTGGGATAATTTAAATCCTTATCGCTCAGGCGCACGTCATCCATCTTGCCCCACTCGCGGGTGAAGGCTTCAAAATAACCTTCGTTCACGCGGTCGATGGTTTTTTCTTCCAGCAGCGCAAAACAATCCAGCGCGTGCGCCATGGCTTGTTCATCGCCGGTGAGTTTGTAATAGGAACACAACGCATAAACCGCAAAGGCTTGAGCGTAGGTTTGTTTTTTGGTGTTGACGGGCTTACCCCGCGCATCCAGTTCCCAATAAACGCCGCCGAGTTCCTTGTCGAGAAAATATTCCACCAGGTAATCGTAAGCGCGCACAGCAGCGTCGCGATACGCTGGCTTATCGATTACCGCCCCCACTTCGCTGAAGAACCACAGAATGCGTGTATTCAGCACAATGCCTTTGGTAGCATTTTTTATCGGCGTGTTGTCCGGGCGAATTTCACCGTAGAAACCGCCCTGCTCCCGATCGATGGCGTGTTCAATCCACCAATCACCGATGGCGATTAATTCCTGCTGAAATTCCGCGCTGAGCGCGGCAGCAGAAAATGTTTCAGTTACGGTTTTTGGATGTCGCTGCAAGCTCGCGTCAATCATCACATCACACCAAATCGTTCATGAGTTTGAGGTTGGCAGCAATCAATTGATTGCGCGTGGCAACAGACGCGGCAGAACGCAAACCGTCTTCCGGTGTGTTGATGCAGTAGTCCACCAGCTTTTCAATCGTGCTGGTGGCCACATGCATGCGCGTGTCGGACGACGCGTAATAAATAAAGACTTCATTTTTCTCGTTAACGATCCAGCCGTTGGCAAAAGCCACGTTGGATACATCGCCGACACGCTCGGCACCGTGGGGCGCAATAAAATGACCGGCGGGACGATGGGTCACCACCCAGGGGCGCTCCAGCTCCGTCATGAACATGTACAGCACATAACGCAAACCGGCTGCGGTATTGCGCACACCGTGGGCCAAATTCAACCAGCCCTGTTCAGTTTTGATCGGCGCCGGGCCCTGGCCGTTTTTCACTTCTTTGATGGTGTGGTACACCTTGCCATCGACTATCACTTCAGATTTCACTTCGGCTTTGGTCATGTCGTCGACCAGACCCCAACCAATACCGCCGCCGGCACCGACGCTGATAAAGCCATCTTGCGGGCGCGTGAACAACCCGTATTTGCCGTCGATAAATTCCGGGTGCAGTACCACGTTACGTTGTTGGCCGGAGTGAGTAATCAAATCCGGCAGGCGTTCCCAAGTCACCAGATCTTTGGTACGCGCGATGCCGCATTGCGCTTCTGCCGCCGAGATGTCGTTCGGCTGTTTTAAATCTTTTCTTTCGGTGCAGAATAAACCGTAGATGTAACCGTCTTCGTGGGCGGTTAACCGCATGTCGTACACGTTGGTATCGGGGCGCTCGGTTTCCGGCAGGGTGATGGGGAAATCCCAGAAGCGGAAATTATCAATACCGTTGGGGCTTTCGGCGATGGCGAAAAACGATTTGCGGTCCACACCTTCTACACGCACGGCCAGAATATATTTGCCTTGCCAGTAAATCGCGCCGGAGTTGAACGCGGCGTTAACGCCCTGACGCTCCATCAAATGCGGATTGGTTTTTTCGTTGAGGTCGTAGCGCCAGAAGATGGGCGCATGCTCGGCGGTGAGTATCGGATTTTCATAGCAGGTGTAGATACCATTGCCCTGTTGTCTGGGCACATTCGTTTTGGTGACCAGAGCTTCGTGTTCTTTCAACAAGCTTTGAACGGCGCTTTTAAAATTACTCATATTTGATAAACCCTAAGATTGATACTGACCCGATTTGCACAATCTCAACTGCGCGAATCTTTTTACAACTCTCATGCACTTGCCGATTAACTTTCCGCCGGATTCATAGGCCCCGTGCGGGCTTTTTTATCTATGCGAAGGTAACCGGTTACAAAAATCTGCCAAAAAAATTGCACCTTTACCGCTGTTTAACGCTGCCCGGCGCGGTGCAAAGCCGGACAGCGGTACGACTACTTTTTGCTAATAAACAATCAGGGCTTGCTGGCCGGCGAATCGCTTTGAGGTAAATATTCGGCTGGCATATCGTCCGGATAATCCTTCAGTTTCACGTACCAGTTACGCCACAGGAACAGGCTGGTCAGAACCACCACCACCATCGAAATAATAAATTCCTGCCAGTGTTTGATCACCATAAAGATCGGCGCAGCCACCAGTGCGGTTTGCCAGATAATCCCGACAATTACATTAACCGCATCGCGTCCAAAGTCAGTATTGGCTTTGAGTTCCGGATGGTCTTTACGCGCAGCCTCTAACACCGGTCCCCAGAAACCCCAGGGGCGTACTTTCAGGTAGAACTTTTTAAGCACTTCCATATCGTCCGGCTTGGTCGCCAGCGACGCACCGATACACACCAGCAAGCAAGCCGCGAACATAAAGGGGAAGGCGTTGATCGGGTGAATGTCGGTAAAGATCAACGGCATGGCGATAGCAAAGCCGGTAATCATGCCCCAGAAATAACCAAAACCGTTAAAGCGCCACCAGTACCATTTGAGCACGTTGGATGCCGTGTAAGCACCGAAGAGCGCACTTACGATCCACTGGATCACGGTATTCAATGAGGGAATAAACAAACCAATACCCACCCCCAGGATCACGAAGATCACTGACACTATGTAACTAAGATAGACATATTTTTTGGCATCTGCATTGGGGTTGATGTAGCGCTTGTAGATATCGTTAACGACGTAAGCCGGCGCCGCGTTGGTGGTGGCGGCAAAGGTCGACATAAACGCGGCGAGCAAACCGGCGATCAACAAGCCGAGCAATCCGGTGGGAATATAATTTTTTAACGCAAACGGCAGGATCTGTTCGAAATCAACATCCGGCCCCATCGCGCGCAGGTCGTCCATAAAAAATGCCAGTGCCAATATCGTTAAACCGGCGATCAACATATAGCGCGGGAAGATCAGCACCACGTTAACAAACCAGCTCATCTTGGCGGCTTCAACCGGCGTCTTGGCGGAGAGTACACGCTGCATATCATAGTTTGGCGCCGGGCCAGCCATGCTCAAGAGCACACCTTTTAATACCATCAACATAAAGAAGATAGTAAACATGGAGTAACCGTCAGACAGAATTTTTTCATTGGCGGCGGGCAATGTATGCGACCAATCCAGATTCAATTCCCAGCCAAAAAATACGCTGGTCCAGCCATCGGGGATAACCGCTTCAAGCATCTCCGGTGAAACCTGATTCATCGCGATAATACCCACCGCGATACAGGCAACCGTCATGATGAAAAACTGAAGTACTTCGGTGAACACCACGCTGAACATACCGCCTTTCACCACATAAAAGGTGGTCAGCGCAGTGATGATCAAGCCGTAGGCGACGTCGTTCCAGTAGGGATCTGCAGAAAATTTCCACGGCAAAAATACCGAGGCAAATTTACCGATACCGATAAAACCGTAGGCCAGAAAACTCATCACACTGATCAGTGCAAACAGCACAACGACGAAGTGAGAAAGTTTTGCGCCCGTGCCTTCACCAAAACGGAAAGTAATCCATTCTGCGCCGGTCATTACGCCGGAACGGCGCAACCAGACAGATAAGAAAACCATCAGGAAAATCTGGTTGAAGACGGGCCATAGCCAGGGAATATAAACGCTGGTGAGTCCGTAGACGAACAACAGGTAGACCAGCCACATGGTTCCGCTGATGTCGAACATACCGGAGGCGTTGGACAAACCTAATTGCCACCAGGCCAGTTTGTTGCCGCCAAGGAAATAACTTTTGATGTCTTTGGAGGCGCGGCTTGAAATCCAGAAGCCGACCACCAGTGTTGCCAGGATATATAACAGGATGATCGCAAGATCGAGAGTTGCCAGCTGCATGAGTACTTCCAATTATTATTGAGTGGCCTGTGGCCGTTAGTATGTTGTTCGCTGAAGCGAGCATTATTTTTTATGCCGGTATCAATCGATCCTGCCGAGGACAAAGCGCGAAAATCTCGACCATTCGATGGTGTTACCCGGTTCTGCCATCAACCCGGACACCCACGCAAACCCGCGCTAAACCTGCAGGCCACGCCCGATAAGGGCGGGCTGATAATGCCATGATGCCCGATAGCGATCAACTTACACTCATTAAACCGGTTTCTGCGCTGCCACGGGCAAAACAAAGAAAACCGAACCCAGGTATTCAGGGGCATTTCAATGGGTTATCACGCCCAAAGGTTTATTTAAATGCCAATTCACAGATGCATAATGTAATCGGTTACAACTTTTTTTGCTAGTCAGAGTTGCAAACGTGTAGTAGATTTTCGATGTCACGGCACGTTTAAAGCGATAAATAAGCCGAAATCGTCGTAACGTTTGTTACACAAAGTCTGTTGCCGTTTCATACCAATCCCTTGTTGAACCAGCGCCTAACCAGAGTCGTCCTATGTCGAATATTCGAGATGTTGCCCGCATAGCCGGAGTATCGGTTGCTACCGTGTCCCGCGCCCTGAGCGCACCGGAAAAGGTATCCAATGAAAGCCTGGCCAAGGTCAAGACGGCTATCGCCCAGGTGGGTTACCGGCCCAACATGCTCGCGCGCAACTTTCGCTCCACGCGTTCCTATGCGGTGGTGGTGCTGGTTCCGGACATTGCCAACCCCTTCTATTCCCTGTTTATTCGCGCCTTGGAAGATCGTGCACAACAGAAAGGTTATGCGGTGCTACTGGGTGATACGCGGGGCACATCGGAACGCGAACAGGATTACATTCGCCGCGTGGAAACCCGCCTCGCAGACGGGATCATCCAGCTGCGCCCCAGTTCGGAAAAAAGCCACAGCAATATTCCACCGGGCATTGCCTGCGTGAATGCCTGTGGTTGCGAATTTACCACTGGCCCGTCCATTCGCATCGATAACCGCGCGGCGGCGCGCACCATGGTGGATTACCTGATTTCGTTGGGCCACCGCCGCATCGGCGTAATTTCCGGCCTGAAAGATAACCCGCACACCATTGATCGACTTGAGGGCTATAAAGAAAGCCTGGCGTCTGCGGGCATTACCTTTGATAAAGATTTAATCGCCGAAGGCGACTTCACCATGTGGTCGGGCCTGAACAGCGCCTTCCAGTTCTGCAATATGAAAGAGCGCCCGACGGCGATCTTTTCCATGAATGACGAGATGGCCATCGGCGCGATGCAAACCCTGAAATCCCAAGGCATTCGCATCCCCGAAGACATGTCCGTCACCGGGTTTGACGATATTGCTTACGCCAAGTATTGCGATCCGAGCCTGACCACGATTTCGCAGCCGGCAGAAGAAATGGGCAAGATGGCGATGGATATGCTGTTGCGGTTGATTGAGGGCGAAACCCTCAGTCAAACCGTGTGCGTGTTACCCACCGAATTTATCATCCGCAAAAGCACTGGCCCGGCGCCAACACACGCCTGAGTCGTGGCTCAGGCTATGGAGACTTAGGACTTATAAGTCTCGCAGTGATCCAGCAGTTCCATCGCCAATACAATCAGGTGATAGAGCGTGCTGGCCGGCGCAACATCCACCACCACTTCATCGTCAGCCCCGCGTTGATCCACATAGGAACCGGGCGTTGATGCGCACAAGTAATAGGTAAATAAATCTTCCACGCCTTTCACCGCGCGCTCGGTTGCGTTCGGATCGCCAGCGCGAATCTGCACCAGGTTTGCTTTGATAAATTCCGTGAGTCCCCAGCAGCGCTTGTTGTGATCGAGTACGCGGCCATCGGGCATGACGGAATCAAACAATAAACCGGATTTTGCCACTCCGATCTCCAGCGCTTTGTTGTATAGCGCATCGGTATAGCGTTTAACCGGGCGGCCGGAACGACGGCTGTACCAATCCAGTAACCACACCCACTCCATCATATGGCCGGGCTCGACGATATCGCCGCGCTCATCGGCGCAACGGGTCCAGTCATCGTTGAAAAATTCAAGCAGAACCTGTTGTTGCGGATCAAAGAAACGGCTTTGAAATAACGCAAATAATTCGCCCACACGGGCCAACCATTTTGCCTCGCCGGTCGCATCATAAAGCGCTAGAAAGGCTTCGAATAAATGCATGTGCGGGTTTTGCCGGCGACAGGCGTAAGCGTAGTCACCTTCAATCCAACCGCCGTAGTCCGCAACGAATGCGGTATCGAAATGAGCCACCAGTTTCTCGGCTTCACGCAGTGCCGCCTCATCACCAAAGGCGCGATAGCACCAGGCATTGGCCAGCAGAAAGAAGGCGTGATCGTAGAGATCCTGTTTGCTATCGATAACCGTGAAGTGTTTGTCGAGCAGATGGGTATAACCGCCACCGGCGGTGGGGTGCGCCGCGTGCTGGTGGACGAAATTCAACAGACCGGTCGCCAGCTTTTGACCTTCCGGACACCAGCCGCGATGAAAGGCCGCCGCGTAAAAAAATGCCTGCCGCGCCTGCACCCGCACGCGGGTTTTCGCTTCCAGATCTGGCTGCCCATCGGGCAACAGGCGTTCGTAGTTAGCACCGAATTCAGGGTCAAAACCGACCTTTTGCCACAGTGGCAAAGCCTGGTCCCTGATCCACGTTTCCATACGGCGCGCCGCCGCTATCAATTGTTGAGTCATGTCCTGGGACATAGTTACTGCTTCCCTCATTGATTAAAGAGTCAGGCCACCAATAGCCGGGGATAATTGTCGCATAAGCGAAAGGCCGCTTACTAAAAGCGACGCACATAAAAAAACCCCGGCAAGCCGGGGCAGGGTAGTAAACAACAGCAGGCTTAATGCATTTACAACGGGGACTTACATCATCGAACAGAAAAAATCGCCCGAGGCGATGTGGAGCGCACTCCACTTGGCGTAACCGGTTTATAAATACAAAACCAATAAAACCGCCATGTCGATGGAGGAATTATTACTTAAAATGTAATCGGTTTCAAATTAAAATAGCATGTTTATGCGAGACTTGTGCGCATGGACACGAATCCAGGTGGTTTTAACAACTCATCGAAATGGATAGCGCAACGAGGATAGCAACCAGTTATTGATAACGGCTTTATGTAATTTTTTTACCGAAGCAGAAAGGAGATATGGCGCGAGGAAAAACACCCTCGCGCACTTGACAAGAGTTCGTATCTCTTGGCGTGGTCTTCCACGTGAGGTAGAACTAGGGTTATGGGATTTACCAAGATATAAGGGGCTAATATTGGGAGGAATTGTTACAGACTCTGACGAACCGTGATTTACAGCGCTACCTGGGGATTACATATCTTGATATACTAATCGTAACGAAAGAATAATAACTACTGCGGTTCATTCAAACTTAGCTAATTTGGAACTACGGGATCATGCTAAGTCCTAATCTTTATCCAGTGCAGAAGAGGAATACAAAGCATTGGTAATCTCTTTTGACACTAATGAAATTAGACTTTTATGCGAACGTCAAGAGAAGGCCGAAGAGCTGTTAGGCAAAAATGTAGCCTTAAAACTTCGAAACCGACTCTCAGACATTGATGCATGCGATAGGATCTTTGAGATACCAATCGGGCATCCAGCAAAAGTTATGGTCAGAGGCGAAATTGGATATCAATTTGACTTGGGTAACGATGTTTATTTAGTCATATCGGCGAACCATAATGATCCGGTTAGAAACTCACTAGACGATATAGATTGGAACCACGTTTATCGAGTCAAAGTCATACAAGTAGGTGGAAATTATGAGCAACTTGAGCAGTTTTAATGCAGATTGGGTTTCACCTCCAGGGGCAACTTTATTAGATTTCATGGAGGAACAAGGCAAAACATTACGTCAATTAGCAAATGAAATGGAGTGTAGTATTTCTCTCCTTAAAAACCTTTCTCAAGGTTCAATCATCATTGATTCAGATTTAGCAAATACACTTAGTCAAGTAACAGGCGTGTCAACCAAGTTTTGGTTAAGCCGAGAGGAACAATATAGGGAAAATTTAAAAAAAGTTAGCTTGTTAAAGTCTGATGAAAGTGAATGGCTATCAAATTTACCGACGGCCGATATGGTTAATTTAGGTTGGATTCAAAAGCCCGACAATAAAGCAAGAAAATTAATTACCTGTTTAGATTATTTTGGTGTGGTATCAGTAGATCATTGGAGGTCTAAGTACGCCAATATGATCGGTGAAACGGCTTTTAGAATTTCAGATAAGTTTAGCCATAAGCAGGAATCTATAGCCTCTTGGCTAAGACAAGGTGAAATTCAAGTATCCAGTCACCATTGCTTACCGTGGGACAAAGATAAGTTAATCGAAACAATCCCTAATTTGCGTAGCTTAACTAAGGACCCCAATCCTGTTAGTTTTATTCCAAAGCTAAGAGCTTTATTAGCTGACTGCGGTGTTTTACTCGCCATTGTCAGATCTCCTCGACATTGCCCAGCTAGTGGTGCGGCATATTGGCTGGGTAGAAATAAACCGTTAATTATTATGAGTTTCAAGTATTTAACCGATGATCATTTTTGGTTTACTTTTTTTCATGAAATTGGTCATTTAGTTTTACATCCTAACTATTCGTTAATCTTAGAAACATCTGAAGCAACTCTTTCTGACATAGAAGACGAAGCAAACAAATTCTCTGAAAATATTTTGATACCGACTGAATATGAGAGAGAGCTACAGAAACTTAACTCTACTGATCTCAGAGGAATATTAAAGCTGGCACGAAAAATAGGTGTCTCTAATGGTATTGTGGTTGGGCAATTGCAACATAAATCAATAATACCTAAATCTGCTCTTAGAAAGTTAAAAGTAAGCTATTCTTGGAAAGACTTAGTTATCCTCTAAATTGAGTATATGCATCGGGACTCTTCTGCCAATTACAAATTGCATCCTCCAAAACCTGCATGCCAAATGGGTTTATAGATAGCGATTCACTTAACTTAAACATTTCATTTTCATACTCCGCCGAGCTCTTATTTCCAAATAGTAGTCCGCATCCATCACGAGGCCCAGTAGATTGATTTATGTAAGTTTTCGGCGGCTCTGCATTTAGTATTTTTAACTTCCCCAACATCGTGAGAAAGTCAAAACTTCCCGTCCTCCCAAACGACAACACGGCTCTAAACTTTTTATATAGATTATCAAACAAGTTATATTTTGACCCTTCTGCATCAATCAAAGCCAATGAAAATAGATTCTCATGTGTTTGATGCGACTCTATCAAAGAAATATAGGAGGCGATTACTTTATTTAAAGGCCTTTTCGAGTCAGGCCTTAAGGATTCATACTTTCTATGATTACCAAAAACTCTTTTTGGAGCTTTATTCGCAAGATGGGATTTTAAGTTGTCAATCCATGTCGTTGTCTCTAAAGACCCTAGCTTTACCCTTTCCCAAGTTAAGATAGAATTTTGGTTAGGCCCTTTGTAAAAATCTTGCGTTAACAGCCATCCACTTTTTTTGGACTTTCCAAAATGTGTAGATATAAATATTAACCATACAGCTTCATCTAAATTATTATTTTTAAAGTGATATAAAGCTGCTTTTAAAGGATTGAAATTACTTACATAAGGATCAGCAACATTTAAAGAGTAATTTTTTTCAGCAGTTATTGTTACGTATTTTACTCTTCTAATACTATCAATTAACTGTCTAATAAATGCATCCTTATAAGCTTTTTCCTCCAAAATTGGAATATGCGATACCGTTGCAACATGATTTTCAAGCTGACTTGAAAGTAAATTATATAAGTCTAAATCCGCGGTTCTCATAGCTTTTCAGCTTCTCTTGTAATCCAATTTTTAATTGAGCCTTTAACTGCATTTGTCACACCAAAACTACTTTGTATATTATGATTGTATCCTAACACCTTCACACATCGGTTTAGAGGGTTGTTTCCTAACTTTGTGATTTTTCCGGTATATGCTTCTCCTCTCACAGCTCCTTCAAGTCTAGGAAGAGCCCACGCCTTGTATTCTTTTTTACTAAAACTACATCCAATCATTACTTCCATATTTTTTATTACAGACCTTCCATTGAGAATGATAAGCTCAATTGATCCATTATTTATGATGTCCGCTAAAAACTTTGAACCAACTTGCAGAAGGTGTTTTTTTTGTAATTCCGTAAGACTTCCCCATTTTTTTTTCGTTGCGAATGGGACTAGGTCTAGATGACAGGCGCTATTAAAAGCATCATAAAATGAAAAGCCAGTACCAGATATAATATAATTTAAAGATTTAAACCATCTGTCATATGGATTTCTGTAAAAATACTCTTCGCATAAAATTAAAATTTTCTCAAAATCGCTCTCACTAGCATTTTTCCAATTCTTGATATCTAGTGACTTTAAGGTGTGAAATCTTCTAGCTATCCCGTCCAGCTCAACGCCTTTAGAGTCATAGAACTCTTGATCACTAGGATTAAGCCCCATGGTAGCAATTTTTGATTTCCCAATGTGACCAAATGAAATAATCGGTGCCCCTTCGATAATAACTTCAGATTTAATCATTTGATCAGTAGATATCACGGCTAGCATTTCTTTAATTATTCTGATTTTTTCACTTTTCAAAGCTCAGTCTCTTCTCGCTATTTGTTGAATTAATTTTTCTATATAGATTCCGTATGATCGCTCATTTAATTCTTTTTTTAATTTTTTAAGATGCTCAACGTCCGTTTCATATTTAGAACAGCTAAAGGCCCTTAGCAATATCACTAAATCGTTCCAATACTTGCCAAATTTTGCTTCTCTTAAGTACTCAAATCCTTGCTCTCGAATCCCTTTCTCTATGTCGAGAAATTTTTTTACATCTCTTGTGACATCAACGCTAGGCATTTTATTCATAGTTGAAGTTGTACTTTGCCATCCTTCATCAATAAATTTTTTTGCTTTTTGCTCATGCTTACCATATAGATGAAGGCTTCCTACTGAATGTTGATAGGTACCCAATTCAATATTCAAACGAGATGCTATAATTTCCTGGATCATCGTAAAACAAAAAATATCATGCGGTAAGCCAAGATATACATCGTTAGACCTCATAGAAGTAAGCATATATAACTTACTGTTTCTCACCGCGAATTGAATATTTGTAGTACAAGGCACATCGTTGCCATTGTAAAATAAATCAGAAGCGTCATAAATTTGTATAACAGCTCTCCTCGAATCAGTTTTTCTCCTTAAAAACGAAACAATTTCTTCAAGTTGGTCATACTTTTTGTGCATTCTCTTAAGTCTGGGTCCATAAGCTCCATGAACAGTTTCGTTATCATCAGATGCTTTTCTATATTCGGGCAAGTAATATTGCATGTGATTGAGCTTATCCGATCCTGATAGGTACCAGCTCAATTCACCTAAGCAGCTGAATGGTGTTCCTTTAATCTCTGTCCTGCTTAACCGCGACCTAGGGTTTTTTAACTCTAAAAGAGTCCCAAAAATTTCTCTGGCGTCACCTTTACTTGGGTTGATTGAAAAGCAGTCGTTAGATTTATTTAAGAAAAACTCAAAAACTTTTTTTAATAAGTCATCTAACGTAGGCTCCGACCAAAATTTAGATTCATTCATAATTAACATCCATTTTTCTAATGAACTTTTAGTAATTTATCACATAAATAATTTATTAAATCAGTCAATAAAACCCGCGAATCACTAATTGTGAGACACGGTTTTTTTGTAAGGAATTAAATTTTAATGGCTTATCAAATAAGACACGCTACCCCTAGGATCACGACCTATGAGACGAAGGATCACATATATGAGACAAAAGTTCACGTCTAATTAGACCGACAAAGAGGTTCCCTAGTTTTTGCCGTTGATGTAAGACGCCAGCGCTGGTGTTTGCTGGCGCATAAAGGTCACGAACTCTTCCGGCGCGATGGGTTTACTGAAGTAATACCCCTGGGACTGGTCGCAGGCGTGGTCGCGCAGGAAGGTCTCCTGCTCTTTGGTTTCAACGCCTTCGGCAATCACCGTCAGGCTCAGGGTTTTACCCATGGCGATGATGGCCTCGGTAATCGCGCGATCTTCACGATTTTGCGGAATATCGCGGATAAAGGAACTGTCCACTTTCAGGGTATCGATAGGGAAGCGTTTGATCTGCGCGAGGGACGAGTAGCCTACACCGAAGTCGTCGATAGCCAGGCGCACGCCCAGGCTCTTGATCGCCGACAAAATACGAATCGCGCGTTCCGCATCCTGCATGACCATGCCTTCGGTAATTTCCATCTCCAACAACCCAGGCTCCATGCCGGATTCTTCCAGGGCGGCGGCCACATCGCTGATCAAATGCTCATCAAAAAATTGCCGCACAGATAAATTGACCGCCATGCACAAGGGCGGTAATCCTTGCTTCATCCAGGCCACATTTTGTTCGCAGGCGGTTTTTAATACCCAACGCCCGATCAACACAATCAGACCTGTCTCTTCTGCCAGGGGAATAAATTGGGCTGGTGACACTATGCCCAGCTGAGGATGCTGCCAGCGCACCAGGGCTTCAACACCGGCGATCTCACCGGTTTTCAGGTTGCGCTTGGCCTGGTAGTGCAGGAAGAACTCATTGCGCTCCAACGCCAGGCGTAAATTGTTTTCCATGATGAGCCGCTCAAGCGAGCGGGCTTTGATGTCGGGCGAATAAAACTGGTAATTATTCTTGCCCTCTTCCTTAGCGCGGTACATGGCGATGTCCGCGTTCTTCATGATGGTATGTTCATCGTCGGCATCGTCGGGGAAGAGACAGATGCCGATGCTGGCCGTCACCCGACATTCCTGACCGTAAACCGATACCGGCTTCACCGCCGCCGATAAAATCTTGCGTGCAACCGTGGCCGCCTGTTCTGGATCGTTCAGCTCCTGGATCAGGATGACAAATTCATCGCCACCCAAACGCCCCACCACATCACTCGCGCGCAGGCATTGCTTGAAACGGCCCGCCATCTCATTCAGCAACAAATCGCCCGCTTCGTGCCCAAGGGTGTCGTTGATATTTTTAAAGCGATCCAGATCAATAAACAGCACCGCCAGTTTGCGCGAATTGCGCCGCGCCGATTCGATGGCGAGATTGAGGATTTCGCTAAACATGAAGCGGTTGGGTAATGAGGTCAGGCTGTCGTGAGTGGCGAGATACTGGATGCGTTCTTCCGACGTCTTGCGGTCGGTAATGTCGCGACCGATGCCGCGATAACCACGAAATTCGCCACTGGCGGTGAATGCTGGCAAGCCAGTCAGACTGAGGTAGCACGCTCGACCGTTGTCTTTTACGTGGCGCAATTCCAGATCACGGAAAGGTTTGCGTTCTGCCACCAGAGCCTGGTGCTCTTCCCATGAACCGGACAAGATTTCAGTGGTGGGTAAATCGTGCAGGGTTTTCCCCACAAGCTGGTCGCGCTGGAAACCGGATTTGCCATTGGGATCTTCCAACTCAACGAAGGCGAGCTGTGCATTCTGTTCCCAATACCAATCCGAGGAGAGTTCGGTGAGGCTGCGAAAGCGCTCTTCACTTTCACGCAGCGCTAGCTCTGCTTCGCGGCGCAGGGTGATATCGCGGCCGATGCCCACGAGCCCGACTATCTCCCCTGCTTCGTTGCGCACTGGCAACTTGCTGGTCAGCAACCAACGCATCTTGCCGGTCTGGTTATTGACTGCCGGCTCTTCCTGGTTGAGCAGAGGTTCGCCGGTTTGCAGAAGCCGCTGTTCATCATCATAGAAGCGTTGCGCCATGTCCTGCGGAAAGAAAGCAAAATCATCTTTGCCCAACAGATCCTGCGGCGTAGCACCCATGCCGCGTGCTACGGCATTGTTCGCCAACAGGAATTTACTCCGGGTGTCTTTGGCAAAGATACTGTCGGGTACCGAATCCACCAGAATACGCATTAAGTTACGCTCGTAGGCTAGTACCTCACTCAACGCTTGCAACTCCGCCGTGCGCGCGGCTACGCGTTCTTCCAGCTCGGCATTGAGCTGGCGCACCTGAAGCGCCGCGCGTTTGCTGGCGGTAATATCCCGGGTAATACCGACAGTGCCGATGATATTGCCGGCATCATCACGCAGCGGCACCTTGGTAGTCGAATGCCAGCGCGACTCGCCGGTTTTCGCGTCCACAATAATTTCTTCGCGGTCCACCAGGGGCTCACCGGAACGCATCACAGCCTGGTCATCATCCGCATAACCCTGCGCGAGATCCGGGGGATTCAGATCAAAATCGTTCTTGCCCAGTATATCGTCGAGCGAGGCAGCACCCGCCATGCGCAGGAAAGCCATATTGCCAAAGGTAAAGCGCCCCTGACGGTCTTTCGTGTAAATCAAATCCGGGGTGTTATCGCCCAAGGTGCGTAATACATTGCGTTCCATTGAGTTCTTCTTTCGACAAAATGACAGATCACCCCTCAAGAGTGAGCGGGCATTAGTCACAAGTATAGGCGAGGCTTGAGAAGAGACAGCGCTAAGTTGGCGCATTATTTATAACTTATTTGTATGGATAGGCGCGTAAAGTGGGGTTTAGGGTTGGATGGACTAGAAGCAGTAGAAATAAAAAGCCCCGCAATAATGCGAGGCTTGATGGATATTGAATGTAATCTACTCGAAAGAAACCGCCTCGGATGTTTCGGTTATACCTCCTTCACCATTCACAATCTCTTCGCCACGGGGTGTAAGCTGCATCAAATCTTCAGATGAGGAAATGCTCAGCCCCTCGCTTTCTCCACTACCAACCCAAGTAGTCGCAATCCACCCAAAGGGTACGATTTTCCAAGCTGACATTTTTGCTGTCGACAAAACAGATTCGCTGAAAGTACTCAATGATGTGTCCGGCGCAAAGCTTTCCAATTGTTCCGGTGTTGAGAAGTCAATCGTCATCATCGGCTGCGTATCGTCAATTTTAACTTCACCAAGAATTTCTATGTCGTCCAGCTTAATTGTTCCTGCTACGGCGTTACCTCCAACCTGAAACGCAAACATATTGGGCGACAAAGAACGAGAGAAGTTGGCCGGGTATTGATTCACCGAAAACTCAACATCGTTCCACTCGCCTTCTATCAAATCAGCGGCAGCTAATGTTGGCTCCAGATCCATGTGATTCCATTGGCCGTCTTGAAAGAAGAATTTGAACCAGAAATTTTCTCCGGTAAATCCTTCCGACACGAATATCCGAGCCTTCACAGAAATACCACCGGAAAAATCGACTTCCTGAACGCCCTGAATGTCCGCCTTATTAACGGCCGCAGCGCTATTTACGGGCACAGTTGCCAGTAACTCACCATCAACCTGAGCAACCGTTACTTCTGTTCCCCACGCAGGCTCAAAACCCTCAGTCCCGCTACTGAACGATGCTTTGTATTGCGACGCAATGATCGTCTTGGTGGGTCGCGCAAGCGGATCTTCGATAATGAATGAGTCGATCAAGATGGGCTGGGTTTTAGGCATTACATACCCTCCCACCTGAAGCCCGAATCGCTGCACCGTTGTAAAGTCCAAGTTCTCGTCAAGTCTGAAGGTGGTAGTGAGCTCGGTCCACTGGCCAGCAACAAGTGCCGCAGCACTAAGCTGCGCCGAACCCCATCCACTCCAGTCTGCGCCAAACTGGCCATATAAATTAAGCCAAAGCTCATCTCCGCTATATTCTTCTGGAAGAAAAATATTAACCTTTGCAGTCAATTCCTTATCAAAATCAATTGCACCAGCAAGGTCAGTTGGTAGCGCCAGCGCAAAGTCTCCGGCATCGGTTGGCATGATTGTCAGAGCACCGTCTTGTTGGCCAACTGCACCAGGCCCCCACGCAACTGACCACCCTTCTACTGAACTGTCGAAGGTGGCCATATATACCGGCGTAACCCCTGGGTAAACTTGCAAATCATCCAGTCCGATCCGACCGTCAATATTGACGGGTTTGCCATTAGCAAGTATTTGAAAACCAAGTGCCGTCACTGCCGATAAATCAAAATCTGTTGAACCATTTAACAACATCGAAGGATCTGCGGCATATCTCGGGAAGTCATAGCGTAGTTCGCCCCATACGTTAGGACGAATATCTTTTGCCTGGGTTGTTCCGACCGTCATGGCATTGCCATTCGTGTCCTTAGCATATAAAGCAATGCTTAGTTCTCCGGTAGGCTCGAACTTACCATCCCCAGGGTTAACAAATTGCATAAGTACCCGGCTCAAGTAAACATTGACGGACATCGCCGCACCAAAACGCAAATCAATGGGATCATTCAAAGTCATGACATAAGCTGACATATCTTCCGTTGATTGCCATGGAAAACTTAATCCAACTGCCAGATCGCCTTTGGCTTTTTGCATAATGTCCATGTGGTCAACAGGATTCTCGCCCACGCCTGACCCAGATATCCCGCTCAAAATGTAAGGTACTCTTTGATTGGTTAATTGCGTTGCGGCGTAAAGCACTTTGTCCGCCGTATTCCAGCGTGATCCATCTGCGTTAACAGAAAGAACAATATTTTTTTCCTGATCAGATGCCAACAGCTCTTGGGCTCGCCCGGCGAGAAATGCGTTGTAATCTGAGCCACAACCCGGCGCATCAATAACCAGAGGAAGTTTGAAACCCGCGATACGGAACTTACGAATTAATGCTTTGTAAGTGTCAATGTACTGTGCGTACCCCAAGCTGTCGGAGTTGAAAATATTCGCTGGCCCCCATCCGCTCGCGATGTTAATCATTACACGAGACTGGAAGCGATCTTGCGCGATCACCGGAAGCCACTTGTTAAGCCACAGATCATCTACCGCACTCAGCAAAAACTCATTGTTATCCACGCACTGAAGCTTTTCAGTGTCCACCAAGCTAATGACGGCAAGCATCCCATTTTCAATCACCTTGGCCAATGCGCCTTCGAGCTGCACATCCGTCGTGTTTGCATCAAGTTGCAGGCGCACAACGTTAGCACTAGTGTCACTGATTGCGGCTATGCCATTGATGCGTTCAACAGGTTTTTCCGCAAAGTGTAGGTCAATGCCCCGTAAAAATATCCGCTCATTAGCAACGTCATAAAGAAACATTTCATCGGTGGTTATAACTGCAGCGTTCTCCGGAGGTCTTGGACGATCAGAACCATCGTCGACACCTGGCGGCGGCACCAGAGGATCACGATCCGAATCATCTGAAAGAAGGTTTCCACCACCGCCGCCACCGCATGCTTGCAGCAATAGAATACTCGTCAAAAATGCTGTGTAACTTAGCCGTAATTTCATAATCAAACTCCGAATTTTAAAATGCATTTTGAGCACTGGAATTTCTCTGCGACTGTTATTCTTTTGCAGAAATTAGTCGTACCTGTTACTTAGTATTTAAAGAGCAAGCGTTATACCGACAGCAAACCGGCGTTCTTGTACCCATATGTTATTAACCTGGCTCTCGAATTGTGCATAGCTCTTCCGGCTTTCCTCGGTAAGGTTTGTACCATTCGCGTAGATACTCACGTGTTCGTTAATCCAGTAACTCATAGACATATCCAGATACCCCACTGGCTCGTACCAATTACCCAAGTTGAGAGGCTCACCGCTGGTGTTCAAGCCAACGCGACCGTCATATTCCTCACTCCGCCAGTTGTAAGCGAGCCGTACGTTAAGACCAGCTTTGTCATACCAGAGAATCATGTTGGACTGATGTTCTGAGTTCGATGGAAGCGGCAGGTCATTGCCTTCCATATCGACATCGTTGGAATCACTTTGCGAATAGGTATAGTTAAACTCGATACCCGTCGCACTCAAATAATCGCCAGGCAAAAAAGTGAAGGGTTGCTTATAGCCAAGTTCAAATCCGTAGAGAGACGAGGCGCTGACGTTGCGCGATACCCATACATTGCCGGTATTGCCCCGATCAATTCCATCCGCGTCTACAAAATTGCGGCGCTCCTGAAAACCTTGAACGGAGGTAGACACATCAACCATGAACAGACCTGCACCCAGAATCGCATTTTCGTCGAAATACCATTCTGTAGACAGGTTGTAGACGTTCGCTTCCCAAGGTTTAATATCGATGTTTCCTTGATCGCTTCCACCACCAACGCAAGTGACATTTTCACCAACAAGGTTGCCGGCGCTATCAAGCACCAAAACCCGCTCGCCGTTTTCATCGGTTTTTGCACATTGTGTGTACCAAAGACTCAGTCCCGAACCAACATTTTCGAGATTATTTCGGGTGGTCGTTTTAGCTGCACCCAAACGCACGATGACATCATCCGCTGGGAAAAAGTTGATATTTAAAGAAGGAAGATATTGAGTGAAAGATCGCTCTTTGGTTTCTTTATCGTAGACAAACGCCAAGCGTTGATAATCGACAGCACCGATTGAATTGAAAATATCCAGCACCTCAGGCACAACGCTTCGCTCAACGGTGCGGTCAGTCCGCAATATCTGAAGGCCGATATTTCCGCTATATGGAATTCCCCACAGACCATCCTGATCATCGAAATTAGCTTGAATGTACCCTGAGTTGGAGGCTTCCTCTACATCGTATGCATAAGCAGGATCGTCAATTGTTTTCGTGCCGGGATACAAGCGATTCATGAACACAAGTGGATCATCCCATGCAGCAGGATTCAATGCAGAAACACCCGCCTCAAAGCCATCGAACGGTCCAAAATCGTTAAACACGGTAATTGCCGGATCATCCGCTGTAAAACCATTGTTATATAAGCCAGCATCAATTAACGCATCCAGCTCTCTGTTGTAATCGAAATATCGGAAATCCGGATAACGTTGCCAAACCTGATTACCGCTGTACAACTGATTTCGTTTGTCGATAGGAATGCGTTGATCATCTGCGTAGCGTTGAGTGGGGGTTACGTAGAAAAATCTCGTATACGCAGCTTCACGAACACCGTAACGAAGGCCCGCCTCAACAGATTCGATAAGGCCATTGTCAAATCTAAACTTAACGTCACTGCGAAGCACATTTAATGTTGCATCGGTATCATTACCATTTGCATCCGCTTGATATAGCGCTAATAAACTTGCATCGGATAAATCACCTGTGTATGAGAAACTGGGAAATTCTCCACGATAATCCACCGTAACATTGTAAGGAGTGACTGGATCTTTCCCACTTGTACCATCTTCATCAATCCACAGCCACGCTGGGCTGCCCTGTTTAAAATTTGCTTCGCGGCTTTGTTTTTCTGCTTCGGCATAAATGTAACGGACACTTGCCGAGAAATTTTCTTGATTATCGTAGTCAAGTTGTAGATTGGTATTGAGTGCTGCGGTCCGGTTGATTCTGTTGGTGGATACCGTCTGGAAATCGGGCGACCTCACATTGGCATAGAGTAAAGTGTGAAGTGTTGCTGTTTGCTGAGTGCCACTAGCATCGGTGTACTGAATATCACCGCCATTACCGACAATAGTACCCGGTTGCAGTGTGTTATAAAGGCCCTGATCTTCGTCTGCCGGGCTGCCGTTAACCTCATAAGATTCGACACTATTGGTTCCATTAAAATCAACGCGTACTCCTCGGTCATACTGATCCATATTGGAGTAGAAAACGTCACCTCTCAGCGTAAAGTTATCATTCAGCGCAGCTTCGATGCTGATAGATCCACCTTCGCGCTCACGCGTCATAAAGCTGGATGTTGCCCCGTAATTTCCCGGCACCAGATACCAATCGTTAACCAGATCACCGTCGCCGTTCAAATCAAGTGGGTCTGTTGGTGTACCGTTTCTACGATTCAAAAATCCGAATTGCGGATTCGTGTACATCTGATAATTCGCGTTGTAGGTTGTGGAAGTGAATCCACCGAGCGTGACGCCAATCCGGTCATTATGGTTAAATCCGAAAAATACGTTTATGTTTTCATCGGGATCACGACTCCCGGTAGTCCCATCTGACTTCACCTCTTTATCTGAACGGCTTCCCTGAGACGCTTCATATCTCATGTTGCCTGTGACTCCTTCCTTCAGATCAAGCGGTGACATTGTCTTTAGGTCAACTACACCAGAAATACCACCGGCAATCGCTGATGCAGATTGCGATTTGTATACATCAACTCCACTGATCATACTCGCCGGCACATCAGAATAATTTGCGCCTACATCAGTAATGTTCCATGGGCTCAGAAATTGCTCTCCATTTAAGGTGGTCAGTACTTGTGGCATACCTCGAATATTTAAGGAAGTGCCCTCATTGGCTTCGCGCTTGATTTGTACACCCGTTACACGTTGGAGTGAGTCGGTAATAGTGACATCTGGTAATTTACCGATATCTTCCGCCACAATTGAATCGACTATGTTTGCATTGTTGCGTTTAATATCAATCGCCTTCGCCTGCGAAGCTCGCACACCGCGAACCACAATCTCTTCAATGTTTTCACCCAGGTCTTCACTCACCATGGGCTCTTCTTCCTGCGCGTGCAGGTTGCCGCCGGATAAGGCACAACCAATTGCCAGCGCGAGTAATTTTTTGCGCGTGTTGATACTGCTGTTTTTATACATCATGGGCTTCCTCTTATCGTTATCTCGCAATTTTTTTCTTTATGGGTGTAATAGGCGCACAAGATTCCCGTCGGACCGGTTATGTGTAACCAGCCGCAGAAGCCTTAAGCGGTAAAATCAGAAAAGGGGATTTAGTCGGTATGCAATCGTTGGAACGAAGCAGGGCCACAAGCCGTTAAGCACGTTGCATTAACGCGATGCGTTAGGGAGGTGTTACGCAGTGTTTTAGCGTGCATGGTAGTTTTTCTCCAGGTGCATTTATTGTTATTGCTTTGTTCGCAGATTCTGGTGATCTGCTGTTTTGTTCGTTGCTCGTGCTTCGGCGCAGCTTTGACTGACTCAAGGCCATACGATTTATATGACCACGCCGATGGACCTAAATATGGCCCAATCTGTAACCGGTTTCAAGCAAAGTTTATTTTTACGTCAGCGGAGCAGTGGCCGTTTCGCGACACAGAACCAGATGTTCAAGTGCAGAAAGCAAGCCTTATATTGCAGGGATTATTGACGTTCCGAGGGGATGGAACCCGCACCAATACTGGCTTCGGTAGCTTCGAGCAACGTCAGCTTGATGGCAAAGAGATGGTCGCTGAAATGAATACGGTTTCAGAAATTTCTGAATTTAAATAAGAATTGGCTATAAAAAGACAAAGAATGACGACAAAAATATTCTAGTACGTCACATTTGGTTGAGGAACTTTGTCATATAGCGGATTAGGCAGGTTAGCCGAACCTGGCCCTTGAAGAAGCAGGGCCAGGTGGAGTGATGTCGATTACAGCAGTTTCTCTATGGCGCCGGTCAATGCCTTATCTTCGGGCTTAACGCTGCTACCGAAGTGCTCAATGATCTTGCCGTCTTTATCCAACAGGTATTTGTTGAAATTCCACTTGGGCTCACTGGTGGCTTTTGCCAGGGATTTAAACAAGGGGTTGGCTTCATCGCCGCGCACATGGGTGGGCGCAAACATGGTGAAGGTCACACCGAAGTTTTCAAAGCAGATAGTGGCCGCTTCCTCTTCGTTCTTAGCTTCCTGATTAAAGTCGTCACTGGCGAAGCCCACCACCACCAGCCCCTCATCGCGGTACTTCTGGCTCAGCGCTTCCAGGCCGGTAAATTGTTTGGTGTAGCCGCAGTGGCTGGCTGTATTCACGACCAACACCGGCTTGCCCTCGGTCAGTTTGCACAGGTCGATATCCTTGGTGGAATGCAACTGGCGATATTCACCTTGTAAATAATCAGGGCAGGCAGCAAGCAAGGGGCCGGACAGCAACAGCAACGCGAGACCGCCGAGAAAGGCTTGTGGTTTCATGGGAAAATCCTCTGGATTAATGATAGGGACGCGTTAGTATTAGGCGCTGAAATCGAACACAGCATACACACTTATACGGAAAAACTTCATGAAGGCATCACTGCGCAAACTGTTTTCTCCACTCCTGAATCCTCTGGAACGCGGTGAAGAACCCTACGCTTATAAACCCCTGAGCCGCAAGATTTTACTGGCTGTGAGCCTGTTATTTGCGCTGATGTGCTCCGCGTTGATGTTGTTAATGCCCGCCGATGCCGACAAAGGTTACCTGATTCCCGTCGTAGTTTTCGGTCTGGTGTCCGCCGTCGGTTTTATCGTCGGCGTTCTGGGCAATGATCGCGCGGTGGCAAAAATATGGGGTAGTCGTTAAGTTCGTTTCATTCCTGTTTCAGTTTCACTCCTTTTTTAACAGGGCCGACCAATCCAGATTGACATCGCCCAAGGCATAAAAGTCCGGATTGATGATGGTGTCTTTGCCGTTATAAACCAATGGCTTCAGCCAGGCTGCGGAAGATTCCTCCGCATTCACCACCGCACCGCCCGCTGCCTGCAATACCGCCTGGGCGGCGGCGGTATCCCACTCGGAAGTCGGCGCAAGACGTGGATAAAAATCCGCAACACCTTCAGCGATCCGACAAAACTTCAACGAGCTGCCCGCGTTGCTCAATTGCACTGCTCCAGGCCAACGCCCGCGCAATTGTTCCACCAATTGATTAACTGCCCCCGTACCGTGACGATGGCTGGCGAGAACAACCAAGGCATTGTCATCCCGCGCTTGCGCCAGCGAACGCACATGAATCCGCGTCGCCGGATAATCCTGCTGATATTTCCAGGCGCCGCCATAGTCCGCTGACAGTTGTCTGGCAACACCTAAGTAGGTGGTCTGCTGGGCTGGCAGGTGGACCACGCCGAGCACCGGAATACCTTCTTCAATCAAAGCAATATTGACCGTAAATTCACCGCTGCGCAGGATAAATTCTTTGGTGCCATCGAGCGGATCTACCAGCCAGTAACGCCCCCAGGCCTGGCGCTCGCTGGCGGATGGTACGGGTGCTTCTTCCGAAATAATGGGCAGATCAAGCAGGCGGGGCAAACCGGCGGCAATGATGTCGTGGGCGGCGATATCGGCGCGGGTCACGGGGGACTCGTCCGCTTTGTGCTCTACGCCGAATTCTGCGCTCTTGTAGACATCCATGATGGCATCGCCAGCCGCGCGCGCCAGCACCACCAGGCTGTTGATTACAGTCGCATCGACCGGGAGTTTATCCATGGGCCAACAGCCATTCGCGCGCGAGAAACAATGCAGCAATGGACCGGCCTTCACAGAAGTCCGGACGGGCGACCAGATTCACCAGATCTTTCATGGGATAGGGCACCACTTCGATGGGTTCGGGCTCATCACCGGGCAAACGTTCAGGATACAAATCCCGCGCAAGCAGAATATTGATACCGTGTTCCATATACGCCGGCGACAAATGGACGCGCTTTAATAACTGCAAATCCCGCGCGCCATATCCGACCTCTTCCTTAAGTTCACGATTGGCCGCCTCCATCAGGGTTTCGCCCTTATCGATAGCGCCTTTTGGTAAGGCCAGGTGGTAATCCTCAATGCCAGCTGCGTATTCACGCACCAACAGGACGGTGTCGTTATCGAGCATAGGCACCATTAAAACCGCGCCAGGCCCACCGGTGCACAACTTTTCATAGATGCGCTCTTCGCCGTTGCTGAAGCGCAAATGCAATTCATCCGCGCGAAACAAGCGGCTGCGCGCCACGGTCTGACGCTTTAATATCTCGGGTTTTGTCGGCATACTTATCCCTGAAATTGCAGGATTTACACGCACCAGAGTGAATAACCACTGATGATTAATTGGCAAGATATAGACACGGTGTTACTGGATATGGATGGTACCCTTTTGGACCTCCATTTCGATAACTATTTTTGGCTGGATTACCTGCCACAACGATACGCAGAAATTCGCCAGCTGGATCTGCGCGTGGCCCGTGAGCAACTGGAAAATCATATTCGCGATCACGAAGGTACGCTCAAGTGGTATTGCCTGGAATTCTGGTCCGATGCCCTGCAGGTGGATATACGCAGTCTGAAAACGGAGATCAAACACAAAATCCGCATGCGTCCCCACGTTGAGGAATTTCTCACACGCTTGCGCCAGCATAGCAAAAAACTCTTGCTGGTAACCAACGCCCATCCGCAAAGTTTATCGCTCAAACTGGAAGTCACCGCGATTGATCGCTGGCTGGACATCGTCATTTCATCCCATGAATTCCAACACCCCAAAGAAAATCAGGAATTCTGGCAACTGCTGCAAGCGCGGGAA
Source organism: Cellvibrio sp. PSBB006 (assembly GCF_002162135.1). NCBI lineage: Bacteria > Pseudomonadati > Pseudomonadota > Gammaproteobacteria > Cellvibrionales > Cellvibrionaceae > Cellvibrio > Cellvibrio sp. PSBB006. The sequence continues at coordinate 3,637,699 of NZ_CP021382.1, read as the reverse complement.
AAGTTTGATCCGGCACGCACGCTATTTGTAGACGACACCGTGCGCATTCTCGATTCAGCCAGGCAATTTGGTATTGGCCATCTCTTGTGTATTCACCAACCGGACAGTCAGAAAGAGCGCCGTATTGAGGGTTATCCAGCGATTCATCATTTTGATGAAATCATGCCACCACCACCGGGCGGCAGCGCCTTGCTGGAGGCCAAGGTTTTATGATGACCACTGAAGGCAAAGTGCGTATCGATAAATGGTTGTGGGCCGCACGTTTCTTTAAAACACGCAACCTGGCCAAGCAGGCAATCGAAGGCGGCAAGATTCATTGCGATGGCCATCGCGTTAAAGCCAGCAAAGAAATTACCACCGGACTTTATTTAACGATCCGTCAGAATATGGACGAAAAAACTGTGTTGGTTACCGCGTTATCAGAACAGCGACGCGGCGCACCAGAAGCGGCACTGCTATATCAGGAAACCGAGGAAAGTCGCACGCAACGCGAAGAGCTCGCCGCGCAACGCAAGGCAGGTATGGGGAGCTATATCATCAGCGACCATCGCCCTAACAAAAAGGAACGTCGGCAAATCCACCGCTTTGAACGTAAACATATGGATGATTTATGAAAACCAACCATCGTTTTTGTACTGCACTTGGGCTGTGCAGTGTATTGCTACTGCTTGCATCCTCGCCTCAGGCTGAGGTGTATCGCTGGGTTGATGAGAATGGCAAAACCCATTACAGCGATAAAAAACCCAAGTCCGAGGCAGAAGATATTACCGAAGCGGTTAAAAAACAAAATATCGATACCAGTATCGAAGAGCAGCGCAAGCTACAGGAAATTTTTCGCCCCGAGAATGAAGCGGATCGCGAATATTACCGCCAGCAGCAATTGAAAAACCAGCCGACGCCCGAACATATACAACACTGCAACAAGCAACGCCGCTATCTGAACAAAATTGACGGCAGGGTACAATTTGTTGATGAAGAGGGTAACGTTGTTCCGGTTACCGAAAAGCAGCGCCAACAACGCGTAGAGGAACTGCAACGCTATCTGGCTGAACATTGCTCCTGAATTAACTCGCCTGATTGCAACAGCACTACAACATTTTTATTGCGCATCTGGTGCAATACTATCTTTCACTTTTTCGTTTCTAATGGTTTATACAATGACACCCAGCAATGATTTACTGCACCGTTTTATGTTTGATGAATATGATATTCGCGGCGATATCGTCACCCTCGGCGACAGTTATCGCGAGGTGATGCGCAACAACCCTTACGCTGCCAGTGTAAAAAATTTATTGGGTGAATTTCTCGCTGCCGCCAGCCTGCTATCCAGCACGTTAAAGTTTGACGGCATGATCATACTGCAAGCGCGAGGTAACGGCCCCATCAGCACCATCATGGCCGAGTGCAGTAACCACAAAAATCTGCGCGGCATTGTGCGTCTCAATCCCGAACAGGTATTAACCGAAACGCAACAGCAAACTGCCGATATGCATACCCTGTTGGGTGAAGGCGTGCTGGCAATTACTATCGAACCGAAACGTGGCGAACGTTATCAAGGCATAGTGCCCATGGACAGCGACACATTGGCGGGATGTCTGGAACATTATTTCCAGCAATCCGAGCAACTGGAAACCCGACTGTGGTTTGCCGCCAACGGAGAGTACGCGAGCGGGCTCTTGCTGCAAGCCCTGCCACGCCAGGTGAATACCAGCCCCGAAGAAAACGAGGATCAATGGGAAACCTTATCCGCATTGGCCGGCACATTATCCACTGATGAACTGCTTAATCTCGATCACGCCAGTCTGTTGTATCGTTTGTTTCACGAACACCAGGTACGCTTGTTTGATCCCAGCAGGTTGAATTTTTCCTGTAGCTGTTCGCGCGAACGGACCGGCAATGCATTGGTGTCTATCGGGCGGGAAGAAGTGGAGACATTATTGGCTGAAAATGGCCATGTTGATGTGGACTGCCAGTTCTGTAACCAGCACTACCATTTTGACGCAGCAGAGGTTCGCGCGTTGTTTGGGGATGCAACTTTGCATTGATAAACATCAACGCACTTGCCGCGCCTTGAATTTTCGGCCTTTTAATTTTCCTTGCTGCAAATGTTGCAAGGCTTTTTTAGCAACAGCAGTATTAACCGCAACGTAAGCACAAAAATCAAAGATATCAATCTTGCCGATGTTGTCACCGGTCAGTCCGGCATCCTTGGTTAACGCACCGAGGATGTCGCCGGGGCGCAATTTATCCTTGCGCCCGCCATCGATGCACAGCGTTACCATCTGCGGTTGTAATTCTGCGGGATTTTGTTGTGTGGTCGGCAAACTCTCCAGCGTCAGTGTTTGCTGCAAGTAATCTTCCAGGCGATTCAGACGCGGCACTTCGTTAGGCGCAATCAGGCTCAGCGCCAAACCGGTTTCGCCCGCGCGGCCCGTGCGACCGATCCGATGCACATGCACTTCCGGGTCGCGCGACAATTCAATATTAATCACCGCATCCAGACCTTTGATATCCAGACCGCGCGCCGCTACATCGGTAGCGACCAATACCGAACAACTTTTATTGGAAAAACGCACCAGAGTCTGGTCGCGGTCGCGTTGTTCCAGATCGCCATGCAGTGCTAAAGCGCTAATACCTGCCACGCGCAAATCTGCACACACGTCATCGCATTGCTGTTTGGTATTGCAGAACACAATTGAGGCCTGGGGCTGGTAATGTGCCAACAGGGTTAGTACCGCCGACTGTTTTTGTGAGGCATCCTGCAACTCATAAAAATGTTGCTCGATGTGCTGGTCGCTGTGCAGCGAATCCACGGTTACTGACACAGGGTCGTGCTGGCAGTGCGCGCTGATTTTTTGAATCGCTTCAGGATAGGTAGCAGAAAATAACAATGTCTGACGTTGCAAGGGACAGGCTTGCAAGACGGTTTCAAGCGCATCGGCAAAACCCATCTCCAGCATGCGATCCGCTTCATCCAGCACCAATTGTTGCAAATCATTCAAGGCCAGCGAACCTTTACCCAGGTGATCCACAATGCGCCCCGGTGTTCCCACAACAATATGCGCTCCGCGCTCCAGCGAGCCCAATTGCGGACCAATAGACACACCACCGCACAGCGTCAGCACTTTTACATTGTGAGTAAAACGTGCGAGCCGTCGAATTTCCTTGGCAACCTGATCCGCCAGCTCCCGTGTGGGGCAGAGCACCAACGCCTGGGTTGAAAATTGTTTAACATCCAGTTTATTCAATAAACCAATTGCAAATGCCGCCGTTTTGCCGCTGCCGGTTTTGGCCTTGGCAATAATATCCTGCCCCGCCAGAATTACCGGCAATGACTGCGCCTGGATCGGCGTCATGGTGTGATAGCCGAGCGACTCAAGGTTTTCGAGCATGGCCGGCGCAAGGGGTAAGGTGGAAAAAGCAGTCCTGGTCACAATAAACTCGATTGATAATCAGCGGGGAAACAGGTGCGCAGGATACCAGATTCACTCTGCTGCGTCCCTGCGCTTTGTTTTGTGGCAGATTAACCCTATGATCTGCGCTGGAATCTTCAGGAACGGTTATTCATGAATTTATCAATCAGGGCTTTATTGTTGTTGTGTTTCATCAGCGGAGCGGCGAGCGCGCAAACTGCCGACGATGACGCCATCCCGGAAACAGCGCCAGAAAACACAACTAAAACGGCACCCGCCACCACAGTTAAAACCTGGGAAGCCGGTATCGGTATCGGCGCTATTAGCGGGCCAGATTATCGCGGTTCCAAAGAATATAGCCACTATGTTGCACCCATCCCCTATTTTATTTATCGCGGCAAATACATTCAGACGGATCGCGATGGTGTGCGCGGCAAATTATTTACGCGCGAAGATATTGAACTCAACCTCAGTATGAGTGCCTCCATCACGCCGGAGAGCGATGAGAATAAGTTGCGCGAGGGTATGCCCGAACTTTATTCCACCGTAGAATTTGGTCCGGCATTGAATATCAATTTAACGGGCGATACGTTTCGTGACGGCTGGATGATGCACCTACCCTTGCGCGGTGTTGTTGCGGTGGGCGGTGGCGATGCTGATTACGTCGGTTGGCTGGTGCATCCACAACTCGCCTTCCGCACGCAAATCGAAAAATGGAATTTCAGCTTTCGCACCGGCGTGTATTACGCCAGCGACGATTATCACGATCACTATTACACCGTTGCGGAAGAATATGCGACTGCATCGCGCCCGGTGTTTGAAGCCGATGCGGGTTATAGCGGCTGGAGTAATTCCTGGGCGTTGAGCCGTGCGTTTGACGATTATCGTATCGCGTTTTTTATTCGCTACGACAATTTGCGTGGTGCGGAGTTTGAGGATAGTCCGTTGGTGGAAACGACCGATTCGGTGGCGGGTGGCCTGGCGTTGATTTGGGTTATTCGATAATAGGTATAAACCAGAGTCGTCGACAATCTGAATCCTTTCACATTGTCGACGAATACTAATCTCACATAAGACTATTCAAATACATTTCCAGATTGGTGTACATTGAATCCAACGCGTAACCATTGCGATCACTCGCGTTAAACGGATTCAAGTTATGCTGTTGCTCCCAGGTATCCGGCATGCCGTCACTGTCGCTATCGGTCCGTGCCGCGTCGCTGTAGAGCGCAGCCAAGCCACCGACTTCATCCTGACTGTCGATGATACGACCGGTGTTATTGCGGACCTGCTGAACAACACGCGCGTCAATGGCGTCACGCGCGAGTGAAGCACCGGCCTGATTTAACACATCATCATAAGCTTGCTCGGCACTGACTGTTGGCACCTGCGGAAAATTCCAGCGCGAGCTGCGACGTTGGGCGCTGGTAAAATTGGGGAACATGCTCCAACCATTGTCCACACCATCGCGTACACCGTTGATGTTGTTATCAAGCTTATTCCCAGATTGATAGGTCAGGATGCCTTCGGTTTTAACTTCATCCCACACCGAGTTGGCGTTGCGCGAATCGTTATTGGCGATGACATAATTATTGACGTAATTGATTTCAACCACACCGCCCGATGAGCCGCCGATGGCTTCACCGGAACGTGTGCCCCAGCCGTATACAACATTATTAACAAAATCCAGTTGACCTTTAATAGACGGTGTCGTCTGGTTGCTGCCGGCACCGGGGTTGCGCATATCGTGGTGTGAATAAAGATTGCGATAAAACGTACTGCCACCCTCACCATTACCGCGAATCAGGGAACCGAATCCGTGATTACCTTTATCGTGATAGGAATCATTCAAACTTTCTGACACGATGGAATGTTGCACGGTGACATAGTTTGAATAAGTGACTGACAAGGTTTCATCGATAGCCCAGGATGTGGATACATGATCAATGATGACATTGTTTGCTTCCAATACATCCAGCGCACCCGCCGTGCTACCTTTTAAGTTGCCATTACCTTTTGACGGTTTGCCGTTTTCTGCTAACGCATTGAAATCACCGCAACGGAAACGCATGTAGCGAATGATGATGTTATCGGCATTAACCGTAACGGGATAACCCGCAACCGTAATGCCGTCGCCCGGTGCTGTTTGTCCTGCAAGCGTGAGGTTCGGACGCTTAATATCGAGCTTGGATTGCAGCATGATGTTGCCCGACACCGCAAACACAATAGTGCGCGGAGCGCTCGCCGAATTAATCGCTTCGCGCAATGAACCGGCACCGCTGTCGTTAAGGTTGGTAACGATATACACATCACCACCGCGACCGCCCGTGGCAAGACGGCCGAAACCAACTGCACCGGGAAAGGCGAGCACTTCGCCGCTGGGCACGCTGCTACTTGAATTGCTCGACACGCTGCTACTGCCAGCGCCAGTTACCACCAGGTGATCCATATTAGGACCGCCGTTACTGGTGGTCGCCACGGTGCGAATTCTGTTGGTGCCAGCTTGTAAATTGACATTGATGCTTCTGGTGGTCCAACTATTCCAGGCACCGGTTCCAGGGAAAGACAAGTTGCTGTTTGCCGACGCATCGTTCACCACAATATTCATGGCGCGATCTGCCGTTGTGCCATTGGCGAAACGAAAGGTCAGCGTCGCGCTGCCTGCGCTTGCCTGATAGATCGTCCACTCAAGTGCACTGCCCACCTGGTTATCGTAATTAACAAAACCGGAACCGGTGTAGCCGCTGTGATTAAATTCCACCGCACCGCTGGTGATCACGCCCTCTTCCGCCTCGTAGGTTGTCGCTACCGCAGGCGCACTGCTGGCACTTGATGAAGAGACTGGAGGAACAGAGGAGGACACTATCGACGAAGCGCTGGAGGGCGGCGCACTGGATGATGCCGGCATAGAACTTATAACGCTCGATGCGGCACTCGACGCTGGGCTCGATTGTGCACCGCCCGTTGCGTTATACACTCCAAACTCTGCAATCGCAGGCGCCGCACTGGCATCCACAAATAAACTGATTTTTTTCATGCTTACCGTATCGAGATTAACGACCAGGTTTGCGCCTATGGCGTTACCGGAAGACAACACCTCATCGGTTTCATGATTGCGCAACTGCCAACTCGTAATCCGATTACCCGCTTCGCGCAAGATAACCGTATTAAAGGTTTGTGCGCTGTTCCATTTAACCGACACGCGCTGATTGCTCGTACCGCCGGCCTGCGACGCGGTATTGATATTACCGTCGCGCACTGTCTTGGTGTTGTTAAAACCGGAGCCATCAGCGCCCGCTCCCGGACCGGTGAGGGCCAGATTGCTACCGAGGTTTTGCGCATGGGAAAAACTGTTGATACCGAGCGCCAAGCCTGCAAGCAGCAGACCGCGCACCATGGGTTGATGTAAACGTTTCATACAAGTACCTGTAGGTTATTGTTATGTCTCTCAGATTATTTTTACGCCACGGTAAAGCGAGGACCGCCGCGTGGGGTGATTATGCAGGAGGGGTTAAGGAAGAAACCAGTAACGGGTAACGGTTTGAGACTTTAGAGTCGGCGTAGCAGGCCCAGGCTTTTCACCAGTGGCAAAGCTTTGAATAAACCGGAGGCTTGCGCCAGTTTCCAGATTTCGTAGGGCGGGCGTCCGCCATCGGCGGGATCGGGGAAGATATCGTGAATCGCCAGAAGGCCACCTTGCACCACATGACCAGCCCAACAGCGGTAATCCGTTAATGCGGCATCCATACTGTGACCACCATCGATGAATACCATGCCCAAGGGTGTTGCCCATTGGCGGGCGGCGAGTTGCGATGGCGCAACGATGGGTACGACCGTATCGAGCAAGCCAGCACGCATCAAGGTGTGACGAAACGTGGGGAAACTGTCCATCATTTCAAATTTCACATCGTAGAGCTCAGCATCGTGATATTCCTCGCCGCGCTGATGTTCCTCCGAACCGCGATGATGATCTACCGCATATAACACCGTATCGATTGCTTTGCAGGCTGCGCCAAGATATACACTGGATTTTCCGCAATAGCTGCCGACTTCCAGACACGGCCCGAGCTTGCCGGCTTCAAGCACGTGTTCATATAACGCCTCGCCTTCTTCGGCGGCGAGAAAACCTTTGACGCTGTCAATATCTATGGGCAAAGTGACGGGCATAACTGCGTTCCTTAATTACATTGCCCGGCATTCTAACAGCTCGACGCCGTTCTATCTGCGTTGCCCCGGTGCGAAGATTGCCAACACCACGAGACTACCCTGTGCGTCGCAACACCAAACCTTACTGGATCAAACGGATTACCACGTTATGCAATCGTTGGTACGTTGAGCATTTTATTCGCCCGCAATTTGATGCGGCGGGAAAGTATGTCGAGATTGCGCACCCCCGTCACCTGGAATTGTTCGGGCGCAAAATTCGCATTGGCGATCATGCGCATATTATTGCGGCCACCGATAATAAAATTCGCTTGACCACCTGGTCGGGCAAACAAGGGCAGGGTGAAATTACTATCGGAAATTATTGTTTGATTTCACCGGGCGTGCGTATTTCTGCTGCGCGATCAGTACACATCGGCGATAACTGTATGCTGGCGGCCAATGTGTATGTGAGCGATAGCGATTGGCACCATGTGTACAATCGCATCCGTCCGTTTCGTTGCACCAAACCGGTCGTATTGGAAGATAATGTGTGGCTCGGTGAAGGCGTGATAGTGCTGAAAGGTGTGACCATCGGCGAAAACAGTGTGATCGGTGCGGGTTCAGTGGTGACCAAAGATATTCCAGCGAATGTCGTAGCAGCAGGAAATCCGGCGCGGGTGATAAAAAAAATTAATCCGCAGCGACGCATGCTAAAACGGGAATTGATGTTTCGCGATGCGCAGCATTATTACCGCAATCAGGATGAGTTGGATCGTTATATGTTGGCTAACAATGGTTGGTTGAATTGGTTGCGCAGCGTATTTTTTCCCAATAGAAACGATTGATATCGGATTATGCTGCGCTAACCCGACAAAAATCTCAATGGAGAGGAAACACACAAGTGAAGACACTGCCTTTCCCAACTTCACTGGTAATTTTTAACTCCGCGTCGTGACGCAACAACACGTGTTTAACAATCGCCAGCCCCAAACCGGTTCCACCAGTGCTGCTGTTGCGGCTGGCGTCTACGCGATAGAAACGCTCAGTCAATCGGGGAATATGTTTGTTTTCAATACCCGGACCATTGTCACTCACCGCGAAATAACAATTCTGTTTATCTTTCCACAAACGCATGGCGATCTTGCCTTTGGCCGGTGTGTATTTCACAGCGTTAACCACCAGATTGGAGAAGGCGCTGTGCAATTCCTTTTCATTCCCCAGCAATTGAATATTGCCATCGCAACTCAAGGTGATCTCTTGCTCCTTGTCACCGCTTAATGCCATTGCTTCGTTACGAATGGAATGCAATAACGGGTCGAGCGGAATCAGTTTCTGGTTGTGACCGACTTCCGTGGTTTCCAGTTTTGATAACACCAGCAGGTCGTTGATCAGCAACGCCATGCGTTGTGTCTGCTGTTGCATTTGCTGTAAAGGCTTTTGCCAGGTCGGCCCCAGGTTGTTGTTGTCGGCCAGGGTTTCCAGGTAACCGCTGATCACGGTCAAGGGCGTGCGTAATTCATGGGAGACGTTGGCGATAAAATCCTGACGCATCTGTTCCAGATTGTGGATCTGGGTAATGTCACGCACCAGAATCAAACGTTCATTTTTTCCAAAGCGGGTGATTTGAAATTGCAGCTGTTTGGATGAAAAACGCGGTGAGGGTAATTCCAGCGGCTCGCTGTAATTTCCTTCTTCAAAATAACTGACAAAGCGCGGATGGCGAATAAAATTAATAACCGAAAGGCCCTGGTCTTTGGTGTGAAAACCCAACAAGCGCTGTGCCGCCGGGTTCCAAAAGTCCAGATGACCGCGCCAGTCCAGCAGGATCACGCCGTCTTTTAATGCCGAAGTAATTTCCTGCACGCGATTGATTACCGCTTGCAGGTTTTCTTTTTCCTGACGCTGGTGGCGTTGCAGATGATAGATATTGTCGAACACGTCGCCCCAGATGCCGGCGGCTTCGGGGGGTTCTTCATCGTTCTTGCGCAACAGCCAGCGATTGAGTCGCGACATCTGCCACAACATGTAGACAAGATACGCCAGAACACCAATATCCAATACCAGCAGCAAGTGGCCGGTCAACCAGCCCAATAACAGACAGATCGCGACGAAGATCGACAGGCGCTTGAGTTCGGCGCTAAAACCTTGCAGCAAAATAATGAGCCTCTTTCACAATCATCAACAGCAGAATATTTTTAATACTATCGCGTGCAAATATGACTTTTCTTCGCGATTGAATTAAAAAATCTCTGCCCGCCGGCATTGTTTAAAACGTCTGTGCGTTTTTAACCGGTTTGAATTATGCGTCGGCCTTGGTGGAGAAACGATAACCGGTACCGCGCACAGTCTGGACCAGGTTTTCGTGGCTGTCGACGGTCAGGGCTTTGCGCAAGCGGCGGATATGCACATCTACCGTACGCTCTTCCACATAGACGTTGCCGCCCCACACGTGGTCCAACAATTGGCTGCGAGTATAGGCTCTTTCCTGGTGAGTGAGGAAAAATTCCAACAGGCGATATTCCGTCGGTCCCATGTCGACCGCCTGGTTATTGATGGTAACCCGGTGACTGGCAGGGTCGAGGCACAAGCCCTGGACAGTGATGGGGTGACCATTGACTTGCGGGTCCGCACGGCGCAGCACCGCCTTAAGGCGGGCGACCAGTTCGCGGGGAGAGAAGGGCTTGGTGATGTAATCGTCAGCACCCACTTCCAGTCCCTGAATCTTGTTATCTTCTTCGCCCTTGGCGGTCAGCATGATAATAGGGATGTCGGCGGTCACATCGTCGCGCTTGAGGCGACGCGCCAGCTCAATGCCGCTGGTGCCAGGCATCATCCAGTCCAGCAGTATCAGGTCAGGCTTTTCATCCACAATCAACGCATGAGCGTCCTGTGCATTGCTGGCTTCGATACACTGATATTCGGCCATCTCCAATGCGACACGCAACATGTCGCGGATGGCTGATTCGTCATCGACGATCAAGATTTTACGCCCACTCATAATTCCTACCTGTTACCCGCTGATGGCTGAGAAGCAATTGTTGCAAGCGTATTAAATAAGCCATGTGTTACAACTTTATGACAGCACAGGATTCCGCTTGGCACCAGCAGCACAGGGACATTTTCAGAATTTGTCTGCCACTACCCCGATAAAGATGGCGAAACCCACCCAATTGTTGTTCATAAACGCCTTGAAGCAGGCATCCCGTTGACGGAATCGGATCAGGTATTGCTGGTAGGCGAACAGCAAGGCTGCCACGCCCAGACTGACGTAATAGTAAGTACCCAACTCAAAACGCGAGCCAACCATCAACAAGGCGTACAGCGTAAGCGCTTGCAATACGCCGGTCATAAGCCGGTCGTGCTCGCCAAACAGGATGGCTGTGGATTTGACGCCGATGCGCAGGTCATCGTCGCGGTCCACCATGGCATAAAAGGTATCGTAGACCACGGTCCACAGCACCACAGCGGTGTAAAGCAACCAGACTTCCGCGCCCAGGGAACCGCTCTGGGCGGCAAAGGCCATGGGAATCGCCCAGGCAAAGGCAGCCCCCAAAACCACTTGCGGCAGGTGAGTGAAGCGCTTCATAAAGGGATAACAAAATGCCAATAGCACGCCGCCCACCGACAACTGAATGGTCAGAGTATTGGTCAGCAGCACCAACCCGAAGGCCAGCAGGCACAAACCGATAAACAAAGCGATGGCTTCGCGGCTGGATACCTGGCCGTTGACCAATGGCCGCTCGCGGGTGCGTTTGACATGACCGTCCACCTTGCGGTCGGCGAAGTCATTGATCACACAGCCGGCGGAGCGCATCACAAACACGCCCAGCACAAAGATCACCAACACATCCCAGCGGGGAACGCCATCGGCGGCCAGCCACAGGCTCCACAGGGTGGGCCACAACAACAAGAGCGCACCAATAGGTTTGTGCATACGCATCAATTGCCAGTACAGGCGGATGCGCGGCACAGCAGATGGGGATGGTTTGGCGGCGGGCCTTTGGTCGCGGGCCGGGGAGCTTGTGGGGCGCGGGTTGGATCGAGTCATAGCAGATTCTGTTGTCTGTCGTTAACGATGAGGGGTATCAAAGGAAACAGCCGGTGACGCTAGCGTACCGACGAATGCATCGAGAAACACTTCGCTGACCAGCAGCGGCTTATCTTCCAGATAAAACACAGAGCGTCGTCCCCATAACGGGGTGTCATTGATGAGCTGGTTCGGCACATAACCATGATGTCGGCTTATGCGGCTCACAGCAATGGCACTGCGCTGCAAGTGTGGCTGACTGAACAAAAAGGCGCCCAGCGGGCTGGCGTCCTGCTTACGCAGATGCCGCAAAGTCCCGGTGAGGCTGGTAAGTGGCAGAACGCTGCGGGCAAATACCCAGGGCCGGTTGTGTCCGCACAACACCACCTCACGAATCAACGCCAAGCCATGGCGATCCATATTCAGGCAACGCCACTCGGACAATGCCGGCCGTGCAATCTGCTGGCGTAACACCTCCACATGAAAATGGCCGCGACTGCGAGCAACCAGGCGCGCGGTGAGTGAGCCTGTATCCAGCAGCCAATTACACAATGCCGCTGCTGGACGCTGGCCTCTGGGCCATTGCGCCAAGGGTTGCCAATTCACCGGGGATCGGCCGTAAATCGATAACGCCAAAAGTCTCTCCTGTCACAAGATGCCGGCTAACCAGCGCGGGATTCTAGCAGGTTGGCACCGGGAGTTTGGCCGGCAACCGATGCTCGCTGATAAAAAGCTCGCGTTTTCACTGCCCCCGAACGACCTGAGCGGTTACACTCCCGTTTGCTTTGCCTGTCATTACCGCTTCAGGACCACCAGATACATGAGGAGCCTTGCCATGCACAAAACCGATCTCGTTGAACGGGTAGCCGATCAGACTGACATGAGCCGCGACAAAGCGGATGCGGCGGTATCCGCCATGATTGAGCAGATCACCAATGCACTCAGCCGCAATGAGCCGGTTTCGCTCGTGGGATTCGGCAGCTTTGTGAGAAGCCAACGCGCCGCCCGCCAGGGACGCCACCCGCAAACCGGCGAGACGATCCACATCGCCGCCAGCAGCAGCGTGCTTTTCCGGCCCGGCAAGGCGCTGAAAGACGCCCTTAATCCACAATAAACCCTTCCCCACCACCTATAACAACTATCGAGGCTAGGATGACACTCACCAACCGAATCCTGCTGGGCATGATTCTCGGCATTATTGTTGGCATTCTGTTCAATGTAATTATCGCCACAGATCCGGATACCGGTCTGCCGGTAACTGCCTGGGGCGCCTGGCTGGACGGGGTGTTAATCAATGGATTCCTGGATGCGGTGGGCCAGGTCTTTATCAAATCGCTCAAGCTATTGGTGGTACCGCTGGTGTTTGTGTCGCTGGTGTGCGGCAGCGCAGCGCTCGGTGGCCATAGCCGCATGGGTGCCATGGCACTGAAGACCGTCTCCCTGTATTTATTGACTACCGCCATGGCTATTGCCCTCGCCATTCTCGTGGCCTCGCTGATTCAACCGGGAGAGGATGTGGACCTGGCCATGGCCACCGGTTTCAGCGCGATTGAAGCACCGGGCCTGAAAGAAACCTTTATCAATATCTTTCCCGAAAATCCCATCCAGGCGATGGCCGATGGCAATATGTTGCAGGTGATTGTGTTTTCCCTGCTGTTCGGTATTGCCATCTCGCGCAGCGAATCCCCTGCGGCGCAAAATCTGCAAGCGTTCTTCAATGACCTCAACACGGTTGTGATCAAGATGGTGTTGCTGTTGATGCACATCGCTCCTTACGGTGTGTTCTGCTTGTTGGTTAAATTATTTTCCTCATTAGGCATTGATGCCGTGCTAGACCTGGCAAAGTATTTTTTTACGGTACTGCTGGTGTTGCTCTTACACGGTCTGGGTGTTTACGGTTTGCTGCTGAAATTATTGAGCGGGTTAAATCCGCTGATTTTTTTCCGCAAGATGTGGTCGGTGATGGTGTTCGGTTTCAGTACTGCATCCAGCAATGCCACACTGCCAATTACGTTACGCACCGTTGAAAATGATCTGGGCGTGGATAATAAAGTGGCTTCTTTCAGTATTCCCCTCGGCGCTACCATCAATATGGACGGCACGGCGATCATGCAGGGCGTAGCCACGGTTTTTATTGCGCAGGCTTATAACATCGACATCGGCCTGGGCGGCTATCTGCTGGTGATTCTCACGGCGACCCTCGCCTCCATCGGCACTGCCGGCGTTCCCGGTGTGGGTCTGGTGACCCTCGCGATGGTTTTAAATCAGGTGGGCTTGCCGCTGGAAGGCATTGCCTTGATCATCGGCGTCGACCGTTTGCTCGACATGATTCGCACCGCCGTGAATATTACCGGCGATGCCATGGTGTCCACGGTTGTAGCCAAAAGTGAAAACCTGTTGGACCGCTCGCGCTTTGAAAACACCGATAAAAAGATGGTGGATGAGATTTCAAAAGAATGATGACGATGTTTATGACTCCCATGTCAGGTAAGGATGCATGACTACACCCCACGCTATTCTCGAACATACCTTCGGTTACAACAGCTTTCGCGGTACGCAGGAAGCGGTAATTAACCATTTGATTGCCGGTGATGATGTATTGGTGTTGATGCCCACCGGCGGCGGTAAATCCCTGTGCTACCAGATTCCTGCCTTGGCGCGCGCCGGTACCGGCGTGGTCATTTCGCCGTTAATTGCGTTGATGCAGGACCAGGTTAGCGCACTGCATGAACTCGGCGTGCGTGCCGGCTTTTTAAATTCCACCTTATCGTCGCAAGATGCCTGGCAAACCGAACGGGCACTGCAAAATGGCGAGCTGGATTTACTCTACGTCGCACCCGAGCGTCTGTTGCAGGATCGCATGCTCGACCTGCTGGACAACGCCCGCATTTCTCTGTTTGCCATTGACGAAGCACATTGTGTGGCGCAATGGGGCCACGACTTTCGCGCCGATTATTTAAAGCTGGATATCCTGCAACAACGCTTCCCCGAAGTGCCGCGCATCGCGCTCACCGCCACCGCCGATGTGCGTACGCGCCAGGAAATTATTGAACGTCTGGGTTTACAAAACGCGCAGCAATTTATCAGCGGGTTTGATCGGCCGAATATTCAATATCGCATCCAGCAGAAAAATAATCCCCGCCAACAATTGTTGCGTTTTCTGCGCGACGAACAAAAAGACAGCGCGGGCATTGTGTATTGCCTGTCGCGCAACAAAGTGGAACAAACCGCTGCCTGGTTGTGTGGTGAAGGCTTTAATGCCTTGCCTTATCACGCTGGTTTAAGTGCAAGCCTGCGCGCCGAAAATCAGCGGCGTTTTCTGCGCGAAGACAGCATCATCATGGTAGCGACCATTGCGTTCGGCATGGGCATCGATAAACCGGACGTGCGTTTTGTCGCGCACCTGGATTTGCCTAAAAGCATCGAAGCCTATTACCAGGAAACCGGACGTGCCGGCCGCGACGGCGAACCGGCCACCGCGCTTCTGTTGTACGGTCTTGAGGATGTGGTAAAGCTACGCCAGATGATGGCTGGCTCCGAAGGCAATGAATTATTCAAGCGGCAAGAACAGCAACGCCTGCAAGCCATGCTCGGTTTATGCGAGATCACCAGCTGCCGGCGGCAAACCTTATTGCGTTATTTCGGGGACAACCTCGATGAACCCTGCGGCAACTGCGACTCCTGTTTAACACCGGCACAAACTTGGGATGCCACGGAAGCAGTGCGCATGGCGTTATCCTGTGTTTATCGCACTGGCCAGCGCTTCGGTGCCAATCATGTGATCGACGTATTGCGCGGCAGCAACAACGAAAAAATTCTGAATTTTGACCACCACAAGTTATCCACCTACGGTATCGGTAAACACCTGAGCGTCGATGAATGGCGCTCTGTGTTTCGTCAATTAGTTGCGCGCGGTTTTCTCGATGTGGATGCCGGCGGCTTTGGCAGCTTATTGTTGAATGACGCCTGCCGTCCGGTATTGCGCGGTGAGCAAGCCATCCAATTGCGCCGCGACATCAAAACCTCGGCTACCAGTGCAACACGCCGCGCGCCTGTCGCCGTGGCACCGGAAGATGAAGGCTTATGGTTCGCATTGCGCGCCTGCCGCAAACGTCTTGCAGAGGAGCATGGCGTGCCGCCTTACGTTATCTTTCACGACGCCACCCTGCGGGAAATGCTCGAACAGCGTCCGCTCACGCCCAGCGAGATGCTTAATATCTCCGGCGTCGGCGACAGTAAACTGGAACGCTTTGGCGATGAGTTTCTGGAAGTGATTCGCGAGCACGAATATGCGTAAGCTATTGATCTGAAACAATACACCTGAACCGGCGTTAGCTATACTCCCGACAACTTTTTCCTGCGAGTAAATGCCATGGACACTGACGTTATCGCCCACAGTCCGTTTGTCGAATTTTCCTTACTCCTGCTGCTGGCGGCACTCTTTGGTGTCGCCGCCAAATTTTTGCGCCAACCGCTGATCGTTGCGTTTATCGCGTTGGGCATCCTGGCGGGCCCGGCGGGCATGGACATGATCTTCTCCCCCGATAAAATTCATTTAATGGCCGACATGGGCATTGCCATTTTATTGTTTGTGGTGGGTTTGAAACTGGATCTCGGCTTGATTCGCACCACCGGGTGGGTCGCATTATCCACCGGCCTCGGGCAAGTTATCTTTACCTCCCTGTTCGGCTTTTTAATTGCGCTGGCGCTCGACTTCAGTGTGATGGCATCACTTTACATTGCCATTGCATTGACCTTCTCCAGCACCATCATCATCGTCAAATTACTGTCCGATAAAAAAGAGATTGATTCACTGCACGGTCAAATTGCCGTGGGCTTTTTAATTGTGCAGGACATCGTCGTGATTCTGGTGATGATTGCCCTGTCCGGCATGAGCCAGAATACTGACGATGGCTTGTTAAAAATTATTGCCCTGATGAGCCTGAAGGCCATCACGTTGATTGTATTAACCGGCTTGATGATGAAATTCGTCTGGCCGCGTTTGACACGTTTTCTGGCCAGTTCGCAAGAGTTGTTGGTACTGTTTGCCATCGCCTGGGCGGTGGCCATGGCAGCGGGCAGCGAGCTTGTGGGTTTCAGTCGCGAGGTGGGTGCGTTTCTCGCGGGCGTGTCTCTGGCATCAACACATTACCGCGAAGTCATCAGTGGTCGCCTGACCAGCATTCGCGATTTCTTTTTATTATTCTTCTTCGTTAACCTCGGCGCGCAACTGGATTTTTCATTGCTCGGCGAACAACTTTGGCCAGCGCTGTTACTTTCATTGTTTGTGCTGATCGGCAACCCACTGATCGTTATGGTCATCATGGGGTTGATGGGCTACCGCAAACGTACCGGTTTCCTCGCCGGACTGACCGTAGCGCAGATCAGTGAATTTTCTTTGATCTTCGCTGCCCTGGGCATCAGCATCGGTCATATCAATGATGACGTGTTAGGGCTAATTACATTAGTGGGATTGGTCACCATCGGTTTATCGACTTACATGATTATTTACTCGCATCCGTTATTTGAAAAACTCTCGCCCTTACTCGATATCTTTGAGCGCAAGAATCCATTTCGCGAAGCACAGACGCGCCGCAATGAGGAGCGCGAACTGGATGCCATCATCTTTGGGCTCGGGCGCTATGGTGGCAACATTGCGCGGCAATTGCGCAAGCAAAACCTAAACATTATTGCGCTGGATTTTGATCCACAATTGATTAAACGCTGGCAAGAGGAAGGCGTTGATACACAGTACGGCGACCTGGAAGATCCCGAGCTTGCCGAACAACTCCCGCTTAAGCACACCCGCTTTATTATCAGCAGCGTTCCCATGGTCCATGCCAATATTGCGCTGCTCAAAACACTTCAACGTGCTGGCTTTGCCGGCAAGACGGTGTTAACCGCCCACCGCTCAGAGGATGCCGGCATCTTGCAGGCAAACGGTGCTGACCGGGTGCTGATGCCATTCAACGATGCCGCTGAGTTGATTGGTGAAAAAATCAGCGACTTATGCAAAAAGCCACTGACTGAAAACTGAAACAAAACCAAAGCTAATATGAGATGCGACCAGGCCCGCACGCCCGGCATTTTTG
This sequence comes from Cellvibrio sp. PSBB006, assembly GCF_002162135.1. Lineage (NCBI taxonomy): Bacteria > Pseudomonadati > Pseudomonadota > Gammaproteobacteria > Cellvibrionales > Cellvibrionaceae > Cellvibrio > Cellvibrio sp. PSBB006. The sequence continues at coordinate 3,620,021 of NZ_CP021382.1, read as the reverse complement.
CAAAGTCCATCTATACTGAGAGAACCCATCTTCTCCCAGGATAATAACAATGAGCGATATTCGCGGATTGCAGGCGTGGATGCGCGTGCTGTCGGATCAGGATTTGCCCACGCTGAATTCCGTCGTTAAAGCCATCTGTGAACTCAGCGACGACAATCAAAGCTCAACCCACGATCTCACCCAGATAATTTTGCGCGACGCAGACCTGACATCGCGCGTACTCAAGATCGCCAACTCTGTACACTACAACCGTTCCTTCACCCCCATCAAAACGATCTCTCGTGCGATTGTGCAAATCGGTTTTATCAACTTAAAAAACATCACCCTGGCCAGCTCGTTGATCGACAGTTTTCTCAAAGGTAAGCCGCGCGAATTATTGATCCAGCGTCTGGCAAAATCCTTTCATGCTGCTGTGCAGGCGCGGGCGATGGTGCCTTACCTGAACAACGAAAAACAGGAACAGGTTTTTATTGCTGCCCTGCTGCGCCACATCGGCGAGCTGGCTATCCTGTCCACCGGACGCGAGGCAGCGGAAAAATTTATTGTTGCGCGGGACTTGCACCCGGAAAATGAATTAGGTTTGAGCATGGAATACCTGGGGGTAGATATTCATCATCTCAACAAATCCCTGATTCGCGAATGGTCCCTCGGCGAGTTAGTCACCGAGGCCTGCGACCGTCAAGGCAAACACAGTTTGATGGCGCACGTGGTCAATCTCGGCAATGAAGTCAGCCTGCATATTCACAAAGGCATGCAACACGCGCGCATGGTGCAAGTATGCGAACAGATCAGCGAACAATGCGAAATATCGATAGAAGATGCGCACAAACAAATTTTATTGATGGCTGAAGAAGCCTCCGTGATCGCCAAAACCTACGGCGCAGAAAGCTTGTTAAAAGCCCTGCCCCAACGCGATGCCATTGAAGCAAAACAACCCGCCCAGCCCACCGGTTATGAGTTGTCGCAGTACCTTAATCAAATGCACACGCTGATGATTGAAGGTGAAAGTATGTCCGCCGTGATGCAAAGTGCAGTGCTGGCATTACAGGAAGGTGCGGGCATGCAAAGGGCTGCTATCGCCATGATGGATTACGAAAGCAAGTGCCTCGATGTTCGCTATATTGCCGGGAATGGCACCAATCATTGGCGCGAAAACGGCCGAATAGAACTGGAACGTTTGCATAAGGGAGAGCTGCTGCATGAATTTTTGCGCGCGCAACAACCGCTGTGGCACGAGTCCGCCAAGGACACGACACCGCCGGGCATGTTGCGCAAATTTATCCAGGGTGGCGATTGCATGCTGGGTGGGTTAAAGATTAATAAACGGATTGTTGCCGTGGTGTATGCGGACGGAGCAGGCAAGGTTATGACAGAGCGGCAATTCGAAGAATTTCAATTGGTCGTGAATCAATTGAATCTGATGTTGCGGATTAATGCAGTGAGCAATTGATTTTCTGTTACCCGCCGGGTGCTGCTGAAAAAATAAAAGACGTCCTTGTCGAAAAACGATGCTGTTGAATCGCAAGCACAAAATAGCAATTCCCAAGCCAGCTTTATAAACACCATAAGAATCAGCGTGTTACAAATAATTATTCGCACCGGAACAAAGAAGGATGTAAGGAATGTCATCTAATAATTTGTGAGGACCCCTCGCACTTGAAGGAAGTTCTGGTTATAAGGCGTTGAATGCTATAGTGCGCCGTCCAGCTATGACGGTGAAGATCATCCATGCCCGAATTACCCGAAGTTGAAACAACCCTGCGCGGTATTACCCCCCACATCCTCGGCCGCCAGGTCACCCGGCTGGTTGTGCGCCAGCCCCGTTTGCGCTGGCCGATTCCCGCCGAATTAACCACCTTGCTGGTGCGCCGAAAATTGCTTGCGGCCAGCCGCCGGGGTAAATATTTATTGTTGCAATTTGCCCATGGCCACGCGCTGATTCATTTGGGTATGTCGGGTAGTCTGCGTATTGTGAAGGCTGCCGATGCGCCGCAATTGCACGATCATTTTGATTTGATCTTCGGCGATATTGTCCTGCGATATTGCGACCCGCGCCGCTTTGGTTGCCTGCTGTGGCTGGAGGGCGATCCTCTGACTCATTCACTTTTGATGCATTTAGGTCCCGAGCCGTTAACAGCGGAATTCACCGCAGACTATTTGTTCCAACGCACGCGGCGGCGCAACCAGGCCATCAAACAGTTCATCATGGACAGTCGGATCGTGGTGGGGGTCGGCAACATCTACGCCAATGAGTCGCTGTTTATGTCGCGTATCAAACCGACACGCAAAGCAGGTTCCTTGACCCGCAAAAACTGTGAGGACCTGGTGCGCGATATTCAATTTGTGTTGCAGCGCTCGATTGACCAGGGCGGTACAACCCTGCGGGATTTCGTCGGTGGCGATGGCAAACCCGGTTATTTTAAACAGCAACTGTTGGTCTACGGTCGAGGCGGAGAAGCCTGCGTGATCTGCGGCAAACCACTCAAGGAAATTCGCATGAATGATCGCACCACGGTTTACTGTACGAATTGCCAGAAATGATCATCGCCGGCTTAACAGCGTGTTAGTTGCGAGCGAATTTTTTTACTAATGCCGATTCAACGGCTGGGGCAACAAATTTACTGACATCACCACTGAGCAGGGCGATCTCGCGCACGATGGAAGAAGAAATATAAGAAAGGTGTTCAGCAGGGGTCAGAAATAAACTTTCCATCTTTGGTTCCAGTGCGCGATTCATATTGGCTAACTGAAACTCGTATTCAAAATCCGATACCGCACGCAAACCGCGCAAGACAGCCTGGGCACTTTTCTGGCGCACGAAGTCGACCAGCAAAATATCGAACCCACAAACTTCCACGTTGGGCAAATGGCTCAGGGTTTCCTGGGCCAGCTCTACCCGCTCATCCAGGGTGAATAAAGGATTTTTTCGACTACTGGCCGCGACCGCGACAATGACCTTATCGAACAGCCGGCAGGCGCGCTCCACGAGATCAATATGGCCGTTGGTGATGGGGTCAAATGTGCCGGGATAAACAACAGTACGCATAACCAATCTCGATTCGGTCGCTGTCATGCAGCGGGACGCAGATAGTACAAAATTCACTGTGGACTGGCCAGTGATCCCTTACCAGTAGCTCAGCCATGTCGCCCACCGCTAACCACTCATCGGCCCAACACACTTATCAACGACTTGCATTTGACCACCACCGGCAGACGCTATATGTTACTCGACGCACAGAGATTCCATCTGCCCATGCCCGGCAGATGAACGGCGAAAACATAAGAAGGAATATCATCGGTGAATAACGCGGACAACCTCAATTCCCTTTGCTACCAACAGCCCTGGCGGCACACCGCCGTGCTAATAACCTTGTGCCTGGCATTAGTGCTTGGCGCCTGCGGCGGTGGCGAAGGTGGCAATGACAGCGGAAATAACACCCCGCCACCCGGCGGCGGTGATACCGACATCGAAGGCCCGGTTACCTTGAGCTGGACGCCGCCGGTTCAGCGTGAAAACGGCGATGAACTGGATATCACAGAGCTGGGCGGCTATGAGCTTCGTTATCGTCTGGAAACCGAACAGAAATATATCTCTGTCATCATCGAAGACCCTTGGACGACGGATTACTACATCGAATGGCTGGAAGGGCGGCATGAATTCCAGATCGCCGCCTTTGACAATACAGGACTGTATAGCGAATTTGTGTCCCTGCAACCTGGGGGTTGAGTCAAGCGGGATGAAGGCGGTAGAACAGTCGGTAGCTCACCTGTCCGGCCTGTTTATCGCGATGCAGGGTCCAGTTAGGCGGCACCTGATAAGCCGACTCGCGCCCCGACTCGATATAGACGATGGCTTCATCAGCCAGCCAACCACCGGTTTCCAACGCATCCACCACAGCTTGCCACAGGTTTAGCTGAAACGGCGGGTCGACAAACACCACATCGAAAGGCGTTGCGGAATTCCCTTGCTGAAGCAGGGTCAGAGCATCCGCGTTTATCAGACTGCCCTGATCCGCCTTAAGCAGGGCGAGGTTTGCGCGCAATTGCGCAGCGGCTTTCGCATCCCGCTCCACCAGCAGGCTGGCGCCCGCACCCCGTGACAAGGCCTCCAGGCCCAAGGCCCCGGAGCCGGCAAACAGATCCAGACAGCGGGCACCGCGAATGTCCGGCGCCAGCCAATTGAACAGGGTTTCCCGAATCCGGTCGCCGGTGGGCCGCAGACCGTCCACATCGGGAAAACCCAGCTTGCGGCCCCGCCATTGACCGCCAATGATACGCAATTGGTTAGCTCCCCTGGCTGGTTTCAGGCGGGCTTTGGCAGGTGATGGGGCAGACGGTTTCAACAGCAGGCGCTCTCTCTGGTCACAACAGAAGTGGTAGGATAGCGCCTTTCTTTTCTGTCGATAAGCAACGAATTCTCTCTATGTTCTTCAAGAAGCTCTTCAACAAGTCTGAACCCGAGTCTCCGGAGGCTCCCGAGGTTACCCAGGAACAAACGCCTGCGGAGCCATCCGGGGAGGAAGTTTCCGCTGAGCCCCCGCTCCTGGCAGAAACGCCCGCCCAGCCGGAGCCCGCTGCCAAACCCGGTTTTTTTGCGCGGATCAAACAAGGCCTGAGTCGCACCAGCAATAACTTCGCCGAAGGGCTGGGCAACCTGTTCCTCGGCAGAAAAAATATCGACGATGACTTGCTGGAGGATATCGAAAGCCAACTGTTGATCGCCGATGTGGGTATTGAAGCAACCACCGAGATTGTCGATAACCTCACCCAGCGCGTCGCCCGCAAGCAATTGGCGGATGCCGATGCCTTGTTTCGCGCGTTACGTGAATTGCTCGCTGGATTGCTACGTCCGGTGGAACAGCCGCTGGTCATTGATAAAACCAGACAGCCTTACGTCATTTTGGTCGTCGGGGTAAACGGCGTGGGCAAGACCACCACCATCGGCAAACTGGCCAAGCGCCTGCAAAACGAAGGCAATAAAGTCATGTTGGCGGCGGGCGATACCTTCCGTGCTGCTGCGGTGGAACAGCTACAGGTCTGGGGTCAGCGCAACAATGTGCCGGTTATCGCCCAGCATACCGGTGCAGATAGTGCATCGGTCATCTTCGATGCCGTGCAAGCTGCTCAATCGCGCAAGATAGATGTGATCATCGCCGATACCGCCGGGCGCCTACACAACAAGGATCATCTGATGGATGAGCTGAGCAAGGTCAAGCGCGTAATGGCCAAGCTGGATGTCAGCGCACCCCATGAAGTTCTGCTGGTATTGGATGCCGGAACCGGTCAAAACGCCGTCAATCAAGCACAACAGTTTATCGATGCCGCCGGCGTGACCGGTATCGCCTTGACCAAACTGGATGGCACCGCCAAAGGCGGCGTGATCTTCGCGCTGAGCAAGAAATTCGGCCTGCCGGTGCGCTTTATCGGCGTGGGCGAGGGTATCGATGACCTGCAGCCCTTTGCGGCCGAGCCTTTTATCCAGGCGCTGTTTAATCAACAGGACAGCCTGTGATTCGTTTTGACACCGTGAGCAAACGTTACGCGTCCGGCCACGAGGCGCTTACCCGGGTCGACTTTGAGGTCGAGCGCGGCGAGATGGTCTTTCTCACCGGCCATTCCGGCGCCGGCAAAAGTACCTTGATGAAGCTTATTATGTTGATGGAGCGCCCCACCCAGGGGCAGGTCTTTGTCGACGGACGCAACCTCAATCGCCTGTCATCCGGGCAAATCCCTTACTACCGCCGCAATGTGGGCGTGGTCTTCCAGAATCACCAATTGCTGTTTGATCGCAGCGTCTTTGACAATGTGGCCCTGCCGCTGCAAATCGCCGGCAATACGCCTGCGGAAACCGGTCGGCGGGTGCGCGCAGCATTGGACAAAGTAGGCCTGTTGGATAAAGAACAACAAAATCCCATCGTGTTATCCGGCGGTGAGCAGCAACGCGTGGGTATTGCGCGCGCCGTAGTCAATAAACCCTCCGTGCTATTGGCCGACGAACCCACCGGCAACCTCGATCCGGAGCTTTCAGCGGAGATCATGAATTTATTTCGCCAGTTTAACGAAGTTGGCGTCACCATCATGATCGCCAGCCATGACCTGGAACTGCTTAAACGCATGAATAAACGTGTGCTTGGGTTGAGCCATGGCCAGGTCGCTCACGATGGAGTGCTCTGGTGAAACCTGTACGCCCGAATCGCTCTGCCGGCAATGAACGCACACCACCGCAAGCGGCTCGCCCGCAAGGTGCGGTACAAAGCAAATCCCGTATTGGCGATCGCTTCGATGCCTGGATGGCCCATCACAGTACCACCGCCATCGACAGCTTGCTGCGCCTGCTGCACACCCCCTTGCAAAGTCTCATGACTTGGCTGGTGGTCGCCATTGCCGTGGCCTTACCGGCGATTCTTTATATTGCATTGACCAACATCGAGAACATTGGCTACAGCTGGCAGGATTCCAGCCAGATCTCCGTTTTTCTCAACAAGCAGGTCTCCGATAATCAAGCTGAAGACCTGCGCCGCCGCTGGGTGAATCGGCCGGATATTGCCCAGATAAGCTATGTCTCTCCCGCTACAGCGCTGGAAGAATTCAAGGTTGCCTCTGGCTTGGGCGAGGTTGTTGATAGCCTGGAGGAAAATCCGTTGCCCGGCGTGCTGCTGGTGCAACCGGGGCTGGCCGGCAGCACACCAACGGGACTGGAAGCACTGGAGCAATCACTCCGCAAGGACCCGCTGGTGGCCGATGTGCGTATTGATATGCAATGGGTTAAACGCCTGCATCAGTTCATGGCGGTCGCCCAGCATGTCGTGATGGCGTTGGCCGGCTTGCTGGCGCTGGGCGTAATTTTGGTGATCGGCAATACCATTCGCCTTGCCATTGAAAATCGGCGCGACGAAATCCTGGTGGTTAAGCTGGTGGGTGGTACCAATGCTTACGTGCGCCGCCCATTTCTCTATACCGGCCTCTGGTATGGTCTGGGCGGCGGCTTGCTCGCGCTGGTGCTGTTAGGCATTGGCTTAAGCTGGCTCGGTGGCCCTGTCGCGCAGCTGGCTGATCTATATCAAAGCAGCTTTCGTTTACAGGGCTTAGGCTTTATCCACAGCCTGCAATTGGTGCTGTTGGCCGGTATTACCGGGCTGCTGGGCGCCTGGATTGCGGTAGGGCGACATTTGTCACATATTGAGCCTCATTGAGTCGACCCGGCCCTGGCCATAGAAATTTGCAATTGATCAAATGCTTGCCAAATGAATCAATATTTATACAATCTTGCACCCAACCTACTGATTTGAAACGGTTTTACGCGATCACTACGGAACTTGTTGCCACATAGCACTCTAATCTGACTAGTGCTACACTCGACCTACATCTTTACTGGAGGTAACTTACATGAGCACAAGTCTGCAACCTATTGGCGTTCTTGCCCCAGGTGCAAACCTCAATGCCTATGTTCAAGGAGTCAGTGCCTTCCCGATCCTCACGGTGGAGCAGGAACAGGAACTGGCGGAAGATTTGTATTACAACGGTAATCTCGACGCGGCGCGCAAGCTGGTAATGGCGCACTTGCGGTTCGTGGTACATATCGCTCGTTCATATAACGGCTATGGCTTGCCTTTGGGCGACTTGATTCAGGAAGGCAACGTCGGTTTGATGAAAGCGGTTAAACGCTTCAACCCGGAAAAAGGCGTGCGCCTGGTGTCTTTCGCCGTGCATTGGATCAAGGCCGAAATACACGAATTTATCCTGCGCAACTGGCGCATCGTGAAGATCGCTACCACCAAGGCACAACGCAAACTGTTCTTTAACCTGCGCGGCGCCAAGAAGCGTTTGGCGTGGTTGAGCAATGATGAAGCCGCAGCGGTAGCAGAAGATCTGGGCGTAGACATCAAACACGTACGCGAGATGGAAGGTCGTCTGGCATCTTACGATGCAGCCTTCGATGCGAGCGATGACGATGATGACGACAGCTACGTCGCACCAGCTCATTACCTGGAAGACAATCGCTATAACCCGGCCACTCAGCTGGAAGCCGCCGATTGGGAAGAAACCAGTGTGAACAGCCTGGAACTGGCGATGGAGAAACTGGATGACCGCAGCCGTACCATCCTGCAACGTCGCTGGTTGAACGATGACAAGGCCACCTTGCATGACCTGGCTGCTGAATATGGTGTCTCCGCCGAACGTATTCGTCAGTTGGAAAAAAATGCGATGAACAAGGTTAAGAACATGATGCTGGAAGCCTGATCCGGCCCATGTCATAAACGATCAAAAGCCGCGCCAGTGCGCGGCTTTTTTATTATCAGAGACGCACCCATGGGACAATGGCTATTACTTTGCGCCGCACTCAGCGGATTCCTCGCCGTCGGCCTTGGCGCCTTTGCCGCCCATGGGTTGAAGGCCCGGTTAGCGCCAGAGATGCTCGCCGTCTTTCAAACCGGCGTGCAATATCAGATGTATCACGCATTGGCATTGCTGGGCATCGCAGCCTTGCTGAAATTTGTTGGCCATAACATCTGGCTGCAAACTGGCGGCATTCTATTTATCATCGGCACCCTGTTATTCAGTGGCAGTCTTTATGGTCTTGCTCTTGGTGGTCCGCGTTTACTCGGGCCAATTACACCATTAGGCGGTGTATGCTTTTTACTAGGCTGGCTCTCCTTAATGGCAGCTGCCATAAAATTAAAATTCTGATCAACGGATTTTTCTTTCCCCTTTCTCCTGAAAATTTTTCCCATGTCTATTGATACCAAGCTCGACGATCAACCGACCTTCGAGATCAAACCCGAGTTCAAACCCAAGTCCATCCGCAGTTTTGTTATTCGCGCTGGCCGCATTACGCTCGGCCAAAAAGCGGCCTTTGACCAATGGTGGCCTGACTATGGTTTAAGTTTGCACAATGGGCTGTTAAACCTTACCGATATTTTTCAGCGCGAGGCACCGACTGTCCTGGAGATCGGGTTCGGTATGGGCGACTCTTTACTGGAGATGGTGCGCAATGAGCCGGACAAAAATTTTATCGGTATCGAAGTACATCCACCCGGTGTGGGTCGCCTGATTAATCAGGCCGGCAAGGAAGGCTTGAGCAACCTGCGGGTATTTATGGCCGATGCGATGGATGTCCTCGACGATTGTATTCCCGATGCCAGCCTTGATCGCTTACAACTTTATTTTCCCGATCCCTGGCACAAAAAAAAGCATCATAAACGGCGCATTGTGCAGCCGACTTTTGTGCAAAAAATCCGCCAAAAATTGAAACCCGGTGGCGTGTTTCACCTCGCAACAGATTGGCAGAATTATGCCGAACATATGCTGGAGGTGATGAGCCAGGCGGAAGGATTTGGCAACCTGTCTGAAGCCGGTGATTACTCCCCGCGACCGGTTTATCGTCCGATTACAAAATTTGAAAAACGTGGTGAACGTTTAGGTCACGGCGTATGGGATTTGTTATTCCAACGCCTGAACTAATTTGTTATCGTGCGCGCAATTCAATATAACAATGACAGGGATATCACTTGTTGCGTTGGCTGTGCGTGAAGGTGAATACGCTCAACGCTTTTTGCACATGTTTGCAGACAACCGGTACCTGATCTGCCGGTCAATCACGCGTTAATGACCCCAGCTATTTTCAAAGGAGAACGAAATGGCGAACAAACAACTTCTGGTGTCTGCTCTTATTGCAGCTGCTGCCCTCCCCTTCACAGCCAATGCCCAAGACCATAAAGAGAGCCACAAACTCGAACTGCATCTCGGCGCTGGTCGCACCTTCTTTGAAGAACCACTCGAAAATGCCAATCACCTGAACCTCGGCCTGGGCTATGTGCTCAATGAGCGCTGGACCCTCGATGCTATCGCCAGTGGTTACAGCACCGATACTGAAACCGGCGCGATTGAAATTGATGGCCGCCAATACCGTCTGGATATGCTGTACCACCTGGACACGGTCAATGCATGGCGGCCTTACCTGGCCTTCGGTGTGGGCGACCAGGAACGCGAGGCAGACGGCGCTGAAGGTGTGCGGGATACCCTGCTTAATCTGGGCGCCGGTGCCAAACGTCGCTTGGGCAATAACTGGGAATTTCGTACTGATGTACGCGCCTTCAATAGCCTTGATGAAGAATATACCGATGTCGCGTTGAACCTCGGCATCAGTTATCTGTTTGGCGCCAAGCCTGTTAAAAAAGCTCCGACACCAGCCCCTGTGGTTGCTACCGCGCAAGAAGCTGACAGCGATGGTGACGGGGTGCTGGACTCGCAGGATAAATGCCCCGGCACTGCCCGGCAGTACAAGGTTGATGCTGATGGCTGCCCGATGAAATTGACGGAAACGGTGTCGGTCAATCTGGCGGTAAAATTTGATACCAACAGCGCAGTCGTCAAAGAAGAATACATGGCCGACATCAACAATCTGGCTACGTTCATGAACCAATATGCCAACACGGTCGTCACTGTTGAGGGCCACACCGACAGCAGTGGCTCTGACGCTTACAACAAAACCTTATCGCAACGTCGCGCTGACGCCGTGCGTGATGTTCTGGTACAGCGTATGGGTATTGAAGCAGATCGCGTAACAGCCGTAGGTTATGGTGAAGAACGCCCGATTGCGGACAATGAATCTGTTACCGGTCGCGAACAGAATCGTCGCGTCGTCGGCGCGGTTTCTACCAAAATTACCACCACCGAAACACGCTGATTTCCAGCACAGGACTCAGCGAAGGCGACAGGGAAGTCGCGCAATCGTTATCCACAGTTCTCAAACGCTTTACTGGTCGCAGGCGTTTATGTGTGAGCACAAACAGACGTTGTTTCATCAAAATGTCTTAATGCCCGCACATTTACAGGTACATCTGCACCGGACCACCCCTTAAACCTCGTTGTTAAATTCCACCTGCTATTGCTCAAGGAGTAACAAATGGCAAACCCATCGGCAAAAATTCTTACCTTATCTGCACTGATTGCCGCTGCCAGTACCGGTGTCAGCGCACAAGATCACACGGCAGAAATCAACCTCGGCATTGGCCGCATCCTCTTCGGTAACGACCTGGATGACACCAACAACTACCACCTCGGCCTGGGTTTACCCATCAGCGACCGCTGGACATTGGAAGTCGTTGCCAACGAATACGATGCAGATGCACAAGAGACCGGCGTTGACGTGCGCGGCACCCAATACCGCCTCGATGCGCTCTATCACTTTGGCGACGACCAAAGCTGGCGTCCCTACGCAGCATTCGGTGCAGGCGATCAACGCCTGAGTCCGGAAGGCGGCGACCCCAGCCATGAAACCCTGCTCAACGCCGGCCTCGGTTTGAAGAATCGCTTCGCGCGCAACTGGGAATGGCGCACTGACGTGCGTTTATTTAACAGTCTCGATGAAGAATACACCGATGTCGTGTTCAGCACCGGCATCAGCTTCCTCTTCGGTGCAGGCGAAACCCGCCGCGCAACACCAGCACCGGAACCTGTCGCAGCGCCCACTGTGATCGAAGAAGCGGACAGCGATGGCGACGGCGTACTGGATTCCAAAGACAAATGCCCCGGCACCGCGCGTCAATACAAAGTGGACAGCGAAGGCTGCGTGCTGAAATTGACCGAAACCGTATCAATCAACCTCGCGGTGAAATTCGATACCAACAGCGCCGTGGTGAAAGAAGAGTACATGTCGGACATTCGCGACCTCGCTACCTTCATGAACCAGTATGAAAACACCCAGGTCACGGTTGAAGGTCACACCGACAGCAGCGGTGCCGATGCCTACAACAAAACCCTGTCACAGCGTCGCGCCAACTCCGTTCGCGATGTATTGATCCAACGCATGAACATCGAAGCGGACCGTGTAACAGCCGTCGGTTTTGGTGAAGAACGTCCGGTTGCCGACAACAACACCGTCGAAGGCCGCGAGCAAAACCGTCGCGTTGTGGGTGCAGTGTCAACCCGTATTACGGTGAACGAAACACGCGATTGATTTGATTGATAAGCAAATAAAAAACCCGGCAATCGCCGGGTTTTTTATTGCAGAGAATTTATTGCGGCAAGAAATCAAACGAATAATTCAAGGTCGTTCGCGCAACATTGGATGCGGGGAAACTGATCAAGCGAATGCGTTGCAACAGTTTTGCTTCCAGATCCGGATCTTGCAATTCACTGGAGACAATACTGACATCAGAAATTTTGCCTGACGATTCGATGATGATCTTCACCACCACCTTGCCCTGCAACGCCGGATTCTGACGTAACGCGCGGTTGTAGATGGAGAAAATCGCACCCTTGTGCTGCTCCATAACTTTGCGAATTTCCTCTTCACTGCGCGCCGCACTTTCCTGCGCCTGACCACCACTATCCGCCGCTGTAGTACCGGTGGATTTAGCCAGGTCACTTTCCACTTTTGTGGTTTCACGACCGGATAAAGCCACACCGCCAGTATCGCGACTCAATGCTGCAGTATTGATACCGCCACTGGCCGTCGTCACGCCGCTGGTTACCATAGAGCGATCCACGGTAGCGGCGGTTGCTTCACCGCGTGCGACATTGGCGCTGTCGATGGCTGACACGTCGAGGGACTCGCGCATCTCCATCAAATCATCCTTGAATTGCAACAGGCCACTGGCCGCCGCTTTTTCGCGCGCCTTGGCGACGTTGGGTTTTTCCGGCGGCTTTTCTTTTACCGGTTCCGGTTTTTTCTCCGGCTCGGGTTTCGGCTCTTCCGGTTTTGGCTCCTCAGGTTTTTTCTCTTCAACCTTGGGTGGCTCTACCGGTTTGGGCGGCGGCAATTCCTGTTTCTCCAGAATCACCCGCGCCAGTTGTGGCGGAAGCTTGGCTTTTTCTTCGCGGGTTTGTTCCGGTACATCAATAAGCGTTATCGGAATACTCAGCACGACCAGCGCAATCAGCGCGATCTTGAGAATACGCTTAAAGCGTTCATCATCCTCAGCCGACGAACTCCAGGGCAGCAGGGTATTGGGGGTAAGATAAAATGCCATCAGCCCTCCGCCCCCTGCGCATCATCAGAGACGGCTGTTTGCGATACGGCGAGGGAGATATCGCGGTAATCGGCCGCCGCACAGGTCGCCATGATTTTTTTCAGCAATTCATAAGGAATGGTTTGATCCCCCATGATCGTCACTGGCCGACCGGTGAGTTTTTCCTCCTCGGTCAATGGCCGGGCTTTGGATGCCTGGTACTTCAGTTCTGTCTCCAACGGTGCATATTTATCGTCCGTGCTGGCCAATACCGAGGCCACACTGCCGATACGCTGACCAGCGACGACTATGTCTTCTGCACTGACCATCACCACCAGATTATTTTCCGGAACGATGTCGGAAACCGATGCGGGTAATTTAATACTCTTGTCGGTTTGCAAGACTTCTACATCCGAGGAGTTCACCAGCAGGAAGAACACCAGGATGGTAAAGATATCCATCAAGGACACCAGGTTCAGCTTGGGTGCCTGGTTCATACGGCGATGGTGTTTGGCCATACGTTTGGCGCGCAGCGATTGCTTCATGGCTGTGCTCCCTGTACGGCTGTGGTGGATTCACCTTCCGGTGCATCACCCAATGAAATTTCCGGAAATAATTCTGCGTTAACCACCGAGGCCGCGACTACCGCTTTAAATGAGCGCACAGTGTCCATCGCCGTCACCACCGTCTGGTAGGAGGTGTCTTTTTCCGAGAGGATGAAGATGTCTTTTTTCTCAATGCCTTTTTCTTCCAGGTTACGTTTCACTTCCTGGAGAATGATCGATAAGAGTTTGTAATCATGTTCGCCTTCGGCGGTCTTCTCGACGCGCTTCAAACGAATACCGGCCGGATAATTCACATCCAGGTAATCCTTGCGAATCACCAGTTCCAGTTGTTGCGGAGGTTCTTCCTCTTGCGGGGTACTGGGGTCCGCCATATCAGGCAGTTTCAAATCCAGTACCGTGGTCCGCGCGAGCACCATGCTGATCAACAACACCGGCACCAATATGATCATCAGATTCATAAAGGAGGTGACGTCGAGATCGGCTTCGCCGTGTTTGTGTCGCCTTTTAATGCGCATAACCAGTGCTACCTGTAACCATCAGATGAGTGAAAGGCCGCACCTCCAGATAGAGGCTGTGGCCTTGCCGGGTTTTAGGCTCGGCTCGGCGCCGCTGAATCCTGGGCGCGGTTTCTCTGGGGCATCTCCTGCACATGGGCGATGATGTTGAGGCACTTGACCCCGGCCATCTCCAGGCTATCGATGATTTCGGTGGTTTTGGTTTGCAACATGGAATGGATCAGCAGTAACGGAATCGCGGCGATCAGACCGAAGGCCGTGGTGTTCATCGCCACCGCAATACTGGAAGACAGCAACGCGGCTTTTTCAGCCGGGTCGGCATTGGCTACAGCACCGAAGGCGGCGATCAGGCCGATGATGGTACCCAACAGCCCCAGCAGCGTGGCGATATTGGCGAGGGTGGCCAGATAGGGCGTGCGACGCTCAAGACGCGGCATGGCTTCCATAACACCTTCTTCCATCGCCAGTTCAATGTCGTCGCGACGGGGCGACTGCGCCATGCGTGCTACGCCAGCGCAAACAATACGCGCGATGGGTGCATTGGTGGATTTACCAGTATTCATCACGCCCTGGTAATCACGCTTTTGCAGCAAGGGCAGGATGCGGTCAAAGGCCTGGCGATTGGACCGTTTGGCCACACTCAGGAACAACCAGCGCTCGATGGCGATGGCCAGACCAACCACCAGTACGACGGCGATGGGGTACATAAAAGTACCGCCTTCCTGGAAGAAACGAATTAATGTGTTCATAAAAGCACTGTCCTTCAACTGACTTATGGATGTAGGTGGTGTAATGAAAAAGCGTTCTATTAGCTTAGCTAGTCTCGCGCGCTTTTCACGGCGTATTTTTCAAAATTTGACGTAACGCATAAGGCGTCAGGGTTTTGCCTTGTTGAGGGCCGCTTCGGCCTCCAGACTGCGACGCAGCTCTTCGCGCTCCAGGTGGCCAAAAACCTCGTCATACTGACTGCTCAGGGTTTCAAATTCGATATCGGTCGCCTCCGGCGATTGCCAGGGCAGGATGTATAACACCCGGGGCTGCTCCTGATTCCCAGTGACGGTGGTCTGCAAACTGATGGTAGCCTCGCCGGTGGGACGGGGCCGCGCGGGCTCGGTCGGCGCCTCCGGCGCAGCGGCGGGCGCGGTGTCTGCGTCCTGGGCCATGGCCGGAAGATTCACCCCCAGCAGCAACGCCATCGTTAACCCCTGTTGTAACCAATCATGTTTCATGACCTAGCCTCCGCTTGCGCCTAACCGGCGCTCCAGATCGACAATCCAGCCATTGACCAGCTTGTCCGGCTCCGGCAGCAATTGCTGGTAAGCCTGGTAGTGTTGCAGTGCCTGCTCGCTTTTACCCATGTACAGGTCGTAGAGAATGCCCAGGTTGCGATGGCTGGCCGGGTGAAACGGCCAGATAGCCAGCGCCTTTTTGTACTGCTCCTCCGCTGCCGCAAAGTCGCCGGCTTCGCGTTTAAGAATCCCGAGTTGGTTGTAGGCGTCCAGGTTGTTAGCGTTCGCCGCTACGGCCTGATTCAATGCTTGCTCGGCTTTATCCAATTCACCTTTGGCCTGATAAACCAGACCGAGGTTGAGGTACGCACCGGACAGGTTGGGATATTGCGTCGTCACGCGGGTCAGCAGGTTCTCCGCCTGGGGCCACTGCTTTTTCGCCATGGCAGCGATGGCGTCGTTGAATAATTGTTGCGCCTGGCGATTAATCGAGGGTTTGCTAGCCAGATAGGGATTGGGCGTAGCCGGTCCCGGTGGCAAGAGCGGCGATTGCGGTTGTCCTGTTGCGTCTGTCGCGACCTGTTCGGCATCGGGGATTTCTGCTTTTTTCGGACCCGACGAACAGGCCGTCAGCACCAACAGCAGCGCCAGCAACCATGCGCTAGTGGATCTCATGGCTGACCTCCAGACGGGTTTCCTGTTTGTTATAGCGTCCCGGTAACAACTTGGCGAGCGCCTCGAAACTGCGCTTTACCCACGCGTCGTAGGTACCTTTCCAGCTGCGCTGGGCGTTGGCCTGATGGATATCGATAGACTTTTCTTCAAAGGGATAAGCCTGCTCTTCCAGCAGGATTTCGTATTGCTCCAGCTCCAGCTCATCCAGGCCGTTGGGGCGCTGGGAATCCATCAGGTCGCGGCTCAACTGGGCGTAGATTTCACCGATACGGAAACTGGCCTGGGTGGTGAATTCGGCCACGCCGTATTGCAGTATCCGCTCCTGGCCTTTGAGTGCCTTGTCCAGCGCCGCACGTTTACGTTGCAGGCTGGCCTTGAGCGGCAAATTCAGCGGGATACGCACAAAGTCGTCATAGGCGGGCTGCGCCAGTTCGGTTTCGGCGGAGGCTGCCAGATAGATGGAACGATCGGTGCGCGCATCGCCAGCGGCGGCGTTGGTGTCGATGATCTTCTGTAACCAGAATTGGCGGCGCGTGCCGTCGCCGGTATCTGCATACAGCTCGGTCAGGCGGTGTTGCGCCTCCAGATTTTCCGCCAGTGGGCGCGGGTAGTTATTGGCGTAGCGAGTGTATTGCTCGATGGCGCGATTGCGGTCACCGGATTTGTCGTACAGCTCGGCGCCCATGATCAGGGACTGGCGTTTCACATCCGGATCGGTGCTAGTGCGTTCCATTACCAGCAATTCATCCGCAGCCAGCTGCCATTTGCTCTGGTTCTGGTACACCACCACCAGCTTGGCCGGCAGGCTCGCCGCCAGTTCGTGGTTGGGATATTGCTGCCGGAAGGACAACAACACGCGCTCGGCATCCACCCATCGCTCCTGTTCGATCAGGTAGGTACCCGCATCGTAACGGGCCTTGATGGCCACGTCGGTATCCGGCGTGACTTCGGTGATACGCAGCAACTGGGTGATGGCATCGTCTTTTGCGCCCGCCGTTAACGAAGCCTGCGCCTGTTGGTAAATACTTGCCGCAATTCGCTCACGCACATCCTGCTGACTCGGCGCACCGGGGGTTTGGCCGTAAGTGGGTAATAACTTCAGTACCTGCCAGTAAGCCTGTTCAGCGGCGGGATACTGCTGGAGATCGAACTGGCTGTGACCCAGCACCAGCCAGGAGCTGAATAACAATTGGCCGTCAGGCTGCGGTTGCCAGGCAATGACCCGTTCGGCCACCGCGATGGCTGATACCTGGTCACCCTGATTCAGCAGTTCCGGTGCCGCTTGGGCTAACACTGTGACGGCGCGCGGGTCAGTCGGGTACACCTCGGCAAAGCGCAGCGAATTATCGATCTTGCGTTGTTGCCATTGTTGGCGCACTTCGCCCAGATTGGGCTGGGTTTGATCAATCAACTCTTGTGATAACAGCACCGCTGAATAGGCTGACTCTGCCCCGTGAATCGGGCTGCGGTATTCGTAGGCCACTTTCTCGTAAGACATCAATGCCTGAGCCAGGTCGCCGGCTTCATAGAGGGATTCCGCCAGCAGGAAAGTCATGTCCGCCGCTTTGGGGTCCTGGGGAAAGGTCTGCACAAATTCGCGGTACCAGAGTGCCGCACTGGCATAGGCAGCCACCGCCTGATTATTGGCCGCCTGTTGTTCGCGCGGGTCAGTGAGTGTCTGGCTATTGGCCTTGAGCTGCTGTGCTTCAGCGTGCTCGTAGGCGGCCAGTTCCTGTAAGGATTCATGCAGGTAAGCGCGGGCGGTGTTGCTGAGCGCGCCGTTGCGCTCGGTCCAGAAACGGCTGGTAATGCCGTAGCGACGCACAAAGTCCTGCTTGGCCGGCAGGATCAAACTGGGGAAGTTGCCCTGCTCATAGGTCTGGATGGTCTTGATGCTGAAGTCCGGCGCGAAGTCCGAATTGGGATTGTTTTCCACAAAGTGATTATAGGTTTCAGCGCTGTCGTTAAAGCGTTTCTGTTCCAGGTACAGCTGGCCCAGTTGCTCATATAACAGGTGCTGATACACCTTTGGCCCAACTTCCGTTTGCAGGTCAGTGATCGACGCAGGGCCATCAAGGTAGGACAAGGATAACCCCATCACCCGCAAGGTATCGCCAACCAGATTGCTGCGCGCTGGCCCCAGATCCGCCATCGCCTGACTCACCTGATCCGGCTGTTTGGCAGAAGCCAGGAGCTGGTCCAGCACCTGGGCAAAGGCGTGCAAGGCCAGGTCATAGTCGCCGCGTTTGAATTGCGACCAGCCCTGCATATAAAGCGCATTTTGTTTGAAGGTGTCGTCGTCGCCAGTCACCACGCTGCGGTAATGGTTTTCCGCCGCCGCATAGTCGCCATCGGAAAAGGCTTTTTCCGCGCGGCGGAACTGGGTTTCAGACATAAAGGGAGAATCGGGATGGTTCTGCGCCAGTTCATCCAGCACCGCCGCCGCTTCGGCATTGCGGCCATCCAGGGCGTAGGCCTTGGCCAGCTTGTAACGCAGTTGATCAATATCCACGCCCTGGGTGGGCTGGGGTTTGCTGGCTTCGTAGTCAATCAGCTCGCGGTACATGGCGATGGGGCGGTCATATAGGCGACGCAGGTCGGTCGCCTCCTCTTGCTCCCGCTCACTGCGCGCCATCTCCAGATCTGCCAGACGCAGCAGGATTTGCTGACGCATGGCCGGCTCTTCAGCCACGGCTAATGCCTTGCGATAGCTGGATTCGATGCGATCAATCTCGATCACCTCGACCGTCTTGGCCGCATTAGGCAGGGTCGCGGGAGGTAAGTCTGCCAGTGTGCCTTCGCGCTCTTCGCTGCCACCGAACAAGCCGCAGCCAGTCATAAGCGAGACGCCAAAGCAGGCAATGTAGATAAGACGGAAGCGACTCATGGGGCTTGCTTCCTCAATGCCTTGTCATACAGACGTGCCACGGCGAGGTGAGACTGGGCCAGATACGCCGTGAGCCGTTTCTGATGGCCAGCCAATTGCCGATCCACCTGCTCACGCAGTGCTTCGGCGCGAATGTCGATCACCCGCTCGGCCTCAACCAACTGGTTCTGGGTTTCATTCTGCAACTGGCGAATCCGCGCCATCATGGGGCGAATATCCAGATTGGTCGAGGTGATGGCATCGATGCGCCGCGAGGTTTCATCCAGTTGCGCCAAAGCCTCATCAATCTGCTGGCGATTTTTCTCGTTCGCCCACAAACGCTCCGGGAATTGTTGAGCCGCTTGCCACAGCAGGATACCGCGATACATACGCAGGCTTTCGGCGTAGTCACTGGTGTCTTCACCGGACTGCGCCATGCGCTGCAAGGTTGTCTCAGAGCGCTGCACCATCTCGTAGAGCTCGCGGCTGTTGTCATCGGCTAGCGCCATAACGTCGCTATTGTCGACGATCCGCTGCAAACGTGCGGCCAACTGGTCACGTTCTTCCTGCAACACCACGCGCTGCTGGTCGAGCGCCTGTTGCGCGAGGCGCTGCTCCTGTTGTTGGCGCAGCCGTTGTTTTTCTTCCAGCAAGTCGGCGTAGATATCCAGCTTGGGTTGCCAATCCTGCAATACCTTGCGCAGCCGCAGGAGGTCACGCAGGTCCAGCACAGCGGTCTGGAATTCATTCTGGGCAAAGAGTTCGGTGAGATAGGCGGAACGGGTTTTGATTACGCTGGTGCGATCCAGCTTGAGCCAGTTCTGTCCATCATCGGTGACTACGGCGGTCAGGATAGTGGGGTCAGTAACCGGGTCAGCGGTCGCTGCATCCAGTTCTTCCGTGGTGACGGGTCTGGCGCCGACAATCGTCAGGAGTTCGCCTTTGGTGAGCGTGGCGCGCATATCCTGCACTAATTCAATCTCGGCGGTCAGCAGGGACTCGGCGGTTTCGTAAGCTGACAGTGCATCACCCTCAGCACCCATTTTTTCATAGGCAAAGGGCAGGGCCAGCAAGGATTCCTGCACCGGCGGATAGATCAAACTGCGCTGACGCAACACTTGCCAGGGGCGGATGGCCAGCTCGTAGTCTTCCTGCTCCACTGCCGCCCAGCCGTAACCCAATAGCGCCTGATTCGACTGCGATCCGCTGAGCAAGACTTTGCTGAATTGTTCGATGGCAGAAGAATAATTGCGGCGCAACAAAAAGGCGTAGCCCATGGCGGTGTGGGCTTTGTCCTGCAAGGTCCAGTATTCGGCGCGCAGGCGCGGGTTTTCCGGGACATCCAGCTTGACCAACTCGCGATAGTAACTGCTGGCCTGCATGTAATCCCCGGCGCGGGCGTAGGCAGAACCCATGTTGTAAAGGGCGTAGGGACTCCAGTTGCCCAGCTGCTCCTGGTTCAGACGCTTGAGGGGGATAGGGGTGAGTTGGTCACGGCGGATTTGCAGGTTGATCTGCAACGCGCGCATTTCGCCGGTAAGAACCGGGTTAAAGTCGGCACTGACGCGGGCAAAACTCTGTTCGGCCTCGTTCCAGTTGCCGCGAATGTAATGCAGCTTGCCCAGATAAAACCAGGCGGCGTCACGCACCCGCTGGGGCCGCTTTTCGCCCTGCAACAGATCCTGAAACAACCGCTCAGCATGGTGTTCCATGCCAAACGCCAGACTGATCCCCGCCGCCATCAACTCCGGGTTGTCGGCGTGACCCTGAATACCGTCGCGGCTGTCCGCCACCATCAGCTCAGTCAGCGCGCTGAGGTAATCCTGCTGGTAGTAGTGGTACAGGGAAACCCCGTAGCGCAAATCCGCCACGGTAGTTTTAGGTTCCTCTGCCGCCAGGCTTACCATCGGCAAGGCGCACAACGCCACGGATAGCAATCCACGGCGCCAGCGCGAGGCGGCGGCCATTACAGCATTGCAAAACCCTTGCCGTGTGTATCGGTTGAGGAAAACTACATCTGCCATTCTTTGATATCGAAGACGGGTTGCAACTGGGCGGTGGAGTCGATAATGCGCAACTCCAACACCAGGGGCGACTGGGTTTTATTAACGGTCAATTTCGCGCCGCGTTTGTAATCCTGATGGGGACCGCGTCCGGTAAAGAAAACAGCGATCTCATGCTCACCGGACTTGAGATTGCCGATATACAACCGCTGCACGCCACCACGGAAAAGCGCATCGACTTGCTTATCCGAGTAAAGCTCGCTGGCCACCAGTTGACCGTCGATCTCCAGCTTGATGGCATCCAGCGAAAAATACTGGCCGAGGTCCATAGAGATGTAGATAGCCACCTGGCTGCTGGCCGGGTAAAGCAATTCTTCTTCGAGGATCAACAGGTCGCGGTTAAGGGTCAGCACCGCTTCTTTAAGGTTTTCCAGTTCCGGCGCAATGGGCGCCTGTTGCATGGACTCACCCGCCTCAGTCTGGGCACTGGCGGGCTGCCAGAGGAAAACGAGGAACAGCGCCGTCACCAGCCATCTCACTGGCAGCTTCCCCAAGGTCGTGATCATTACCGTCTCTCCACTCTATTTTTGCGGGTGTTATTTCCGGAAGCAATTAGCGCGCGCTGTTGTTAGATGCGACAGCGGAGGCTCATTCTAGAAGCCCGACACATTCTTGGATGTGAACGCCAGCACACTTGACCCTGCGCTGGCGGGTATTTTTGTCATTCGATCAAACACAATACACAGACTTCGTTAATCGCCAGCACTTAGGATAGCCGAGTTTTGGCGTGCTAATCGATTTGTTATTGATCTTGTGGATCAGGTAGCGCTTCCGGCGGCGCCAGCCCTTCGCTGTAATGCACCTTGCCTTCTGCCGTGATGATAATTGCATCAAAACCGGGCATTTTCGCGATCAACTGCAAGCCTTTTTCCACCCCGAGCACAAACACCGTTGTGGACAATGGATCGGTATCAAACCCCTGCGGGCCAATAATGCTGACACTGGCAATTCCCTGCGTGGATTTACCGGTGCGCGGGTTGAGGATGTGATGCACCCGCTGGCCATCGCTGTCGATGAAATAACGTTCGTAATCGCCAGAGGTGGAGATCGCGCAATCGATCAAAGGCAGCTTGATGGCAACGCCGTCCTCGGCACGCGGGTTTTTAATACCCACAATCCATGGCCGCCCAAGTTTATCGCCCATCACCCGGCTGTCGCCGCCGGCAGAAATATTGGCGTGGGCGACGCCGCGTTGTTGCAGGATCTCAATGCCACGATCCACCGCGTAACCTTTGGCGATCCCGCCCAAGTCGATATATACCTTGGGATGGGTGAAATAGAGGGTGCCCGCCGCTTTATCAAGTTTGACGAATTCATAGTTAATCGCCGGCAGCAGCTCTTCCGCCTGGCGTTCACTCGGTTTCAGTTTTGCGCGGTAATCGTAATAACGCCCGAGCGACGCGAAGGTGATATCGAAGGCACCGTCGCTCACGCGACTGTAGTAGAGGGATTTATCAATCAGACGGGTCAGCTCGGGGGAAATGCTCAGCGGCTTTGCAGCACTGGCTTTGGGAGCCAATCGGTTAGCGCGGGATAACTGGCTGGTTTCGATATAGGGGCTGAACTCCGCATCAATGCGTCGCATCTCATCCATCACCGCCGCTACCGCCGCCTTGCCCTTGGCGTCATCCTCGACCCAGAGGGTGACGCTCACACGGGTGCCCATGATGTCCTGGTTGTCGCTGTGCCAGTTGGCAAAAGCGGGCAAGGAGAACAATAGGGTAAGCAATATCAGCGAGGTGCGCACAACAGACTCCGGCAAAATAAAAACGGCTTCGATTATCACCCCGTGTTTTGACAATTGCCATCGCAAAGCTCGCAAAAAGATGCCGGCCGAACTCGTAAAGTTTCCGTCCATCATTAAGTGTTGACTTAAGGATCAATCAACTCCACCCAAGGCTCACTGTTATCCAACCGAACCGGGCTGTAGATGCCCACATAATTTTCCGGTAAGGAATGCTGCAGCGGGTTTTTATTAGGTGCGATTCCGTAACGTGCTTCGTAATAGTGATAAAAACTTTCATCGTCCTGCACGTAAACGCGACTACCGCTGCTGTAACTGCCTGCGGCTTGCCATTGGTTGTAACCTGCCAAGGGATGATTTCCTCCCTGATTGCCACCATCCGGCTGGGTCGTTACATCACCCAGGCGACTGGTGGTGCTGATGGTGATGTCATCGAAGTAGCTGTATTGATCTGTAGCCGGCGCCCAATCATTGGAGCTGCCGCCGAAGAAGGTTTCAAACAATAATTTATCGATGGTGACCTGCGCGCTGGTGCGCAACAGCAGGTTGCTGGAAACCAATACTTCTTCACCGTCAATGTACGTGGTGATCTGGCCATCGTGTTGATTGACCGAGCCCAACTCCACATGGCTGGTGATGGTGTGCCAGCGACCTTTGGTAAAGAAAAAATAATAGCTGCTGTAATCACCGCAGTATTCGGTTTTATCCGGGTTATACAGATATTGCAGCGCGTGACCGTTCTCTCGCCACATCAAGCGCGCACTAAAACCATCGAGTAAATTATTCGCTACACAGCCGGTCGGCTTGGTGCCGGTGTAGCCCGCAAGGCCCGGTAATTTTCCACCTTTAACCCAGGTAAAGTTTTCACCGAACATCACTTTATATTGCAGCCACAATTGGTTGTGCGGCGCACCGGGAATGGTGTAGGTAAACACCGACGCTGAACCGCCACCCACTTGCCCTTGACGATAAGTCACACGCAGCACCTTGTTATTGCCACCCTCGGGGTCATTCAAAATGTGCAGGCGACCATCGGCCACACCCGCCGAGGCATTGGGATTAAATCCCCAATCCGCATTGAATTGCGCTGCCGTGTAAGCGCCGGTTGAGTGTTGATTAAAATCATTGAAATACAGCGGCGCACCACCGGTTGAACTATTACTTGAATTGGATGAGCTGTTGCTTGAATTGGACGAACTGCTCACACTGGAAGGCGCACTTGAGGAAATATTGGAGCTGGAAGAACTGAAACTTGAAGAGCTGGAATTCATAACACTGGACGAACTGATTGAAGATGCTCCTCCTGCATCACACACACCCAGATCACTCCAGGCATAAGCCCAGGCCCAACCCACGCCCGGCTCATAAGGCCCACCCAAGCTGCACCAGCCGCCGACGTCGCAGCGATACGCATGGTTTTGATGTTTTACCAACTGGCCGGTGGCCGCGGCAGAAACCGAGTAGTTCGGCAGGTTAGTACAATTATATGCAGCCACCTGATTGGCCAGCATTAACGCTGCACCGACAACGACATAGCGAATGAAAGACATAGTAAATCCCCGTGAGAGCAAAAGATTTCTATAGAACAGAAGGGAGTTTACTTCGAGGGACAACGTTGTCAATATGGGCAAACAAATGACCTACCTGGAGTCTCTTATGTCGTGCGCTGACAATCCCAAAGGCGTTCCATTAACGAAGCTTTGCATCCCGGCATTACTGACGTTATTAAGCGCATGCGGTGGTAGCGGCAGCTCAGGCTCTGATAGTGCGCCAACATCCAGCCAGGCATCCTCTGGCGATACGAGCAGCAGCTCCAGCATGGTATCCAGCAGCTCCGCTATAAGCAGTAGCATTCCTTCATCATCCAGTCACAGCTCGCCAAGCAGCACTTCCAGTTCAATCGCCAGTGGCTCATCCAGCTCGGCAGTCGCCATCAGTGAAAATGTTTTGTTCGACGATTTTAATTACACCGACTCCACCCAAATGCCCACCAACGGCTGGTATGTACGCACCGGCGGTGGCGGCCCGGGAATCAGTGGTGCAAGTTGGTCAGCGGGTTACGTGAGTTTTCTTGATGACCCCGACAACAACAGCAATCGTTTAATGCGCATGCGTGCATCAACAGCGGGCAACGGTGCAACCACCGTGCAATCGCAAATTACTCACGATGGCAATTATTTACGCGGTACCTACGCCGCCAGAATGTATTTTTACAACGAACCGACATCCGGCACCGACGGCGATCAAATCGTTGAAACCTTTTATACGATTACACCGCTGGAATTTTCCATGGACCCGGATTACGGCGAGATTGATTTTGAATATTTAGCCAACGGCGGCTGGGGCCAAAGCCAACCCACCATGTTCCTCACCACCTGGGAAACTTACCAACCCGATCCATGGATTGCGGACAACACGCACACGACGCTGGTTGCCGATCACACCGGCTGGCGCACGCTGGTTGTGCAAGTAGATGAAGATCAGGTGCGCTATTACATCGACGGCATATTGTGCGCAACGCACGGCGGAAAATATTATCCGGAAACGGCGATGTCGATTAATTTCAATATCTGGTTTATTGAAGGTGGATTAATCAATTCCAGCAGCGAACGTGTTTATCAACAGGATGTTGATTGGGTTTATTTTGTGGATCAAGAGGTGTTGAGTCCGCAGGAAGTTCAGGCGCAGGTAGAGCAGTTACAGATGGACTCTGTGGTATTCCGCAACTCTGCAAATTAATTTTACTGAACACACATCGTTAACTGTTTTGTAAGAGCCTTCTTGTGTAAAAGCCGGAGCAGAAAGCTGCCCCGGCGAACAGAGAAATTTACTGCAAACTATCCAGATACTGCCGATGATTCGTCGAGAACTCGAAGTTGTTGAACTTATCCCAGTTAATCGACCAGGTCATCACGCCGCGTAAATCTGTCCATGCGTTGTGTGGTTGATAGGTGGTGCAACCCTGCAACTTGATCAAACAATTCAACGCACTGTGCACTTGCGACACGCTGGTGAAGCCACCGCCGGCATTGTTGTTAGCGGGCAGGCCGAGCAGCACCTGATCCTGCCGCAAGGGCGGGAAGAAATCATTGGTGCCGGCAATGGTGAAGCCGGTTAGCAACATATCGATCATGGCAATGTGGAAATCGGCTACGCCCATGGTGTGGTATTGATTATCCAAACCGGTGATGGGGCCGGAGTTGTAGTTCTGCACTTGCAGCCAATCCAGTTGGTCGCGCATGGCGTGGATCACAGGCAAGTAGGCGCCGGCGCGTCTGTCGCAACCCAAGCAGGTGCCACCGTAGAAGCTGTAACCCAACTGCACGAAGAAAGTTTCCGGAGCCATGGTGAGCATAAAGTCTTCGCCGTAATGATCGGTAAGGTCGCGCAGGGCGCCGATCAAATTCACGATAACCGGCGTGGTCGGATTGCGGAAATCCGTATCGCCTTCGTTAAGGAATAATGAGTGTCCTTCGAAGTCCACATCAAGGCCGTCGAAGCCGTATTCATCAATGATGGTGATCATCGAATTCACGAAGTTATTACGCGCGGCCAGCGTGGGTAATTGCACCTGACCGTTGGCACCGCCGATGCTGATGATGACTTTTTTCCCGGCAGCCTGTTTCGCCTGAATACCCGCCCGGAATTCTTGTTCATTGAAGGCCGGATCAAGGACAAAGCCGATCATGCCCGGCGCAGCACCAGTGGGTTCCGCAAAGGACACATTGATCGCATCAAACGCATCGGACACCTGACTGATCGGAATAACACCTGAGCCATTGTCGAAGTTGTGCCAATAGCCGGAGATGATTCGATAGTCATCGTCACTGTTGCCGCTGCTGGATGATGAGCTGTTGATGCTCGAACCGATACTCGAAGAAACAACCGAGCTGGAAGAAGAGGTCACCCCACAACTTCTCACCAATTCCCAGGCCATCTGCCAATGGGCTCCGGTCCCTGGCGCATAGGCCCAGGCTGCACTGGAAGAGCACCAGCCTGCAATGGTGCAGCGATATTCACTGCCAGCGTTTTGCACCAGTTGATTGGCGGTGTAGCTGGTACCCGCAGAATAGCTTGGCGAAGCACAACTGCCACCGACCGACGAGCTGTTCATCACCGAACTGCTCACCACTGAACTGGCCACACTGGAAGACAGCGAGGAGCTGCTTGAAGGCAAGGAACTGCTGACGACGCTGGATGAAGAGCTGCTGGTTGTACCATCGCAGACGCCGATACTCGTCCATTCTTGCCATTGTCCCGAATGCGTCACCGGGTCGGCATTCTGGTTCCACCAATTGGCCCGGTAAACAGTGTGGTTGCGTTGTACGTTATTTCCCTGTGTATAAACGGCGATATTGCTCCACTGCGGAATTGATGAACAATTTACCGCGTAGGCATTGCTCATCAATGCCCATATAAAGATGCCGGTGCACCCTTGCACCAGCCTGACCATGAATGTATTGAAATTGCTTGTTGAGCCGCTGCCACCGGCCCGATTACCACACCTGTTGTTATTTGCTATGACTGTCATATTGGGATGACCTTATGAATTATCAGTTGTGTGAATGATTAATACCTCACCCAGCCCCATTCCTTGACCGAGGGGCAGCGCGAGGCGGTTTATTACAGAAGGGATACAACGTCCCGATCCTAGAACGGGACGGCGGCAACAACAACGGCGAATACGCTTTATGACAACGTTGTTTTTATCCCTAAAAACTATATACCACGATAAATAAGGGTTAGCGAGAACAAAAAAATCCGTTCGACAAAACGGTGGTCACGATGACATTGGCGAAATTAGATAGGGATCACAGCGAGGTTGTATCGACCGAAACGAGAAGAAGTTGGGCGAGGGAGATGGCGTCTGCACAGACGCCACGAGAAGCGGATGCGAATTACAGATTCATATCGACCCGATAACGATTATTACCGGCATTATCCGCACCATCCGGTTGGGCGAACATGGATATCCAGGCGCCGGCATTAATCTCTTCGGCAAAGGCCTGACTCATGCTGAACTGACCTTTAACATTGCCGCCACCGGCCAATGCCAGCATGGCTTGCAATTGCAATTGAACCGGACCGTCGATATTGAAGATATTGGCGTTAACGCCTTCCGGTGCCTGGGTGAGTTCAGCAGCAAAGCTGCCCAGATCCATCCAGTTATTGCCGTTGTGAATGCGCGCCGCCGACCAGGTCAGATTGCCATTCAGGCTTTGCAGCTCTTGGTTGCTCACTTCCAGTTCCTCAATCCGGGCCGACAACTGACCATCGAAGGGCAGCGGCAAGGCGCCCTGGAACAAGGCAGCTGGTGCAGTGATATCCGCGTCGTTTAATTCAATACCGCCGCTCAGGCTGGTACAGACTTCGCCGTCTATCTGCTGACGATCCTGCTTGGTGTGGACGGTGGCACAGGGATTCAAAAACACCATTGAAAGGGGGTGCAATTCCCAGCGCAGTTCGCCGAGGGAGTAGTCTTTTTGCTGAACCTTGACGCTGGCCAGACTGGCGCGACCGTTCCATACACTGCCACTCACACCGCTCAACGCCAGTTGATCGTTGCCGCGGGTCATCAACCAGGCGCCCCATACTGCCGGTATCTGGCTGATCACAAATACCAGCCAAATGAGAATACCCAAGGCAATCCAGAATTTATTGTTCATCGCTCGCGGCCTTGCCGGTGCAGCTTGTTTCACACTCGCCATCATTGTTGTTATCCACTACCTAGTGTTTTTGCATGCGAATATTGACGGTTACCTGACCCGGCTCATTGGTCGAGGCAATGGAAAGATCGCGTACGGCAATATTGTGTTTGTATTCCACGTCATAGAGCCACTGCATCAGCGACTCAAAAGGCGCGCGATCAAGCCGCACCCGCACTTCGCCGGCGGTGCCGGGTTGGAAACCACTCATACTCAGGTTGTTGGCGCGCAGGCTGGCGTCGATCAAGCGACTGATGTTCTCTCCAGATCCAGCGGCCTGGCCACCCTGATTGCGCGACTGCTGGATTTGTGCGGCCAGTAATTTCACCCGGCCCAAGGATTGGGTCGTGGTGGTGTTGGCCAGGACCTGGTTATCGCGCTTGGCTTGCAAGGGCGCCAACACCGCGATCCACAACACGTAAAGCAAAACCGCAATGCCACCCACCAACATCGTGGTTTGTTCGCGGCGATTGAAACGACTGAAATGAGTCAGGAGTTCGTTCATAAGCGTAGGTCAGTTAAGTTTGCTGATCTTGAGGCGCGCCGAGAAAATCTCGCCCTGGGCGCTGGAGCTGAGCAGCTCCGCCTTCAAGCCTTTTTGTTCAATATTGGTACGCACCTGTTCAATGGCATTAAACGCATTCGCTTGCAGGTTCAGGTTAATCTCGCTGGTGTCTGCGGAGTATTGGATGCTGCGCAAAATAATAGAGTCATTGCCACTCAGGGGCGGCAGGACTTCGGAGATCAATTCCATGGCACGCGCGGATTGTCCGGCCGGTTGCAGCTCACGCGCCATACCGGTCAACTGTTTTTCCGCATCCACCAGCGCACCCTGGGGCACAACCGTGCGGTATACGCCTTCAATCTGCCGGCGAATCTCCAGGTTTTCATCTTTCAGAACATGAATGTGAAAGAGCAACACACCGATGTACACCCCGAGACTGACAGCCGCCAGCGTCCCTACCGAGCGCCAGTTGCGCCACCAACGCTCGATGGGCAGACGCTGGGAAAAGTCACCCTGACACAAATCAATACTGGAGTTGCCGTAATCAAGCTGCCAGAAATCGACGATGACTTCGCTGATAACCCGCTCGGTGAGTGATGGCGGAAGCAGTTCGCGCAATGTGGCCAGATCCCGTTCATTAACAGCGCGCAAGGTGAGTTGCGGCAATTGATCTACCCGTTCCTGGGCGGTCAGCAGCATTTGCAGCGCCAGGCGCGCGTGGGGAACATCCACACTGAAACCAAGGTGAGCGGTATAACGCACCATGACCACGCCTTCATGGATCTGCAAGGTCCAGTGATCATTGGACTCCGCTGTAGCCTCCACACCGTCAACCGGTGCAGATGCACTTAGAGGCAGAGCCAGAGGTGCCGACCGACATTGAGTCACTTCAACAGCAATACTTTTCAGTTGCTCAAATACCGTTTCCAGCCAGGCCTTTTCCATATAGGCGACACAGACTTTGCCGTTATTCAGGGGGCCGAGCGCAAAATGGAAACGGTCGACATCGCCGATAACGTTATCTTCCAATTGGAAGGGCAGCAGGTTGCGCAGGTGTTTCTTTTCTTTTTCGTTGTATTCAAGTTCGCGCGTAATAACCTTGGTGCCGGGCACGATAAGCCAGGCCTGATGAGTGCCAGCCCCCAGACTGGCTTCCAGGGCTTGCAGATCGCCACTGCCGGCCGTGTCAGTCAGCGCGCGACTGTTGGCGTCCAGCCAGCACCAGCGGTACGTGTCCGCTGCGCGATTGATATAAAGCACAAGTTGATCTGACATAACGCCTTGCTTCACCTGTTAAACGCCGGCCCCTAAGGGCTGCTATTTTGTTGTTATCCGCAGTGTGCAGATGTTGTGTTCGTCAGTAGGTATCGTTGCGCAATACCACTTTAAAATTTTGGCCATCGCGCTGGATCAAACTCCGCATGCCGCGCCGTTGCTCGACCAGGTCTACCTGGATGTAGAGCCAGAAAAACTCTGTCTTTACTGCCAGCCCGCTGATATCCAACTCCCCGTTGCCTATAGCGGTCTCCCAGCTGCTTTTAAACTCTTCTACTGTCGGGTAGAAACCATCGGTCGGGATGGCTTGCGCCAGTTGCTCAGCTTCCAGTTCGCCCAGAGGCGCCAGGACGGTTTTGTTGTTAAGCGTTCGCAACAGGTGCGGCGGCATGGTGTTCACATTGATGGTGGATGAGGAACCACCTTGTTGTTGCCCACCCTGCTGCTGTCCACCCGGAGCCGTCGTCGACTGCAATACCGTAATGTAGGGCCGCAACAGCGTCATCAGCTCGGGGGTCATGTAGCGCACCAGCCGCAGCTCATCCACACTTCTGAAGGAACCGTTAGCCGCGTTGTACGGCATCTCCAGCCCCTGGTAATAATAGGATTCGGCACCGCCAAATCCTGACTCGTTATCGTCCGGATCAGTCCAATCAACGATGGCTTCGACAATCTGACAGGCTTCCTCCAGCTGGATCGGCAAATCCGGGAAGGTCTGCAATAACCGGATAAAGCGTCGCTGGGGCTCGGTGTAACGTTCCGGATCAGTTAATGGCCGCTCGCCGAAGTTGTTGCCTGTCAGTGAGTTCAAATCAATCAAACTGCTGGCATCCACTGCCCGCGCCAGCAGCCAACCACCATCAATCTCAAAAGGTACTTCGGTGTCCCAGCCCTCACCGAGATAATCCACCTCGGGGTCCTGGTCCGCCTCCTTCAGCAGTTCCAGGGCCGCATCTTCCATCCCCAGCATATAGGCTCTGGCTTGGGTACCATGCCAGCGACTTTCGGCCCGCGTCAGCCCCAGTTGGTAGTCACCGGCAAATTTGATGCTTAACCCCGCCACCACAGCCACAATCAACAAGGCCATGACCAGAACAGCACCGGCCTCTCGTTTACTGTGTAAGTTCAAAAAGGCGCGCACTGACACCCATCCCCTCGACATCAATGGTGATCTCTACCGCTGCGGGCATACTGGCCTGGCCAGTCTGCTCCGGTCTTGGCCACACCGGCTCCCAGTCGCGGGTGTAATCCAGACCGCCCAGAATGATCGGGCCGCGCTGCTGCACCAGTTCTGTCGGAAGGAAGCGAAACTGCACGTCCTTAACCCCTTCTAACAGCATTTGATTGAGTGCTGTCTCCTCAAAATCCAGCTCATCAATCGGTACATTGCGCTCCGGCAAATAGTCGCGCCAGAGTTTACCCTCAGCGATGCGGTAACTGACTTGCTGCAGATCACTGCGCAAGCGTTCCATCGGATTAATCCAGCCCCGGCGGGTGAAACTCATCAATACCTGTTCAACATCGTCGCCAGCGCGCTCAAGACTTTCGGCTTTAAATTCAAAACGTGGGCCACGCTGTCCGATTTCCGGTTTCAGCACCTGGCGCATGTCCGAAGCAATGATTTGCCACGTGCGATCCAGCTGATTGATCTCGGCCATCACATCGCGGGTTCGCTCAGCGCCACCGGTAGCGCCTTCGATTGCCTGGTAAGACATGGCCGCGATAACCGCCGCGATGGATAGCGCGATCAACACTTCAAGCAGGGTAAAACCTGCTGATTGCTGCCGCTTAATCACTTAAAAATCCTGCCAGGCGCGCCATGGGTTCTTTATTAGCCAGATTGCGTCGCGCGGTACTGGAGGGTGAACTGCCCGAACCGTTGGGATTTACCGGCCCACCGGCATACACCAGAATCTCGATCCGGTAGAAGTCTTCCATGGTGGTCTCTTCCCGGGTCATCTCCCAATACCACTGCATGCTGCCCATATTGACTGTGCCTTTGTCGGTGTCCGGCAGCTTCATCTCCGTAAAATAGCGCTGTTGCATGCGGATGCGGGTCAATTCGTTTTCCGCCACCCAGAATGCCAGGGTCTTTTCGCGGATGGCGACTGTGCCATCCAATTGACTCATCACCAGGGTCAACATGGCCGGCAAGGCCATAGCAACCACCGCCAGGGCAACCATGACTTCGATCAGGGTGAAGCCCCGCCCGGAATGTCTTGCCCGATGATGTCTAGTCATTATCTGTATCCCGCTGCCTCGGCAGCTGCGTCAGCCTCATCGCGATTGCGCCAGCGAACATCACTCATCATATCCACCTCGATTCGCTGAATCGTTTCCTCTTCGGTAAAGCCCCCTTGCGACTCAAAGATCGCCAGTTCAAAAGGGGTTGATTCACCGCTGGGATAAAACACCAATACCGGCGGCGTGGGTGTCAGATCCGGGTCATGCTCGTAGGGTTCATCCTCCACGATCATTTCCACCTGCAATATCGTCGGCAGGCAGTGTTCCGGCAGGGACGATATTTCCTGCCAGGTATTGTCGCGTCGCTGCTGCCAGCGATAACACCATTGCACGTCGATAGAATCGGCTGCATTACGCGGCTCAAAAAACAAGCCAATGATCTGGCTGTTCAGCACCGTCTGTTCGGCGACAAAGTTGGCGGTGAGCATAAAATCTTCGGCTTCTTTGTGGGCCGCCGAAGCGCCGTCATCACCCCCAACCGAAAGTGATACAACCCCCAATGCAAAACCGAGGATCAGGATCACCACCATGATCTCCAGCAGCGTGAATCCGCCTTGCCGGTGCTTTACCACTTTGTTATCCACAAGGTTAATCACAGGCTTGTTCACACGGTTATCCCCATGGTTATCCACAAAGATCCTGACAAGCCCGACATACACTCCGCTACCCGATTATTCCGACTGGGCCGGTTGATCCCAGATGCTGATATCAGCATTGGGGCCTTCACCGCCGCTGACGCCATCTGCACCCAGGGTATAAATGTCATATTCGTGCGCTTCGCCAGGGCTGAGGTACAGGTAGGGACGACCCCAGGGGTCCTGTTGCAGGGTTTCGATATAGCCGCTGCTTTTCCAGTTGCGCGGAATCGGGGTAATACTGGGTTTGGTTACCAGCGCCTCCAAACCTTGCTCCGTGTTGGGATAAACAAAGTTATCGATCCGGTAAAGCTTCAGGGCAGTTTGAATGGATTTGAAGTCCGCCTGGACTTTCTGGATACGCGCCTCGTCTGCACGATCCAACACCGCCGGCGCCACGATACTGGCGAGCAAGCCGATGATGATGACCACCACCATGATCTCGATCAAACTGAAACCCGCCTGCCGACGCATTCCCTGGTGGTTGGACATAGAGTGATTAACAGCTTTCATAGTGACTCCCATAACAATTCGAATAAAAATACTCGCTACATCTTGTGTGTTGACCGGTCTGCCGACCGGGTTTAAATCAGACTATTCATCTCAAAGATCGGCTGCAGGATCGCCATAACAATCAGGCACACCGCCAATCCCATAAATACGATGGTCAATGGCTCCAGCAGGCCCATGGCCATCCCCAGCATCATCTCCAGCTCCCGTTCCTGATCCTGGGCCGCATTGTCCAATTGTTGTGGCAGGGTACCGTTAGCTTCACCGCTGGATACCAGTTGCACCAGCAATGGTGGGAAGGTCCCGACATTCTCCATGGCGCGGTAAAGGCTGCTACCTTCGCGCACGGCGGCGGCAACCTGCTCGCAAGACTCCTGCAACAACTTATTACTCATCACCTGACCAGCGATACTCAAGGCCTGCAATAACGGCACACCACTGGATGACAACAGGCTCAAGGTTGCGGCAAACCGGGCACTGTTGATCTGCCGCACGAGATTGCCGATCACTGGCAAACGCAATTGCCAGCTGTGCCAGGTGCGCAGACGGTTTTCGTTGCGCAAGAGTCGCTTGATCCCAAACACAATCCCGATCAAGGCAAAAATACAATAGATGCCGTAATTAACCACAAAGTCACTGGTGGCAATCAATGCCTGGGTCAAGGGCGGGAGATCGCGCTGACTGTGAGCAAAGATACCTACAAGCTTGGGTACAACAAAGGCCATCAAGGCCCCGATCACCGACAGGCTGATAACCAACAGCACCACCGGGTAGATCATCGCCATCTTCAGACGCTGCTGTACCTGTTGGCTGGTCTGGGTGTAGTCCGCGAGCCGCTCCAATACCGGTCCGAGGTAGCCGGAACTTTCACCAGCGCGCACCAGAGCACGATACATCTCATTAAACGCCGCCGGATTTTCACCCAGCGCCTGTGCCAGGCTGAAACCCTCAAGAACCTTGGTCCTGACCTGTAGCAGAATCTGCTTGATGTTCTGCTTGTTCTGCTGGCGCGCGGTAGCATGCAAGGCTTCATCCAGCGGCAGACCGGAGCGCACCAGTGAGGCCAATTGACGGGTAATCAGGCTAAGTTCACGCGTGTTTAGACGTTTTCCCCAGCGGCTACGCATGCCGGAAAAACTGGTGTCGTCGCCCGCTTTAATGGCCTTACCGGTGACATTAATGACCTCCAGCGGCTTGAGTTTTTTCGCGCGCAACTGGCTCCGGACCTGGCGTTCAGAATCGCCTTCCAGGATGCCTTTGACGGCCTTACCCGTCTCGTTCAATGCGCGATAACTGTATGCACCCATGCCTTAACGTGAATCCCCGTTGTGTCTAACGCTGTGGCTTTATAACTGCGTTGTTACCCGCAGTACTTCTTCAATACTGGTGATGCCTTTGAGCACACAATTGCGGCCGTCATCACTCATGGAAGGGCTGTGCTTGCGCGCTTCCGCTAACAATTCCTGTTCACCCGCTTGCTCGTGAATCAGATGGCGTATACGTTCGTTAATTTCAATCAATTCGTAAATCCCCTTACGACCGCGATAACCCTGGCTGTTGCAGTGTTTACAGCCCATGGGACGCCAGATACTGGCATTCGCCGGCAGCTTGAGCATGTCCCGCTCGGCTTCGCTAGGCTCGTAAGGTTCCTTACAGTGCTCACACAGCATCCGCACCAGACGCTGGGCCATGACCACTTCCAGACTCGATGCCAGCAAGAATGGCTCCACGCCCATGTCTTTCAAGCGCATTACTGCACCGATCGCGGTGTTGGTGTGCAGGGTGGACAACACAAGGTGACCGGTCAAACTGGCCTGGATCGCAATCTCGGCAGTCTCGCCGTCACGGATCTCACCCACCATCACCACGTCCGGGTCCTGACGCAGGATGGCGCGCAGCCCCCGGGCAAAGGTCATCTCCACCTTGGGATTAACCTGGGTCTGTCCGATACCGGGCAACAGGTATTCCACCGGGTCTTCGATGGTGAGGATGTTCCGACTGCGGCTGTTGATATGGCTCAGGCCGGCATAGAGCGTGGTGGTTTTACCAGAACCGGTCGGCCCGGTTACCAGAATAATGCCGTGGGGTTTCAACAACGCCCGCGACAGGCCATCGTGAACATGTTTGGGCATCGCCAGCTGCTCAAGTTTGAGCTGGCCCGCAGCCTGATCGAGCAGACGCAATACGATACGCTCGCCGAATGCCGAGGGAATGGTCGATACCCGGATATCCACGGCGTGACCCGCCAGGCGTACAGTGATACGACCGTCCTGCGGCAAACGTTTTTCCGCGATATCCAGACGAGCCATAACTTTAAGACGGGACACCAGTACCGGTGCCAATTCCGGTTTGGGTGAGAGTACTTCAGTCAAGACACCGTCGATACGGAAACGTACCGATACGCGATCTTCAAAGGGCTCAAGGTGAATATCCGACGCACCTTCGCGCACGGCTTGCGACAGAATGGCATTGATCAAACGAATAATAGGTGCATCGTCATCGCCAGCGAGCAAATCGGTGCGATCTGCCAGGTCGTCCGCCAAAGATGAAAGATCGTACTCAGCACCCAGGTCTTCCGCCGCACGTTGGGCAGCACCTTCGCCGCTTTGGTATTCGCGGGTCAAACGCCGCTGGAAATCATCGGCAGGGACTTCTTCCAGCTCAAAATCGGAGCCCAGATAACGCTGCAATTCCAGCAGCACATCAATGGTCAAGCCGGGGCGATACAACAACTTGCGCGCACCCTCTTCCTCCAGCATGACACCGTGTGTCGTGGCGAAGCTGAAGGGCAGGCGCGCACGCTCAGCCGCTGCCGCGCTGGCAGCCTGTTCTTCGTCCTCGGACAGCGTTGCTGCAGCCAGAGGTTCTTCGAGCGTAGACAGATCGTCCGTCACGGCAATTACTCCTCTGCCGGTGGGTCGATAGAATTGGAACGTAGGTCGATGACCTCAGCCGGCAGGGATTCCTCGCTTTCGGGCTTAGGCAGTGTCGCCACGTCAACCCACTCTGGCAATACTGGAACTTCGCGACTATTAACCAGAATACCGGCCTTACGACGTTGCTCTATCTGCATATCGCGGATAGCGCTGTATTTTTCTGCCGTGGCGCCAGTCATCATTTTGCCGTCCTCCACCACCGTGGCACGAATAAAGACCAGCAAGTTGGTTTTGACAACATCTGACGTTTGACTTCGGAAAGCATTACCGATGACAGGAATACTGCCGAGAATAGGCACCTTAAGATCAGTGGTGCGGATCTCGTCTCTAATTAACCCGCCCAGTACAACGATCTGACTATTCTCCGCGAGAATCTGAGTTTCGATGGTACGTTTATTGGTAATAATGCCGCGGGTAGTCGTATCTTCGATGCTTGACACTTCCTGACTGATATCCAGCACCACACTGTCCCCGTCATTCACGTGGGGAGTAACAGTAAGCATCACACCCACATCTTTACGTTCGATGGTGGTAAAGGGGCTTGAGGGATTGGTAGTACCGCCCGTCGACGTATAAGAACCTGTTTCGAAAGGGACTTCCTGGCCAACAGAAATTGACGCTTCATGGTTGTCTGTTGTCAATAAATTCGGAGTGGAAAGAATGTTGGTTTTGTTGTTTTCCTGCAGCATCTTGATCAAGGCCGCAAAGTCAGTGCGCGTACCCAAGCGTCCAATACCAAATGCCTGACCAGCGATACCACTCAGTCCGGATGCCAGATCAGCCAAGCCTGAATCTCCTCCCTCAAAAGCAGCACCCGCTACGCCACCAAGAATACCGCGGTCGCCACGCCCGGAACTACCGAAGCCGTATTCGCTGTCACGGTACATCCATTCAATACCCAGCTCTTTACCATTGTTTTCGCTAACCTCAACAATAATCGCCTCCACCAACACCTGGGCGCGACGAATATCGAGGCTTTCAACGACGGTCAATAAAGATTCCATCACGTCGCTGTCAGCGGTGATCAGTACCGCGTTGGTATCCGCATCAAACTGAATACCGGCCGTGCCGCCAGGCGTTTGGCCTTCTACCGGTTTGGCCTGGGCAAGGTTTTGCACCATGCCGGTCAGCACTTTGGAAACCTCTTCCGCCTTGGCGTACTTGAGATACACCACGCGCATATTGCTGTTCTTGGTCTGCGGACGGTCCATCTGGTCGATCAGCATCTTCACCCGCTGGCGCTGCAGGTCATCGCCGCTGATGATCACACCATTGATGCGCTTGTCCGCCACCAGCACCACGGGCGACGTTGTCGTGCCACGGTTCGGGTCCGGTTTTTCCAGCGTGGTGATGATGTTCACAATGTCCGCCGCCTGGGCGTAACGCAATTCAATCAGTTCAGTGCCGATCACCGCTGATTGGTCGATCTTGGCGATCAGTTCGTTCAAGCGAATGATGTTGGCGCGGGTATCGGTGATGATCAGGGCGTTACTGGAATCGTAAGCGGAGATATGGCCGTATTGCGGCACCAGCGGGCGCAGGGTTGGCAGCACCTTGGCTGCGCTGATATTTTTAAGCTGGATAACCTGGGTGATGTAGGTATCGTCGACTTCCGTCACATTGGTTTCGTTAGGTACCGGCAGCGACCGGGCATCGCGGTTGGGGACAATGCGCACGACCGAGCCGCTTTCTATTGCGGTATAACCATGCACATCCAGCACAGAAAGAAACAGATCGTAGAGTTCTTCACTGTTAAGCGGCTTGGCGGAGATAACCTTGACCGGTCCACGCACTTTCGGGTCGATGATGATGGTTTTGCCCGTAGCATCCGCCATAAATTTGATGACTTGCTGGATATCCGTGTCATTGAAGTTGACCGTCCAACTTTGCTCTGCGGCGACCGTGTTGAAGCCCAGGCACAATGCGATCAGCACGGCGGCGAGCTTGGCAGGTTTATAACGAAGGTTCACTGGACATCCTCACTTATTGAAGCACAACATCGACAGACAAGACGCTACCACCGCGTTTAATTTCGAGGCTGGCGGAAGTTGCATTGCTCATATTTTTATAAATTTCCATAACTTTACCGGGGCTGGTGAGCGGCACACCATTTACTGCCGTGACGATATCGTCCGGCTGTAGCCCCAGCGCTGAAAACTGCTCCGCGTTGCGACCCGGGCGGATTTTGTAACCCACCACCTGACCGCCTTCACGATGGATACTCATCGCCACCACATCCGCCAGGGAACGAGCCACCTCGCCACTGGGATCAGCTGAACCCATAGGGTTGGCATCGGGTGACGGCGTGTCGTAGCCCGGATTCTGGTCCACAAATAGCGGCTGTTGGCCACCGGATTCCGTGTTTTCATCACTCCAGCTACGTCCCGTATTTTGCTCCGGCGGCACATAGGGTGCAGCAATGCGTGCGTTAGGATCGTCTTTATATAGCCAAAGCGATTCATAACGACCGTTGTTGTTCAGGATAACCCGCAGATCAAGCACCTTGGCCAGGGTAACGCCACGGCCGACCGGCAACTCGTCACCGGGGGCGTAAACATCTGCTTCAGCCCCGTTGGCGATGATGGCGCGGGCCGATGCATCATCACTACTACCAATCACGCCGCGCAAGACCAGGTTCAACTGGGTATCCACAGCGTCATCTTCGATAACAGAGGGTGCCGGTGTCGCGGCGGCTTCTTCTGCGGCAGCGGCATCCATCTTCCCGAAAACCTCGGACTCAGTCAGCGAAGCGATATCAATGGGTGGGGCATCACTGGGGGATTGACCCGCCGGTGCCACAACAGCAGAGGCAGTCGCGGCCGGAATATCCGGTGTTGGCGCAACCAACCAGAACAGCCGCGCAAGACTGTGACTCAACCACAACACTAATAATAAGGTGGCGAGCCATTTCCATCGCTCCAGCGGCACCTTGCCCAGCAGGGCGGCACCACGACGCAGCACCTGCTCGAATTGAGCCGTGCGCTGATCCAGTGCCAACCGGGGAGAAATGAATTTATCTTGCATAAACGTGATCGTTACCCTTTACCTGCACGGAAGCGTGCTAACCGCTTACAGCCCAAGCCCAGGAGGCCCACAGGCAGAGACTTTATTATTGAATAAAGCGCCGGATTGTACTCCATCTATATATCAAAAGCGAAAGCCCACCCCGACGACCTTGTCAAGCGAATTCTAAGCAAAGTTTTCATTGTGAAGACTTTCGGCTCAAAACCACGGGAGTTTGCAACAAGCGGCGATTGGAGCAAACCAGATTAGTAAAGTTTCTTTACACAATGAGGATGAATTAACAATTTAGTGCCAGTTTTCCGGAAG
The DNA here is from genome assembly GCF_002162135.1 of Cellvibrio sp. PSBB006. Lineage (NCBI taxonomy): Bacteria > Pseudomonadati > Pseudomonadota > Gammaproteobacteria > Cellvibrionales > Cellvibrionaceae > Cellvibrio > Cellvibrio sp. PSBB006. The sequence goes on along the minus strand of NZ_CP021382.1, from coordinate 3,580,270 downwards.
AGCCAGTAAAAACATTAGCAGATATTTTCATAGATGAGCACCGAAGGGGCTGATGCTGGCACGAACTTAATGAACCTTGGCTGAACAACCTGCCGGTTTCGTACCTTCGGAATCACTGCCGATGGTGTTAAGGTAAGACGACGATGCCTGTTTATGACGAACTCAGCCGGGAAACGTGTACCCATGCCGATCACCACCAAAACCGTCGTTGCCTTGCGCACGGTTATTCCGTTTATCCTCCTGATGTTTGTTCCCTGTGCCGCTGCCACAAACGAAAATGACCGCGCTGAAAAATTGTTTCAACAGTTTTTCGATGAGGCCTTGGCACGCAGCCCAATGAAACAAACCTATCTCGGCCTCAAAACCCATTACGACCAGTGGGATGATCTCAGCGCGAATTACCAACGGCAGACCGATGCATTACTGCGTAACCAACTGCAACGTTTACGACAACTGAACCTGGGCCGACTGAGCCACGAAAACCGCTTCAACTACCATTTAATGGAAGCGACCCTGCAACAGCGGATTGATCAATATACCTGGCGGCACTACCTCTATCCGGTCAACCAAACGTTTGGTACCCATACTGAAATTGCATCCTTGCTGATGAACTCGCACAGGATTGACAACATCGCCGATGCGCGGGCGTATATCCGGCGTATCGGGGCGGTGGATACGCTGCTCGATCAGGTTGTCGCGCAGCTCAAGGAAAATGCGCAAGCGGGCGTTGTGCCACCCCGATTTGTATTTCCATTGGTTATCAACAGCTGTGAAAATTTATTACAGGGTCTGCCATTTAACGGCACAGAGGATAGTCCGATTCTCGGCAACTTTCGCACCAAGGTCATGGCCCTGGACCTGCCAGCCAAACAGGAACAGGCGTTGTTGCAACAAGCCTCGCGTGCATTACAGGATTCTTTCGCGCCGGGTTACCGCCATTTGATCAGCTACTTGCAGCACCTGGAAAAACAGGCTGATGCGCGCGATGGAGTCTGGAAGTTCCCCAAAGGAAAAGACTATTACCGTTTTGCATTGGCTTTTAATACCACGACCGCGTTAAGCGCTGACGAAATCCATACGCTCGGCGTAGAGGAAGTGGAACGTATCCACGGCGAAATTCGCCACATCATGAAGCAATTGAAATTTACCGGCAGCTTGCAGGATTTTTTTCGTTTCATGCGAGAAGAGCCGCGCTTTTATTTTCCCAACACTGACGCCGGTCGCGCGGATTATCTGACGGAAGCCACGCGCATTATCGAGGAGATGCGTGCGAACCTGGATCAATTGTTTATCACGCAACCCAAAGCAGAACTTCTGGTTAGTCGTGTCCAGCCATTCCGCGAAAAAACAGCCGGCAAAGCATTTTATCGTCGCCCCGCCGCCAAGGGCACCCGGCCCGGTGTTTATTACGCGAATATGTACAACATGAACGCTATGCCGATTTACCAGATGCAGGCGCTGGCGTATCACGAGGGCATACCGGGTCATCATATGCAGATTGCCATTGCGCAGGAAAAAACTGACCTGCCGGTGTTCCGGCAGCACGTTCGTTACATCGCGTTTGTGGAGGGCTGGGCGTTGTATGCGGAGTTATTGCCCTTGGAACTGGGCTTATATAAAGACCGCTATGCCGAATTTGGCCGCCTGTCCCTGGAACTCTGGCGCGCCAGCCGGCTGGTGGTAGACACCGGGATACACGCTCAACGCTGGAGTCGGGAAAAAGCCATTCAGTATTTGCTGGAGAACACGCCCAACACACGGCAGGACATCGTCAAATCCGTAGAGCGTTACATCGTCAAGCCGGGACAGGCGACGGCCTATACGCTGGGAATGAAAAAAATTCTCGCCTTGCGCGCATATGCCCACACCGAATTGGGGCCGACTTTTGACCTGCGCCTTTTTCACGAGCAGATACTGCAGGGGGGCGCCATGCCCTTGACCCTGCTGGAAACACGTATAAAAGACTGGGTCGCGACAACCAAAGCGCAAACTCAACAAGAATAAAATTTTCTTACCCGGGCCTTTACCCGTTACCGGAAAATAGTTTAATCGCTATACTGAAAATGCTGTAGGACACTGATAGTTCAGCGACGGTTGTGCACCACAGGCAACCGACGGTTTGGGAAAACGGATATACGAAAAGGGTTTCAGTATGAGCATCAAATTAATTGCCGGAAGCCTCGCTGCTTTCCGGCTCGTCAAACGTTACCGCAAGATTATCTTCTGTTTTATTCTCGCTGTGATCATCAGCATGGTGATCAGCCTCATCATAGGCAAGATCTATCAACACTGGGACAACGACCCAGAGCGCGGGGCCATGCCCATCGAAAATGGTCTCTTTGGTGAAAACTATTCCACACCGATTTATCTCGATCAGGGTTGGGACGAAGCGGACAGCTTGTGGTTTTACAACACCACCCAAGGCTCCGGCATGCTTCCCTATGATTTTTTTATGGTGCTGGAGCAGGCCGACTCTACCGAATTATTGCGCGATCCCAATCATATGGATGCCTTCCGTTATCTTCCGCAAAAACCGACGTTTTTTAATCCCGACGGTTTGCCGGTAGGCTTCGTGAAAGATGTTTACCAAGGGATGGATTATGTCGGCTACACCTGCGCCGCCTGTCACACCAGTCAGGTCAATTATCAGGGCAAAGCGATTCGCATCGATGGCGGCCCGGCCATGGCCGACATGGTTAGTTTCCTGGTGGCACTGGAAAAATCGCTCAAGGCAGTAGCCGCACCGGGCGAAAAACGCGATCGGTTTATCGAGCGTGTACTTGAGCTGGATAACAGCTATGACGATAAAAAGGCGGTCGAGGCCGACATTGAAAGATGGACCTATAACATCGAGCTCTACAACACCATCAACCACAGCCATATCGATTATGGTTATGCACGACTGGACGCCTTCGGTCGCATCTACAATCGCGTCTTACAACATGTACTTAGCAAAAAGCAGATGCGCGATGTGTTACTCGACGTTGTCTCTGCGACCAACCAACCTTTGCTGACCAGCGAGCAAGTGGACCTGGTCCTCAAGGACATCAGCAACACCATTATTGGTGATGAAGAATTTGCGCTGATTTCGGAGCGACTGGAATCTGACTCAACTGGCTATCCGAATCTGTCCCCGCGACAAATGCTGCGCGTGCGCAATTCAATCTTCAACGAACCTGACGCGCCGGTCAGTTATCCCTTCCTCTGGGATATCGCGCACTCTGATTATGTACAGTGGAATGGACTGGCGGGCAATTCCGGGGTAGGTCCCTTGGGACGCAACGCGGGTGAAGTGATCGGCGTATTCGGCATTCTCGACTGGACCGCGAAAAAGCCCGGCTTCAGTTTGTCTGCGCATTTAACCGGGCAGAGTAAGAAGCAGGAGCGTATTGATTTCAAATCGTCCATTGATCTGATTAACCTTGAGCGGCTTGAATCCCACCTGAAAAGTTTGCAATCACCGGTGTGGCCGGAGCAAATCCTGGGCGAAATTGATATGGAAAAAGCAAATCGCGGCCGGGTGATCTATAGTCATTACTGTCAGTCCTGTCACGAAATCATTGACCGCTCCGCTTGGGATCGGCTGGTGATCGGAAAAATGTCAAACATTGATGCTATCGGTACCGATCCGGTGATGGCCCGCAACAGTGTCAATTACAAAGGCAAATCCGGCAATTTCGTCCACACTTACCAGAGCACCGATGTGGGGCCGCTGGTACTGGAAGAAAATGCACCGGTAATCCAGATACTCACCTCGGTGACCACCGGCGTGGTAAGTACGGAAGATACGGACAAGTGGGCGCTGCGGCGCGGCCTCGATTGGCTGTATACCCTGGCCATGTCGTTTTTCGATAACGACATCAAGCCCAGTATGAAAGCAGGCAATTACAAGCCGGACACCACCGCGAATCCCTATGACTCGCTGCTGTCCTACAAAGCCCGCTCGCTAAACGGTATCTGGGCCACAGCGCCTTATCTGCACAACGGATCTGTGCCGACTATGTACGATTTGCTTTTACCCAAGAAGCAAGCGGGCGACCCGGAGGATGGACAGTACCGGCCCGATGACTTCATGGTGGGCAGCCGCGAGTATGATCCGGTGAAGATGGGCTTTCGCTCCGAGGGTTATGACGGTTTCCGGTTCCAGACATTCCGGGCCGGCGATATGAACGGCGGCCACGAATACGGCGCTGGCCGAACACCGCAGGCAGATGGTACAGTGTTGCCCGCTTTAACCGAGCAGCAGCGCTGGGATTTGATCGAATTTATCAAGACGCTGTAATGCCAGAGCGCCGCTTTCCGGAGCGGCGCCTGCAAAATCAAAAACCCATGTTGGTAAGGGATTTTGTATAAGGAATGTTTCATGTAAACCGGTTGATCGGCCGTCCTTTTTCGCATCGGCACTTATTGCTGATCAGACAGCCGCCCATGTTCATTCTTTTATATATTGATCCTGAAATCCTATGTTAAACACGATGTACTTCCAACGGCTGAAAACCTTTATCGCCTCCAGCTTACTGACGCTGACCCCGCTTACACTTCACGCCTTCGAGCTTCCCGGCGCCAATCTCGCGGACAATGATCGATACGATACATTGCCACCCATGATTGCCGAAGCCCTGGCCCAATTATCGACGCCAGCCAGCACCACACCGGCATACATCACGGAATTCGAGCAATACATTGCCCAGACGGTCGCACCCAGTGTGCCCGGAGCGGCGCTGTTGGTCGTCGCTGATGGCAAGGTACAGGTCATGAACGGTTACGGCGTGAGGAAGGTGGGCACCCATGACCCGGTTACGCCGGACACCGTATTTCGCCTGGCGTCTGTATCCAAGACCATCGCGTCTGCCGCCGCCGGACTGCTGGTGCAGGAAAACAAACTGCTGTGGGACAGCCCGGTTGCCAGCACCTTGAGTAATGTCAGTTTTAAAAATGCCCAATACGGCAAACTGATCACCGTGCGCGATATCCTCGCCCACACCACCGGCCTGCCGGCCCATGCCTATACCAATTTGATTGAAGCGCGTGTGCCTTACGAAGAAGCGGTCAAACGCCTGGGCACGCTGGATTTTACCTGTCCACCCCATCGCTGTTACGGCTACCAGAACGTGGTGTTCAGCTTGATTGGCGACATCATCTACGCCAAGAGCGGCAAGAATTATGAGGATTTTGTGGTCGACAACCTGTTTCGGCCGCTGGGCATGAACAGTGCGTCTTTTGGCCTGGAGGCCCTTGAGCAGAACCGTAACTATGCGCAGCCCCACGTATGGCGCAGAGGCCAGTGGAAGAACGTCAAGATCAACACCAATTACTACAAGGTTGCACCTGCCGCCGGTGCCAACGCCAGTATTCGCGATATGGCGTCCTGGATGCTCGCGCACCTGGGCCAACGCCCGGATGTACTACCCACGACCACGCTTGATGATATGCAGGCCAAGGTCATCAAGACATCAGTGGCCCGTTCCCATTACGGTGTGCAAAAAAACATCATCAATACCTACTACGGCTTGGGCTGGCGGGTATTCGACTTCGGCGCCCATAAAAACTTTGTCCACCACGGTGGCTGGGTACAGGGCTATCGCGCCGAGATGGTGTTCAACCGCGAGCTGCAAATCGGCATGGTGTTTCTCACCAATTCCGAAACCCGACTGGCGCGCGACGTGATCCTGAATTTCGTCAACTTGTATGAGCAGCACCGCCAATCTGAATTAACGCCGCAGCTCTTGCGCGCCGATGCCAAGACCCACTAACCGGCAAGCTGCTGTAAAAACAAGAGCGCGCCGGTGATGATGGTCCACACCAGACCACCGAGGGCGATGACACTGATGATCGTCATCGCCAAACCGGCAGCGATAAATACCCCGTCCTTCTCGATCAAACCCAAAGCCAATAACACCACGGCAAAACCAGGGAAAAAATTACCGAACGGAATCGGCAGGATCAACAACAACGCCAACAGTAAACACACACCTCCCAACCAGCGCTCCGCGCGCGGCGACGTTAGCCAGGGCCATCGCGGCTTTAACCCTCGTTCCAGTTTTGCCAGCCAGGGTGCCGCTCGTTGAATTAACTTTTTGAAGCCTTTGCCACTAAAGGAGCGCTGTTGTATTGACGCCGGTAAATACAACCGGCGCAAACCGGCGATCATCTGTAGCGCAATAACAATTAACACAATGCCCGTTACCGTCGATACGCCGGGAATACCGACAAATGGAATGGAATTGGGCAGTGCGAACAGCAGCAGTAAAAAGCCGAATGAGCGATCACCCAACAGCTGATCCAACTCACCCCACTGAATGCGCTCCCGATCGAGACTCGCCGCAAACGCCAACAAGACGGCGGAAAGATTTTGTGGTGGCTGTGGCGTCAGCACAGATTCAGGCAGCGACTTCAATAAAGGCTCCTTACACTACGCGGGTGATTGAGTTGTGTTATTGTCGGTGCATTGAAACCTGTCCATTAGTTCAATACGCAGTGAGTGCACCGGTTATGCACATCGACTTTATCTCTTCGATCCATGCTGTTAGCGCGACGGAATGGAATGCGCTTTGCGCCACAGATTATCCCTTTATTCGTCATGAATTCTTTGCCGCACTGGAAGACAGTAACAGCACCACCTTGGCGCGCGGTTGGCAGCCCCATCATCTGATAATGCGTGATCAGGGTATTGTCATGGCGGCGTTGCCATTATTTATCAAGCACCATTCTTATGGTGAATATGTGTTTGACTGGGCCTGGGCCGATGCCTGGCAGCGTTACGGGTTTGCCTACTATCCGAAAGTAGTCTCTGCCATTCCATTTACGCCTTGCTATGGAACGCGTCTGTTAGTGAACCAACACACGACAACCCGCGCTGTACTTCCTGGCCTTGTCGAGCACCTGCAACAGCATATTGTGCAACAGGGATTTTCCAGCTGGCACTGCCTGTTTCCGGTTGAAGAGTTAAAAGACCAATTGAGCGATATGGGTATAAGACCGCGCCTGGGCTGCCAATTTCATTGGTTTAATAATGACTATAAAAACTTTTCCGACTTTCTCGCGCGGATGTCATCGCGCAAGCGTAAAAATATTCTTAAAGAAAGACGTCATGTGCAGGAACAGGGTTTTACGTTTGAGTGGAAACAGGGTGCAGCCATTACCGCAGCCGATTGGAATTTCTTTGCCGAGTTGTATCAACTGACCTACCTGAAACGCAGCGGACACGGTGGTTATTTGCAGCGTGATTTTTTTCATTTACTGGGAAAAAATTTGCCGGAACATACCTTGTTGATTATCGCCCGACACCAGGGCTCACCCGTCGCGGCTGCACTTTACCTGTATGACAGTTCAACACTTTATGGTCGCTATTGGGGATGCCGGGAAGAATTTGATTTTTTACATTTCGAAACCTGCTACTACCAAGGCATTGATTTTTCCATCGCACAGGGTTTGCAGCGGTTTGATGGCGGAGCCCAGGGCGAGCACAAGATTCAACGGGGCTTTGAACCCGTCGCCACCTGGTCTAACCACTGGGTTGCGACAGAAGATTTTCGCCCTGCCATCAATCGATTTCTGGCAGAAGAGCGTCATAGCGTCACGCATTATCTGTCCGCTGCACGGGAACACCTTCCCTTTAAAAATAACGATCCACGCTAAGGCTTATTGAAATAATTCCGGGTTGTATTGCTTCACTTTTTTCATCCAGTCTTCCGGCAATTCGCGCGGTGTGCCTGGCGGCAATAAAGGATTATAAATATGGATTTCGCGTCGATCCTGCAAGCGCAGGTTGATGATGGCATCCATGATCAACGGGTGGCGATAAAAATAGCGGTCATAAGAGCCATCGCGCATCATCGAACGCAGACCGGTTTCAATACGCCTGGCCAAGACCTCATTATCTTTTTTGACAAAAAAGTATAAGGGTGCGGGATAAACTAATACCAGGTCACGCTCTACAACGATATTTTTATCACTGTTATGACGCAACTCCGACAGAATTTGGTTAGAGCCGCGCGGAAAAAAGTCAAACCGTTTGGCAGCCAGCATCTTGTATAAGGCTTCATAGTTGGCACTGTTGACAACCTGAATCTTATTGCGCAAAAAAATTTCCACATCCGGCCAATCGGCACCCTGACCAGCACGCAAGGTTTGCAAATCGTCGAGCCCTTTGACCTGTGAAAACAAGGGTTGATCATCGGCGTGGATTAAAAAGGTTTTGTGTCCCATCAAGCCTTTCAACAAAGGAATGCGAATCGGGCGCAGCAATGCTTCGCGCTCAATGGTAGTAGTACCCCACAACAGATCGACACCCTGGTCGCGACTGATCAGTGCTGCACTGCGCATGCGCGTCAACATATGTTCGGTTTGTTCTATCTCGCAGGGGCCAAATTCAGCTTCGGTACGCTCAAGAATCAGGCGTAACAAATCGTGGTAATAACTTTCCTGTTCCCAGCTGCTGGGCTTGGCTTTGGGTAGAATCAACCGCGGAATGGCCGTCGGATCATCGGTTATACGATTGACGCAGGCATGCACTTGCCCGGCAAGACATGCAAAGATCACCAATATTGCCAGTGATGGCTTCAGGAATTTCATCGACAGTCACGCAAAGAATGTTGATTATTAATGTTCACTCCAGGAATACAACCAGTAATCCCGCTGATGCAAAGGCACCGTACGTGGCAACAAAGGATTGGTCAGATATATCTTGCGCCGCTCATGAATACGCACACGTTTGATCGCATCGATAATGATCGGATGTTTGAAAAAATATTCATCAAATTTTCCGTTTGCCATAATCTTATGTAAACCTTTTTCAAGGCGTTGTTCCAGCGATGCATTATCGATATTGACAAAGAAATAAACCGGAGCAGGGTAGACCAACACAAGATCTTCTTCAATGTGCAGGGTGACCTCCGGATGATTGCGGTATTCACTCCAGACTTCACTGGCACCGCGCGGGAAAAAATCAAAACGTTTAGCGGCCAGCATCCTGAACAGGGCCTCGTAATTACTGGAGCTGATCGTTTCTATGCCGTTGGCGCGCAGTATTTTATTGTCCGGCCAATCCGCACCGACACCGGCGCGCAACGCCTGTAATTCTGTGAGAGTGGTAATCCGGGAAAAGCGCGGCTGGTCTGCCGGGTTAATCAGGAAAATTTTGTAACCCATCAGCCCTTTCAGTAAGGGAACTCGTACCGGACGCAACAGCGTCTCACGTTCGATGCTGGTCGTCGCCCAGAATAAATCGATTCCGAAATTATTGATCAATGCCACACTGCGCATGCGTGTCAATATATTATCTGTGGCCACCACATTACAGGGACCATATTCCAGCGCTGTTTCGGCGAGGATCAGGCGCAGCAAGCCGGTGAAGTAACTTTCTTTTTCCCAACTCGCCGTTGGTTCCTGCGGGACAACCAATTGCGGTATTCCGTCGCTACCCACCCGATCAGAACAGGCATATACAACGGGATTCAATGCCGCCAGCAAGATAATGCCCAAGATTGTTTTATAAAATCTTTGCTTATCCATAGAAAGGTATCTATCCAGCCCATCATTGTTTTTATGCTACCTGAGCCTATCTCAATGCCAGAGATAGACGTTAAGTATGGACCAGTTTGAATGAATGTGTAGCGGGCTCACGGCAGCGGGCGACAATTCACCCGAAATTCGTTTTAATGGCACCTTTATCATCGCTCAGTCAGGCAACGGAAAACCAATATGCGCTTTGTTCAGTCACTGCACCCCCACCGTATTTTGCAAGCACTTGATAAGATTGATGACTCCGGTAACTCTTACAGCCTTGATCGGCGACAAAGCCTGCGTCGGGTTTTTATTACGCTGGCCTGTGTCGCGGTGGCGCTGTTGTTTATCCACTACGCCAAATTTTCCAGCAACATTCCCACGGTTATTGGCAGCGAATTGGCACAGCGCTGGCAATCCTCCAACTGGTATCACCTGTTCGGCTATGTGTGGTGGACCGGTTGCCATCTGATTGGTTTTGTCTTGCTGCCCTGGCTGGTGATTCGCCTGTGTTTCAAACAGCGCATGCGCGACTTTGGTTGGCGCCTCAATGATACGGCGCAGCACTGGCGAGGCTATTTACTGTTATTAAGTCCGATTCTGATATTCGTGGTGCTGGTGAGTTTCGGCGAGGATTTTGTCAATCACTATCCCTTTTACAAACTGGCCGGTCGCAGCTGGTTTGACCTGCTGGCCTGGGAACTCTTGTATCTCAGCCAGTTTGTGTTCCTGGAATTTTTCTTTCGCGGGTTTATCTTGCAGGCCCTGCGCCCGGCGATGGGCGCCAACGCGGTGTGGGTGATGTGTGTGCCTTATCTGATGATCCACTTTCCCAAGCTCTGGCTGGAGGCGACAGGAGCCATCCTGTTTGGATTATTCCTGGGAATCCTAGCGCTGCAATCACGCTCCATCTGGGGCGGCGTGTTGGTCCACGCCGGTGTGGCAGTGAGCATGGATATCGCCGCGCTCTTGCGCAAACAGGAAATCCCTACCCAGTGGTGGCCGTTTTAATTATTGCCAGCGTTTAAAAATCAAAGAGGTATTGATCCCGCCAAAAGCAAAGTTGTTGCTCATGATGTATTCGCATTGCAACGCACGCGGCACGCCCATGATGTAATCCAATTGACCACATTCCGGGTCGGGATTGTGCAGGTTAAGCGTGGGGGCGAACCAGCCTTCGTTCATCATCTGGATACTGGCCCAAGCCTCCAGGGCACCACAGGCGCCGAGGGTGTGGCCGATATTGCCCTTGAGGGTGCTGATGGGCACGCGTGAGCCAAACAGTTTTTCGGTGGCGCGACTCTCGGCAATATCACCGCGATCTGTCGCCGTGCCGTGAGCGTTGATGTAGCCAATCGCGGAAGTATCCAGACCCGCATCCTGCAAGGCCAGCGCCATGGCGATATTCATGGTATTCGCGTCCGGCTGGGTGATATGACCGCCGTCGGAGTTAGTGCCGAAACCGACCAGTTCCGCATAGATCCGCGCGCCGCGCGCCTGCGCGTGCTCCAGCTCTTCCAGAATCAATGTGCCTGCACCTTCGCCGATTACCAGGCCATCGCGGTCTTTATCAAACGGGCTCGGCGTAAGCGTCGGGGTACTGTTTTTGGTACTGGTGGCGTAGAGGGTATCGAACACCGCAGCTTCCGACGGGCAAAGCTCTTCACCGCCGCCAGCCACCATCAAGGTTTGCTTGCCGTATTTGATCGCCTCATAGGCGTAGCCGATGCCCTGGCTGCCGGAGGTACAGGCGGAGGACGTGGTGATAACCCGGCCCTTCAAGCCGAAGAAGACGCCCACATTCACCGGTGAAGTGTGCCCCATCATGCGGATATAGGTGGTGGCCGTGGCGCCGCCGATATCCCGGCGGTCCAACATTACGGCGAAATCGCGGGTGGCGTCGGTACTGCCGGTGGAGGAACCGTAGGAAACGCCCACGGCGCCGCTCTGGAGAATCGGATCATCCAGTAACCCCGCATCCTGCAAGGCCACTTCGGTGGCGCGGGTAGCCAACAGGGACACCCGGCCCATGGAGCGGATTTTCTTGCGCGGGTAATGTGCCGGCACCGTGAAGTCTTCGATAGGGCCGGCGAGGTGCGTATTGAGATCCTTATAAGTCTCCCAATCCGGCATGTGTTTGATGCCACTGACACCCGCTTTGAGGGCGGCAGAAAAATCCTGCCAGTTATCACCCAGGGAGGTTAAAACACCCATCCCCGTCACAACCACTCGTCTCATTTACAACATCCCGCCATTGACAGAGATAACCTGGCGGGTGATGTAACCGGCCTGATCAGATAACAGATAACTCACCAGCGAGGCCACTTCCTCCGGCTCGCCCGCACGGCGCATGGGGATCATCTTGAGCGCCTCCTCCACTGGTGCTTCATCGAGCATCTCGGTGTTGATCAAGCCGGGGGCGACGCAGTTGACGGTGATGTTGCGCTTGGCCAGTTCGACGGCCAGGGCCTTGGTGGCCCCGATAATCCCGGCCTTGGCGGCGCTGTAATTGACTTGCCCGCGATTGCCCATCAGGCCGGACACCGACGAAAGCGTGACAATCCGCCCCGGCGCGCGGCGGCGGACCATTGGCATGATCACCGGATTCAAAACGTTGTAAAAGGCATCCAGATTGGTGTGGATGACCGCATCCCAATCTTCACCACTCATGGCGGGAAAGGCGTTATCGCGGGCGATACCGGCATTGCAGACCACGCCATAGTAGGCACCGTTCTGCTCCATATCCGCTTCGAGGGCGGCACTGGCCAGACAGCGATCAGCCACATCAAATTGCAGGATATCGGCGCTGCCGCCAGCTTGTTCGATAAGGACTTTGACTGATTCAGCCTGCTCGCGCTGGCTGCGGCAGTGGATCACTACATGGTAGCCATCCGCCCCCAGGCGAACGGCAATGGCACGGCCGATTCCACGGCTGGAACCGGTCACTAATACACGCTTCGGCGTCATTACAACTCCTTGACTGTCTCGTCCGGTTTTATCTGAATGGTGCCTTTGGGTTGGATGGCCTTGACCTGGGCGCTGGCGAGTAAATCCTCACCGGCGTGGATATCACAGTCAAACAACACCAAATTATTTTCATCGCGAAAGACTTCGCGCACATTGACCCGCAGCTGTTGGCCAGGGGTAAAGCTGTCTACATGGGTATCGTAACGGCGGGTTCCCAAGAGAAAACCAATGCTCGGCTCTTCACCGTTTTGACGCGCAATAATGCCGGCATAGGCGCTGATGGCTTGGGCCATATATTCCAGCCCTACCCAAGCAGGGATCTTGCCCTCCCCATCGGCGAACAGGTAGGAATCCACCGGATCGGCAATGGCTTCGACATGGCCGACATCCCAGTGGGAGACGGACTGCAACAGCAGCAAAGGCGGGCGATGGAGCACCAGATCCTCTACGGACTCAAAGAGCGGTGATGTATTCATAACGGGCTTCTTTTTGGGACTGTCTTCTTTTGGCTTTTGGGCTATCTCTTTTGTGAGCGCAATTGGCGACTCTGAATCACCAACCGAAGGTCGCTTTTATTATTAGCGTAGCGCACGGTCCCTTGCCATGGGTTGTCATCTAAATAAGCAACATGGCCGGCCAATATACCAGAAAAGTACACCTGTCGAACCCCTTGGGCGGCCGTGAAAGTCCAGCCCTCAATGCCTTGTTGTCGCAAGTCCGCCAGCGGCCAATAGGCAAATTGCAGGCTCTGCGCCAGCTCGGTCCAACGCCCATCAAGCGGGTGGGATTTATGGACTTGCACATCAAGACCCGCCTGATCCTGTACCAAGGTCGCCAGACGCTGACCAAGGCTGTCCATAAACACCAGGGTCCAACGGGCATCATTGATCTGTACCACAACCTGTAAGCGATAATCCTTGTCGTGCTGATGGACAAGCCATTGCTGTTGCGCCACCAATTGTGAGTACTCGCTATTCATCACCAACAGAGGAAAGCGCGGCGTGCCCCACAAGGCGCAGCCGCCCATCGCCAGCAGCAATAACATCAGTTGGCACAACTTGCTTGTCTTGATCACGATTCAGCCTCCGATCCCGGACGCAGACGACTCAATAACGGCGCGAGCAGCAGATTGCACAGACTGCCCAACAACAATGTGATGCCGAATGCACTCACCATAGGCGTCGAACTGAGCGCGAGCAATCCGAAAGACAGGCCGCTGGTCAGCGCCGACAGCAGGATTGCGCGACGGCAGCTTTCATCACTGGCTCCGGATTGATAGGCAAAGATGCTGTAATCCATCCCCAGTCCCAGAATTAAATAACAGCCAAATACGTGGAACAGGTTAATAGCCACGTCGCAGGCGGTGAGTAGCGCCAGCGTAATAGCCGTCGCCGCCAGGGGTACCAATACCAAGAGCGTGGCCTGCACACGGCGGAAGCTCAGCCACATCAACCCCACCACCGCAAGGTAAGCCAGCGCCAACAACAACATGGCTGAGCGTTGCAGGTGTTTGAGAATACGCGACATATCTGCCACCCGATCCACCCATATCACGCCTTCCACCTGCTGTGCCGCAGCCGCCAGTGCCTGCACATCGGCAACACCGCGCAGCGCGATGACGCTGGCATAAGCCCCATCTACCTCACCCAACCATAGCAAGCGCTGATCAGGGCGCGCCACCGCCAGCCAGGCCGGGACATCAAGCCATTGGCCTTTGGCCGAGCGGAATGCCTGCTGCAGACGCTGAACCGCCTCGGCATCAAAGCCAGCGCGAGCCATAAAATCTGTCGCCAGCCCCTGTTCGCCGTAAAGCGATTCCTGTAACTGATAAAAGGTCTGTTGTTGTTCACGCGAGGGCACGATAAGGCTTGTCGCTGCGTAACCACGCAGCGCATTTTTTGCCAGCAATGGCGCCAACTGTTCGCGACGGAATTGTTCTTCTTTTTGCAGCACCGCTTCCGGCGTCGCCGCGCGCACCAAAAAATATTGATTGGGCGCAAACCCCTGCAAACTCTGCTGCAGTGTTTTTTCCGACTGCAACAAATCCGGCGACGGCTGATAGAGTAAACGCAGGTCGCTACCAAGGCGCAATTGGATCAACAGCAACGCCAGCCCCACCAGTAAAATCGTACCGACAATCCATCGCTGTGTTTTGTTTAAGGCCGGCAAGGCACGCCAGGACCAGCTCGCCATTTGCTGAACAACCGGTGAGGGTTGCGGCAAGGCTGCACGAAAAACCAGAGGAAAAACCGCAACCACAAATAACCAGGCCGATGCCAGACCGACCAATGAAAAACTGGCGATCTGCCGGAGACCCGGTAACTCCGCTTGCAATAGGCAACTGTAACCGAGTAGCGACGTCAGCAAGCCCAGGCTCAACGCCGGCAGCAAACGCTGCAATACCGACTCACGTGCAAGATTGTGCGGCGACAAGGATAGTTGTTGATGTTTACACAAATAATGCAACGCATAATCAATAGCCACGCCGATCAAACTCGCACCGAACACCAGCGTCATCAAATGCAACTCATTGAACAGCCAATGATTGATTGCCAACGCCACCGCGCTGCCATACATCACCGAAGCAAAACTGAATAGCAGCGGCTTGATGCGGCGAAAGCTCAGCAAAAACAACAATAAAATACCCAGCGTCGAACCGAGACTGATAATAGTGACTTCGCGCTGCGCGCTGGCCGATGCTTCTGCCGCATGGAACACCGCACCGGACATCAAGAGATTGACGCCGGCAGTTTTCGAATTTGCCGTAAATGTTTCGTTAAGTGTTGTCAGCCAGTGCGATAATTGGTCGTGAATCGCGAGATTAAAGGCATCGCCTTGCAAGCTGGCCGAGATGATGACCAGTATTTTTTTATCCGTGGCGATCAACAAACGGTCGTCAACAATTTCACCGGGAACATAAGGTTGCAAGCGCTGCACATAATCGCCGAACAACGCCATAGGGTCCTGCGCGGGCGACAAGACCGCACCGGCAGAAAATCCGAATAATGCTTGCTGCGCGCGACGCACTAACGCCTGTTGATTATTCTGTTGCAGCCAATCTCGCTGTGTATCAGCCAACAAATGAAAGCGATGTTCCTGCAACAATGCTTGCTGCTCGGCAAGCGATTCCAATTGCTCATCCTGCTGCGCCTGCATAAAACCGCTGTCGACAATTGCCTGCTGCAAGATATCCGCCGCCTGCAAGGCCTGCTCACGTTCATCAGCGCTCACCGCCAATAAAAGTTGATTGCCGAATTCTTCGGTCAACCGATCACTGGCACGATTGATCAGGTGGCTGTCTTCATCGCGGGGAAATAACGCCTGCAGATCCGTCTCCAGCACCAGACCGCGATGTAGCTGTTGCACCAACAATACACCGGCAAACACACTGACCAGTGCAAACAGGGTAACGAAGAGGGAATGTCGAATACTGCGCGTGGTAACCATGCTGTTATTTACCCTGCGCTCAAGGCGCGGCTGCGCAATGCGTTGCTACATCATCGAGATAAAACCAGCGGCATTGTTCTGGCGTGGGTGAATCACTGCTGTTGATGTCGGTAAAATTCAATTGTGTCACATCACCATTTTCACCGACGATACGCAGGGATTCAATATAGTCTTCACCGCGCAACTCGGCGCTGCGCATTTGCTTACGCACCATGTCATGACGCGGCGTCAGTAACAGCTGCCAATTCTTGCCGTCAAATTGCCATTCCGTGGTAAACCGTTCTTCAATCAATGCTACGTCAGCACTGAAAAACGCGAGTAAAGTGCGGCTGATCTCGCGCTGAATCAATCCGCTTTGTTCTTCCGAGATACTGCCCGTGCCGTTTTCCTGCCAGTGGATGATATTGTCGAGCGTGATGGTGCTGGCGTTGAAGAAGGGTGTGTCGCTGGCGAGGTAGAGCCCTTTCTCTTTCCAGAAGATAAAGTGGCCGGATGAGGTAAGCGGGTAGTCGAGACCTTGCAGTTGTTTTTGTTGCTCGAATTTTCCGTGGATGACGGTTGCTGAGTTGAGTTGTTGAACAACGTTTTGTATCGCATTTTCTTCGCTGTTGGCGAATGCAACATCGCTAATAATGGAAAAAAAAACCTAGCGAGAAAAAAATAATCTTATTAATTTTGGTCATCGCACAACCTATGGCGAATTGATAGGGGTTCTAGCCAAGACCGGTCGGTTTAGCGGCTACACTGGCCGTCCCGCTATTGGCACCATCAAAAATCCGGCAATCTCCCAATCACCGCCTCCAATCGCTCACGCAACACCCCAGGCGACTCAAAACACATCACACCCGTCTGTTGATCCACCGCCACCTGAATCGTATACGCCTTCGTCAACCGCTCACCCGTCTTCGCATCACTGATCAAATAATCCAGCTTCAACCGATACTCCCATTCCCGCAAAGTACAACGCACACGAACCCGCTGGCCAAAATGCAACGGCTTCACATACTTCAAGCGCATATCAATCACCGGCCAGGCATAACCGGTTTCTTCCATCGCGGCGTAGCTATAGCCCAGAGAATCAAGAAATTCGCAGCGCGCTATCTCAAGGTACTTCACATAATGGCCGTGCCACACCACGCGCAGGGAATCCACATCGTGAAAGGGCACCAGGATGTCGGTTTCGGTAGCGTACATAATCCGTTTCCTACGCAAGATTACTCGTGAGGGTTGCGCATGACCAACCGCGGAAAACGGCGCAGCATGCCGAGGAACAACCGGGTGTGCATCCAGGCGATGCGCAGGTTGTCGCGCAGGATATCGAAGTGGGAGGCGATATCATCCTGATAGACAATGTGCGTGGGAATATTTTTCACCGGCACGCCCTGCCAATACAAACGCACGAGGATGTCGGTATCGAAATCCATGCGTGCGCCGATGCGGTGTTTTAGTAAGAGTTGCATGGTGGCGGCCAGCGGATACAAACGGTAGCCACACATGGAATCTTTGAGTTGGCGCGACAGGCTGTTAACACAGACCCAGAAGTCGGTGAGTTTGCGTCCGCGACGGCGCGCTGGCGGCATCTGGTCGTAGCTGCGCCAACCGCTGATGACGGCGGTGGGGTGTTCGCGTCCGCCGGTTAAAAACAGCGGGACATCATTGAGGTCGTGCTGGCCGTCGGCATCGACTTGCAGGGCGTGGGTGTAGCCCGCCTCATAAGCGTGGCGCAGGCCGAAACAAACGGCAGCGCCTTTACCGCTGTTCACCGGTAACCGTAACAAGGTGACACCGGCATGTTGCTGCGCGATGTCAGCCAGCACGGCGGCGCATCCCGGCTCGCTGCCATCATCGACCAATACGCAATCGAGCTGGTGTTCAAGCAGACGAGCCACCACAGCGCCAATACGTTGTTGATGGTTGTAGACGGGAATAATGGCGCAGGGACGGAAGGCCGACTCAGACATAATTCAGGCGCCCGACGGAGAAGACCGTGTCGCCGGCGTGGTAGCGAAAGAGGGCACAATCGCCGGACTCATCCATTTCTATGGTGAGTTCAAGGCGCATTCCCGGCTGAATCGGGTTGGTAAATTTAAGGCGGTCCAGGGTTTTGACCGGCTGTAACAAGGCGAGGAAATCCCGCGCGCAAGCCACTGCCCAGTCGATCTGTACAACCCCCGGCAGGATCGGGAAACCGGGGAAGTGCCCCTCAAAGCAACCCAGGTTTGCATCGACCTGCAACTGCAGGTCGGCACGCAAACCGGCTACACGGGCACTGACCACGTAGGGCAGGTGCGCAGGGCCAGAGGTTTTCTCAGCAAGTACCGCCATTGATCAGCCTTGCTCAGTCTCGGCGTCAGGCACCTCAGGTTTATTGAGTAGCTCATACACCGCATCCACCACGTCCTGTACGGTGCGGACCTGTTTGAAATCCGAAGGCTGGATACGCCGGCCGGTAAACTCTTTCAGTTTTACGGTGAGGTCAACGGCATCAATGCTGTCGATATCCAGATCTTCATAGAGATTTGCGTCGGGGGTAATAGCAGCAGGTTCGATCTCGAACAGCGAGACCAGGGTTTCCTGGAGGAAACCGTATATTTTTTCTTTTGAATACATACTGAACATTCCATCAAAAAGCGCAACGGGCCTTTTGTAACGGGTTGATTAAAGTCGGTAAAAACCACGTTGCACCCCCACAAAACGGGGCTTGAAGCGCAAACGGCAAGATGCTGGCAGTTTAACAGAGGGATCTGAACTTTGCCTACAAAACACGGTCGTTTCGGGCTAGCGGCGGGCGCTGAAAAAGGTCACCAGATCGCGTGTTAGATGTCGTGCCGCTGCGCTTTGCAGGCACCCCTCCCGGTACGGCGCCACCGCCATTGGTTCCTCAACAGCGACGGTAAAGTGCGGCGGATTAGCGGGGATCGCATACCACTTCTGGCGCTTGAGCAATGCCGCCGGTTCACAACGAATCACCACGGGCGTAATCGGCACACCAGCACTCAGCGCCACATTGGATGGCCCGCGATGAAAGCGCAGCGGTTCACCGGGTTGCGAGCGCGTCCCTTCCGGAAAAATGATCAGCGATTGCCCCTGGCGCAAGTTGTCCACGCACGCCGCGAACAGATCGTCCCGCGTGTTACTGATGTAGTTGGCCGCGCGCACGGCAATGGCGGTAAACGGATTGCGCCACAAACTTCCCTTGACGACGCAACTGGTGTCCCCGGTGTAGGCGATGATAAAAACCACATCCAGTAAGGAAGGATGATTGGCGATGATCAACTGGCCGGGGACACGCAAACGTTCGATGTGATGCAGCTCATAGGTAGCCAGGCCCAACCAGCGCAGCAGACGCAGATAAAAACGGAACACACCGGCGATCAGCAAGCGCGTCCAGCGGTGTTTTTGCTTGAACGGCAGCAGGTAAAGCAGAGGGAAAAGACTCAGGGATAACACCACCGCGCCGCCGCCGAATAGGCCAAACCCCAGCGCTGTGGCCGGCAAGCGCCAACTGCGCGAACGGCGCAGGCGCTGCCAGGGCGTCGACGATTTGCTCAGCGCGTCAGTCGCCACAGACCGTCGATCTCCAGTAAAAGGTCACTGCGACAGACATCCGCCGCCACAAAGACCATAGGTACATCACCGAAATGTTGTAACACCCCGGCTTTCACCACAGCCAGATCCGCCGGGTGGCGCAGGTAGATCTTCAGCACCTCAACCGCCAGCCGATCTTCGCTGCCGCGCGACTGGCTCGCCAGTACATGGGCGAGCAAGGAGTCGACGTTATGCAGGGTCACCGCCAGCTGGCCCTGAACATCCCCGGGGTGACGGGTCATGTGGCCCACCACGCTGGCGGTGCCGGAGACAAACAGCTTGTCGGTGCCGTCAGCCAGTGTCAGCAGACTGGCACGGGCAAAGGATGGACTGCGCGGACCGTATTCCTCGGGATAATGGTAGGCGCTAACCTGTTGGGGATTTTCAAAATGAACCGGGGGGTGCTTGCTCGCCAGCAGGTAAATCACCAGGTCACCGCCGCTGTGACCCAAGGCGCAGGCGGAGGGAAAATCCTTGTCCTGCACACCGTGACGGGCAAAGGCATCGAAACGTCCTACACAAAACTGGCGGTAGCGCTCTTCCTGCTGCTCGAAAGCATTGATATCGGCAAGGTAATTCCACACCCGCACCATGTAGGAATAACCGCGTTCCTGCATTGTACTCAACAGGCGGCTGTAGGCTTGTTCGGTCAACCGCTCCAGACTTTCGTCACCACCTTCATCTACCCAGACCGCCAGCAATAGCAGCTCGTCACTCTGGGCCCAGTAGAGATTGTCGCTGTAATCCGAGACGCAGGCATCGGTTGTGACGAGGGTTTCACGGATGCCGGCGGGTTCCAGCAGGCGCAAACCAGTACTGATGAGACCGGCCTGGGCGGGCGCCCGGCATTGTCCATCAAAGATCACGGTCGCCAGACAACCGGGACCAGCCACAATAACCGGCGCCTCACCCGACTGGTAGCCACAATAAAACCCGCTCGCTTGCACTGCAAAACCTCGCAAATTTGTCCGAATGACCCGCAAATGTGCGCGGATTATAGGCAGAAACCCTGGCGGAAGCCATGTTGATAACAATGAAAATTGCGCCACACCCGACTGAAATATCGCCTTGCCTAGCCTGCGGTGCTCCCGTAAAGTACGCGGGTTTCAACTTCAGGGGTAGAACTGCCATGTCGAGCGGCGACCAGAACCGTATCGCACCGCATCCGGTGCTGCAGGATTATTACAATAAAGAAGAAGAGCGCCGTAAACGCGTGGACAACATGTTCGACTCCTCTGCCGAACACTACGACTGGGTCACCGATGTCATGAGCTTCGGCTCGGGTCGTTGGTATCGTCGCCAGGCGTTGCAACGGGCGGGCCTCACCAGCGGCGATAAAGTTCTGGATGTGGGCGCCGGCACCGGTGTGGTGTCCTGGCTGGCGCAACAGATCGTCGGTGATGACGGCCAGGTGGTTGCTCTTGATCCGAGTAAAGGCATGCTGACCCAGGCAGTCAAGCTGGGGGTGAAGCAAGCGTCCCAGGGTTTGGGTGAAGCGCTGCCGTTTGCCGACAATACCTTTGATTACGTCACCATGGGCTACGCCCTGCGCCATGTCGCCGACCTGGGCGCGGCCTTTGCCGAATACCAACGCGTCCTTAAACCGGGCGGCAAGATTCTGCTACTGGAGATTACCCGCCCACGCGGCAAACTGGGGACTTTCTTCCTCAAGGTCTATCTCAAAGGCATCATCCCCAATCTGGCGCGCATCTTCCGCCGCAGTGCCGATACCAAAGTATTGATGCGCTATTACTGGGACACTATCGAACAATGTGTTCCGCCGGAAACCATCGTGGCTGCCCTGCAAAAAACCGGCCTGGAAGACGTCAAGCGCGATGTGGTGTTAGGCATCTTCAGTGAATACAGCGGCATCAAGCCCAATTAACAGGACGAGTAAATGATTACGCAAACCGAACAGGAATATGAACTGGCCAAGGTGCTGGTGAGCGCGCTGGATCTGGAAGACATCAGCGCAGAAGAAATCAACCCGGAAGCGCCCTTGTTTGACCCAAGTAAGCCCGACAGCCTGGGGCTGGACTCCATCGACGCACTGGAGATTTCCCTCGCGGTGGCCAAGCATTACAAGGTGCAATTAAAGGCCGACGACGAAAATAACAAGGCGATCTTTTTCAGCCTGCGCTCGCTGTGCACCTACATCAATAGTCAGCGCAGCTGATCGTTCCTGCCGGGATATGCCACTCGCGCTGATCATCCTTTATCCCCTGCTGGTACATCTCTCCGTGGTGACAGATGTACCGCAACTGCAAGTGGCTGCCATTATCTGTTTTGCCTGCGGCCTGTTGTTCAAAGGCTTGCAACGCGGCAATAAAACCGCGTGGCTGGTGCTGATGTGTGTCTGCCTGATCGCACTGGGTTTTGGTTTTTTGAATATCACACTTTACGTGCTTTACCTGCCGCCGATTTTATTACCTTTATTATTGCTGTTTGTCTTTGGCCGCACGCTGCTGCCCGGACAGGAAGCGCTGATCACCGCCATCGGCGAGGCATCGCGCGGGCCACTGTCACCGGCCATGCGGCGCTACACCCGGCGCATCACGCAGTTCTGGTGCGGCGTTTTTCTGGTGATGATGCTCTGGTCGATAATCCTGCCCTGGCTTGAGCAACCGGACGTCTGGTCCTGGTTTACCAATGTCATCAACTACGGTTTGGTGGGTGTGTTGTTTATCGGAGAATTTATCCTGCGCAAGTATTTATTTCCTGAACACGACCATCCCGGTTTTATCGAATACCTGCGCATTGTTGCGCAGGCCAATATCCGTCACTGATCATGTCATCACCTGCACAGCCTGAATGGGTTTCACTCGCTGATCACGCGCACTTGCCGCTACTGCATCCTTATCGCGCGCAAGCGGTGTTGTTGGTGAACGATCAGCAGACGATTACCCAGGCCGATTTTCTGCGCGACCTCGCCCGCCTGCGCGCCGGTTTACCGAATGCCGCGTTTGTGTTTAATGTCTGTGAAGACCGCTATTATTTTTTGCTCGCCTTCTGCGCAGCTTTGCTTAACAACAGCGTTAATTTATTACCCCCCGGCCGCCAGCGGGCGACGCTTGCACAGATTGCGGCTGACTACCCGGATTGTTATTGCCTGAGCGACAGCGACATTGAAGGTGAGATTCCCTGTATCAATATTCGCACCCTATTTGCGGAGAAAAAATCCAGCGAGAACACTTCCACAGATACTACACAGGCACCGCTGATTCCGGCCCAACAACTGGCCGCTATTGCGTTCACCTCCGGCAGCACCGGCAAGCCTTCAGCCAATAAAAAATACTGGGGCACCCTGGCAGGTACAGCGCGTTTACTCGCCGCCCGTTTTACGCAACATCTGACCAACCCGACCCTTGTCGCCACGGTGCCGTCACAACATATGTACGGTCTGGAGATGACGGTGATGATGGCCTTGCAGGGCGAATGCTGCTTACACCGCGACAAGCCGTTTTATCCAGCGGATATCCGACAGGTGTTACGCAACACACCGGCACCGATACTGCTGATCAGCACGCCGATACACCTGCGCGCCCTGGTCAATGCGGAATTGCCCATGCCTGACATTGCCGGTGTGGTGTCGGCAACCGCGCCGCTCGACGCTGACCTCGCCACCGCCACTGAGCACTGTTTTAACACGCCGCTGCGCGAAATTTACGGCTGCACGGAAGCGGGCAGTATGGCGACGCGGGCGTCTACCCAAACACAACAATGGCATTTACTGGATGGTTTTTCCCTGTGCGCCACAGATCAGGGTTTTGTCGCCCGCGCGCCGCACCTGGCTGAAGCGGCGCTATTGCAGGATCAACTGGAACAGCAGGACGATGAACACTTTTTATTGCTGGGACGCAACGCGGACATGATCAACGTCGCGGGCAAACGCGCGTCCCTGGCGGATTTAAGTTTGAAACTGCTGGCCATAGACGGCGTACACGACGGCGTCTTTTTCTTACCAACACGCGACACGGCCAATCAACGGCCAGCGGCCTTGGTGGTCAGCGACTTACCCGAAAAACACATCCTGCAACAACTCGCCTTACACATGGACCCGGCGTTCTTACCGCGCCCGCTACGCAAGGTGGACCGTTTGCCGCGCAATGAAACCGGCAAATTAACCCACGCTGCGTTGCAAACCTTATGGAGCCAAAGCCATGACTGATAAGGTTGCCCAATACACCTTAACGTTTTCAGTCCCCGAGGATCACCCGTCCTATGCCGGCCATTTTCCCGGCAATCCGCTGGTACCCGGCGCGCTCTTGTTGCGCTGGATAATTGAATTGCTCAAGCAGGAAAGCTTCGCCGTGCACCTGATCAAACAATGCAAGTTTTTGCACATCGTCAAACCCGGCGATCAATTGCAATTGCAGGTAACAGCCAACAACGGCAGCTTGACGGTAGAGATTTTCTGCGCGAATACGCCCGTTGCCAAAGCCCAATGCCTTTATCACCAAACGGATGCACACCATGCGTGATGACTGGCGGCAACAGCGCGAAAAAGGTAATCCGTTTGTACTGGCATTGCTGAGCTGGGTGGCACTCAACCTGGGGCGCGGTGCGATCTTTGTGATGCTGTGTCCTATCGTGTTTTATTATTTTTTATTCGTCGGCCGCGCGCGCCGGGCATCGCGTCAATTCCTTGCGCGGGCACTGCAGCGCCCACCGCATTGGTGGGACATTTACCGCCACTTGCTGACCTTCGCCGTGGTGTCCATGGACCGCATTTTGTTTCTCGCCGGGCGTGAAAAAAAATTCCAGTTGGAGATACACGGTGGCGAATTATTTACGTATTACCGGGACAAGGGCTGCGTGCTGCTCGCCGCGCACTTCGGCAGTTTTGATGCAATGCGGGTGATGGGCGTGCGCGAACAGGCGTTGCCGGTGCGCATTCTGTTGGATATCCAACACAACCCCAACGCGCTGACGTTAATTCAGCGGCTCGATCCGCAACTGGCTCAAGGGGTTATCGACGCCCGCACACCCGGTCCGGCACTCGCGTTACTGCTGAGCGAATGCATTGCCAGGGGTGAAATGGTGGGCATCATGGCGGATCGCGGTGGCAGTGGCGAGCGCACGGTGTTGCAGAATTTCTTCGGCGAACCCGCACCGTTTCCGGTAGGCTGCTGGCAGCTGGCAAGCGTGTTACAGGCACCGGTGATCGCCTGTTTCGGGGTGTACCACGGCGGCAATCGTTACGCACTGCACTTCGAACTGATCACGGAACGTCTGGGTAGCGGGCGGCGGGATCGCACCGAGGCCATCGCACAGGGCATGAATACTTACTGCCAGCGTCTGGAACACCACGCGCGGCAGCATCCGCTTAACTGGTTTAACTTTTATGATTTCTGGCAGCATGACTCCACTGGCGATCACTGATTACACGCTCACCACCTGCCTGGGTGCCGGACGCGCCGCCAATTGGGACAAGATCGACCGCGCTGAAAGTGGATTGAAACCCTGCGATTTTTTTGACATCACCGACCTGCCTACCTGGATCGGCGAAGTGGCCGGTGTGGATCAACAAGCATTACCTGCTCGTCTGGCCAACTACGACTGCCGCAACAACCGCCTGGCCTGGCTGGCCTTGCAACAGGATGACTTCCTGGCCAAAGCTAGCCAAGCCATTGAGACATACGGCGCCGCTCGGGTGGGGGTGTTTATCGGTACCAGCACCTCGGGCATCCACCAGACCGAACTCGCTTACTTCGAATCCCGCGATCACTTGCCAGACTGGTATCACTATCGCTCCACTCACAATGTCTTTTCGGTAGCGGACTTTGTGCAGCAGGCGCTGGGCGCACGCGGTGTGTGTATTGCTATCTCTACAGCCTGTTCCTCCAGCGCCAAGGTATTTGCCTCCGCTTACCGGGCCATCGCCACCGGCATGTGCGACGCGGCGATTGTGGGAGGGGTGGATTCCCTGTGCCTGACGACACTTTATGGTTTCCATTCGCTACAACTGGTATCGCCGGACAAATGCAAACCCTTCGATAAAGATCGCAGCGGCATCTCCATCGGTGAAGCCGGCGGTTTTGCCCTGCTGGAAAAAGATGCAGACAGCCCTCTGGCGTTACTGGGCTATGGCGAAAGTGGCGACGCTTATCATATGTCTTCGCCGCATCCGGACGGCGAGGGCGCGTCGCTGGCCATGCAGATGGCACTGGATAAAGCGGGTCTCGCCAGCGAGGATATTGATTACATCAACCTGCACGGTACCGGCACACTGGCCAACGATGCTGCCGAATCCAAGGCCGTGGCCCACTTGTTTGGCGAACACATCTGGGCCAGCTCCACAAAAGGCTGGACCGGCCATACCCTGGGCGCCGCCGGGATCGTGGAAACCGGCTTTTCCCTGATGAGCATTACCCACAATCGCATCCCGTCCAACCTGCATTTGCAACAACCGGACGACGGGATGCGCATCGCCCTGCCGCTCACCGCCGTGCAACAGCCGGTGCGCCGGGTTCTGACCAACTCCTTCGGCTTCGGCGGTAGCAACTGCAGCCTGGTGGTAGGAGCGCGCGTATGAAAGTCTTTGTCGACGCGATAGGTTTAGCCGCGCCGGGTTTGAATGGCTGGCAAGAAAGCCTGCCGGTGTTGCGCGGGGAGCAGACTTACGCGGCCAATGAACTGGAGCGCTACAAGCCGGAACAATTGCCGGCCAATGAGCGACGCCGCGCTACTGATCTGGTGCGTATGGCGTTCCGCGTGTGTGAAGACTTACTGCGGCAAAAACCGATAGACATTCGCCAGTGTGCCGCCGTGTTTGCTTCATCCGGTGGCGACTACCCGATCATCGACCAGATCTGCAAAGCCTTGTGCGAGCCGGAGCGTCTGGTGTCGCCGACCCAATTCCACAATTCCGTGCACAATTCCGCTGCCGGTTACTGGAGCATCGCGACCGGCAGTCGCGCACCCTCCACCAGCATTTCGGCCTTTGACGACAGTTTCTGCGCCGGTCTGTTGGAGGCGGCAAATCTGTGTGTTATCGAACAGCTGCCGACGATCCTGGCCGTCTACGATATCAAACCGCCGGAACCCCTGCAGAGCAAGCGGCCCATCAGCCAGGATTTTGGGGTGGCGTTGTTACTCTCGCCAACAGAATCTGCCGACAGTCTGGCGCAACTGACCCTGACCATTGCTGAATCGGCAGAAAGTACATCGGCACAGCTGGCATCATTGGAAGCCATGCGCTTGCGTAATCCCGCTGCGCGC
The DNA here is from genome assembly GCF_002162135.1 of Cellvibrio sp. PSBB006. Taxonomy (NCBI): domain Bacteria; kingdom Pseudomonadati; phylum Pseudomonadota; class Gammaproteobacteria; order Cellvibrionales; family Cellvibrionaceae; genus Cellvibrio; species Cellvibrio sp. PSBB006. The sequence goes on along the minus strand of NZ_CP021382.1, from coordinate 3,553,543 downwards.
AGCCTGCCGTTACTGGAGTTCATTGCACGGCAACAATCGGGTCATATGCTGCTGGCGGCTAACAACAATCCCGCCCTAACCATTGAGGTGAAGCCGTGTCATTAACGCGCCGCGAAATTGTCGATCTTATCCCCCACGGCGAAAGCATGTGCATGCTCGACGAAGTGGTCAGCTGGGACAATGAGCGTATCCACTGCCGCAGCACCGACTTTGCCCGCACCTCCAATCCATTGTTCGAAAAGGATCAGCTACACAGCGTCATGCTGATCGAATACGCCGCACAGGCAGCAGCGGTGCACGCCGCCTTGCTCAATAGCAAACTGGGCGAGACGCGTCCGGCGTATCTCGGCGCAGTGAAATCCGTTGAGTTACTGGAAAGCGCGGTGGACAACAGCACCCCCATCGACATTGATGCCCAATGCCTGTTGAACAACAGCAGCGGCGCAATCTACGAGGTGCTGGCGCAGCAGGGCCAACTACCGGTCATGCGCGGACGTTTGGTGTTGAACCAGCCCCAGGCATAAAAAAGATTCTGCTGTCGCTAAAACTTCTCTACTATTCCCTCCCATCAAGCCGCTGATCCAGACGTCAGGGGTTTGAGCCAATCTTTCCCTTTCACACGTTTTGTTTTAAGGACATCCTATGAAAGCAATTTCTCTTGCCTGCGCTGCTGCTACGCTAATGTGCTGTGCCATCTCCGCCCAGGCCCGCGACGATATTCAGGACTACTCCATCGCTGAAGCCCTGGCCACGGAAAACGCCAAGAATATCCTTGGCGATAACATCAAGTTTTATTTCGGTGCGCAAAAGCACGGCCCGGTCAGCAAGCGTTTCGGAGAGTTCGGCTCCAACAAGAAAACCAACGGCGTGGGCAAGTCAGATCGGCAGGCGTGCGAGTGGGTGTTTTTGTCTGCCCTGAAATCCCTGCGCGATCGCGCGGAAAAAGAAGGCGGCAATGCGGTGGTGAACATCCGTTCCAACTATCGCGGCAGCACAACCACCAGCACCGATACTTTCAAGTGCGGCTCCGGTGCGCTGATGTCCGGTGTGGCTTTGTTGGGTGATGTGGTCGAGCTTAAGTAAACCTGGTGGGGCGGCCTTCGCTGCCGCCCCTCGCCAGCCATTGAGTTATTCCTGCTACTGGTAGAAAATTCTGGCGCCTCGTTACCCGTGGCTCATCGGCTATTCCAATAATCACTTCCCCGGAGGAAAGGATGAACGTTTTACTTCGCGCGCGTTTCTGCGCTTTTTCCCTGTTACTTATGTTCGGTTACGCCCAGGCTCTGCACGCTGAATCCAGCCCGGTGTTGGAGGCCGAGTTGCAACCACTGAAAAATGCCTTTGCCGGCGATGCTGCCCAGGTTCGGGCGGCGATCAGTAAACTGGAGTGGAGCGGCATCTCTGATCCGGAGATCTTTGATGTTGCCGCTGAGCGGCTGGAGGCGAATTATAAGGCCCAATTGCCCGCTGAGATTGAGTTAAATTCCTGGCTGGCCAAGGGTCTCGCCTTGTCCGGTAATCCAAAATACCAGCCCTTATTTGACAAAATTCTGGCGATGCAGACGCGCAAGAGAAAATTGCGCAAGCATGTGGAGATTGCGTCACAGCGCCTGGCTGTTAACCAGAGCTGGAATCCGGTTATTGCCAAGGATAATCATCTTGCGCAGTCTCAGGCTGAGCTGGATAAACTGCGGATCAAGAATATGTTGAATGCCAGTCTGCCGGATCTGGTCAGTACGGGTACTCGTCTGGTTTATAACCATCACAAAACGGATGTTGAGTTGATGGATGAGGTGCATGAGATTTTGGCTGCGCAGTATAAGAGCAGTACAAATCCGGAGCATCTGGATGCGATGGCGTGGATGTGTCGTACCTTGGGCGAGTCGGGGAATGGTAAGTACAAGGGGACGTTGGAGCGGATTGCCAAGGATAATGCGGCGCATAAGAAGGTTAGGAAGTATGCGGAGAAATATGCGGATTATTTGTAATACCAAGCTACAGACTTCGTAGCCCGTTTGTCATTGGGATAGTGGTTCCGAAAACGCATAAATACATCCCTGTAGCTCCCTCAAGTCATCCATGACTTGAGGGTTTCGGAACCACTATCCCAACGCCAAACTCACTTGGTGCAGGCTGCAACAAGCACCGTAGAATTTAATCTTTTAACAACCCGTCTCTGATTTCACATCTGCGCAATATACTGCGACAGCACCTCAAACTTTTCCGCATCGTTATCGACAAAGCGAATCACGATTTTTACCACGTTGGTTTCCGCGCGGTTTTCGCCGGCCTGGATGCTGTGGACGTAGCCGTTAACCCGGGCGAGGTCGCCGCCGTCGCCCATTTCGATGTCTACTACGGCTTGGTCGAAGACGGTGGGCAGGTTGTCGCTGCGTTGCATCAGGCCGCCGAGGGATTGCAGGGAGAGTTCGCGGATGACGCAGGCGCAGGGTTTGGCGTTGTTGGAGAAGCGCAGTTGGGCTTTGCCTTTGATGTTGGCGGCTTTGGCAGCAGGCTTGGGTTTAGCGGCGCCGCCGGTCAGGAGGCTGGCGCTGCTGGCCGGGTTGATGAGGGGATTGGGGTTAGCTGTGGGTTGGGGTGCTCGTGTGCCGGTGAGTACGTCTACCGAGGCGAAGGCAATGCCTTGGGTGCTGGCCTGACGGCCGGCGTGGGTGGGTGCCTTGCCGACAGCTTTGAGTTGTTTGAAGACTTTGCGCAGTAATTCTTCGGGCGTAAAGGGTTTGGTGAGGTAGTCGGATACGCCGGACTCGACCGCTTTGATGACGTGGTTGCGGTCGCCGCGGCTGGAGATCATCACGAAGGGTGTGGTGGCGCCCTGGTCGCTGCTGCGCACGGCGCGCAAGAGTTCTTCGCCGCTCATGTTGGGCATTTCCCAATCCGAGAGGATCAGGTCCATGGTCTGGCTTTTCATCGCGGCCAGCGCGCGACTGCCGTCTACCGCTTCATAGACTTCAACACCGGGGATTTTTTCCCGCAGGTGTTTCTTGACCATGTCACGGATAAAAGTGGCGTCATCAACGACGAGGATACGGATAGCCATAGGCTAATTCCTTGCACAAAAAAAACAGTGAAGTCCCCGAAGATTGTCCGGGGGTTTTATTAGCCTAGACGATTTGTAACAGAATGCGACAAATCAGCGCGCTTGCAGATGGCGCACCGGCGCATCGATGTAGGGCTCGTCCTGCTCCAGCGAGTAACCGTTTTGCGCGGCTTCCACAGCGGTGCGCATCCAGTAGATCAGTTCGGCCGGTCGTTCGAGGACGGTTTCGGGCAGTTGGTAAAACGCGGATTCCACCATATCCGCAGCGGCCGGGCGAAAGGGTGCCATACCCCGTTGCTCGTAGAGCGAGCGGGAGTATTCGTCCGCGCGGAAGTACAGATGATCATTGACGATGATGGCGAACTGGACACCCTGATGGTAAATGCCCACGCCGTGAAAAATCCGACGGTAAGAGACAGGCGCAACCCGAGCCATGCATTCAACTGCGTGAGCTACATAGTGAGTGCTGACTGCCATATCGACGCCTTTCTTATGGGGAAGTTTGGGGGGTGAGGCAGGGTCGTTACAACACATCGACCACTCCTTGTCCCGGTTGGTTTTGGCACGCCAAAACTGGCAAAAACTCTAATGAGGAACACCGGCGAACGCAACAGGATTCTAAGAATGTTTCGCTAGTTCAAATGCGAAAGATTGTGATTTGCCATATATGCTTGATTCGGCGTGCCTTACACCTCACCCGCGCCTCAACACCACTTCACTCACGCCTCAGCGTCGCGGGTAAATACCCACTCTTTCGGGCTCGACATGGCTTCGTTGTAGGCGTAACCGGCGGTGTTGAAATCCTTGATGCCCTCCGGCTTTTTGAGTCGTTCGCGGATGATGTAGGCACTCATCATGCCGCGCGCTTTCTTGGCGAAGAAGCTGATGATTTTGTATTGGCCGTTCTTGCGATCCTTGAATACCGGCGTGATGACTTCGGCATCCAAACGGCGCCCGTTGACGGCCTGGTAATACTCATTGGATGCCAGATTGACCACCACCTTGCTCTTTAGCGCCGCCAGTTCTTCGTTGATACGGTCGGTGATGATATCGCCCCAGAATTGATACAAATTTTTGCCGCGCGTGTTGGTGAACGGTGTACCCATCTCCAGCCGATAGGGCTGGATCAAATCGAGCGGTCGCAACAGGCCGTAGAGGCCCGACAGAATGCGCAGGTGTTTTTGGGCAAAGGTGAAATCGCCGCGCGCAAAGGTCTCCGCTTCCATGCCGGTGTAGACATCACCTTTGAAAGCCAGCACCGCTTGCTTGGCGTTATCCAGCGTGAAGGGTGTCTGCCAGTTGAGGAAGCGGCCGAAGTTCAGGTCGCCGAGCTTATCGCTGATGCCCATCAATTCGGAGAGCTGCGGCGGTGATAAATGGCGCAACTCATCAATCAAGGTTTGCGAGTGTTCGAGAAAATTCGGTTGGGTGACCACCTTGGTCCGGGGCGGCGTAGCAAAATCAAGCGTCTTGGCGGGGGAGATCAATAACAACATAAATCGCGGAATTCCTGGGAAAAAGCGTGCGTCGGTTTTATTCTGGCTTTAACAGATCCTGCCACCAGTTCAGGGGCGTGACGCCATCGACAGGGTCATAGACATTGCCATACATCCACCCGCACTCACCGACGACTTCGCGATTGAGGATGGCTTCGATGGCCGTAAAACCGCAACTGACGTGGATGGAGTACACCAGCATACGCGGCGTTTGCAGATCCAGTTCACCCCCGAGCTTTTCCAACTGCGCCGTCAACCGGTCGGCCAGCTCTTCGATGTTGCTGCGGGCAAATACGCGCACGCTCAGGTTGCCACTGCGCTGGGCGATCTCAAATTCGCGCGAGCGGGGCGAAAACCGCAGTACGTCGCCACTGGCCAGGCCTTTCACAAAGGCGGGCGATTGCACCAGTTGCAGCTCGCCATTTTCCAGTTCACGTACCGGAATCTTTTCCGCTATCGGTTTGCCCTGGGGATCAACCCCGGCAAACATCTCCACCATCTGTAGGGCTTTCATCACATCATCTCGTCGCTGTTCAGTGGGCGAGCATTATAGCGGCGCCAGCTCGCCGGGTCACAGTGATATCCCCTATGGGTTCTGTAGCCTCGCTCAATATTGTTATCCTGTGACGCTAAAAACAAACGGTGGATACGATAATGCAACGGCAATATGTGTTTTGGCTGGTGGTAGTTTTGTTAATTCAGGCGTGTACGGGACCACAACAAAGCCCGGCAACAGCGGACAAGCAAACGCGCAAGCCCAATATCGTGATTATCTTTACCGACGATCAGGGCTACGCCGATGTACAGAGCTTCGGCGGTATACAGCTGGTCACGCCCAACCTCGACCGCATGGCGGCGGAAGGCGTGAAGCTGACGAATTTCTATGTGGCCCAGCCGGTCTGTTCCGCGTCCCGCGCGGCACTGTTGACGGGCAGTTATCCCAATCGCGTCGGGGTTTCCGGGGCATTTATGCCTGAGAGCGGCAAGGGGTTGAATCTGGCAGAAACGACGCTGGCAGAGCTGTTGCAGCAGGCCGGGTATGTGACCGGGCATGTCGGCAAATGGCATCTGGGTGACGATCCCACCTTTATGCCCAACCGCCAGGGATTCGATGAATTCTTTGGTATCCCTCACTCCAACGACATGTGGCCGCATCACCCCTTGCAGGGCAGCGTGTTTGATTTTGGTGATCTGTTGTTGTTCGACAACGAAGATGCGATCGAGGCCTTACATGACCAAAGCGACCTGACACAAAGGCTTACCCAAAGAAGCCTCGACTTTATTGCGCGCCATCAGCAACAACCCTTCTTTCTCTATCTGGCCCATCCACAACCCCACGTTCCCCTGTTTGCGTCGGACGCCTTCCGTGGCTCCACCGGTGCCGGGCTGTATGCTGATGTGATTCACGAACTGGATTGGTCGGTGGGTCAGATTCTCGCTGCGCTGAAACGCCACGGTCTGGACGACAATACCCTGGTGATATTCACCTCGGACAATGGCCCTTGGCTGGCTTATGGCGATCACGCCGGTTCTGCATTGCCGTTCCGCGAGGGCAAGGGCACCACCCATGAAGGCGGGGTGCGCGAGCCCTTTATTGCGCGTTGGCCCGGCCGACTGCCAGCTGGCAAGGTAATTGACACACCGCTGATGAGTATCGACCTGCTGCCTACTATCGCCGGCTTGGCCAATGCACCCTTGCCCACATTGAAAATAGACGGCAAACCCGCGTGGTCGGTGCTTACCGGTGAGTCTGATCAATCGCCGCATGAAGCGTATTTTTTCTATTACGGCAACAACGAACTTCAGGGCGTGCGCTATCAGCAATGGAAGCTTTACTTTCCTCACCAATACCAGACGCTTCAGGGCCAGAGCGGCGGAACAAACGGCCAACCCGTGGGTTATCAACAGGCCAGGCTGACGGAAATTGCCCTTTACGATCTTCAGCGCGATCCCGGTGAGACCACCAACCTTGCGCATCAGCATCCGGATGTCGTGGCCAGGATTCAGTCGTTGGCAGATACCATGCGCGCCGATCTAGGCGATTCCCTCACCGGCACCATGGGTACCGGTCAGCGCCCCATAGGCAGGGTGACTTCAACTGAGAAGTCGCCGGAGTGAGGTCGGTTAATGTTTGGTGCGGTGAAGTACAACCGTTATTTTCAGTGCAGTATTTGCGGTTTTTATAGGGTCTGTGAACCGATGCGCGCGCAGAATAAACGTCACTTTGTACGGGCAATTTGTGTGGCATCATAGCGACCTTGGTCTTAAGGAGGACAATCATGAAACGACTATTCACCCTGTTGGGTTGCTGTATCTTCGCCAGCGGTTTGATCGGCTGTGCGGTGAACCCTGTTACCGGCAAAAACCAGCTTTCCTTTGTATCGGCCGAACAGGAAGTGGCCATCGGCGCCAAAAATTACGAGCCCAGCCAGCAATCCCAAGGCGGCCGCTATGTTGTCGATCCCGAGCTGACGGTATACGTCAATAAAGTTGGTAAGAAGCTGGCGGCTGTCAGTGATCGTCCGCAACTGCCCTATGAATTTGTCGTGCTCAACAATGACGTACCCAACGCCTGGGCCTTACCCGGCGGCAAGATGGCGATCAACCGCGGTCTGTTGACCAAACTGGAAGACGAGGCACAACTGGCAGCGGTGTTAGGCCATGAGATTGTTCACGCCGCCGCACGCCACGGCGCGTCCCAGCAAACCCAGAATATCCTCATCAGCACCGGCATGTTGGCGGCGGGCGTGGCGGCTTCTACCCAGGATTCTGATTACGCCGGCCTGGCCGTCGGTGCGCTGGGCGTAGGTGCCAACGCCTGGATGTCCAAGTACAGCCGCAGCCATGAACTGGAAGCCGACAAGTACGGTATCGAGTATATGATTCGCGCGGGCTACGACCCCATGGGCGCGGTGGAACTGCAGGAAACCTTCGTGAAGCTGTCGGAAAGCCGCCAGACCAATTGGCTGGAAGGTTTGTTTGCCAGCCATCCACCCTCACAGGAGAGGGTCACGGCCAACCGGGCTATGGCGCAGGCTAATCCCGGCGGCGTGCGCAATAAAGCCGCTTTCGACAAGGCAATGGCACAAGTACGCAAAGACCAGACCGCTTATGCCAACTATGAAAAAGCCATGAAGGCCGCCAGCGAAAAGAATTACACCAACGCTCTGAGCCTCGTGGACAACGCCATCAAGCAACAACCAAAGGAAAACCTGTTCTGGGAATTGAAAGGCCAACTGCTTCTGCAGCAAAAGAAAGAGAAAGAGGCGGTAACGGCATTGGATAAAGCAATCCAGGCCAATCCGGAGTTCTTCCGCTCTTACGTCTACCGCGGTTTGGCCCATAAGCAATTGGGCAACACCACCCAGGCGGAGAAAGATCTGGTCGCCAGCCAGCAGCTTCTGCCAACGCAGTTAGCGGCTTACTACCTGGGTGAGATTGCCCTCGGCAAAGGCCAACGCTCCGCCGCCGCCACTTATTTCCAACAGGCCGCCCAGGGTGGCGGTGATATAGGTGCCGCCGCCGAGGCGCAATTGGCCAAGCTGCAAACGCCGTAGATCGGCAGCCACGACGACAGGCTTCCATGGCGAAGCCTGTCGGTTTACTCTCTCCCACAAACCCGCTCCCGCTCAACAGCCCGCCGCTCACATTCCCGCTGGATGTTGTCGCACACCATAATCTCCGGATAAGAGTCCGGCCGCTGTTGTCGGCACAAGCGGTATTGTTGGCTTAGCTCCTCGTCGGGCAATTGTTCCAGTGGGTTATCGCTGCACCCCACCAAACCGGCGGAGGCCATCAACCACAACAAGGTCAGGCAAGACTGATACATAGCGGTATTGTTCTGTGGGTCACGCAGGCGTGACGGGGATTTAACGTTATAATGCGCCCGACTCCCCGACAATGACAATAATGGGACATACGGACTGCTATGGACTCCACCCGCATCACGCTACCCTGGCCCCAGCGCCTGCTTAATCTGCTCGACGGAATCACCCTGTTTATTGGCCGCAGCATCGCCTGGCTCACGGTGATGATGGTGATTGCCACCTGCATCGTGGTGATTCTGAGGCGCGGCTTTGATATAGGCTCCATTGCCCTACAGGAATCGGTGGCTTATATGCACGCCGCCGTGTTCTTGCTTGCCGCCGGTTATACCCTGAAGCGCGGCGGTCATGTGCGGGTGGATATCCTTTACCGTCGTTTCTCTCCTCGTCGCAAAGCCTGGGTCGATAGTCTTGGATGTTTGCTCTTTCTGTTACCGCTGGCCATCTTCACCGGATTGATTAGCCAGGAATTTGTACTCAGCTCCTGGGCCATTCGGGAAAGCTCCACGGATTCCGGTGGCGTGGGTGCCGTGTATCTGTTGAAGTCCCTGATTCCGTTGATGGCCGTCACCCTCGGGCTCCAGGCTATCGCCGAATTGCTGCGCAACCTCTTGCTGCTAATGGGCGCTGCCTTGCCAACAGGCGAGCCGACAAGCGGAGAGGAGTCAGACCAATGATGTTGGCGGAATTTATCCCATTGTTGATGTTTGCGGTGGTTTGTATCGCCCTGATGCTGGGTTATCCGGTGGCTTTTACCCTGGCTGGCGTCGCCTTGCTGTTTGCTGGCGTCGGCATCGTGACCGGTTATTTTGATCCCAATTGGCTGCGTACTTTTCCCGCGCGCCTGTTCGGCATTATGACCAATTACACCCTCATTGCCGTACCCCTGTTTGTGTTTATGGGGGTGATGCTGGAGAAGTCGCGGCTCGCCGAAGCCTTGCTGGAAAATATGACCAAAGCCTGTGGGCGCCTGCCCGGTGGCCTGGGGATTTCCGTGGTCGTGGTGGGCGCCCTGCTTGCCGCCAGTACCGGTATCGTGGGCGCGACGGTGGTAACCATGGGCCTGTTATCCCTGCCCACCATGCTCAAGCGCGGTTATGCGCCCGCGTTTGCGGCAGGCACCATCTGCGCCACCGGCACTCTGGGCCAAATCATCCCGCCGTCCATCGCACTGGTATTGCTGGGGGACGTATTGTCCAGCGCTTACCAGCAGGCGCAATTGAACCAGGGCATCTTTAACCCGCGCACGATCTCGGTGGGTGATTTATTCGTCGCGGCAATTGTGCCCGGCTTATTGTTGGTGCTTTTCTATATCGCGTATGTGCTGTTGATGGCTCGCTTCAGGCCGCAGCAAGTGCCTACCGTCGTGCAAGGGGAACACATCCCGCTCTGGCGGATTATTCCCAGTCTGCTGCCGGTATTGCTGCTGATCGCACTGGTACTCGGTTCCATCCTGTTCGGTGTAGCCACGCCGACAGAAGCTGCCGGGGTGGGCGCCTTCGGGGCCAGCCTCCTGGCCTTGTGGAAGCGCCAGTTGAGCTGGCAGCGGCTCACCGAGGTTGCGCGTTCCACCACCGAAGTCAGCGCCATGATCTTCGCGATCCTGATCGGTGCCTCCTTATTCTCGCTGGTGTTCCGCGGTTTCGGGGGTGAAGAACTGGTCCATCAACTTTTCAACCAGTTGCCCGGCGGCACCTTTACCGCCTTACTGATCGTGATGGCAGTGATCTTTGTGCTGGGCTTTATCCTCGACTTCATTGAAATCACCTTTGTGGTGGTACCGATTGTCGGCCCGGTCCTGCTGGCCATGGGTGTTGACCCTATTTGGCTTGGCATCATGATTGCGGTAAATTTGCAGACGTCTTTTTTGACGCCACCCTTCGGTTTTGCCCTATTTTATTTGCGCGGGGTTGCGCCCGACAGTGTGCGCACGCTGGATATTTATCGCGGTGTGTTGCCTTTTATCCTATTGCAGGTGTTATTGTTGTGCGCGCTCGCGCTCTGGCCGGCACTGATCACCTGGTTGCCTGATTATCTGTCAGCGTTTTGATTCGCGATCAACGACCGGATGCATCAGGTTTGACGAGCCCAGCCTTTATTGACTGACTTTTTGACGGAATTTTTTATGACCCTGCATCACCTTGATGAAGACCCCACACCGATCGGCACCCTGACGCTGCAAACCCTGTCCATGCCCGCCGATACCAATCCCTACGGCGATATCTTCGGCGGTTGGTTGATGTCGCAAATGGATCTGGCCGGTGCCATCCTGGCGCAGGAAGTTGCCAAGGGGCGTGTGACTACCGTCGCTGTGGGCAGTATGGTTTTTTTGCGGCCAGTGCCGGTGGGGGCAACTGTCAGCTGTTATGCCTCTGCCCAGGAAATTGGACGCACCTCCATCCGCACCATGATTGAAGTCTGGATTAAAGTGTGTAGAACCGGTGAAGTGGCCAAGGTGACGGAAGGTGAATTTGTTTACGTCGCTATCGATGATAACGGTCGCACCCGGCCCGTACCGCGCGACTGACAGCTTCAAACTGCGCAGACGCTCACAGATCTGTGCGCCGCCTTTTCATTTCTTTAATCGCAGCAAGCGCGGCAACTGCTAGACTTGGCTTTACATTTTTCCGTCACCTTACGCTGCCATACCAGGGTCGCGCATAAAGGTTATGAACGAAGGTTGCGAACAGGAGTTCACCTTCACGCGCTCACATCTGTCGAGTAACAACTGATGCTAAAAGACGCTGCCGCCGGATACGGATTACTCACCATCATCTTGCATTGGGTTAGCGCCCTGCTGATTTTTTTCCTGTTTGGCCTCGGCATTTACATGACCGGTCTGGATTATTATTCGGAGTGGTATCACAAGGGGCCGGCACTGCATGTCAGTCTCGGTTTAATCCTTTTACTACTGATGATCGTGCGCATAATCTGGCGCATGGTGAATAAAAATCCCACGGCGTTACCGAATCATTCCCGCACCACATTATTGCTCGCCAAGCTGGTGAAGTACCTGCTGTATGGATTGGTGTTTATTGTCATCGCCAGCGGCTATCTGATCACCACCGCCGAAGGAAAACCAGCGAGCTTGTTTGATGTTATCCACTTTCCCGTGATCACCCAATTGGGTGCCGACAACGTTGATCGTGCCGGCCTGATTCATGAACTCCTCGCATGGGCTATTGTCATAGTCGCTGCTTTACACGCCCTTGCCGCGCTGGTACACCATTTTGTGATCCGTGACCGAACACTGGTGCGTATGTTAAAACCGATTAAAAAATTGCCTGTTGCCGATGAACAGGCATCGTCTGGCAATCCATAGTACAGCTTCAATTTCCTTTCACATGATGTTTGGTTCAATCTGGTCCATTTAGGAGAATTAGGATGAAAAAATCACTCGCCGTTTTAGCTTTTGCCGCTGCTGGTCTTGCCAGTTTACCGGCGCTGGCTGACAAGTATGTTATCGACACCAAAGGTGCCCACGCCTCAATCAATTTCAGTATTCAGCACCTGGGTTATAGTTATCTCACCGGTCGCTTCAATAATTTCAGCGGCGATTTCACCTACGATCCGAAAGATGTTGCTGCCAGCACCATCAATGTCACCATCGACACCACCAGCGTTGATAGCAACCATGCCGAGCGCGACAAGCACTTGCGCAGCGGCGATTTCCTCAACGTTGAAAAATTTCCCAAAGCTACTTTTGTCAGCAAGAAAATTGTGCCTGATGATGGTGACGAATTTGATGTTGTCGGCGACCTGACCCTGAATGGTGTAACCAAAAGCATCACCATTGAAGTGGATAAAGTGGGCGAAGGTAAAGACCCCTGGGGCGGCTATCGCGTTGGCTTTGAAGGTGAAACCGAAATTGCTCTGAAAGATTTCAACATTACCAAAGATCTCGGCCCGGCTTCGCAAACCGTTAAGCTGGAATTGCATGTCGAAGGTATCAAGCAGTAAGTTGTCAGGCAGTATTGAAAAACGGGAGGCACTGGCCTCCCGTTTTTTTTGCACTATCAGTTTGCGTGGCAGGTCACACACGAGTCAATGATCAGTCAGCTGGTCGGTCTATCATTGAAATAATCACCAATCAGCTTGTCTATAGGCGTTACAAGACAATATTGCGGAGGGATTGTGAGTAAATTTTCAATGATAGCCGGTGCCTTGGCTGCTTGTGTTTCGTTGCAGGTTCACGCCTTGTCATTCAGCCTCAAGACCGTCCCCTTATCACACCCGGCTAACGGCGATCTGGTATTGCTATCTACCAATAACTCGGCCACCGATCATGTAGCGGTGTCCGGCCATGCCGCTGACGGACGCTGGTTATCGATCATTGATCTTGAAAATTTCAGCGCGCGCACCGTCGCCATTCCTGAAAAAGCACAGTTTTTCAGTGCAATGAAACTCGCCGATTACACCGAAGCACAATTGGTATTTCACACCACTGAAGGTGTAAGTCGTTATGACATGGAAAAAAATACGCTGTCGCCCCTGGTAAAAACCGCTTCCATTTATGCACTAGCCGACAGCAAACGTCTGCGTCACAGCGATATGGTGGTGGATGTGGACAACAATGACTTAAGTGATCTACTTATCGCCGACTTCACAACTTACCACTTGTGGCTGCAACGCAAAGACGGCAGCTTCTCGCATTTCCCGCTGACCGTCGATGTTGTGGCCGAAACCTATGAAGAGGTTCCGCGTTATACACCGCGTAAACCTTATCTCGTCGATACCAACCTCGACGGCAAAACCGATATCGTCTTTACGCGCGACAACCAGCTGTTGGCGTTTGAACAAAACGGCGCTGGCGGTTTTCCGGAGCAAGCCAACATTTATCAACTGAACATGACGATATCTTCCGACAGTGAAGCCAGCCTGCGCCCCGGTGATGGGCGCAACTATGACGGGCTGCTTATCAACCGTTTGTTTGATGTGACAGACCTGGATGGAGACGGTGTGGCAGACATCATCATCCGCCGCGAAAGGTTTGCCGATGCTTTGGAACAAAATTACGACTATCTGATTCATTACGGTCGCACCAGCGAAGACGGTCTGTACTTTGAGAAAAAGCCCGACACGCGCATTAACACACACGGCATTCAGTTTGAATCTGTGTTTGCTGATATTGACGGCGATGGTCGCAAGGATTTTTATACGCCCAATGTGCATTTTGGGTTGGGTTTGATGGTGCGTGCGCTGATCAGCGGCAATGCCGGCATCGAAGTGCAGTTTTATCGCATGAAACAAGATCGGAGTTTTAACGAAAAGCCGGACCACATCCACAAAACTACAGCCAGTATCAGCATCAGCGGCGGCCGTGTTGACCTGCCACTTTTTCAGCTGGCCGGACACGTGGATAACACATACAAGGATTTATGGGTGGGTGAAAAACAACAGCGCTTGATTGTTAATCGCAGCGATGAAAATAATTTATTCGACCATGAGCGTTTGCAGTTTAATGTCACGCTCCCGCGCGATGGCTCCAAAGTACAGGTAATGGATGTAAACAATGATGGGCAGGATGATCTGGTGTTGCCTTTTGATGCGCAGGAGAAAAAAGAACTGCGCAATCAGGTGCATTTTTTGATTGCGAAGTGATCGTGAGATTTCACAAATGGTGTCGGATTACGCCGCGCTTGCGCGGCTAATTCGGCCTACAGTTCCATCATTGTCTGGTGTGATTTTCTTGCGTCTGTTCGCGCACATCGTAATAGGTGTGTTCCGAGATTTTGTGATACTCGGTCGCCATTTGCAGAAACGCTTGATAGGAGTCGTAAACCTTTTTAAACATAGGATCTTGTGCTGATTGTTCGGTGTAGAGTTGCATACTGATATCGCGCAAATGTTGCAGTACCTCATCAGGCAAGCGCCGTACCTCCACACCTTTTGCAACCAGCTCTTTCAACGCAGCGTTATTGCGCGCTGTGTATCGGTCCAGCATATCCTGATTAGCCGCTCGCGCCGCCACTGTGACAATTGCCTGCAAATCTTTCGGTAAAGATTCAAATGCCTGCTTGTTAACAATCAATTCCAATGTCGAGCCCGGCTCCTGCCAGCCAGGATAATAATAATATTTGGCCACCTGATGAAAACCCACCGCCAGATCATTCTCCGGCCCAACCCATTCAGCCGCATCAATCACACCGGTTTGCAGCGCCGTATACAATTCACCGCCGGGAATATTGACCGATGTACCACCCGCGCGATTGAACACATCGCCAGCCATACCAGGAATACGCATCTTCAACCCGCGCAAATCTTCAATACTGTTAATCTCACGATTAAACCAGCCAGCCATTTGAATACCGGTGTTACCGCCAGCAAAAGGAATTAAATTAAACGGCGCGTAGATTTCACGCCACAACTCCAAACCACCGCCATGATGCAACCAGCCATTCATCTCCTGCGCATTCATCCCGAACGGAATCGTGGTAAAAAATTGCGCCGCCGGCGCCTTGCCCCGCCAGTAATAAGCCCCACCGTGACCCATCTCCACGCTACCGCTCGATACCGCATCAAACACCCCCATCGCGGGGACAATCTCGTTAAAACCATAGACATGAATTTGCAGACGTCCATCGCTCATGTCTTTCACATACTCTGCAAAAGTTTCTGCGGTAGTACCCAACCCCGGAAAATTTTTCGGCCAGGTCGTCACCATGCGCCAACGATAACTCGGTTGACCCACCTTTTCCGACGTCTCCGCACCGATAGACTTAACACGGGTTTTCTCCAGGACCAACAGCGAGAATACCAACACCAACGCCGCGACCAGCGTCAGGATCACCAAGGGATACCAATTAACTTTTTGTGGGGATGTTTCAGTCATGATTGTTATTCGTTATTGTGGTTAATATTGTGTTTTTTAATTCGCGCAACTTGCACATTGCGAGTTTGCCCTGAGCTTATTGGTTTCGAAACCCTCAATTCATGGATGAATTGCGGGAGCCACAGGGACGTGTGCATGCGTTTTCGAAATCAATAAGCTCAGGGAAAACGGAATGCGAAGCACCACTCTCAGTAAACTTTTAAATAGCCGCCAAATTAGCATACTGCATCATCAACCACTTACTCCCTTCACTATCAAAATTCACCTGCACCCGCGCCCCCGCACCCTGACCCTCAAAATGCAAAATCACACCCTCACCAAAAATCGCATGCTGTACCCGCTGACCCAAATGAAAACCCGTACCCTCACCACTGTCGCTCAAACGCGCCGCATTACCGACATTACGCTGATAACTCACCGGTCGCGTCACCGCCGTCTTCAAACGCACTTCCTGAATACACTTGCTCGGAATTTCCTTCACAAACCGCGAAACCGCATTAAATGTTTCATTGCCATACAGGCGGCGGGTTTCTGCGTAGCTGATATAAAGCTTCTCCATCGCCCGCGTAATACCCACATAACACAAACGGCGTTCTTCCTCCAAACGATCGGGATCATCCGCCGACATCTTGTGCGGAAATAAACCTTCCTCCACACCAGCCAAAAATACCAGCGGAAATTCCAGGCCTTTGGCCGAGTGCAGCGTCATCATCTGCACCGCATCTTCAAATTCGTCGGCCTGGGTTTCACCAGCATCCAGCGCCGCCGTGTCGAGAAATTGTTGCAGCGCCGACATTTCATCTTCCTGATCTACGTCGAACACGCGGCAGGCATTCACCAGTTCCTGCAAGTTTTCGCCGCGCGCCTGGCCTTTCTCACCTTTTTCGCTCTGGTGAAAATCCAGCAGGCCGGTGTCTTCAATCACCTGCCGCGCGATTTGATCCAAAGCCGGTACATCACCGTGCAGGTCAATGTCGTTGGCGTCGCGAGCAAGTTTACTGACCAGGGTAATAAACGTTTGCACGGCATTACCAGCGCGCGCCGTCAGTACACGATTGGCGATCATCATCTCTGACGCGCGCCAGAGTGAGCAGCCATTCTCCCGCGCGAATTGACGAATATCATCCACCGTTTTACCGCCGATACCGCGCGTCGGGGTATTGATGACGCGCTCAAAGGCTGCGTCGTCATGAGGATTATTGATCAAACGCATGTATGCCACAGCGTTTTTAATTTCCAGCCGATCATAGAATCGCTGGCCGCCGTAGATGCGATAGGCAATGGCTTCGCGTAGCAAGGCTTCTTCCAGTACGCGCGACTGGGCGTTGGAGCGATACAAAATAGCGCAGGCATTTTTGTTATTGCCCTGGCGAATCCACTCCTGAATGCGCTCCACAATAAAACGCGCTTCATCCTGTTCGTTGTACGCCGCGTAAAGTGAAATGGGTTCGCCTTCCGCGCCCTCGGTCCATAACTCTTTGCCGAGACGGCCAAAGTTATGCGCGATCACCGCGTTGGCGGCGTTGAGAATCGTAGACGTGGAGCGATAATTTTGTTCGAGGCGAATGGTTTCCGCGTTGCCGAAGTCTTCAGCAAAACTCTGGATATTTTCAATCTTGGCACCGCGCCAACCGTAGATGGATTGGTCGTCATCGCCCACCGCGGTCACAAAACATTGCTTGCCCGCTAGCACACGCAACCAGGCGTATTGCACGCTGTTAGTATCCTGAAATTCGTCCACGAGGATAAACGGAAAACGGTTGCGGTAATGTTCGAGGATATGCGGTTTATTCAACCAGAGCTCGTGGGCACGCAATAACAACTCAGCGAAGTCCACCATACCGCCACGCTGGCAATCTTCTTCATAGGCACGATAAATTTGCAGCATGGTGCGCACAAAGGGATCGCCAGTTTCCTGAATATGTTGCGGACGCAAACCTTCATCTTTCTGGCCGTTGATGTACCACTGGGCCTGGCGATGGGGCCATTTATTCTCATCGAGATTCAGTGTCTGATACACGCGCTTGATGAGCCGCAGTTGATCATCGCTGTCGAGAATCTGGAAATTCTGCGGCAAGTTCGCGTCCTGCCAGTGCGCTTTCAATAAACGATGCGCCAACCCGTGAAACGTCCCCACCCACATATTGCGTGTATTGATGTTCTGGTGGGTTTCACTGAAAAGTTCTTCAAGGCGACCACGCATCTCCCGCGCCGCTTTGTTGGTAAAGGTCACCGCCATGATGGAGTAGGGTGACACACGCTCTATCTGGATTAACCAGGCGATACGATGCACCAAGACGCGCGTCTTGCCGCTGCCCGCTCCCGCCAGGATCAGTTGATTGCCCGCCGGCGCCGACACAGCGGCACGCTGGGCATCGTTGAGGTGATTGAGCAGGGGTGAAACATCCATAAGCACGTCTATCGTCGGGTGGCGGTGGAAAAGGCCGCTAGTCTACCGTTTTTCCAGCGCTGATTCAGGGGTTCGTCCGATTTTACTGTCTGCATGTACAGTTGGCCACCCCGATCTTGTGAATAGGGTAGATACCCGCCGTTAATAAACTTCATTCAGAAGCGTTGGCCTGCCAGCCCGGCGAGGCTCGGTCACCTATACTGGAGACAGCCATGCCACCGTATTGGCGAGCGCAATCCAATAGAGAGGTTATGCATGACAGATAAGATTGATCCCCAAGTTGCCGGATGTGGGGATTGCCGGGACATGCCGCCCCTGCCATTTGAGTTCACCATGGCGTTTCAGCCTATTGTGGATATCAACCAACGCAACATTTTTGCCCACGAGGCGTTAGTGCGCGGAATCAACGGCGAGGGCGCTTATGCCATCCTGAGTCAGGTCACCGAGGCCAACCGTTACCAGTTTGACCAATTGTGTCGCATACGCGCTATTGAATTGGCTACTCGTTTACAAATGCAGTCTTATCTGAGCATCAATTTTCTGCCCAATGCCGTGTATCGGCCGCAGGCGTGCATTCGGTCAACCCTGGAAGCGGCGCGAAAGAATAACTTTCCCTGTGAGCGAATTATCTTCGAAGTCACCGAATCCGAACCCATCCGCGACCCCGACCATTTAGCTAATATTTTTTTCGAGTATCGCAACCGGGGCTTCGTTACCGCCATTGATGATTTTGGCGCAGGTCATGCGGGCTTGAATCTGCTGGCCGAGTTCCAGCCGCACATCATCAAGCTGGACATGGATTTAATCCGCAACCTCGATAGCAATCGCGTTCGTCAATCTATCGTGAAAGGCGTGGTGGGTACCGCGCTGGAGCTGGATATCACCATCATCGCGGAAGGCGTGGAAACCCGCGCAGAGCTGGACACCCTGCGCGCGATGGGCGTTAACCTTTTCCAAGGTTACTTGTTTGCTAAACCGGCTATTGAACACTTGCCGACGGTCGATTTCGGCCTGCTGGATAGCTGAGCAGCCTGTCAATCAAACCAGGCGCGCACCGCATCCGGCAGAGGCATGGACTTGCCGGTCTTGCCGTCGACCCAGACGACCTTGGAGAAGCTGTCCGCTGCCGGGTTATCCGGCTCTGCCGAGGTGTAAATCTTGTAATCCACCATAAAACTGGAGCGGCCTGGATCGGAGATATAACAATCGATGCGCAAGGTTTCCGGGTGGAATACCGGCCGGTAAAACGTGCAGCCGATCTTCACCACCACGGGGTAGGAATCACCCCCGATGGGGATGCCTTTGCTCATCATCCACTGGAAGCGCGCTTCTTCAATGTAGCGCAGGTACAAGGTGTTGTTGACGTGCCCGAAGGCATCCATATCGCCCCAGCGCACCGGAATCTGGCAGGAAAAAAAGGGCTTATCGGCGTTTGACTCTGACATAGGCACTGCTCCTGAGTTTGTCATCGGCGGATGATGTGCACCATCACTTCGCCGTGAAGCTGACTTCCAACATTCCGAGGTCGGTGTAGTACACCTTGATGTTGGTGTTTAATGGCACATCTATAACACCGGCGTAAGAACCGGTGATGACCGCTTGTCCCGCCACAATACCCTGACCCCGACTGCGCAGGAATTCCGCCAGCCAGTACAGCGGCGCCCGCGGGTGGGTATTGGGATGGCGACCGGCGTGTTCGCTGGTCTCGCCGTTGGCGTATTCAATATGAATTTGAATCTCACTGGCCTGCTTTGATTTCTCGGCACTGACTTCCGGGCCGATAAACAGCCCCTGATTGACCAGGCCATCTGCCAGCATCTCCGGAAATTCGGCACTGGCTGGCTCTTCGTAGCGACTATTGATCAACTCCAACGCCAGATGGGTGCGCGCAATGGCGGCATCCACATCGGCGGGCGTATAGGGTTCGGCGCGCGGCGGCAGGTCTTTACCGAAGAAGAAGGCCAGTTCCGGTTCGATGCGCGCCCGATCGCCCTTGGGCCAGATCGCGACCGGCGGAATGCTGTTGATGGTTGAGGTATAGATGGGGCCTACCACCAGCTTGTCGGGTGGGGGTTGCAAACACTTCCAGGCACCGACGGAGTCGTCCTGGCTTTCGCACCAAAGATCGGTTACCGCCTCCTGAATTGCCAGGGCTGCCTCGATATCCTTTGGCCGGCAGGGTTCAGGCAGGCGCGGCCCCGGCTCTCCAGTCAGGCGACGCGCAACAAGGATCTTGGCCGCAGCAAGGGCGGCATTTTCATGTTCAGACATAGGAATTTCTCATCGATGGCATAACGCTGCTCTCACACAGCGAGGTGGTGAGAGTTTACCCGCAAGCGGGCTGCGGGTCATAGTCGATGAAAGGGTTTTGTCTCATCCCGCACTGACGCCTCCCTGACCGGGAGGAGGGTTTTAGCGACGTCGGTCAGTGCGGGGTGAGCTGTAAAGCAATATGTTTCAACTCGTCTTCGGACTCGATGATGTTGGTGACGGTGGTGCGTGCTTTTTCAGGGTCCAGGTGTAACTCTTCAAAGATTTGTTCGGGAATCTCAAGCTTGGGACCGCGGCCAATGTTGTGCTGGTACAGCAAACGCTGGGCGACGAAGATCAGTTTGGGATATTCATGATATTCGCCGCTATAATCGGGGTTACTCTGGTGACGCAGGGCGACGACAACTTCCTCCGGCATCGACCACAGCGACATCAAGGCGCTGGCGATCTGCTCACG
Source organism: Cellvibrio sp. PSBB006 (assembly GCF_002162135.1). Lineage (NCBI taxonomy): Bacteria > Pseudomonadati > Pseudomonadota > Gammaproteobacteria > Cellvibrionales > Cellvibrionaceae > Cellvibrio > Cellvibrio sp. PSBB006. The sequence goes on along the minus strand of NZ_CP021382.1, from coordinate 3,533,192 downwards.
GGTGACGCCGATCAGGTGTCGCTCAATGGCTTGATGGGTGGTGTGTGGATTGGCATCCGCCATCTCGCAATAGGCGCGGAAATGGGGTGGAAACACCTCTGCCAGAATCAGGAAGCCGAAGTTGTGCAATAGCCCGCACAGATAAGCCATCCCGAAACTGGGGCGATGATCGCGAGGAATAGCAGTCACCAGCCCTTCGATGGTGGCCGCCATATAGACCGATTGTTGCCAGTACGGCAGCGAACCGTGGGGGCCGTCTTTAGGAATGTGCAGGCTGCGGCCAAGTGCCAGGCCCAAGGCCAGGTTGAGCACCATATCAAAGCCGAGCACCCGTACGATGGCATCGTGGATAGATTTGATCTTGCCCGGCGCCGAGTAGTAGGGCGAGGCCGCCCAACTGACAACCTGGGCGGCGAGGCTGGGGTCAGTTTCCACAATCTGCGCCAAGTCGCTGATATCCGCATTGGGATTAACCCTCAGCTGGATAATGCGCTGGGCGGTGTCCGATAACGGCGGCAATTCGAGGGTTTCCTCAAGGCGTTGCTTGATCCGCAATTGGGTGAAATTGCGCACCGCGCCGAGGATCAGGTCGGTATCACTGGCACTGAGATTTTCCGCTTCCAGCGGCGCCAGGGGAACCGCGATATCACAGATAATCGCGTCTTCCAGCACATGCTGAAAGGCCGCGCGGTTCAGATGCAGCAGCTGTTCTTCATTACCGGAATCCAGCAGTATCTCGTCGCGATCCAGCAGGCTTTTATCCACTAACGTCAGCAAACCCGCCAGCTTGGGCAGCGCCGGTACTGATTGCACCGCATGGGTCTGGCAGAACTTGGCAAGCTCCTCGGGGCTGGTGGCGTGCAGCTCGCGACTCATATGGCGATTGACCGCCTTGAGATCGAGCAGGCTGTTCGCCGCAATGATCACCTGGATACGCCCTTTGGCATCCTGCAGGATGACGGACTTGGCAGCCCCCATATTGCGCAGGTGCTGGTCGTGCCACAGGCGGTTATTGTTCGCATCGACGGGGGTAGCGGCGATATCGTAGTGAATATTCTGATCATTCAACAATGATTGAACACTCGTCGGAACTGTCACGGCCTACTCCTTCTTTGATATCGGCTTTATTGTACAAACGGTTGATTGGCCAGCTCAAAGTGCGCCAGGCTGTGTCCAAAGCATTCGGACACCGGGTTTATTCAGTTTAGCCCAATGCATCACATAAGATGGCGCTTGATCCAGCAAAACAAGTTTCATGCTGTGCGATTTTTCACAGACACAGAGCTGAAAGCATAGGTCAGCTTTATTAAACATGAAGGTATTCGTGATTGTTGCCCAGCCAGCGCTGCACGATTTCGTGACACAGTTCCGGATATTCTTCCATCATCACCCGGGCGGCCTCTTTCACGGCGGGCAATAAGTGCGCGTCTCGCTGAAGATCGGCAATCTTGAACTGCATCTCACCGGTCTGGCGGGTACCCAACACCTCGCCAGCGCCACGCAGATGCAGGTCTTCCTCCGCAATCACAAAACCATCGTTAGTTTCACGCATGACGCGCAAGCGTTCACGGCTGTGGTGGGACAAGGGCGAACCATACAGCAGGACGCAATGACTCGCCGTAGCACCGCGCCCCACACGACCACGCAGTTGATGGAGCTGGGCCAAACCCAGGCGCTCCGGGTTCTCGATAATCATCAGGCTGGCATTGGGCACATCCACCCCTACCTCGATCACGGTGGTGGCCACCAGCAAATCTACCTCGCCCGCTTTGAATGCAGTCATTACCTGTTCTTTTTCCGCTGGCTTCAAGCGGCCATGGATCAAGGCAATGCGCAGATGGGGTAGGGATTCTGCCAGGCTCTCCGCTGTTACCTGAGCCGCTTGGGCGGCGAGGGTTTCTGATTCTTCAATAAGCGTACATACCCAGTAGGCCTGGCGCCCCTGCTCGCAGGCGAGACGCACCCGCTCAATGACGTCTTCGCGTCGCTGGTCACTGATGACCACGGTCGACACCGGCGTGCGACCGGGAGGCAATTCGTCAATCACCGAGCAATCCAGATCGGCATAGGCACTCATCGCCAGGGTACGCGGGATGGGCGTGGCGGTCATGATCAATTGATGGGGGCGGAAACGGCCAGTTGTACCTTTTTCCCGTAAAGATAGCCGCTGATGCACGCCGAATCGATGCTGTTCGTCGATGATAATCAGACCGAGATGCGCGAAATCCACCCCCTCCTGAAACAGGGCGTGGGTGCCGACAATAACCCGCGCCTTTCCTTCACGAATAGCCTCAAGTTGCTCGCGCCGTTCGCTGGCTTTGAGCCGCCCGGTCAACCAGCCCAGCTGAATGCCCAACGGCGCCAGCCAGCGACCAAAGTTCAGGCGGTGCTGTTCTGCGAGGATTTCCGTGGGTGCCATGATGGCAGCCTGCTTGCCACTGGCCACCGCAATCAGCGCCGCCAGCGCGGCGACGACAGTTTTGCCCGACCCCACATCCCCCTGTACCAGCCGCAACATAGGCAGGGGCTTGGCCATGTCCGCTGCAATTTCCTCGACAACCCGTTCCTGGGCGGCGGTAAGCTGGAAGCCCAGGTTACTTCGAAATACGTCTTGCATTTCAAGGCTCGGGTGCAGCGCCTGGGCACCATCGGCCTGGGCCTGGCGCCGCAAGAGCAATAAGCTCAGGTGATGGGCCAGCAACTCTTCAAACGCCAGCCGCTGCTGGTAGGGATGCTCGCCTTCCTGCAATTGCCGAATATCCACATCCTGTGGCGGCTGATGCAGGAAACGCAGCGCATCTGCCAGGGGAATCTGCCCCAATTGGCGCCGCAGCGTATCGGGTAAGAGTTCTTTCAACGCGTGGGTATTCAGCCAGGTTAACGCCTGAACCGCGAGGCTACGCAGGCGCGGCTGGGTCAGTCCTTCAGTGGCCGGGTAAACCGGCGTCAGGTGCTGTTGCAGAGGCAAGGGCTTGGCGTCGTCAAGCAGGTCATATTCCGGATGATAGATTTCAAGGCCAGCTGCACCGCGTCGGGTTTCACCAAAGATTCGCAGACGCGTCCCGGCAATCAGACGTTGCTTCTGCGCATTGGAGAAATGATAGAAGCGCAGGGAGACAGTGCCGGTACCATCCTGTACGCGACACACCAGGCTGCGCCGCCGACCCATGACCACATCACAGGCACGCACTTCGCCTTCAATCACGGCATTCAGGTTGGGTTGCAAGGCCCCAATGGGCGTAACCCGGGTGCGGTCCATGTAACGCAAAGGCAGGTGAAATAACAGATCTTGCAGGGAAAAGATGCCAATCTTCGCCAATTTTGCCGCCAGCGTCGCCCCGACACCTTTGAGCGAGGTAACCGCCAGGCGATCCAGATCCGGCGGGGCTGCCATGGCTTCATTACTGCTGACCATCATGCTCCTGACGGGAGTCGCTGATGGCTTTGCGCAAGGCATCGATGGCTTTGTGACGGGGGAAGCTGGCGCGCCAGGCAAGGGCGACGGTACGACTGGGTGCGGGCTCGGTAAACGGCCGGGTTACCAGTACATGGGGCGTATAAAGCGAAGTAGATGCTGCTGAGGCGGGCAGGATGGTAATCCCCAGGCCGGAGGCCACCATATGGCGCAGGGTTTCCAATGAGCTGCCCTCCGCGGCGGTACGGATACGTCCCGAGTTGTCTTCCAACGAGGGTTGCAGATTGGGGCAAGTCGCCAGTACCTGATCGCGAAAGCAATGGCCTTCGCCCAACAACAGCATATTCTGGTCATCCAGATCGCGGGGATTGATAGCGGTCTTGGCCGCCAGGGGATGGTCGTGCGGCATAAGCACAACGAAAGGTTCATCGAACAACGCCTGGGTTACCACATCCGGCTCAGTAAACGGCAAGGCCACGATGATGACATCCAACTCGCCATTGCGCAGTTTCTTGCGTAGCGTAGCCGTATAGCCTTCCTCCACATATAGGGGCATTTTGCTGGCCAGCTTCTGTAAATGGGGGATAAACAACGGCAACAGGTATGGCCCGATAGTAAAGATCGCACCCACCGCCAGGGGACTGCTGAGTTGGTCTTTACCGGCATCCGCAATATCCTTGATGGCTGCGGTCTGCTCCAGCACGAGATTGGCCTGGGCCACAATCTGCTCTCCCAGGGGCGTCGCCTGCACGCGGGACTTGGTGCGCTCAAACAGGGCTACACCCAGCTCATCTTCAAGTTTTTTAACCGCAATACTCAGGGTGGGCTGGCTGACAAAACAGCGATCGGCTGCTCGCCCGAAATGTTGTTCCTGCGCCAGCGTAACGATGTAGCGCAACTCGGTGAGTGTCATGATGCAATGCCTTCTGATGGTGCGGGACGAATGCGCCCGCGGGCCTGTTATAGTGGGCAAGTGTGCCCTGTTATACGGAGTTAAGCAAAGGTGAATAGCGAAAAACTATTACCAGCGTCGGTGTTGATCCTCGGTTGTGGTGACCTGGGCCAACGGCTCGCTGAAAGATTGCCGGAAGATCGATACCGCGTTGTCGGCGTGCGGCGTTCACCGCCTGCCGATACGCCATCACTGACCTATCGGCAGAGTGACCTCAGCAAGCCGGAGGCGCTGCATCAATTGTTGGCTGAGCCAGCCGATATCATCGTCATCACCATGACACCCGATGAACGCAGCGACGCCGGTTATCGTCGCGCTTATGTGGATACCTGCATGCAGTTGGTAAGCGCGCTTAAAGCGCAACAGCAATCACCCACATTGCTATTGCTCGTCTCCAGCACCGGTGTTTACGGCCAACAGGATGGCAGCTGGGTGGACGAAACCTCGCCCACCGAACCTGAGAGTTTCAACGGTCAGCGCCTGTTGGAAGCGGAGGCAATCATTCGCGAGGGCGGATTTCCCCACTGCATTGTGCGCTTCAGCGGCATCTATGGCCCCGGCCGAACCCGCCTGATTGAACAAGTCCGTCAAGGTCGGGCGGTATTATCCGCCGCCTTCACCAATCGCATTCACGCCTATGATTGTGCCGGCGTGTTGGCACACCTGATCGACAAGGCCTGCCGAGGTGATGAGTGGGAATCCCTGTATCTCGCGACCGACAGCACACCGGCCCCTATGGCGGAAGTCGTCAACTGGCTGGCGATGCAGTTAAAGGTAGATCGCGCCGTCTTTGCCCCGGACCGGATCGACAGCGAACGGGGCAATAAACGCTGCGCCAACCAGCGCCTGTTGAACAGCGGTTATCGGTTGCTCTATCCCGGTTACCAACAGGGCTACAGCGCGTTACTCGGTTTACCGGATGCCGCCGCCGATGCACACTGATACTCTGCCAGCATTTGCAGAGACAACTGCTACACTTGAATCAATGTGCGACGGCCTGCACAAGATATTTCCCCGGAATGCTGGATAAAACATCACACGTCGATGCTGCCAACCATAAGTCGCTACGCCCGCGAGAATCCTATCGCGACCCGCCTGCTAGGGCTGATCATTCTCAGCAGCTCGCTGATCACGTTGATTACGATTTTGTTGCAGCTGTACAGCAGCTTTCACGACGACATCTCCTCATTGGAAAAACGCCTCGACCAGGTGCGCATCAGCACCCTCGCCAGCATCACCAAAAGCTTGTGGGGTTTTGACCAGGAACAATTAAACATCCAGATCAACAGCGTGCTGGATGTGCAGGATGTGGTGCAGGTGAGTGTCATCTGGCACGACTGGAATAATACGGAACAGACCTTGGTGGCCAGCACCCAGCGCTACAGCCAGGAAGACATCGACAACAAACCCAATCAATTTCTCGTCAAAAGCTATCCTCTCACTTACGAAGATGCCAGCACACCCCAGCAACAACTGGGCACGCTGATCATTACCGCCAGCCTGTCGAGCATCTACGACAAACTGTGGGAGCGGGCACTGTTTATTGCCGGGGTGCAAGGCGCCAAAACCCTGCTGGTTTCCCTGTTTATTCTGTGGCTGGTACACACATTACTGACGCGCCACATGGACACCATTGCGCAATATGCGCGGCAATTGAACCTCGACAATCTCACCACACCCTTGCGTCTCAAGCGCATGAAGGTAGATCAGCATGAAGACGAGTTGGACAATGTCGTTAACGCCATCAACCACATGCGCGAAACCTTGTTGGAAGATATTGAGCAGCGCCACGCCATTGAATTGGCCTTGCTCTCAGAGAAAGCAGAAAAACTCGAAACCCGTCGCCTGAAAAATGCCGCCGAAGATGCGAGCCGCGCGAAGAGCCAATTCCTCGCCACCATGAGTCACGAAATCCGCACCCCGATGAATGGCGTGATCGGGATGCTCGAAATGCTGCGCGATACACCCTTGAACGACGCGCAAAAACATTATGTCGACGTGATTCACCGCTCCGGTGAAACGTTATTGGAGATCATCAACGACATCCTCGATTACTCCAAAATTGAAGCGGGCAAGATGCAATTAGAGGTGGCCATCTTTGATCTGGAGGATTTGATTGAAGATTGCATTCAACTGTTTGGTGCAACGGCCAATAAGCGGCGCATTGAGTTACTCGGGGGTGTCGATCCCGGCACGCCCTTGTTATTAAAAGGCGATCCGACTCGCCTGCGTCAGGTCATCATCAATTTACTCGGCAACGCGTTTAAATTTACCAGCGAAGGATTTATTTCGCTTGATGTCAAACTCGCGCCGGAAAGTACACCGGAGCAACCCTTACTTTATTTTGCGGTGCAGGACAGCGGTATCGGTATTGATCCCACCGCTTATTCCATGCTGTTCGATTCCTTTAACCAGGCCGATACTTCGACCACACGCAAATACGGCGGCACCGGTTTGGGTCTTGCGATTTGCAAAAGCCTGGCGGAATTAATGGGCGGACACATCGGCGTTGACAGCATCAAAGGTCAGGGCTCCACCTTTTGGTTTACGGCGCGTTTTTTACCAGCGGATATTAAATCACTGGCGCCGCATCACGACCCCGCTATCGATAATCTGCTGCACAACAGAAAGTTATTATTGGTCGATGGCAGCACCAAGCAACGTCAATTTCTTACCAAACACGGCGACAGTTGGGGCGTGATTTTGCAGGAGGCCCGTTCGAGCGAGAATGCACTGTCCATCCTGCAGGAGGCTGCCTGGCGACACGAAGCGTTTGACTTTGTGATTATCGATTATCATCCCGGTGAAACCAGCTTTGCCATGGTTGCGTTGATGCGTCAGGACCCGGTATTGAAAGACACACCCATTGTGTTGCTCAGCAATGTTGATGTGCCGCAATACCACGACCAACAACTCAAAATTCGCAATGTATTGCGCAAACCGGTGTGCGCGAGGACCATCAAACTCGAACTCGCCGCCATACTCGGCGTTGCTATCGCACCGGTTTCGCCCCAAAAACAGGCGGCGCAGAATTATCAATTATTCTCCCATCTGCGGGTATTGGTCGCCGAAGACAATGCCGTGAACCGTATGGTCATCAAAGGGTTACTCGGCAAACTGCATATTGAACCGGAGCTGGTGGAAAACGGTGTTGCCGCGTTTAATGCCGTACGCGAAACCGCAACACCTTATGATTTAATTCTGATGGATTGTGAGATGCCGGAGATGGATGGCTTTGAAGCCACGCGCAGTATTCGCGAGTATGAGCGCAGCCACAATATGCCTGCCACGCCCATTGTGGCACTCACCGCCCATGCGCTACAGGAACATCGCGAAGCAGTTTTTGCCTCGGGTATGAATCACTACCTATCCAAACCCATCACGCTGGACAGTCTCTATACCACCTTTGAAAAAACCGGACTGATGAAGACACCGGAAAAAAATTTGCGCTAACAAAAACACCGGCAACTTGTCAGTAGATACTGTCGCCGAGTAGTTCTGAATTGATGCACGAATGATCCCGGCGGATGATATCGCCATTGCGTTGCTTTATGGCCGCCATTGTTTTTTGCCCCTTGCCTGCCCGCATGGCAATCCTTATCATGCGTCAAACACCTTGTGGTCTGCGCGCCACCACCACCGCCGAACAGGCTTGGAGACTGTTAAATATGAGTAGTGATGCCATCGTTCATGTGACTGACGCCAGTTTTGCTGACGAAGTCCTCAATGCCAAAACCCCTGTGCTGGTAGATTTCTGGGCGGCCTGGTGTGGACCCTGTAAGATGATCGCTCCAATTCTTGACGATTTGGCCGGCCAATACGAAGGCAAGCTCAAGATCGCTAAAGTGGATGTGGATGCCAACAAGGAAACACCCGGAAAATTCAACATTCGCGGTATTCCGACCCTGATCATTTTCAAGGACGGTAATGTTGAAGCGACCAAGGTCGGCGCTTTATCCCGCACTCAGTTAATCGACTTTATCGACAGCGTTGTGTAACACCACCGGGCCGGCAATCACCATTGCCGGCCCGATTTATTCACCCTGTGTTAAATTTGCGCTTTACACTGATGAAAACTTGCCGCTATACTCGGCACATTCAATGTTTGTTCCTCCCTGATTTCAGCTAATCACATCAACAACAGCCAAATCACTGAGCAATATAGAAACGGACAAGCATAAGACTCCTGTGTTATCTGCCCCAGCATAAATCCTGGCCTCAGGGCCCTCCCAGCGCCTGATTATCTGAGCAGTAATTATCGAGTTGAGACCCGTCGTCTGCGGACTATAAGAGCAAGACCGCGCGATAGAACAACACCCCAATACCCTGTAAATCAAATCCTGCTACAACTTCTACTAACCCAACTTACTATTCACAACCAAAGTCCTAGTGTATGAACCTTACTGATCTAAAAACAAAACCTGTCGAAGAACTGATTAACATTGCCACCGAAATGGGCCTCGAAAGTATGGCCCGCTCACGCAAGCAGGATATTATCTTCAATATCCTCAAGCGACATGCCAAAGGCGGGGAGGATATTTACGGCGATGGCGTGTTGGAAATTCTGGTGGATGGTTTTGGTTTTTTACGTTCAGCAGACAGTTCCTACCTCGCAGGCCCCGATGATATTTATGTTTCACCCAGCCAGATTCGCCGCTTCAACCTCCGCACCGGCGATACAATTTCCGGCAAGATTCGTCCCCCGAAAGAAGGTGAACGTTATTTTGCTCTGTTGAAAGTTAACGAAATTAACTTCGACAAACCTGAAAGTTCACGCAACAAAATCCTCTTTGAAAACCTCACACCGCTGTTCCCCAACGAGCGTTTGTTACTTGAAGCCGGCAACGGTTCTACCGAAGACCTCACCGGTCGTATCATCGATTTGATTGCGCCAATTGGTAAAGGCCAACGCGGCTTGATCGTAGCGCCACCCAAAGCCGGTAAAACCATCATGATGCAAAATATTGCGCAGGCGATTACGCGCAATAATCCTGAGTGTCACCTGATTGTTCTGTTGATTGATGAGCGTCCGGAAGAAGTGACCGAGATGCAGCGTTCTGTGCGCGGCGAAGTGGTTGCATCAACCTTCGATGAGCCACCCGCACGTCACGTACAAGTTGCGGACATGGTTATTGAGCGTGCCAAGCGCCTCGTCGAACACAAAAAAGATGTGATCATTCTGCTCGACTCTATTACACGTCTGGCACGTGCATACAACACCGTCATTCCTTCTTCCGGTAAAGTGTTGACCGGTGGTGTGGATGCCCATGCGCTGGAGCGACCCAAGCGTTTCTTCGGTGCCGCGCGCAACATCGAAGAAGGCGGCAGCCTGAGCATCATTGCAACCGCACTGGTTGATACCGGCTCGAAGATGGACGAAGTGATTTACGAAGAATTTAAAGGTACCGGTAACCTGGAGTTGCATCTGGATCGCAAGATTGCCGAAAAACGTATTTACCCGGCCATCAACGTCCGTCGTTCCGGCACCCGTCGCGAAGAGCTGTTGATGAAAGAAGATGAACTGCAACGCGCCTGGATTTTGCGCCGCTTGTTAAACGATATGGAAGATGTGGCAGCAACAGAATTTTTGGTCGATAAGTTGAAAGACTTCAAAACCAATGATGAATTCTTCCTGTCGATGAAACGCAAGTAAGCGCCACGGGTACCTTGAACACATACAGAATGGCCATTCGGGTATCGAAAAATACTGATACATTTCTGTAATACCTTCGCGTCACTCCTGACGCGAAGGCTTTCGATTCCAAGCGCCACTTCCCCTGCACCCCTCTTGCAAACTGGCCATTAGAATCCATGAAATATAAAGATCTCCGTGATTTTATTGCACTGCTGGAACAGCGCGGCGAATTAAAACGCATCACCCATGAAGTCGATCCCTATCTGGAGATGACGGAAATTTGTGATCGCACCCTGCGCGCTGGCGGCCCGGCACTCCTGTTTGAAAATCCCAAAGGTTTTTCCATCCCAGTGCTCGGTAATTTATTTGGCACACCGGAGCGGGTGGCGCTGGGTATGGGAGAAGAATCCGTTGCTGCCTTGCGCGACGTCGGAAAATTATTAGCCTTTTTGAAAGAGCCTGAACCACCGAAGGGTTTTAAAGATGCCTGGGAAAAATTACCCATCTTTAAACAAGTGTTGAATATGGCTCCCAAGGTTGTCAGCAAAGCCTCCTGCCAGGAAATTGTTGTGGAAGGCGATGCGGTCAATCTGGATATGATTCCTATTCAAACCTGTTGGCCCGGCGATGTCGGTCCCCTGGTGACCTGGCCGTTAGTCGTCACACGCGGGCCGCATAAAGAGCGGCAAAATCTCGGCATTTATCGCATGCAAAAGATCGGCAAGAACCGTTTGATCATGCGCTGGTTATCCCATCGTGGCGGCGCGCTGGATTTCCGTGAGTGGCAACAACAGAATCCCGGCAAACCTTTTCCGGTTTCTGTCGCACTGGGCGCAGATCCCGCCACCATCCTCGGCGCGGTGACACCGGTTCCCGATACCTTGTCTGAATACGCCTTTGCCGGTTTATTGCGTGGCGATAAAACCGACGTGGTGAAATGTCTCGGCAATGATTTGCAGGTGCCGGCATCCGCTGAATTTATTCTCGAAGGTTACATTGCGCCAGATGATATGGCCCCCGAAGGCCCCTTCGGCGATCACACCGGTTATTACAACGAAGTGGATCATTTCCCGGTTTTCACGGTGGAAAAAATTACCCACAGACGCGACCCGATTTATCACAGCACTTACACCGGACGCCCGCCGGATGAACCGGCCATTCTGGGCGTAGCACTCAATGAAGTGTTTGTGCCGATCCTGCAAAAACAATTTCCCGAGATTGTGGATTTTTATTTACCGCCGGAAGGCTGTTCATACCGCATGGCCGTGGTCACCATGAAGAAACAATACCCCGGTCATGCCAAGCGGGTGATGATGGGCGTGTGGTCATTCCTGCGGCAATTTATGTACACCAAGTTTGTGATTGTTACCGACGACGATGTAAACGCCCGCGACTGGAAAGATGTGATCTGGGCCATGACCACCCGCATGGACCCGGCGCGGGATACGGTGATGATTGAAAATACTCCCATTGATTACCTCGACTTTGCCTCACCGGTCTCTGGCCTTGGCTCCAAGATCGGTTTTGATGCGACGAATAAATGGCCCGGCGAGACAACGCGGGAATGGGGCACACCCATCGAAATGGACCAATCGGTTAAAGCCAAAATAGATTCAATTTGGGAACAATTAGGCATTGATTCATAAACTCGACGCTGTGTATATTTCACAGCCATAAGCCAACCGACATTTCTGGCGGGCCTGATTTTTAACTGGAGATACTTTATGAAAACGACGATGACACTGATTCTGGCGGCGGCCTTGCTGGGCATGTTTACCTTGACGGGCTGCAACACTGTTGAGGGCTTTGGTAAAGACCTCAAGAAAGCCGGCGGCGAATTGGAAGAAGCCGCAGCCAAATAATTTTCTCATTCAGCTTGCCGGGTCTTGCCCGGTAAGCTGATGTCCCATCACCTCACGGCAAACATCATCATGAACCTGCTTGAGGAACACCCCATTTCCTGTCCCTACTGCGGCGAGACCATCACGGTCCTGGTCGACTGCTCCTATCCCGAACAATCCTATACCGAAGATTGTCAGGTGTGCTGTCAGCCGATGATCCTTGATGTTATCGTCGATGAAGATGAACAGATTAGCGTCTTTGCCAAACGTGAGGACGAATGATCCGTATTTACCCGTGTAAAAATCTGCCACTTCTTTTTCCTCATCAATAATTCGAGTGGTCCACGCTGTTTTATCCCGTCGATGATGGTATAAACAGTCACGGTCTGGTATTGCGCGGCAACCCGACTTGCACTGTTTCGTAGGCGTTATGTGTCATTACCTGTCTGGATTAAAGGAGACTTTCCATGAGCATCATTAAAGAATTCAAAGAATTTGCGGTAAAGGGCAACGTTGTGGATATGGCGGTGGGCATCATCATCGGAGCCGCATTCGGCAAGATCGTAACCTCCGTGGTGGGTGATGTAATCATGCCGCCGATCGGGTTGATGATCGGTGGTGTGGACTTCAGTGATCTGGCCGTTGTGTTGAAAGAAGCCACCGCCGATACACCGGCCGTCACCATTGCTTACGGCAAATTTATTCAGACCATCCTAGACTTCACCATCGTCGCCTTCGCGATATTTATGGTGGTCAAAGGCATCAATCGTTTGAAGCGCAAAGAAGAAGCCGCACCGACGCCACCCGCGAATCCAGTACCCAGCAAAGAAGAATTACTGCTAACCGAGATCCGCGATTTACTACGGGACAAAAAGTAATCTTCAGGTTTTTCATATCAGCCAGTTCGGAGAGTGGTTATGGCGGAAACAATCAAGACACAAGTCGTGGTGTTAGGCAGCGGCCCTGGCGGTTATTCCGCGGCGTTTCGCGCAGCGGATCTGGGCCTTGAGGTGACTCTCGTTGAACAGTATCAGGCCTTGGGTGGGGTTTGTTTGAATGTGGGTTGCATTCCTTCCAAAGCATTACTCCACGTAGCCCAGGTTATTCATGAAGCCGAGCATGGCCCGGATATCGGTTTGACATTCGCACCCCCCAAGCAGGATCTCAACCAGATCCGCGCGTTTAAGGACAGTGTGGTCAAGAAGTTATCCCAAGGTGTCAGCGGTATGGCCAAAAGTCGCAAGGTGCAGGTTGTACATGGTCGTGGCACCTTTACCGGCAGTCATCAGCTCAGCGTGGTGAATGACGGGAAAGAAACACTGATTGAATTTGAACACGCGATCATCGCTGCCGGTTCCAGCGTCGTGAAACTGCCGTTTATCCCGGATGACCCGCGGGTGTGGGACTCCACCAAGGCGCTGGAATTGAGTGAGGTGCCCAAACGGTTATTGGTCATCGGCGGCGGCATTATCGGTTTGGAGATGGGCACGGTGTACCAGGCACTCGGCAGTAAAGTGACGGTGGTTGAGTTCGCCGATCAATTAATTCCTGCAGCCGACAAGGATTTGATCACGGTGTACAGCCGCTACAACAAGGAGCGCTTTGAAGTCCTGCTCTCCACCAAAGTGGAAGCAGTTGAAGCAGCAAAAGCCGGTTTAAAGGTCAGCTTTTCCGGCGCCAATGCCCCGGCGGAAGCGCGCGAGTTTGACGCCGTACTGGTCGCCGTTGGACGCAAACCCAATGGTCAACTTATCGGCGCCGACAAGGCGGGTGTGCAGGTGGACGAACGCGGTTTTATTCCCGTCAGCAACACCCAGCAAACCAACGTGCCGCATATCTTTGCTATCGGCGATATTGTGGGGCAACCCATGCTGGCCCACAAAGCGAGCCATGAAGGCCATGTAGCCGCTGATGTAATCGCCGGGCATAAACGTATCTTTAATCCACGCGTGATTCCCTCCATCGCTTACACCAATCCTGAAATCGCCTGGACCGGCCTGACCGAGAAAGAAGCCAAAGCCCAAGGCATCAATTACAAAACCGCTGTCTACCCCTGGAGCGCCAGCGGTCGCGCCCTCGGCGCCAATCGCAGTGAAGGCAAGACCAAGTTGATCTATCACGCTGAATCTGAGCAGTTGTTGGGTGCGGGGATAGTAGGGATTAATGCGGGCGAGTTATTGGGCGAATTGTCTCTTGCTATTGAGTTTGGCGCGAATGTGGAAGACCTGGCACTAACTATCCACGCACACCCGACTCTGCATGAAAGTGTCGGCTTGGCCGGCGAACTGGCGGCGGGGACGATTACGGATTTACCGAATCCTAAGGCTAAATTGCGTTCGTAACGCTAATTGGCAATAACTGAAAAACTCAATTCAACAGTTCGAAAATGGCACGATGCGAGTTTGGCGTTAGGCCATTGGTTTCGAAACCCTCAAGTCAAGGACGACTTGAGGGAGCTACAGGGATGTATTCATGCGTTTTCGAAATCAATGGCCTAATGACAAACGGATTACGAAGCATAATCCAACTACACCACCATCACGCCATCCGCCTCAATCACCGCGCCCTTGGGCAATTGACTAACGCCGATAGCCGCGCGGGCCGGGTAGGGCTGGTTAAAGTATTCCGCCATTACTTCGTTCACGATGGAAAAATTCGCCAGATCGGTCAGGTAGATATTGAGTTTGACGATATCTGCCAGGCTGCCATTGGCAGCTTCACATACGGCGCGCAAGTTCCTGAAGACCTGATGGGCCTGGGTCGCGAAATCGCCTTCAACCAATGACATCGTCTTGGGGTCCAGCGGAATCTGGCCCGACAGGTATGTCGTGTTGTTGACCTTGATTGCCTGGGAATAAGTACCGATGGCCGCCGGGGCATTGGTGGTGTGGATTATGGCTTTGTTCGTCATGATGAGCCTGCTTCGTTGAAAAGCGCTGGGATGGCGCGCTGTTATTAACGGAAAGCGATCGAGTATAAACGGGAGTGCGGCGCAGGGCTATAAGGGATGACTATAAGAAAGAGACGCAATGCCTAATCAATTCTTGCTGCGCCCGATTCGGATCACAAAGCTCATGTTGCGGATGCGACGCATGATGTTGGCCAGGTGCACGCGGTTGTGCACGCCGATACACAAGTGGATCACGCTGTTATGGGCATCCCGCTCCTGGACATTGATATGTTCAATGCTGCCGCCCTGCTCGGTCACCCGTGTGGCAAGGGTCGCGATGATGCCGCGTTCCGATTCCACTTCCACCCGGACATCCACCAGGAATTCCCCGCTGACCGTCGGCGCCCAGTTCACGTGGCTGATTTTTTCCGGATTACTGCGAATTTCCACGATATTACGACAAGTATCCTGGTGAATAACCAAGCCTTTGCCGGAGCTTACATGCCCGATAATCGGGTCGCCGGGTATCGGTCGGCAACAACGGGCAAAGGTGATCAGCATACCCTCGGAAGAGTCAATGGTGAGCGGCGAATAAATACTGGGGCCGCGCGGTTTGACCTCGGCATCCGGTTGTAAAAGCTTGGCCACCGCAAAGGCCACGCGGTTACCCAGTCCGATCTCTTCGAGCAGGGTTTCCAGTGAATCCACCTGCGCTGCCTGCAGCAGTTGCGCTTGTTGTGCCTCTGTCAGGTTATCCAGCTCGATATGCATATCAGCCAGCGCCCGACTGAGCATCCGGCGACCCAAGGCCACCGATTGGTGATGGCGTTGGTTTTTGAGGAAATGGCGAATTCCGCTGCGGGCCTTACCCGACACCGTGAAATTTAACCAGTTGGGGTTGGGCTGCGCGCCGGGCGCGGTGATGATGGTGACTTTCTGCCCGCTTTGCAGCGGCTGCGATAACGGTGCAAGCCGGCCATTGATCCGGCAGGCCACGCAGGCATTGCCGATATCGGTGTGCACGGCGTAGGCAAAATCCACGGCCGTGGCACCGTGGGGCAGCTCAACAATCTTGCCTTTGGGCGTAAAGACGTAAACCTCGTCAGGGAAGAGGTCGATCTTCACGTTCTCGATAAACTCCAACGAATCCCCGGCGCGACGCTGCATCTCCAGCAAGCCCTGCACCCACTGGCGTGCGCGGCTGTGACTGCTGTTAATCGTCTCGGTGCTGTTGGATTTGTAGAGGAAATGCGCTGCGATGCCGTTGTTGGCCATCTCATCCATTTCGCGAGTACGGATTTGCACTTCGATAGGCACGCCGTGCATACCGACCAACACCGTGTGCAACGACTGATAGCCATTGGCCTTGGGAATCGCGATGTAATCCTTGAACTCACCAGCCACCGGTTTGTAGAGGTTATGGATCACCCCCAGCACGCGATAGCAGGTATCGACGCTGTCCACAATGATGCGGAAGGCGTATACGTCCATGATTTCTTTGAAATACTTTTTCTTCTGCCGCATCTTTTCGTAGATGCTGAAGAGGTGTTTCTCCCGCCCGATTACCTCGGCCACGATCTTTTCGCGGGTGAGGCGTTTTTCAATGGAGGTCTGAATCTGTTCAACCAGCTCTTTGCGGTTACCGCGCGCGGTCTTGAGGGCGGCCTGCAAACGCGTCGCCCGCAGCGGATACATCGCGTAAAAACCGCGATCTTCAAACTCCAGGCGCATATCGTTCATACCCAGCCGATGGGCGATAGGCGCATAAATCTCAAGGGTTTCTTTAGCGATCCGACGTTTCTTGTCGGCGGGCATAGCGCCCAGTGTGCGCATGTTGTGCAAACGGTCGGCTAACTTCACAAGGATAACCCGCAGGTCATTAGCCATGGCCAAGGCCATCTTCTGGAAGTTTTCTGCCTGCTTTTCCGCGTGGGATTCAAATTCGATCTGGGTCAGCTTGCTGACACCATCCACCAGGTCAGCCACAGAATCGCCAAACTGTCTGGAGATAGCCTTCTTGCTGATGCCGGTATCTTCAATGACATCGTGCAACATGGCCGCCATCAAACTCTGATGGTCCATATGCATGTGCGCGAGGATGTCCGCTACCGCGAGCGGATGGGTAATGTAGGCTTCGCCACTGCGGCGCTTTTGGCCATCGTGGGCTTGTTCTGCGTAAAAATAAGCCCGCTTCACCAAATTGATTTGGGGAGTATCCAGATATGACGAAAGCCTGTGACTCAAGGCTTCAATTGTCTGCAACGCCGTTCTCCAGAGACTGAAAAGCCGCTACACCGGCAGCGGCTAGGGAATGATTACCTCGGCTTACATTTCCTGTTCGTAGTTGCGCTCGGGTTTCGGCGCAGGAGCCACGTCTTTTTCGAGAAGGATGCTCGCATCAACAAAACCCTCTTCAATTTCGCGCAGAGCGATAACAGTGGGTTTGTCATTTTCGGCGGGGACATGGGGGTCTTTGCCACCAATCGCAAGTTGACGGGCGCGTTTGCTGCCCACCATAACCAACTCAAAACGGTTATCAACGTGATTCAAACAATCTTCAACAGTAATGCGTGCCATAAATTTCCGTGCCTGAACTAAGTAATGCAGCCGGAATGCTGCTTTTCAAGGGTGTCTATTATGCGTGAGATAGGTGCTCGCCGCCAGTCGCGTGCCGAGGAATTGGCCACAAAATGCACACTTGCGTGAGTTTACCAACCAAATACCCGGGAATCAGGCCAACAATTCGCGCAGCAGTGCCGCGTGCTTTTCAGCTTGACGGGGCAAACTCAGATGTTGGCTGGTAATCAGCGCCTGGAATTGTGCGAGCGCGGTGGTGAAGTCATCGTTGATGATCAGGTAATCCGCCTCAACGTAGTGGGAAATCTCGCTGATGGCTTCATTCATCCGCGCCTCAATCACGCTGCTGTCATCCTGGCCGCGACCCGTCAGGCGCTGCCGAAGGGAAGCGAGGGAGGGCGGCAGGATAAATAAACTGATGGTATCGGGCATCAACCGGCGCACCTGTTCGGCGCCCTGCCAGTCGATCTCCAGGATCACGTCCATACCTTGCTGCAAGGTCTCAACGACCCACTGCTGGGAGGTGCCATACAGATTTTTGAACACCCGTGCGTGCTCCAGAAAAGCACCTTCTTCAAGCATATTTTCAAAAGTCGCATGATCAACAAAATGATAATTCACCCCGTCTTTCTCGCCGGGGCGCATAGGTCGTGTGGTATGGGAGATAGATACACAGACCTCGGGATTGGATTTGACCAGCGCCGCCACCAGGCTGGTTTTGCCGGCACCGGAGGGTGCAGAAACGGTATAAAGCGTGCCGCGATTGCTCATGCAAGACTGCCTTATTCTTGTAGGGTAATGAAAAACGGATGCGTGTATGACCGCATGAGTACGGTCATCGGGATGTTCGAATTATGGCACAGGATCGGCACAGGGTCAGGGGATTATCCACCGCTGACGCCGTTCATGGCGAGTAATCGGCAATAAAGTGTGGCATAGTGAAGCAGAGGTTTTCCGCGCGTTCCAGAGGCGCATCCACAATCTTTTATTACCTGATTCCCGTTATGTTGCAACAACTGCTGTCTATCACCCAAGCTGCCGAACGCCTGCGCGTCCGGCCCACGTATGTGCGCGAATTGGTTAGCAAGGGGCGATTATCTTTTGTTCACGGCGAGCAGTTGGATGCCGCCGAGGTGGACCAGTTAGCCAAGCTGATGAACAAACTGCGCCACGAAGGTTTGGCCACACTGGTGCAAATCAATAGCGACGAAAACAAGCCCTGAGGCGAATCCCCTAAAACTTCCTAAAGCGTCAAGGCAACAGGTTGGTTAGAAGCGCTTTGTGAAAGCGCTCCGGAGCCTGAATCTGCGGTGAGTGACCCAGGTCGGGAAAATTTACCAATTTGGCTCTGGGAATTTGTGCCGCGATTTCTCGACCCAGCTTTTTATAGTTGCCCAATTTTTTCTGCAACGCTGGCGAAGCTGCATCTTTGCCCAACGCCGTGTTGTCCAGCTCGCCGATCAGTAATAAAACCGGCATCTTCAAGAATGGAAACTCGTACACCACCGGCTGCAACATAATCATGTCGGCGGTCAATGCCGAACTCCAGGCCACCAGCTCTCGTCCCTCACCGCGAAACATACCCGCTTGCATCTCCACCCAACGATCAAACTCCGGTCGCCAATTTCCGGCGTAGTAAGTATTGAGCTGGTATTTCCGAATGCTCTCCGCCGAGGTTTTCAGATCCCGCGCATACCATTCATCCACATTACGGTAAGGCACGCCCAACGCCTTCCAATCCTCCAGGCCAATCGGATTGACCATCACCAGTTGCTCAGTTTGCTCGGGGTACATCAGCGCAAAGCGCGTAGCTAACATGCCGCCCATGGAATGCCCCATGACGGTCACGTTTTTCACATCGATATTGTCAAGCAACGCCCGGGTATTGCTCGCCAGTTGCTGAAAACTGAATTGATACTGTGTTGGCTTGGATGATTTACAGAAGCCGATCTGGTCTGGCGCTATCACACGATAACCTTTATCGACCAGCACCTTGATGGTGGCCTCCCAGGTCGCTGCACAAAAATTCTTGCCATGCATCAGCACCACTGTGCGCCCGTTTGCCTCCTCGGGCTGAACATCCATATACACCATCTCCAGATCCTGTTGTTGGGATGTGAAGGTGAAGGTTTTAGTGGGGTGGGGATAGTTAAAGCCTTCCAGACGCGGACCGTAGCTGGGCGCCTCTGCGGCGAATGATGATAGACAGGTGAATAACAATAAGGTGGATAGCCAATACTTCATGGGAATTCCTTATGAATTTGCGATGAATATTTTGCAGAGAAAGGTGTCTTTTGGGAGTTTGGTTTAAACCAAAAGTTCTTCAAGGGTTTCACCTGACAGAAACGAGGAGCGTTAAGTCCAGGCCAAGGGGTCGCGACGATAAAAAGCAGAGAGCAACCGATAAACATCGGGATAACGCTCAATAAGCACCTGCGGTTGCATAAAGAAATATTCACTGACGACGGCAAAAAATTCCGCGGGATTAGTCGTCGCGTAGGGATCAAAAGATGCGTCACCCGCATCCACGCGATGACAGAGATCATCATAGGCGCCTTGCATGACCGCAGGCCATGTCTGGAATTTCGGATGACCCGCCACGGGTGGTGTGCCGTTCATAGCGCCGTCATAACCATCAATCTGGTGCGCGTATTCGTGGATCACCAAATTGTGGTGGCTCTGTGGTTGCGCCAGATTCTGCTCAATGTCGGCCCAGGACAAAATCACCTTACCCTGTTCCCAGGACTCTCCCAAAAGAATATGACGCTCCTCGGCAACCAAACCCAGTTCATCCATCGTTGCGCCTTCACGAACAAACGCATCCGGGTAAAGTAGGACACAGGGAAAATCCGTTTGCTGGTGATGAATGACGCTGCCATAAAGCAAGCTGGCTTGTGCCAGGACCAACACACGCATTTTCTCCGTAACAATCAAATCATTGCAGCCGTAGAATTCGGTTTCCGCCATCATCACCCGGAGTTGCCGCTGTAGTTGGTCACGTACATCTTCGGGCAACACCGCATACAACTGCCAGTGTTGCTCAAGCAGTTGATGCCAGGATTCAGGGAAAGGACGAACCGCAATCTGCTGGCGCCGTCGCGAGCGCCACACAGGCGTGATGATTAAAAATGCAATAATCAGGATGGCAGTGATAAATAGCAGATATACGAGCAATGGTTACTCCACTTGTCTTACCTTGGCACCGCCTTACCGATCCACCCTTTGCCAGAAAGGGTTAGTCACCAAACGTCAACCATGCCTCGAATGATGACTGAGTGGCGCGGTTAGGCTATTCGATATTCTGCACCTGCTCCCGCATCTGCTCGATCAACACCTTCAACTCCACCGCAGCCTGGGTCGTTTCACTGACAATAGATTTTGATGAAAGGGTATTGGCTTCGCGGTTGAGTTCCTGCATTAAAAAATCCAGCCGGCGGCCGAGGGAGTCGGTTTGTTTGAGGCTGCGTTTGACTTCAATTACGTGCGTGTCGAGGCGATCCAGTTCCTCATCGACATCGGCCTTTTGTGCGAGCAGGGCGATTTCCTGTTCGAGGCGTTCGGGGTCAAGGTCTACTTGCAGGGTGGCAATTTTGGCTTGTAATTTGTCGCGCTGGCTTTGCAAAATCTCCGGCAAGCGAGCACGAACGGCAACCACTTGCGCGGATACGGCATCCAGCCGTTGCAGGATAAATTGTTCCAGCTCCGCGCCTTCGCGCGCGCGATGTTCAACCAGCTGTTTCAGCGCTTCGTCGAACACATTGAGCACCGCCTGCTGCAGGGCTTCGCGGTCCATCTCCTGTTTTTGCATGACGCCCGGCCATTTGAGGATCTCCAGGGTATTTACGGGCGCGGCAAGATCACCTAACTGTTCAGTGATTTGTTGTGCAGCTCTGGCTAGCTGGCTAACCCGGCCCAGGTTGATACCCAGCTCCGCTTCACCTTCCTGCTCCCATTGGATACTCAGCGCCGCTTCTACTTTGCCGCGCTGCAATGCCTTGCGAATCAATTCGCGTAGGCCGGGTTCAATCTCGCGGAAATCCTCCGGCAGACGGAAGCTCGGCTCCAGGTAGCGGTGATTGACACTGCGGATCTCCCAGATCACGGTGCCCCAGGGAAGTTTGGCTTCGCGGCGGGCAAATCCAGTCATACTGCGTGGCATGGGCAATATTCTCCTAATTAAGACGTGTGTTGTTACCGCGATGGATGAGAGCTGGTAGAGTTCTCCCTTCGGCAGCTATGGCTGGCCACCGCTCAAAGGAGCGGATGGTATCACAGTCACCTGCGCCGCCCGCTTTCTCCACCCGCTTCAGTTAAAGGATCACGTTATGCAACGCCCCAGCGGCCGCCAGGCCGATCAACTCCGCGACATCCGCCTCACCCGTCACTACACCAAACATGCCGAAGGTTCGGTACTGGTCGAATTTGGTGATACCAAAGTTATCTGTACCGCCAGCGTACAAGCTGGTGTTCCCAGCTTCCTGCGCGGACAGGGGCAGGGTTGGCTGACGGCGGAATATGGCATGCTGCCGCGTTCAACCGGTACGCGAATGGACCGCGAAGCCGCACGCGGCAAACAGACCGGTCGCACAGTGGAAATCCAACGGCTTATCGGCCGCTCCTTGCGAGCCGCCGTGGATTTGACGAGTCTCGGTGAAAACACCATCCACGTAGATTGCGATGTCATCCAGGCTGATGGCGGCACGCGAACCGCATCAATCACCGGCGCCTGGGTTGCCTTGGCCGACGCAGTAGCCTTCCTCAAGCAGCAGAACCAGGTAAAAGGGGAACCTTTGAAGCGGGCAATTGCTTCTGTGTCTGTGGGTATCTACGGTGGTCAGCCGGTTTTGGATCTGGATTATCCGGAAGATTCTGCGGCGGATACGGATATGAACATTGTTATGGGCGATGACGGCGGCATCATCGAAATTCAGGGGACTGCGGAAGCGGAACCTTTCAGTGAGACTGAATTTGCCGCTATGTTGGGCTTGGCAAAACAGGGTATTGCGCAATTACATCAACTGCAGAAGCAGGTGTTACTGACAGAATAACGCTGCAAAGATCAGGTGCAGCTTGGGTCTGCACCTGATCACTCAGCGGTTCCTAGAACTGCTCCAACTCAATGTCATAGTCAATAATCACCGGCAGGTGACTGGAGAACTGCTGCATCTTGTAGATAGTCGCGTATTCCACTTTCGGTCCGATACTGTTGGACACCACCTGGAAATCCGTCCGCCAGCCTTCACCCTCGTCAATCGCACCACTGGGCCACCAGCTGTATTCATCCGGATCGCGATTGGCGCGCCGGAATGCATCCACATAACCCAGTTGATTAAACAGCTGACTCAGCCATTGGCGCTCATGGGGTAGAAAACCGGAGTTGTGCTGGTTCTCGCTACTATTGGTGACATCGCGAGCCGTGTGGGCCATCTCCCAGTTACCACAGAAAATATACTCACGGCGTTTGCGGGTGATCTTGTCCAGGTGAGCCTGGAAGTCGTCAAAGAACTTGATCTTGACCTCCTGGGATTCGAGTTCAGAGGTTGCGCTGGGCGCAAGCAAGGAACCCACACTCAAATGCTCATAATCTACCTGTAGATAACGCCCTTCCATATCAACACCGGAAGAAAATCCCAAGCCATAAATCAATGCCTTGGGTTGCACACGGGTGTAAATAGCTACACCATTGTAGTGCTTGGTACCTGAGTCGAAGAAGTAAGCAAAATAACCATCAAGCTGGAAGTTGGGCTTATCCAACTCATATTCCAATGCACGTAAATCTTGCAGACAGATCAAATCTGCATCCTGATTTGCAAGCCAATCGTACAGGCCGCGTTGCGCCGCTTGAAAAATACCATCGACGCTAAGACTGATAACTCTCATGTTAGCCCCTTGATTACGGACTGTGTATGATACCCGAGCTTTATAGAATTGTGTTACCGCAATGACCGGGTGTGGCAGTGTTTGATACTTTTTTTCACATTTTTGCTGTCGATTTGATAGAAGCTACAGTCAGGATTAAGTTCAGCAACTAATCCATCCGGTTATTATTGTTAGACCTATAAGAAGTTAGATCATACACAGGTATTTTGCATGGAAAAGTATCAACATGATTTCATTCAGCTGGCGATCAGGCACCAGGCGCTATGCTTTGGTGAATTCACGCTGAAATCCGGTCGAACCAGTCCATACTTCTTTAATGCAGGCAAATTTCAGACCGGAAATGCATTAGCTGAATTAGGACGCTACTATGCGGCAGCAATCACCGCATCTGGCATCCCCTTTGATGTAGTATTTGGGCCTGCTTATAAAGGAATTCCGCTGGCTGCAACCACGGCTATTGCTTTGTCAGACCATTATCAAAGGGATCTTCCTTACTGTTATAACCGTAAGGAGGCCAAGGATCACGGCGAGGGCGGCACCCTGGTGGGCGCACCATTACAGGGCAAGATACTGATCGTTGATGATGTGATCACCGCCGGGACTGCTGTACGCGAAGTGATGGGGCTTATCAAAGCTGCCGATGCTGAGCCAGCTGCCGTATTGATCGGCCTGAACCGCCAGGAGCGGGGCCAGGGTCCGTTATCGGCAATCCAGGAAGTGGAACAGAATTTTGGTATTCCCGTGGTGAGCATCATTAACCTGAACCACATCATTGATTATCTGGAGACGCAAGGCAGCCAGGGAGACATGGTCGATCAAATCAAACGCTATCGCGCCACCTATGGTGTCGATACACCCTGAAACAGTGAACGGGTAACACGATGAATAAGGGCTTGATCAAACTGATTTCCATCCTCGCGGGCGTTACTGCCCTGTCGGCATCAGCGGTGTACGCTGCTGATGCGCCGGGCAGAGTCTATTATCGCTACGTCAATGAAGACGGCGTTCAGGTTATCAATGCCACCATCCCGCCGGAATATGTTCCAAAAGGTTATGAAGTCGTTTCGCTCAATGGTGAGGTCATCCGTGTTGTGGAGCCGTCTCCAACGGGAGAAGAAGCGGAGCGTGCTGCCGCAGAGCGCAAGCTGCGCAAGCAGCAGGAAAAAGCCGATAAATTGTTGCGGCGTCGTTACAGCAGCGTAGCGGATATCGAAGCGGCCAAGACACGCAACCTTCAGGAGCTGCAAGGTAACATCAGTATCCTGACCAGCAATCTGAGTAATGTGCGCTCACAGATTGTGGCGCAGCAGGAACAAGCGGCCAGTATGGAGCGCAGCGGGCGCGCCGTCAGTGAAGATTTATTAAAGAATCTCGCCAATCTGCAAGCGGAAGAGCGCGACATCAAGATGCAGATCAAACAGCGCGAGCGGGAATATCAGGCTGCGTCTGACAAGTTTGATCAGGATATGAAACGGTTTGAAGTAATTTCCCGCGATAACTAGCTTCCTTATCGCATAAAACCCTGCGCAATCAACGCCCACTGGTCACTCCAGTATTCGGTCGGTGAGCGACGGAATTCGCTGCGTACAAATTGCGTGATACGACCATCCATACACGCCATCAACAAATTCGCAGCAGCGGATACCGGAATGCTCGGACGAATACCTTCACGCAACTCCGCTTCGCGCAGTATTTGTTTCAATTGCGTTTCAAGACGCTCGAATACCTGCGCAATGCGGTTACGCAAGCGTTCCGTTTCACCGGTAAGCGCATCGCCAGTCAGCAGACGAGTAATACCAGGATTGCGCTCGGTGAACGTCAAAACCAATAACAGAATATTTTCACAGCGTTTGAGTGCCGCCGGCTCTTCTGTCAGGATCAAATTGATGCGCGTAAAGATCGTGTCTTCAATAAACTCGATCAAGCCTTCAAACATCTTCGACTTGCTGGGGAAGTGGCGATAGAGCGCAGCTTCCGACACACCCACTTCCCTGGCAAGTGCTGCGGTGGTAATCCGCGCACCGGGACTGTCCTCCAACATCTTGGCAAGTGATTCCAGAATCTGTTGGCGACGCGAAACTTTTGTGCTGGGTTTGTTCATCAGTCTTTAACTCAGTCCGTGGCGATTTCTGTCCAGAATTGCACGCGCACTCCTTGCGTGCAACTGGCCGTTACTTTTTGTTTTTGCTGTTGGTGATCAGTGTACCTACACCCGCATCGGTGAAAATCTCCAGCAACACAGCGTGCTCAACCCGGCCATCGATAATATGGGCACTATTAACACCGCACTTGACCGCATCCAGTGCACAGTCGATCTTGGGTAACATGCCGCCATAGATCGTGCCGTCAGCGATTAAGTCATCGACCTGTGCGGTAGTCAAACCGGTCAACACATTACCTTGTTTATCTTGCAGTCCGGCGACGTTCGTCAACAACATTAATTTTTCTGCGCGCAACACTTCCGCAATCTTGCCGGCGACCAGGTCAGCATTGATGTTGTAGGATGCCCCATCTTCACCGACACCAATGGGCGCAATAACCGGAATAAAATCACTGTTGATCAGCATATCAATGACCGAGGTATTCACGGACGATACTTCGCCGACGTGGCCGATATCAATAATTTCCGGCTCCAGCATCTCGGGTGATTTTCGTGTGAACGACAGCTTGCGTGCGCGAATTAATTGGCCGTCTTTACCGGTAATACCGATTGCCTGACCACCGTTACGATTAATCAGGCTGACGATTTGCTTGTTGACCGTTCCGCCTAACACCATCTCCACGACATCCATCGTCGCGCTATCGGTAACGCGCATGCCGTTGATAAACTCGGATTTAATATCCAGCTTTTGCAAGAGGTCACCAATTTGCGGCCCACCCCCATGCACTACAATGGGGTTCATGCCCACCAGTTTCATCAACACGATGTCGCGTGCAAAACTGTTTTGCAAGGCTTCATCAATCATGGCATTGCCACCAAATTTGATGACGATAGTCTTGCCAGTAAACCGTTGAATATAAGGCAGAGCTTCAGTCAGAACGTTAGCGATATTCATCGCAGAATCGCGGGTTAAAGACATACATCAAATCCTGTAGCTAAAGGGAAGTTCCGACAGACCGCTTCAGAAAATTCCCGGATTAATGGAATCTTGCTATGCGCAAGGTTTGGAGATTGTTGAACGTTTACCTGCATGATCAAGGCAAACGTTTTCCAATGCTCACTTAAAAATTAATAACCAGTTTGGGATTTACTTTCAGTAATTCGCGCTTGAACAAGAGCTTGATTTTTTCCAGCGCTTCTTCAGACTCCGCTTCAAAACGCAGCGTCAATGCCGCCGAGGTATTCGACGCTCGCACCAATCCCCAACCTTTACTGAAATCGACGCGCAAACCATCGATCGTGGTGGGCTTGCCATT
The DNA here is from genome assembly GCF_002162135.1 of Cellvibrio sp. PSBB006. NCBI lineage: Bacteria > Pseudomonadati > Pseudomonadota > Gammaproteobacteria > Cellvibrionales > Cellvibrionaceae > Cellvibrio > Cellvibrio sp. PSBB006. Next base: position 3,506,585 of record NZ_CP021382.1, on the reverse strand, counting down.
CTGGAAATCACCTTTCTCAATTAACTGTTGAATCAGGGCAAATTTTTCAGCATCCGGCACAGCAATCTTCAGCTCCGGTGTGGCGGGCAAAATCGGGAACGCCATAAAGATGTCATCGATCTTCTGGTCACGCAGCGTGATGATTTCCAACAAACGCGCCATAGCATACATGCCGTCGTCGAAACCGTACCAGCGATCTTTGATAAAGATATGACCGGAATATTCCCCACCAATTAATGCGCCGGTTTCAATCATCTTGGCTTTCATCGGCGAGTGGCCGGTTTTCCACATCATCGGGCGCCCGCCATAGCTGCTGATCACCTGGTTCAGTTGCCGCGAACATTTCACATCGAAGAGTACATCTGCACCGGGATTGCGCGACAAGACATCGCGTGCGAACAGCATCAATAAATGATCCGGCCAAATAATCGTGCCTTTGGGCGTTACCACAACCAGTCGATCGCCATCGCCGTCGAATGCTACACCGAGATCGGCACCGACCTCCTGCACTTTGGCAATTAAATCGCGCAGATTTTTTTCGTGGCCGGGGTCCGGATCGTGATTGGGGAAGGTGCCATCCAGATCGCAATAAAGCGGAGTAACGTCGCAACCCAATTCTTCAAACAACTGCGGTGCCACCACGCCGGTCACCGCATTACCCGCGTCAATCACCAATGACACGTTACTGGCCAACGCCACATCAGAAAAAATACGATCAATATAATCCGCAATCACCTCACGATGCTCTGTGCTGCCCTGACCGCGATGAAATTGTTGCCGCATAATACGCGCACGAATATCCATGACCGCATCGTCGGCGAGCGTCACACCGTTAATCACCATCTTGAAGCCGTTGTACTCCGCCGGATTATGGCTGGCCGTTACCATAACACCGCTGTTGGTTTCCGGCAGATGGAAAGTAGCAAAATACAACACGGGCGTCGGCACAATGCCGATGTCAATCACATGACAACCTGTGCGCAAAATGCCTTTTACCAGAGCTTGGCTCAGCTCCTCGCTGTGAGTGCGACCATCGCGTGCGACGATAATACTTGTCTCACCCTGATCCAGCACTTCGCTGCCGATAGCCGCGCCGATTTTTTCGGCCAATTGTGCGGTCAGGTCCTGACCGACAATGCCGCGAATATCGTAGGAACGAAAAATATCTGCAGGGACATCAAGGGTTTGTGCAGCCGTTCCGCCGGCCGCTTTTTTCCCGGTGGCCTGATTCAGTCCGAGAATATCATCGTCTTCTTCGATAACGGCGATATCAAGAATATCCTGATTCTGATAGATCGGATTCGCCAGTATTTCATCGGTGGCTTTAGCGGTCTCACCAGCTTTCGCAACTGTTTTTGCTTCTGCCGCGTCAGCTTTTGCTGTGGCTTTTTGTGTTGTTTGTGCTTTAACAAGAACTTTGCTCGCCAGCCACGCCAATACCAGGCCAGCGATACTGGTGACGGATATCACCAGCAACCATAACGTCGGTAGTTCTTCCGATAAATTCACCAACTGCTGCGAGGGTGTAAAGCGAACACTCCAATAAGTGTTGGGAATCGGCATCTCATGATGGGGGGAGAGATTACCGTTGCCAACGGAGGCAACCGTCAACGGCATACTGCCGGCGATTTTTTGTAACAGCACGGCTTGTCCGAGATTGGCATCACCGACATTGAATGCACTGATCAGGTCGCGGCCATCCAGCGTAACCAGTAACGTGCCCGCCACCGGTTGTTGCGCATCTGTGGGCAGGGGCGTAATAAGATGCAGCAACCAATTATCGTCAACTACGGCTGCTTCGGGTAGGGTAGGCTCGCGACGTTCGGCGCGACGAATTAAATCCAGCTCAGCAAACCGAATCGGTGCAATGCCTTCGCGATCCAGTTGCGCGGTGCCGGCGGGTATTAAACGCACCGCAACCGGTTGATCAAAATATTCTCGCAAACTCTGCTGTCGGACGGCTATTTGTTCCGCATTATTGTCAGTCAGACGAGTGACCAGATCAGGATACGCACGAGCTTGCTCAAATTGCTGGGTCACCTTCGCGAGATAACGTTGAACAGCATTGACATGGACGCTTGTCTGTTGCGCGGTCAATTCTGACTGACGCTCGCGCTGCACATCCTCCACCATAACGCCGTGCAGTAAAAAGGCGAGCAATGCGTTGACCACAACCACCACGCCAAGCGCGATCAACAACACCTTTTGCCGCGCGGCTGCCGTACGCTTGGCGGCTTCCTGCGCACGCTGCGCCGCACGCGAGCTGGCGGTTTGACTATCGACTTTTTTTATCTCGGGTAATTTATCCGGTTTATCCACGTTGCTTCCCTTATGAGGTCGTGATTTATTGTTGTGCCGGTAAACGATCGGCTAATAATGAAATCAGGTCGCGTGCCAATTGCTGTTTGCTGCGTTGCGTCAGTGCCTGTTCGCCATTGTGGTCTATCAGGGTAACGGCATTATCGTCGCTGTCAAAGCCTATGCCTTCGGTAGCAATGTTATTGGCAATAATCAGATCCAGATTTTTGTGTTGCAGTTTTGTTCGTGCATAGGCGAGCAGGTTTTCACTCTCTGCAGCAAAACCGACGGTAAACGGTTTTGGCTGCAGAGCGGCAACAGCGGCGATGATATCGGGGTTCTTCACCAACTCAATCGTCATGCTGTCATTTGTCGTTTTCTTGAGTTTGTTCGCTGCGATGGTAACAGGGCGATAATCGGCCACAGCCGCCGCGCCGATAAACAGATCACAAGCTGCTGCCTGTTGCAGGCTGGCGTCATACATCTGTTGGGCGCTGGTGACATCAATACGGGTGGCCCGCTCGGGTATCGGTAAATGTGTTGGGCCACTGATCAAGATCGTCTGCGCACCGGCTTCGACCGCCGCTTGCGCCAGGGCATAACCCATCTTGCCCGAGCTGTAGTTGCTGATATACCGCACCGGGTCAATAGCTTCGCGGGTCGGGCCGGCAGTGATCACCACTCTGCGCCCGGCAAGGCTGCCGGGTTGGAATAAACTCGCGGCAGCGATGGCTATTTGTACCGGCTCAAGCATGCGACCGGGACCGATATCGCCGCACGCCTGACTGCCATCCGCCGGGCCGAAAATGCGCACGTTGCGCTCCTGCAAAAGGCGCAGGTTTTCCTGGGTGCTGACATTGCGCCACATCCCCTGATTCATCGCTGGCGCTAAAGCCAGGGTGGCGGCTGTGGCCAGGCAGACTGTCGTAAGGAGATCATCACCTTTACCTTGTGCCAGGCGCGCCATAAAGTCTGCACTGGCAGGTGCTACCAATACCAAATCCGCCCACCGCGCCAATTGGATATGACCCATCGCCGCCTCGGCTTCGGGATCGAGCAGGGTGGTATGCACCGGGTTGCCCGACAATGCCTGTAAAGTCAGGGGGGTAATAAACTCTTGCGCGGCTGCCGTCATCACGACGCGCACCTCCGCCCCCAGATCTTGCAGCCGGCGAATCAGGTCCGCACTTTTATAGGCGGCAATACCACCGGTAACGCCGAGCAGGATATGTTTATTGGCAAGTGAACTCATGGGATTCCTGTCGCTGACCGCTGCCTTGACGACACCCGCAGGCACGCGAAAGCTGTATTGACGCCGCTTGGAAGTAATTGGTTACTTACGTCAAATACCAGATTACATAAGCCTCTGGCCAAAGCGCTTGACGCAAAGCGACTAAGATACCATTCTTACCGCCGTTTTCGTACAGGGAGCGACAACCGAGCCAACGGCTCTGCGCGTTTACTTTTTCTTTATATAACCGACAAGGAACTGTCATATGTCCATAGCACAATGGCCTGAAGCCGAACGTCCCCGCGAGAAACTGCTCAAACAAGGCCCGCAATCCCTCTCGGATGCCGAATTACTTGCCATCTTCCTGCGCGTAGGTTGTGTCGGTAAATCTGCCGTCGATCTTGCTCGCGAATTGCTGCAACAATACGGCGGCTTGCGCCCGCTGCTGGAAGCCAACCAAACCGAGTTCTGTCGTGGACTGGGGCTTGGCTCGGCCAAGTATGCACAGCTGCAAGCGGTACTGGAGATGGGGCGGCGACATTTATCCGCCCGGATGCAGGAAGGTGACTTGCTCACCAGCCCGGATTTGGTGCGCAATTACCTCAGTGCCCAATTGCGCCATCGCCACCAGGAAATCTTTGCCGTGCTTTTTCTCGACAACCAGCACCGCTTGCTGGCTTACGAAGAGCTCTTCTTCGGCACCATTGATGGGGCGAGCGTCCATCCTCGGGAAGTGGTGCGCAAAGCCATTGCACGCAATGCGGCAGCGTTGATCCTGGCTCACAATCATCCCTCTGGTGTGGCAGAACCCAGCCAGGCCGACCGACGCATCACCGAACGCCTGCAACAGGCCCTCGACCTGATCGATGTGCGGGTGCTCGACCACATGGTCGTCGGCGACCGCGAGGTGGTTTCTTTTGCCGAGCGGGGCCTGATTTAACCCATTGGCGACAGGCAACCAGCAAATCAGCAGGAAATATGGCTAAAAATTCACCCGGACGTTGCTATTGAAGGGCTGTTTTGGTATAAAACGCGGCTCTCTGCGGCCGGGTATGCAAGGCTTCTTATATATGGGCGGACAAGCGTTTATATAAAGGTGTTTGCAAGACGTTTTTGGCGTCCCCACATTCATCCATGAAGGGTCGCAAACGGTATGAATAGGCTGCTCCCAACACTGCTCTAGGCTGGTTGTTGGTCTGTTTCAAGGCTCAAACACAGCGTAGCGCGCTGATTTTTCAAAGAGGCAAGACAATGTCTAAGGTATGTCAAGTGACTGGCAAGCGTCCAATCACTGGAAACAATGTTTCTCACGCTAAGAACCACACCAAGCGTCGTTTTTTACCCAACCTGCATACTCACCGTTTCTGGGTTGAGACCGAAAAGCGTTTCGTATCCCTGCGCGTTTCTGCCAAAGGCATGCGCGTTATCGACAAGCGCGGCATCGATGCAGTATTGGCCGATCTGCGCGCTAACGGCGAAAAATTTTAATCAGGAGCAAGCATCATGCGCGAAAAAATTCGTCTGAACTCCAGTGCAGGTACCGGTCATTTCTACACCACTGACAAAAACAAGCGTACCATGCCTGAGAAAATGGAAATCAAAAAGTACGACCCGGTTGTGCGCAAGCACGTGGTCTACAAAGAAGGCAAGATCAAGTAATTGATTTAAAGCCATTCCTGAAAAAACCCGGCCTTTGCCGGGTTTTTTTATACGCGGGGACGACCTCGCGCATTCTGCTATTTCGGGGACGACCCTGTTTTTTGTGAGGTTGTCGCCATGTCCTGGTTGTTACTTTTCTTTGCCGGTTTATTTGAGATTGCCTGGGCTCTGGGGCTGAAATACAGCGAGGGCTTTACCCGGCTCTGGCCGAGTGTTGCCACGGTTCTCGCATTGATCGCCAGCCTTACTCTACTCGGTTTGTCCTTGCGCCAGCTGCCCTTGGGTACCGCTTATGCGGTATGGAGCGGGATTGGTGCCCTGGGAACCGTTGCGCTGGGTATCTTGCTGTTCGGCGAATCGCTATCGCCGTTACGCCTGTTATCCGTGGGGTTGATATTGATCGGTATCACCGGGTTGAAGCTGGCTTGATCCCTCACAGGGCTCATTCCCGCATCGGCATCGTGTCGCGCTGCCGCAACCTGAATCAAGGTATTTGTCCCGGCAGAATTCTGGCCGATTGCCTATTCGTGAAATACACTTAATCGCAACACATCAGTTTACATAACGAAGATAACCCTGTTTCCTGCATAAGGCCTCTTTGATACTTCCATGGATAGCGCCAGCCTTCTTGCCCTGACCCACAATGCCGCACTCCTGTTGGCGATGATCTTTATCTACGATCTGGCCATTGACCGCAAACGTACCCAGCGAGTGCTGGGGTGGAAGGTCCTGATCGGCGTGGGTCTGGGTATTACTGCCATCGTTATCATGCTGACGCCCTGGGAATTTGCCCCGGGTATCGTCTTCGATACGCGTTCGGTATTGCTCGGCATTGCCGGGTTATTTTTTGGCCCACTCCCCACGCTGATAGCCATGGTCATGGCGGCGGCCCTGCGCCTTTATCAGGGCGGGGCCGCCGCTGTTACCGGCGTGCTGGTCATTATCGCTTCCGGCTGCATTGGCATCGCCTGGCGACATTTTCGCTTTCGCGAGCTGGTGCGTATCTCCACCGGCGAACTCTACCTTTTTGGTCTGGTCGTTCACCTGGTGATGCTGGTGCTGATGTTCACCTTACCACTCACCACCGCCCTGCAGGTATTAGCCGATGTCGGTTTGCCGGTGTTAATCGTCTATCCCCTGGCAACAACCTTGTTAGGTACGCTCTTTGCGGGCCGCCTTGAGCGCAAACAAGTCATCGAAGCGCTGGCGGAAAATGAATTCCTGTTTCGTTCGCAATTTGATTTCGGCAACATTGGCATTGCCATTACGTCTGTCGATAAACACTGGTTGCGGGTCAATCCGCGCTTGTGTGAAATGATTGGCTATAACGAAGAGGAATTGAGCAAACTCACCTGGGCTGATATTACCCATCCGGATGATCTTAATAAGGATGTCGAACAATTTCAGCGCATCCTGACCGGTGAGATTGAAAGCTACGATCTGGATAAACGTTTTATCTGTAAAGACGGCAAGGTGCTTTACGTTCACCTAACGGCTTCCTGTTATCGCAATGAAGGGCAGGTGCAATTTTTTATTGCCGGCCTGCTGGATACCACGCAACAAAAACTCGCAGAGCTGGCACTGCGTGCCAGCGAAGAACAGTTAACCCTGGTACTGGCCGGCGGTGAATTGGGTTTCTGGGATTGGGATATTGTTACCAACAAAGTCGAGCGCAACGCACGCTGGGCAGAGATGCTTGGATACACCCACGAGGAAATTCAGCGCACCGTAAAACAATGGATTGATTTTATTCATCCGGATGATCGCGCATTCGCCTGGGAATCCATCACGCGACATCTGGAAGGCAAGACACCGCAACACAAAGTCGAGTACCGCATGCAAACCAAACAAGGCGACTATCGCTGGATTCAGGATTGCGCGAAAGTGGTCAGTTACACCAGCGACGGCAAGCCCTTGCGCATGTGCGGCACGCATACGGATATTACCGAACGGAAGCAAGCTGAAGAATCCATGCAGCTTGCCTCGATGGTCTACGACAACAGCAGCGAAGCCATGATGGTGATGGATGCGAATACCGGCAATGTCATCACCATTAATCCCGCCTTCACCGAATTGACACAATATCCGCCGGAAGAAATTATCGGTCAGTATGCAGGCATCCTCAGCACCGACTCTGAACGCTCGACGCTTTATACCAACCTGCGCGAAAGCATGAAAAACAATGGCCGTTGGCGCGGTGAAACCTGGTGCCGCCGTAAAAATGGTGAAGACTTTGCCATCTGGCTGACCATGAATACCATCTTCAACAGCGAAGGAAAACCTTATCGCCGGGTTGCTCTCTTTTCTGATATCACCGATAAAAAACAGTCGGAAGAAATTATCTGGAACCAAGCCAACTTTGATCAACTAACGCAATTGCCCAATCGCCGCATGTTTCTGGATCACCTTGAACAGGAGATAAAAAAATCAGCGCGCACTCATCAACCCCTCGCACTACTGTTTCTGGATCTGGATTTATTTAAGGAGGTTAATGACACGCTGGGGCACGATATGGGCGATAAGTTACTGAAGGAAACCGCCGAGCGTTTGCGTCAGTGCGTGCGCGATACCGATACCGTCGCACGCCTCGGTGGCGATGAATTCACGGTGATTCTCAGTGATCTCGACAGTACGGAGAGCGTGGAACGCATCGCAGAAACTATCTTGCGCAAATTGACTGAACCTTTTCAGTTGGGTGCCGATACGGCTTATATTTCTACCAGTATCGGTATTACCTTGTATCCGAACGATGCGCGTGCTATCGACACCTTATTGAAAAATGCAGACCAGGCCATGTACGCGGCCAAGAGTCTCGGGCGCAATCGTTTCAATTACTTTACCGCCTCCATGCAGGAAGCCGCGCGCAACCGCATGCGAATGATCAACGATATGCGTAGCGCTATCAGCGATGCACAGTTTATGTTGCACTACCAACCGATTATTGATCTGCGCAACAATAGCATCAGCAAAGCCGAGGCCTTGATTCGCTGGCAACATCCCACACGCGGACTGGTTTCACCGAACGAATTTATTTCCCTGGCGGAAGACACCGGGATGATTATTGATATCGGTGATTGGGTGTTTCGCGAGGCGATGTCGCAAGTCGCCCGCTGGCGCGACTGGCACAACATTGATATACAAATCAGTGTGAATAAATCACCGGTACAGTTTCGCGATGAGAATAATGATTTATCGCACTGGTTCGAGCATATTCGTCAATTAGGCTTGTCGGGTAACTCCATCAATATTGAAATCACCGAAGGCTTGCTGCTGGACGCCAATAATGCCGTGCACGAAAAGCTATTGGCATTTCGCGACGCCGGCATTCAAGTATCACTGGATGATTTCGGCACTGGCTATTCTTCGTTGGCATATCTCAAAAAATTCGATATTGATTACCTGAAGATCGATCAGTCGTTCGTGCGCAATTTACACAGCGACGCAGAAGAGTTTGCGCTGTGTGAAGCGATTATCGTCATGGCCCACAAGTTGGGCATCAAAGTGATTGCCGAAGGCGTTGAAACCCAACAGCAATGCGATTTGCTGGCGGCAGCAGGTTGCGATTACGCCCAGGGTTATTTGTTCTCCAAACCGGTACCTGCCGATGACTTTGCCCGCCTGTTCCTGGTCCAATAGCCATTGATCGAAATTTTCGTCCAAATGCCCTTGATGCGCGCTGTCGTTAAATATTGAAACACGGCTTATCATAGCGGTGTATTTTGAGGACTCCGCATGACTGAAAAATCCCTATCTCCCTGGTTAATTCTGTTATTAGCCGCCATGATCGCCACCACCCCGCTGGCGGTGGATATGTACCTGCCTGCCATGCCCGCCATGGCCCACGACCTGAACACCCATATCGGAACGGTACAACAATCACTGAGTATTTTTCTCGCGGCTTACGGCGCTGGCATGTTGCTGTTTGGTCCGCTGGCTGACGCTCTGGGCCGCAGGCCCCTGGCGCTGTTCGGCTTGAGTGGATTTGCGCTGGCCAGTCTGATGTTGAGTTGGGTGGAGAGCATCGAATGGTTTCTTACCTGGCGGACGATACAGGCACTGAGCGGTGCCGCTTCGTCAGTGGTGGTGCCCGGCATTATTCGTTACCTCTATCGCGAGCACACCGCCAAGGGCATGTCGTATATGTCCATGATTATGATGCTCGCCCCCTTGCTGGCACCGGCACTCGGCAGCGCCATCATGTGGCTGAACAGCTGGCATTTTATTTTTATCGCCCAAGCGGGCTACGCGGCCGTTATTATCTTTTTTGCCTGGCGTTTCCTTCCGGAGATCAAAGCAAAAGACAGTTCACGCCGAGTCAATTTTTTGCAGGGCTACCGCACTGTCTTTGCTAACTATTCTGCGCGTCCGCTGATTGTCACCATCACGTGTTCATCTTTTGCTTTCTTCTGCTTTCTAACGGCTATTCCATTTATTTATATAAAATATTTTGGTGTAAGCGAACAACTGTTCGGCATTTTGTTTGGTGTAAATGTGATGATGTTGATGCTGGCAAATTTTATCAACAGCCGGGTGGTAAGTCGGGTCGGCTCACCGCGTATGTTGCGCATTGGTCTCGGGATAGCGCTGATCAGTGCCAGCTTATTGTGTTTATTTAATTATCTTGACATGAATCTGTGGTACACGGTTTTTACCGTCGGTCCGCTGATGGCAAGCCTGGGTTTAATCTCTACCAATACCGATGCCATGATCATCATGAAATTTCCTGATCATTCGGGTACCGCAACGGCGGTTACCGGTACTTTGCGTTTTGGCAGTGGTGCTATCGCCGGGCCACTGCTCGCGTGGCTTTATACCGGTACAGCTATGCCCTTTTCGCTGTTGATGTTAGCCGGTGTTCTCGGCGTGCTGTGTTGTCAAATCTGGATTTTCCTGCGTACCGCTCAACAAAAAACGGAGTAATTTCATGCGCTGGACCAGTGTGTAACCAGGCGCCCTGAAGTCAGAGCGATTTTTGTGTATCATCCAGCCTTCATTTTCCCTACATAGCTGGCGAATGTGCGTGTGCGACTGATAGCTGTTCATTCAGTCCGCCATCATTCATACAGATATATCAAACAGGACATTGAACACAGAGGCGTGCGATGAAAGACACATTGATAGACTGGCTGGAAACTCTGGATCTGCAAAACACGGAATTGGCATATTTCCTGATTATCATCGGGATAATTGCATTAACCTCGCTGATCATTCACTTTATCCTGCACCGGGTCGTGATTCGTCTGATCAGCCATCGCGCCTCTCAATCACAACGCCTCTGGCAGCGTGCGCTTTTTCAAAACAAATTATTCAGCCGGCTCGCGCTGACCTTGCAAGGGTTTATTGTTTATACCCAGGCGCGTATCTGGCTGGACAGCGATACTGACACGCTCGTTGTGATTGAAGTGGTAACCCATTTGTGGGTACTGCTTTATGCATTGCTGTCCCTCTTTGCGTTGCTCGATACGCTGGAAGATATTGTTCTCTCCACGCCTTACGGCCGACGCTTCCCTCTGCGCGGAATCTTTCAGAGTATCAAATTGATCAGTGCGCTGGTCACCATTATCTTCGCCATCTCTTTATTAATCGGTAAGTCGCCGGTGATATTGTTCAGCAGTCTCGGTGCAATGACCGCCGTCCTGCTGTTGATATTTAAAGATCCGATTATGGGGCTGGTGGCGGGTATTCAACTGTCGGCCAACGACATGCTGGCCGTAGGTGACTGGCTGGAGATGCCTAAATATGGCGCCGACGGCGATGTGATTGATATCAGCCTGACCACCGTCAAGGTGCGTAATTGGGATAAGACGATTACCACCATTCCAGCTTACTCATTAATTTCCGATTCGTTTAAAAACTGGCGCGGGATGACCGAAGCGGGTGGACGCCGGATAAAACGCGCGGTGAATATCGATGCAACCAGCGTAAGATTTCTTGATGAAGCTGCGTTAAAGCGCTTGCGTCGCGCACAACTCCTGACGGATTACATTGAAAACAAAGTGCGTGAACTTACCGAATACAACAAAGAGAATAATATCGATCCGGAATCACCGGTGAACGGCCGCAAGCTGACCAATCTCGGAACCTTCCGCGCTTACCTCACCGCTTATCTCCGCGCGCATAAAAAAATTCACCAGGAAAATATGACTTTAATGGTGCGCCAACTGGAACCTGGCGCCAATGGTATTCCCATGGAAATCTACGCGTTTTCCAATGATATTAATTGGGTAGCTTATGAGGGTATTCAGGCGGATATCTTCGATCATGTCTTTGCCGTGATTCCGGAGTTCGGATTGCGTATCCACCAGACGCCCACGGGTTACGACCTGCAACAAATAGGCGTAAAAATTACCGATACCACAACCACAACTGAATAACGCGGGATCACTACTGCTGCAAGCAGATGACCACCGCCGCGTGATAGGACTTCCAGTAAACCGGAATAACGTAGGAGCGCAGCTGTGCCGGCAAATGGATGTGGTTAGGCGCTCCTTCAATCATCACCGGCACCGAGATCATAAATTCCTGCCCAAAGGTGCTGCGGGCATTACCGGAAATAATATTGGCCACTTCACCGACAAGATCAAAGATATGCTCGTTGGTGGTTTCCCTTTCGCCGATGCTGAGCAGCAAATGTTTAAGCAAAATACGCGGCGCCGTGAAATACACACAACCGCGATAGGGGCCGGAGATGCCGATAATCCCGGTCACGTCATAAGCGGCCGGATTTTCGTTTTCCACCAGATAAGGTGTACCGACTTTGACATCCCGGTCATTGGTATGCTGAAAAAAGCGCACCACACCATCAATAAAGACTTGTAAGGTTTGTTCTGACATTTAATCCTCGGTCAACTCAGTCAGTGCTTCCAGTAATTGCTGATCGCTGAACGGTTTACACAAAAAACCGCGCGCGCCTTTTTTCAATGCTTCAATGCCTGTCGCCTTGTCGGATAACGCCGATATCACCAGAATGCGCAAACCCGGGTCCAGTGCAATCAGCTGCTGGATGCAGGCAATGCCATCCATCTCCGGCATGGTCAAATCCATGGTGACCACTTGCGGACGGGTTTTCCTGAACAGTGTAAGGGCTTCTGCACCATTACCCGCCGACGCCACCACATGAAATTGATCCGAGTCGTTACAGCGTTCTATCTTGCGGCGGATAATATTCGAATCATCCACAATCATCAGTGACAACATCTTGTATTCCTGTTACGTCAAACGGTGTTATCAGGCAGCAATATCGTTTTGTGCCGAAAGCAGCGGCAACGTAATAACAAAACGACAGTGGCGCCCGCGCCGACTGGATATATTGAGCTTGCCGCGCAAGGCCAGTACCTGACTCATCACCGCTTCCATGCCCACACCGCGACCGGCATCTTTGGTGATAGCTTTGGCGGTGCTGAAGCCTTCGTTAAAAATCAGGCTGAGTAATTTTTTGTTGTCCCAGGATTCAATTTCACCCAAGGTCCACTTACCGGACGCGATAGCTTTTTCGCGAATCGCCGCGTAATCCAGGCCCTGACCGTCATCCATAACGGTCAATTCCATTTCGCTCTCCGAGATCCTGGCCAGGCGTAAATCTATCCGGCCCTGCGGCGACTTCTGACTGAGCTCACGCTCGCGCGGCGTTTCTATACCGTGCACCACTGCGTTGCGCAGCAGCTGGATGCAAATTTCTTTCAGCTGCTGCTGGTTTTCGTAGCCCAGGGTCAAATCGTGTAGACCGCTGGTTACTAATTTGACGTCTTTACCATTGCGTTGCGCGATGCTCTGGACAAAAGACTCCAGATGATCCCAACCGTCATTTTGTCGATTGCCGGTGATATGACGCGGATCTATGGTTGCAGCAGCGTTGGTGTTGACCAGCGCAAACTGGCCCAGCTTATTGATCAACAATTCCACCTGCTGGGTGTAACTGATCAAATTTTCCAATTGCACCGCCAGGCCCAGATAATCATTCCCGGTCAAATCCGGTTTGTTGCGCAGCAACTCCAGTTCATCTTCAATGGCGTGAGCGGCATTCTCAAAATATTCCAGCTTGAGCGCCGCCGCATCACCTTTGAAATTATGGATTTCCCGGAAGATACCACTGGCTTTTTCGCGTACGGATGCAGCATTTTTTGACGGCAAACTCAGGATATGGTTAACCCGGTTGTAGCATTTGTAGGCGCCGGCGATGAACTCATTTAACAATGTCGGATGGGTATGCAATAAACCGGTCAGCATCTCCAATTGTTGTTCATTGTGCTTGCGGCTTTCACTCAGAGCTTTTTCCAGTTTGACTTGCTCGGTGATATCCAGAATCGTGACCAATACGTGGGAAATCACATTGGCCTGATAGGCGCGGGCGAAATCAAACTTCAGGTATTTGGTAAGAAATCCACCGCTGGGCTGGGCGATATTCACCTCCACCAGATTGAGCGGATTGAGATCGCCGATCAGTTTTTCCTTGATCTTCGGATCAAATAATAACTCGATAAAACCGCGAGCCGTCTCCGCATCTTTTTCGCTGATAATATTTTCCAGCAGCGACTGAAATGATTTTCCGGCAAACTCCTGCTCACCCAACACCTCAATTAATTTGGCGGAATGTTGCTCACCGATACGCAGGTTTTTATCGATCAGAAATAAACCTTCGTTAACCGTTTCAAGAATTTCAGTGGTTTCCTTGCGCGCCCGCTCGATAATGACATCACTTTCACGCAGCTGGCGAACAAAGTGGAACATGATAAAGAAGAAGTTAATAATCGCCAGACTGATACCGACGGTTTGAATCCAGCGCAGGCGCGTTGCCTTGGACGCAGCGAGGTGTTCCAGTGCAATCGTGAGGTCATTCATGTGGCCCAGTAGCGCGAGATTGTTAGCGCGCGCCATGGCGACTGCCGCCGCCAGGGATGCATCAATCGGATTATCCTGTTGCACATCCTGAATCAGCGTTTGCACTGCGCTACGGTACGGCGCCCAGAGAACCGCTGCTTCGCGCAAGGCCGACATCCCTTTTGGATCGCTGACCGCATCCAGGGTTACGGCTTCTTGCGCTGCACCGCGCGCGTTGCCACCGCGAAGAAAGGCATTCAGGGTTTCATCAAATAACGATTCACTTAACAACAGTTCATCAAACGCTTTTTTAAACAGCGCCGGATCGTCGCGGGCGCTGTCGAGTACAAATAAGGTTTTGGCCATACGCTGCGACAACATCCGCTGGCGCCCCGCGAGGTTTACGCCCACGGCGTCGTCGGCAATTTCGAACGAGATATAGAAATTTAATAAGAGAACAGATGCATCGAGTAGTAAAAAGAGGGCAACAGAAACAAGAATGCCGCGGTATTTTCCGTAATCAAATTTGAACATGGCTTGCGCTCACCTGGACTGATTGCAAGGCCATTGCGAAACTTATGCCAATGCACAATTGCGCAAAAAAGCTGCACGCTTGTGCATTTGCACGACATATTGTTTTAAAAGAGCAGATTTTTTTGACGAGTGTCTCAGTTAGGCGCAGACAAGTTGGTGCACACGCAACAAAAGGCGCACGAATTTGGTTCCTAGGGAACCTAGTCTTCCTGTTGTTGCAATGTCCAAAGCTGCGCATAACGCCCCTGCCGCTGCAGGAGTTCGTTGTGTGATCCCTGTTCCACCACCTGGCCTTGATCCAACACCACAATCTTGTCCGCGTCGACGACGGTCGACAGGCGGTGGGCGATCACGATGCTGGTGTGGCCCGTAGCAACTTCACGCATGGCCTCAAGGATGGCGGTTTCGGCATTGGAATCCAGTGCGGAGGTCGCTTCATCGAATAATAAAATCGGTGCACCTTTTAATAGTACCCGTGCAATGGCGATACGTTGCTTTTCGCCACCGCTGACTTTCAAACCACGCTCACCGACAATAGTTTTATCGCCCTGAGGCAAGCTGTCGATAAAACTTTTCAGGTGCGCCATGCGAATAGCGCGATCAATCTGTGCATCGTCTGCCGCTGGATTTCCGTAAGCAATATTGTCACGGATGCTGGTATTGAACAGCACTGTATCTTGCGGCACGACCGCGATAGCGCTGCGCAAACTGTCGAGGGTTACCTGACGAATATCCTGACCATCGATGGTGATACTGCCACTGTCAATGTCGTAAAAACGGTATAGCAAACGCGCGATCGTACTCTTCCCGGCACCGGACGCGCCCACGATAGCGACACGCGCGCCGGCCGGAATATGTAAATCAAAATCGCGCAGGATCGGACGCTCGCGATGGTAGGCGAAATTTACGCCGGACCAGTGGATATCACCTCGGGAGATCTGCAAGGTCTGCGCATCGGGTGCGTCAACAATCGTTGCATCGCGTTTTAACAAGCCCAGCATATTTTCCAGGTCGGTCAATGCGCGCCGAATTTCACGGTACACGAAGCCAAGAAAATTCAGCGGAATAAATAACTGGATCATGTAGGCATTGACCATGGCGAGGTCACCCAGGGTCATTTGCTGATCCAGCACATTAACTGCCGCCATCCACATCATCACCGTGATCGCCAAGGCAATGATCAAGGCTTGCCCGGAATTCAATGCCAACAAAGACATCCGATTTTTTAGTTTGGCTGATTCCCATTTCGCTAGAAAGTCATCGTAGGTACGCGCTTCAAACTCTTCGTTATTAAAATATTTAACCGTTTCATAATTCAGCAAGCTGTCAATCGCGCGGGTGTTGGTGGATGAATCCGCCTGGTTGGCCTCGCGTACAAACCGGTTGCGCCATTCGGTGGTCAGTACCGTGAAGAAAATATAAATCACCACGGCAATCACCGTAATCACGGCGTACCATATCGAAAACGCCAGCGCAAAGATGACTGCCACCATTAGTATTTCAAACAGCGTCGGCACGATGTTGAACATCAAAAAGCGCATTAAAAAACTGATACCGTTAGTGCCGCGCTCGATGTCGCGACTGATCCCGCCGGTGGCGCGATCAAGGTGAAAGGATAATTCCAGTTGATGCAAGTGACGAAACACGCGCAGGCCGATTCGCCGCATGGCGTGTTCGGTGACGCGGCTGAAGAGTGCATCGCGCAGCTCACCGAAAAAGACACTGCCAAAACGCAAGGCACCGTAAAACAGAATAAACGTGAGCGGTAAAACCAATGCCGGTTGCAGGCTTCGATCCACTCCATCAATGATGTGTTTCAATGCCCAGGGCATCAGCAGCGTTGCGCCCTTGGCGGCAATCAACGCGAACACCGCGAGCAGTACCCGGCCTTTGAAATCCCACAAATAGGGCCAGAGATAACCGAGAGTTTGTTTCAGGGACGCGCGGGTAAGGGGAATATTGTCTGCCGCTGGAGAAGGGTCACTGTGCATGCCACGCATAAGTGTGATCGCCGGGATGGTTAAACAGAAGTGCGGCAGGACACCGCGCGGAAGCCGTTATCTGGGGGCGGGCAGAGTGATTGCAACCCGTAGACCACCCATGGGGCTGTCATCCAGCGCCAATTGGCCGCCCAGGTGATCGACAATATCGCGCACAATTCCCAAACCCAGCCCATGGCCGACAACCTGTTCATCCAGACGGGTGCCGCGACTCAATACCTCTGTGCGCAATTCACTGGCGATGCCGGGGCCATCGTCATCCACGGTCAGGGTAATGTTGTTCGCGGTTTTTTCGATGTTCAACTGCACCCGAGTATTGGTCCATTTACACGCGTTATCCAAAAGGTTGCCAAGCAACTCCAACAGGTCTTCGCGATCCCAGGGTAAACGCAGGTCGTCCGGCGTCGTCTGCCAGTGCAACTGCAACTCACGTCCGTGGATTTGTTGCAACGTGGTAAACAACAGTGGCAATTCTTCAGCGCAATTAAAATGCGCACCGGGTAGCGCCTCGCCAGCAAGGCGCGCGCGGCCCAATTCGCGTGTGAGGCGCTGACGAATATTATTTAGTTGCGTGCGCATGCTCTCGATAATATCCGGGTGCGCTTGTAACTCAGTACGCGCATTAATACTGAACAACACCGCCAGCGGCGTCTTCAATGCGTGGCCCAGATTACCCAACGCATTGCGCGAACGTTTTAGTGTGTCTTCGGTGTGTAATAGCAAACGGTTAATTTGCTGCACCAGCGGCGCGAGTTCTTCCGGCACCTGATTATCCAGCTCGGTGCGCTGCCCTTGTTGTAATTGTTTTACCTGCTGGCGCACCGCATCCAGCGGCTGCAAAGCGCGTCGCACAATCCAGCGCTGCAACAATAGAATAATCACCAGCGCCACACCGCCGGTGCCCAGACCGATCCAGCGCAATTGCTGAAAACTTTGCAGCACCGGTGTGTAATCCCGTGCAACGATGATGGCCAGATCCTGGCCGAAGCGGCGATAGTTCGCGCGATATACCAATAATTTTTGTGTTTGCGGTCCGTCGGCCAAGGTTGTTTGTAAACCGGCTTGTTCTGGTAAAGATAACTGATGATCCCAGGCTGAACGCGAGCGCAAAGTTAATGCAGCAAGATTATCCGACGGCGAAAATTCTATGCGGAAATAGCGCCCGGAAAAAGGGCGCTCATACACGGGTGAAAGGCGAGTTTGGTCAAGCGATATGCCATCGTTAGTGCGCACCAGCGC
Source organism: Cellvibrio sp. PSBB006 (assembly GCF_002162135.1). Taxonomy (NCBI): domain Bacteria; kingdom Pseudomonadati; phylum Pseudomonadota; class Gammaproteobacteria; order Cellvibrionales; family Cellvibrionaceae; genus Cellvibrio; species Cellvibrio sp. PSBB006. Next base: position 3,488,807 of record NZ_CP021382.1, on the reverse strand, counting down.
GGCGAGTAAATTATCGGCATCGAGTTGTAATTCACTGCCGAAATTGCGCCGTAATCCGGCATCAAATAGCCACAGACTGGTTTGCGCCAACAGCAAGCCTACCAGTATCAATACACTGGCCAGGCCAATACTGAGATGTTGTTGAATGGATTTCATAAAGCCAGGCCAGCGGCATTATCCGGTTGTAAACCGTTAAATATATAACCTTGGTTGCGACGGGTTTCGATAATGGTTTTACCCAGCTTGCGACGCAGGTGATTTACATGGACTTCAATGACATTGGAATCCCGTTCGGTTTCACCATCGTACAAATGCTCAAGCAATTGCAATTTGGATACGATCTGTTGCGGATGCAACATTAAATAACGCAGCAAACTGAATTCAGCGGCAGTGAGGCTGATGTCTTCACCGTTATGATGAACAGATTGTTTGCTTTCATCCAGTTGCAAACCACCGGCTTCCAGATGTGTTTGATTCGCCAGACCGTGCGCGCGGCGCAGCAGCGATTGAATACGCAATTGCAATTCTTCAGGGTGAAAGGGTTTAGTGAGGTAATCATCAGCGCCGGCTTTTAAACCCTCGATACGTTCGGCCCAGTGATCCCGCGCCGTCAAAATTAATACCGGCGTGGCCAATCCGCCCGCGCGCCATTCGCGCAAGACTTCCAGCCCCGGTTTGCCCGGCAAACCCAGATCCAGCACAATCAAATCGTAAGGCTCACTGGCGCCTTGATAGCGCGCGTCGCGACCGTCGGCGAGCCAATCCACGGCATAACCGGCGCGACCGAGATCCGCCAGTAATTCATCAGCCAGGGACACTTGATCTTCCACGATCAGCAACCGCATTTAATCATCTTCCTCATCTTTTAAAATGCGCCCGTCCCGTGCGTTTATTTCGATATCACGCACGGTACCGCTGCGGGTTATCAGTTCGACTTCGTAAATATAGTGTCCGTCATCCTCTTCCAATTCCGCTTCCAGCAAACGCGCGCCGGGGTGCAGCGATAGCGCGATATCGAGCAATTTTTCCAATGCCAGAATCTCGCCCGCCTGACGTAAACGCAGCGCTTCATTAGGGCCAATATCATCCGCCGCCGCCGTGAAGGCGACAGCGGTCATCAGCGCAAATAATAGTGAGCGACGGAACAGGTTCATAGCATCGAATTAATCGTCTTTGTGGTTCTTCAGTATTTCACCGGTGGCGGCGTCCAGCTCCAGATCCCACTCTACACCCTGGGCATCGCGCACTTCCAGTTCGTAAACATAACGACCCTGTTCTTCTTCCAACTCGCCGTCTTCAAGGGTGGCACCAGGATGCTGTACGAGCACGGCTTCGTTTAGTTTTTCAAAGGATTGAATGGTACCTGCATTGTGCAGTTTGACCACCTCATCCGGTGCGATATCCCGCGCTTGCACTACACCGGCGGTAGTCGCTAAAAGGGCTGCACTGAGTATTGCTGTTAACTTGGTCATACGATATCTCCTGATTGAATAAATGTTGACGAGATCAGGATATCGAGGTGAGCTTAATTCAAACTTAATTTTCATCTACCGGCGTTGCATCATCTGCTCGATGGCGTGCGAGACCTTCAACGAGCTGACGATACTCCTCTCCCCATGCGCCCATCAATTCAAGAATCGGTTTCAGGCTCAAACCAAACTCCGTCAAACTGTATTCCACGCGCGGCGGCACTTCAGCGTAAACCTTGCGCGTGATAACGCCATCCTGTTCCAGTTCCCGCAATTGCGTTGTCAGTACCCGCTGTGTGGCCTTGGGAATCAGACGACGCAATTCATTAAATCGCGCTGTGCCATTCAGCAAACAATAGAGCACCATACCTTTCCATTTCCCACCGATGACATCCAGCGTTACTTCAACAGGACAACCATATTCCGGATTATTTTTTCGTTTACTCATATTGCATTCCTGCTTCTTTGTTCAATGGCAAAGTGTTGTCAGTATCCAAAAGGATACTGAGTGAAAAAAATGTGCGTACTTACCGAATTGTTCTTGGTGGTGCAAAATGATTTTACACCTATTCATTAAAGGACATTCGCATGAAAATTTTACATATCGATGCCAGCCCCCGTTACTCTCGCTCTCACACGCGTAAATTGACGCAGGATTTTATTACACTCTGGCAAGAGAAAGATCCGGCAGCCACTGTCATCTACCGCGACCTGGGCAAAGCGCTGCCGTCATTTATCAACGAAAACTGGATCGCCGCTGCATTTACCGCAACAAACCAACGCACACCGGAACAGCAACAACAACTCAACGAAAGCGATAGCCTGGTAGAAGAATTAATGACAGCGGATATGCTAGTCATGGGCGTACCCATGTATAACTTTGGTGTGCCTGCCTCGGTGAAAGCCTGGATCGATCAGATCGTGCGTGTAGGGCGCACATTTTTATTTGAACCGGAAGATGCGCAACCTTACAAACCGCTGTTAACCGACAAGCCGACGATTATCATGGTTGCTACCGGCGATAGCGGTTACGAACCCGATGGCCCTTACGCGTCACTCAATCAGGTTGAACCTTATTTGCGTACTGTGTTGCCCTTTATTGGTATCAATCAATTGCATTTTGTTTATGCGGGCAATGACGAGTTTGGTGGTGAACGTTTGGCGCAATCATTGGTGCAGGCCGAGCTACAGATTCAGCATTTGGTTGATGGTCCTCTTCTGCGATAGGTTGGGATCACTCATCGCAATAACTATCACAGTCTGGTTTTGTTCTACGATGTGTCCAGTTTTGTCACGGTGGCACGCTGTTTTTATGAAGCATCATGTCCATCAGACGTGCTTTTTACACCCAGCCCCTCGCACTTCACCCCGCTTTTCGGTATAAAAGCGAATTATTCTGCCAGCTGGATGGGCCTGTGAAGCCGCCCCCGGCTTCGACACAAGGACACATGTATGAAGCGCTTCCTGATCCTCGCCATCCTCATTGCCGCCGGCGTTTTCTTTGGCGGTAAGTTCTATTACGAATCCCAGATGAAAAAGAGCCTCGACGAACTGGTCCAGGCCGCGCAAGTGGTGGGCGATTTCAGTTACCGGGATGTCAATGTGACCCACACCGGCGAAGCGCAGATTAATCACCTGCGTTTCCAGCCTCACGGCGCTAACGACGCGGTTTTGATTGATCAGGTCAAGTTGCGCACCGGCAACGCGCTGGGTTTGTTTTACCTGTCTGAAGACGCGAAAAAACAGCAATTTCCCCAGCATCTGGGTGTTTCGGTGAGTGGGCTGCGGATTCTTACCGGTGGTAGCGTTTACGGCAGCAGCCAGACCTTCAGCACCGCCCAGGGTTTTGATGCGATGGGTTGCGGTAATCGTCAGAAATTTAGCGGCCATGATCTGATGGATATGGGTTATGAAGAATTGGTGATGAATATCGATCTGGATTACGAAATCATCGGTGATGGGCAAAAACTGCGCCTCTATGTCCGTAACCTTACCGAAGAACTGGCGCGTCTGGAGATCACCGCTGATGTCCAGCTCGGTGCCAGCTCCCGCTCTGCGCAGGTGATGGCTGCGACATTTACCCGCGCGGCGCTAAACAGCCTTGATGTGGAATATGAAGATCTGGGCTACGCCGCTAACGTCATTAAATTCTGTGCGGCGGAAACCGGTATGACGCCTGCTGAATATCGCGCGCATCATCTGGCGGCCTGGCAGGATTACTGGAATCGCCAGGGTATTGCCGTCGGCCCCAAGGTGACCGCCGCTTACGAAAATTTTGTGCAGACACCTGACCGTTTCAGTTTGTATTTGTTTCCCGCCACCAGCCTTTCCTTGCGTGATCTTTTTGAGACGCCGGCGAATATTTTAATTTATCGTTTGCAGGGCAATCTGGAGGTTAATGATGCACCGGTGGTCACGCTGGATCTGGTGGGTTTAACGGAGGAAGAGCAAGCGCAAATCGTTGCGCAAAAGGAAGCCGAGCAAGAGGCTGTTGCAGCGGAGCCGGTTGTCGATCCGAGTTTACTATCGCTGGACGACTTGAAAAATCATTTGCGTAAAAGCGTGCGTGTTCGTCTGCACAACGGCAAAAGTTATCGTGGACAGATTCGCGCGGTTGAAGAAGGGCGCATTCAATTTCAACGCTTTGAACAAGGCGGGCATCTGGTGATGCCGATTCAGCTGGATGACATCAAGGAGGTAAGACTCACCGATTAGCCACGACCAGGATTGAAAAAATTTCATCATCACTATAAAGACACAAGGACTCTATCCATGTTCACATTTACTTGGGTACGCGGACGACATACCCGCACACTGTTTATCATCAACTGCTTGCTGTTTGCCATCGCTTCGCCATTCACCCACGCCTCACCCGAAACACCGCTGCCACTGGAAGCTTTTTATCGCGATGAAGCGATACAGAACGTGGAATTATCACCGGACGGTACGCACCTGATTGCGTTGCGTAATATCGGTGAGGATACGGTGCTCATGACCTTGAACCTGAGCACCGGTGAGGTTTTTTATCCCACCAAAACCGACAACGAACAATTCAAATTTAACTGGGTACGCTGGGCTAATAATGATCGCTTGCTGATGAGCCTGCGTTTTGACAGCCGTCGAGGTACGCATTTGCGTTTTACGGAAACTCGCCTGCTGGCGGTGGATGCAAAAAAGCCATCCAAGATGATTACCCTGGTGCGCCCGGATGACGAGGCCGATGGCTGGATCAGTCAGTTCCAGGACAACATCATCAGCATCTTGCCCGATGACCCCGACCATATCCTCCTGAGTGTGGACCGCGAATTTCCCAATCATCAAACCGTTTATAAAGCCAACGTTAACAACGGCCGTTTGCGCCGGGTGAAAAAACACATGGCATCGGTGCGCTCCTGGATGGCGGATCAACAGGGCAACGTGCGCTTGGGTGAAGGTTATAACGACCGCGAACGCAAGATCAGCATCCGCGTGCTCGATCCGCAGACGAACAAGTGGACGGTGGCCTGGTCTTATGTGGTATTTGATGAGCCCAGCATTAGTCCGCTCGGGTTTGGCAAAGATGGCAACACGTTGTATTTGCTGGCTGACCATGAAGGCAGGAAGGCTGTGTATAAAGCGGACTTGTCCAAAGAAGGATATCCGATGGAGTTGATCCTCAGTAATCCTGAATACGATGTCTCCGGCAGTTTGATTTATTCCCCCGCACACCGCGATGCCGTGGGTTTGTATTATCACGATAACGGTGGCAAAAGCATTTTCTGGAATCCTGAATTTACCGCCTTCCAGAATGGTATTGATAAAGCCTTGCCCGATTCCGGTAATTATGTCACCAGCTTGAGCTACGACGCGCGTAAATACATTTTGTTTTCTGTCGGCGAGACGCAACCCGGCCAATACCTGTTTGGTGACCGCGACAAAAAGACCCTGGATTTTGTAGCCGATGTGTATCCGGAATTGAGCAATGGCGTTCTGGTAGAAAAAGAACTGGTGACCTACAAAGCACGCGACGGTTTGGAGCTGGAAGGCTACTTGTCATTGCCCAAAAACTTTAAAGACACCCCCATTGCCACCATCATCCTGCCTCACGGTGGCCCGATGTCGCGCGACGGCAAAGGTTACGACAGTTTTTCCGCCTATATGGCGAATCGCGGCTATGCCGTGTTCCAACCTAACTTTCGCGGTTCCGCCGGTTACGGTCACGACTTTATGATGATGGCCGTGGGTGGTATGGGTCTGGCGATGCAGGATGACCTGGAAGATGCGGTGAAATTTTTAGTGACTGAAAACATTGCCGATCCGAAACGCGTCTGTATCGCCGGCGGCAGTTACGGTGGTTATGCTGCCTTGATGGGGGCAACCAAAACGCCGGATTTATTTCAGTGTGCGATCAGTTTTGCCGGTATCTCCGACATCGTGAAATTGCGCAACACCGCGCGTTATTTCACCAACCGCAATGTGATGCGCGAGCAATTGGGTAACGATAAAAAACAATTGCGCGAAACCTCGCCCGCGCGGCTGGCAGAGCGGGTAAAAATCCCGATCCTGTTATTGCATGGTGCGGACGATACAATTGTTCCGGTTGACCAAAGTCGCTTAATGGCGAAGCGTTTAAAGAAATACAACAAGGTGTATGAGTACATCGAGCTGGAAGGCGGTAGCCATCACCTGGATTATCTGCCGCATCGCAAACAGACCTTTGAAGCTATGGATGCGTTTTTGCATAAGTATTTGCCGGTGGATGCGCCGGCTGCAAAAACGGCGCAGCAGGCGAGAATTTAGTTTGATTGTAGGTCGGATTAGCGCAAGCGTAATCCGACATCTCTCATTCCACCAACCACGGCGGATCAACAATATCGCCTCCGATTCGCCGCCCCAACCAACCCAGCGCCAGCTCAATATCAGGATTTTCACTGATATGTTCGGGGATAACCGCTTGCCACACATCGCCAACGCGCTCCGCAACCACAAACGTAAAGCTATAAAAGGGTTCCTGCCCCATACGCAGATCAGTAATCATTAATTTGCCATCGTCTTCGCTCATCTTGAAAAAGCCATGTGTGAACCAGGCCATGCGTTCCGCGCCCCAGTTACCTTGCACCGCATCAAACAAATCCTCGTTGCGCGGAAAATGTTTCAAATTTAATTGCGGTGTTTTATCCAGTAGAGAATAAAAACCTTCCGCGTAACCCTCCGGCGTTATCACCACGACTCGCCACAACAAGGTATTAAACGGTGTCGGTGTTACCAGACGCTGCTCGACTGTCACATCGTGTTGTGTCAGGTAATCGTCAGTTATTTTTTCCACATACCACTGCGCGAGGACCGTCCACGCGAGATACACCGTGCTTAACGAAAGCCCTAACGCATTCCGACGCATACCTGACGAGCGATAAAAAATCAGCGCCGCGATAATGCCGAACAATAGCGGCAGGGTGTACAAGGGATCGATAATAAAAATACTGCCGACGCCGAACGGATAATTGCTAAAAGGGATAGCCATCTGCGTCCCATAGATGGTCATAAAATCCAGCAACACATGGGTAATCAGGATCAGCCAGATCGCCGCCAGCCAGTGCTTGAAATGTTCAGCTTTTCGAGACAGTTTACTGACCAGCCAGGCTAGTGCGGGCGAGAGTATGGTGAGGTAAAACAACGAATGACTCGCTGCGCGGTGAAAGGTCATATTGCGAATCGGATCGCCGTGATCGATAAAGGCGTCCAGATCGGGCAGGGTGCCAAAGGCTGCGCCGATCAGTGCCGCTTTCCATAATGCGGTACGGCGGCCCATGACCGCTAAGCCCACCGCGGAACCCAAGGCGGCTTGTGAAAGTGAATCCATGAAGCTTTCTCCGTGCTCTGTGCTCTGTGTTTGAATGCAATTGCGTTGCGCATTATACGAAGATGCGCGGTAAGGCGTTGTTCAGGTTCATCAAATACTGTTGTGGCTGTGTAAATATCGCCCTGCTTCGTGGATTTACCCTGCTATTCGTGTTATTCACCCTCTCTGACCCGAGACGAAGCGACCATGAAGACCGGACCCATGCTGACTATCCTGTTGTTTATTATCCTGTGTTATCTCCTGCTCTGCGCCCTGGCATTTTTGTGGCAAACGCGCCTGATCTTTCCCCGCACGACCGCCGAAGACGCGGCTTATGCGCAATACGCGGGGCAACATATTGCGTTAGCGGGAGAGGACGCGCTGTTGAGCGGCTGGCAGCTGGAGGACCCGGCGGCCGATAACGCGCTCATCATTCTTTATTTCGGCGGCAATGCGGAAGATGTCATCAGTCTCTTACCGATCCTGCAAAAAATGGGCGCCCGTCATACTTATGCTTTCAATTATCGGGGTTACGGTCGCAGCGAGGGTACGCCGTCCCAGGCTGCGCTCTATGCGGATGCCGAGGCCATCTATGATGAACTGGGCCGACGGCACAATCTCGATACCGCGCAGGTGGTGGTGATCGGCCGCAGCTTGGGCTCGGCAGTGGCGGGTTATCTCGCTACCCAGCGCCGGATCGATAAGCTGGTCTTGCTGACGCCCCTGAAAAGTGCCATCCAGAACGGTAAGCGGATGTTTCCGATCCTGCCGGTGACATGGCTGCTGCAACACCCCTTTGAGCTGATTACTTATGCCGAACAGTTCACCTGCCCGGTGTTGATGCTGGTCGGCGATGCGGATGTGGTTATCCCGCCCAAGGATTCTCTCGCCACCTATGCCGCTATCAATAGCCCCAAGGAGCTGCTGGAGTTGCCCGGCGTCGGCCATAACAACCTGTTCGACAACCCCAATGCATTAAAAGCCATCCGTGACTTTGTGCTTCGCTGAGCGCAATAACTTCATCAAGCGCGCCAATGGGGGCGCCAATTAAGCACCAGTTTAGGTTCACTGCGCAAAATGGCGCGATCACCTGAGTCGATTTCGGGATTATGACCGGGCGGACATCGTCCGCTCCCGGAGTCCTCTAATAATCATAAAGGTGAAACTCTATGCGCAAACTCTACTCGTTATCTGCCCTGCTGCTCCTCAGCTCCGCCATCTTCATGGCCGGTCATGCCACCGCGAAGCCCTACAAGGGTGCGGAAATCTACTCCAACCAAAGCTACCACTACGGCCGCTATGAGATGCGGATGCGTGCCGCCAAAGGCAGCGGTGTGCTCTCCACGTTTTTTACTTATAAAAACGGGTCCGAGCAAAACGGTGTCTTTTGGGAAGAGATTGATATCGAAATCTTCGGCAAGAACAACGCCACCCAGTGGCAGAGCAATGTGATCATCGGCACAAATCGGCCCACCACCAAGACCGAAGGTGTGCATACCGCGCCGGCTTCCCTCGGCGATGCCTACCACACCTATGTGCTGGAATGGACGCCCAATTACATCGCCTGGTTCGTGAATGGCGCCGAAATCCGGCGGATCAATGGCGGGCAGTTCGTCACCAGCCTGAACAGCCCCCAGAGCCTCCGCTTCAACCTGTGGGCTGCCAATATCCCGGAATGGGTGGGCCCCTGGAATCCGAACATCCTGCCGGTGTACCAGTTTGTTGACTACATTGAATACAAACCTTTCATCGGTGCGACCAACAGCTTCGGTGTGGGCTGGCGCGATGACTTCAACAGCTTTGACAGCAACCGCTGGGGCAAGGCCAACTGGACCTTTGGTGAAAACCTTGCCGATTTTGATCCGGCTAATGTGGTCGTGAAAAACGGCATTCTGGTTCTGGCGCTCACCCGTGAAGGGCAAACCGGTTACAACGGTAACCCGCCAACGGATAACGGCAATGGAAACGGCAACGGCGGTGGCAGCACATCCATTGTGATTGAAGCGGAAAATTTTAATGAAGTGGGCGGCAGCGTACTCGCCAGCGGTGGTGTGGTGGGCTATATCGATGCCGGTGAGTGGTTCAAATACACCAACGTCAATATTCCCCAGAGCGGTACCTATCGTGTTGAATATCGCGTTGCATCAGCGCTCACCACCGCACAATTTACGCTGGATCGGGACGGTGTTGGTCTGGGCACGATCAGTGTGCCTTACACCGGGAGTTGGGGCACGTACCAGGTGATTGCCCACAATATTTATCTGAATAGCGGTGTTCAGAATCTGGCGATATACGCCAACAGCGGCGGTTTTAATATCGACTGGATTAAATTAACCCGCCTCTAATTATTCACGACAATTAATTACACGACCTTGCGGGATTGCACACGGGTGCCATCCCGCTTTTTTACCGAGAAGTCTATATGAAGCCTTACCTGTTTCTTGTTTTATTGGGCGTTTTGTTTTCCAACTCCACTTTTGCCAAACCCTATAAAGGTGCGGAGATTTTTTCCACCGACAGCGTGCTCTATGGTCGCTATGAAATTCGCATGCGCGTGGCTGAAGGCAGCGGCATCCTGTCTACCTTCTTTACTTACAAAAATGGTTCTGAAGTTGGCACTACTTTTTGGGAAGAAATTGATATTGAAGTCTTCGGCAAAAATAATGCGACCGAATGGCAAAGCAATATTATTTTGGGCAGTTCGCGCCCTACGATTCATTCATTACAAGATCACAGTACAGACGTTTCACTCGCCGATGCCTATCACACCTATGTGCTGGAATGGACACCGGATTATGTAGCCTGGTATCTGGATGGCGAAGAAGTACGCCGTATCAACGGCACCAGCACAGTCACGAGCCTAACCAACCCGCAGAGCTTGCGGTTTAATATCTGGTCCAGCGAATCTCCGGAATGGGTCGGGCCCTGGGATGATTCAATTTTGCCGGTGTATCAATTTGTAAATTACATCGAGTACCAATCCTACAATGCGGAAACCGACGAATTTGAACCCGCCTGGCGCGATGACTTCGACAGTTTTGATGCAACGCGCTGGAACAAAGCCAATTGGAGTTTCGATACCAATCGCGTGGATTTTTTGCCGGAAAATGTGATTGTTCAGGATGGAATTTTGATTCTTGCGCTTACACATGAAGATGCTGTCGGATTCACAGGCACACCGCCAGCCGATGAACCGGCCAGCAGCTCTAGCTCAAGTGTCAGTTCGCAAGCGGTGTCCAGTTCGTCTGTCAGTTCAAGTGTGGCCAGTAGCGCAACCTCATCCAGCGAGGCCAGCGTGTCGTCCAGCAGTACATCATCGTCCAGTTCAAGCGTAAGCCAGCGTGATAATACCGGCGGTAGTGGCGGCGGCGGTGCCCTGCATTGGATAAGCCTGTTGTTGCTGATGTTATTGTCATTTCGCAAGGCTTATATGAAACCTTAACCCTTGCGTGGCGCAAACAGGTTGATGGATTAGCTGTGAACCTGTTTGCGAAAATCAGCCGCCGACATACCGGCATAGCGTTTAAAAAAACGATTGAACGATGACTTACTGTTAAAGCCGGATTCCAGCAAGATATCAAAGATGGTCGTATCGGCGCGCTGCGGGTCTGACAATATTTTTTTGGCCCGCTCAACCCGATAGCGATTCACAAATTCAAAAAAATTTGTATTGAAATAGTGATTGAGGATATTCGAGACTTCGCGGTAATGAATGCCCAAATGCCGCGCAAACTCTTCAATATTTAAATTCTGTTTCAGGTATAACTGCTCATCTTCCATTACCCGGCGAATCCGTTCTATCACATCCGCCGAGGGCTCGGCGGTTACGGCTGCGTCTTTTTCTTTCACCTTGCCTTTGGTTTGAATCAATTGATGTGCGTACAACAGGCTGTAAACAAACAGCGCGTTTACCAACAAGAAGGTTATATAATTATCAAAAATACCAAAGTTATCGGCCACCCCGGTATCAATCGTTTCACCCAGCAGATGCACCATCAGGGACCATAACCAATTAATAGCAAACCCCAAGGTCAGCAACAACAACCCATAAGGCCCCTGCAAACTGAGACTGGAATAAAATTCTTTTAATTGCTGCTTGTACTGACGAATCACCCACACCGCCGCAAAGGCATAAATCACCGGCAGGATTTTCAGATAATCCCATAAATAATCTGTTAGCTGACTGCTGAAAGGTGTGTAGCTTTCGGGCCGAAAACGCAAGCGGTCGCTGTCCAGGTTGCCGATAATAATAAATCCCATCACCACCACCAGATTGAGCAAGTGCGCCGCATGCCAGAGGCGCAGACGAAAATTTTCCTGTGTAATCGCCATCACATACAAATACAGGCACACACTCTTGCCCACTACCGCCGCCGCCAAACCCAGGGCCAGCAATGCTTTCGCAGCTGGCGTATGAAGCACGATGTAATCATTCCACAACAACAGATTGCATAAGGCCGTCAGCCCCACGCACACAAAAAAACCGGACAACAGGTAAATGCCGATTACTTTTTGCTTGGAGAGCAACCACTGAAATACCACCAGCAACAAACACACCGCCAGGGTCAGTACAAGAATCAGATCATGGATATTAAAGATGGGCGTCTTCATAGGTCAGGCAGTGATCGTTATTAGAATAATCCCCCGAATTATAGCCACTCCCCCCACCTATTCAATGGTGATATTTTGAAAACCCAAAGGCTCTTTGTTGAAATAAATATGAACCAGACCTGCTTCCGGCTCCAGAATGGTCATGTATGAACTGAACCCTGCGTTAGCACCCGTATCACTAACTAACTGAGCTATCGTTGTGGAATCGGGTAACGTATCAGAAGCCGCAATCGACACACGGCATAAGGTTGTCTTGCATTGCGTTTCGGTCACCGGGAGCTCAGCCAATTTCTCATCAATTGAAAACTTGTCATAGAGTTTGGTTTCCTGTGACGCAGCCCAGTTATCGTCCACGTTTTCCTGGCCGAATTTTTCACCCATCACCGCAGCCACACCACCGGGTTTTTTATTGGCTTCCGCGTTCCAGCGACTTATTGCCTGCGCTCTTTCCTTCGCCTTTATCGCCATCAGTTCTTGCACTTTTTCCTGTTCAACACCGGTCACTTGTGGCTGCGATGAATCAGTATCTACTTGTCGTTCCATAGCAGTCGGCAGTGTGGCCGGAGGAATTTCCGTGCGTTGCGTGAGCATAGCGATCTGATTTTCCAACTGCGCAATCTGTTTTTTCAACGCAAGAGTTTCAGGATCAGGACTATCGGAACGTGCTACATGAGCGGGGATCAGTTTATCAGTTGATGGCGCTATTGCGGCTTGTGTATCCGTTGAAGGGGAAACAGCATTGTGGGTAAAAAATCCCGCCGCGAACATAACTACACCAAAAATCACTCCATACTTATTCATCGTTTTATCCTTTAACTGGCTTTGTTGTTTCCCGTGACACCCTGTGAGATGCGCGGGCTGGCTGTTATTTTTATCGCTGGGAATATAGTGGAATATTTTCAGTTTGACAAAGTGTCCGCCGGCGCGCCGGTTGAATATCGCTACCGATGTCCCCATCATTCCCTCTCCCCAGGTTATGCAGGAGCAAATCTCGTCATGTCTTCTTTTCCGGTTTCCTTAGGCAAAGCAGTAATTCTCGCGGCCATGCTGTCGCTCTTGGTCGGCTGCGGTATCAACAACATTCCGACCATGGATGAGCAGGTGAAAGCCACCTGGTCGCAGGTAGAAAACCAGTATCAGCGCCGGGCGGATCTGGTGCCGAATCTGGTGGAAACAGTCAAAGGCTATGCGGCGCAGGAGCGTGAAACCCTGACCGCCGTGGTGGAAGCACGGGCGAAAGTCGGCTCCATGCAGGTGGATCAGAACGTGATCGATGACCCGCAAAAGCTGCAACAATTTGAGCAGGCACAAGCGCAATTGGGCAGCGCCTTGCAACGTTTACTGGTGGTTGTTGAGCGTTACCCCGATTTGAAATCCAATCAGAACTTTCTTGCATTGCAATCACAACTGGAAGGAACAGAGAATCGCATTGCGGTAGCGCGGCGCGATTACATTCAGGCGGTAGAGCGTTACAACACCGAAATCCGCACCTTCCCCGGCCGTATCTGGCACGGAATCCTGTATTCCGATCTTGAGATTCGCGATGTCTATAAAGCCACCAGCGAGGACGCGGACAAAGCACCCGAGGTTAAATTCTGATGCGCTGTTTAGCGGCGACTACGTTACTGCTGACCTTTGTCTGCCAGATTGCATTTGCCCAGATTCAATTTCCTGAATTGACCGGACGCGTGGTGGACAACGCTGATCTGCTCGATGCACAAACCGAACGCGAATTGACTGAAGTGCTCGCCGCTCACGAGAAGGCCACCACCAATCAAGTGGTGGTGGTCACACTCAACAATTTGCAGGGGCAGGTCATTGAAGATTTCGGTTACCAGCTTGGACGCCACTGGGGAATTGGTCAGAAAGACAAAGACAATGGTGCGATTCTGCTGGTCGCCCAGGAAGAGCGACGCGTGCGCATTGAAGTGGGTTACGGATTGGAAGGCACCTTAACCGATGCGATATCCGCGAATATCATTCACAGCATTATCCTGCCCAAATTTAAACAGGCGCAATTTAATGACGGCATCAAGGAAGGCACCTACGCCATCATTGCAGCCGTGGGTAATGAATACGAGATGCGCGAGGTCTCGACCGGCAAAAAACGCCTGCCGTTGTTTATGGTCTTTGTGATTATCGGCGTGATCTTTTTATTGGCAATGATCTCCGGCGGCACCGGTGGCGGCTCACGCCGTGGTGCCTATTATGGCGGCCTCGGTGGTTTTGGTGGCGGTGGCGGCTTCGGCGGCGGAGGCTTCGGTGGAGGCGGTGGCGGTTTTGGTGGCGGCGGTGCTTCAGGAGGATGGTGATGACAATAATTAATCCGGATCAGCAACAAAGCGTGGCTGATCTTATTACAGACGTTGAACAACATACCGACGCAGAGTTTGTCGCCGTGGTGGCGCGCCAGAGTGATGACTATCGTTACATCCCGGTGCTCTGGGCGGCGGCTATCGCGCTGTTAATACCTTTACCGGTGCTGTTTATGCCGTTCTGGTTAACCACCGCCGATGTTGTGCTGGTGCAATGGTTAAGTTTTCTGGCATTGGTCGGTTTATTTCGCATTCCCGCGTTGCGCATCCGTTTGATTCCCAAATCCGTGCGTTACGGGCGCGCGGCCAATATGGCACGGCGGCAATTCCTGGAGAACAACCTGCATCACACCCGGGGCGAAACCGGGGTCTTGCTGTTTGTCTCTGAAGCGGAACGCTATGTGGAAATCATTGCGGATCGCGGTATCAACCAACAGGTGGCGCAAACCCAATGGCAAGGACTGGTGGATGATTTTGTCGCGGCGGTCAAGGCAGGCAATACCCATGAAGGCCTGACCAACTGCATCAAAGGTTGCGGTGCGATTCTGCAACAACACGTACCGGCCACGCATCAAAAGAATGAATTACCGAACCACCTAATACTGTTATAGAACCCATCTATCGTTCCGCTTGCTATTCTTCTAAATCCTCACCACAATACTGTACGAAAATACAGTATTGTGGTGGGTGTTATGAATCACGACGATGACATTACCGATGCGGATCAATGGGTTGCACCGCCCTTAAAAGCGCAGAAGGGTCGCGGTGCTGTCAGCAACCTGGCGGGCCGTTATGAAATTCAAACCACCGAAGCGGTGGATGACGGCTGGTGGCGCGACGAAGACGATAACGGCCAACCTGTAAAAACCTTTGTCACTAAAGAATTTGCCAAAAGCATCCTCAGCCGCAACAGCTCCCCGGATTTACCTTTTAGCGTTTCGCTCAATCCCTATCGCGGTTGCGAACACGGCTGCATCTACTGTTTTGCGCGGCCGACCCATGCTTATTTGGGCTTATCGCCAGGCCTGGACTTTGAAACGCGTTTGTATGCGAAGGTCAACGCCGCCGAATTATTGCGGCGCGAACTGGCGAGCCCTTCTTATCAACCCAGCTGCATCGCGCTCGGTGTTAACACCGATGCCTATCAACCCTGTGACCGAGACTTTCAACTTACCCGACACGTGCTGGAGGTGTTGCGCGAATGCGAGCACCCGGTGGGGTTAATTACCAAGTCGTCACTGATTGAACGGGATATCGACATCATTGCCGCTATGGCGGAGAAGCAACAAGCCGTCGCTGCCGTCACCATCACCACACTCGATCACAATATTTCGCGCACCCTGGAACCGCGCGCGGCATCGCCCACCCGTCGCCTGCAAACTATTCGTAAACTCGCCGACGCGGGTATTCCCGTCTCCGTCAGCGTCGCGCCGATTATTCCGTTTGTGACCGAGCAGGAATTGGAACATGTATTGGCCGCCGCCCATGAAGCCGGTGCGACCAGCGCCGGTTACACCGTGCTGCGTTTGCCCTGGGAGGTAAACCCGTTATTTCAACAGTGGCTGGAAACCCATTTTCCGGAACGGGCAGAGCGTGTGATGAACCGCATTCGCGATATGCGCGGCGGAAAAGATTACGATGCAGAATTCGGTTCGCGTATGCACGGCGAAGGGTTATGGGCCGACTTATTTCGTCAACGTTTTCGTAAAACCGTCGCGCGCCTCGGGCTGGATCGCAACAGCCGTTTTCATACGCTTGATGACTCGCGCTTTCGCAAGCCGCAAGTTATTCCGCCGCGCGCAAAAAAACACGGCGACGAGCAGCTGGATTTTTTTGGTTAGCTTCCGGTGACCAGGTTTTCGCCGTATTCAAAGCGCAATATTGTCAGCAAGGTAATCAATAAAAACGCGTATTCGATGTGGCAAAGGTCCTCCCTGGCTGATATATACCGCGTGAATTTCTTCCAGATCACCCGGATTGTAGTCCTGCAATACCGGCACCAGTCGCCCGGCTTCAACGTCGTCTGCAATTAAAAAATTGGCGAGACGCGCCATGCCCAGTCCTTCCACACATAATAATCGCAAGGCTTCACCGTTACTGACTTGCGCATTGCCATTGATAGGAATGACAATTTCTTTTCCATCAACCGTGAAGGGCCAACCATTCATTTCGCGCGCAAAGTGATGGCCGAGGCGATTGTGATTTTCGAGATCCTGCGGCGTTTTGGGTAAGCCATAGGTTTGGAGATAATGTGGAGACGCTACGATGGTCATGGGTGTAGCGCCCAGTTTTCGCGCCGATAAACGGGAATCTTTCATTCGTCCGCTACGGATGGCCACTTCCGCATTGATATCCAGCAGATTAACCACTTCATCAGTAAGTTGCAGATTCAGCGAAACCCGTGGGTACTGTTTTAAAAACGCGGGCACCAGGGGCAGAATGATGCGCATTCCCACCGGTACGCTCACATTCACGTTGACTCTGCCCGCCGCCATCTCGGCGTGACTGACACAACTCTCAGCCTCTTCAATATCGGAAAGAATGTTCAGGCAACGTTGATAAAACTCAGCGCCCTCCGCCGTGAGCTGTAACTTGCGCGTCGAGCGATTAATCAACCGCGCGCCCAAACGCGTTTCAAGCCGACTCATTAATTTACTGACCGCCGATGGCGTCATTTGAAGGCGCGCCGCCGCTGCCGAAAAGCTGCCAGCGTTTACTACGCCGACGAATATTTCCATCTCTCCCGAACGATTTTCCAAGCGGATCATCGTGACCTCATTTCACAAGTTATTTTCCCGGCTGACTATATATCACGCTCTTCAGACGATCCATAATCCGGCCCAACACAATTCAGCATTCGAAGATGAAACACGGGAGTTTTTATGGAATATCGATACATGGGTAAATCCGGTTTACAGGTTCCGGCATTAAGTTTCGGCGCGGGTACCTTTGGTGGCAAAGGCCCGCTCTTCAGCGCCTGGGGCAATACCGATGTTGAGGCTGCCAAAAAATTGATTGATATTTGCCTGGAGGCCGGCGCCAATATGTTCGATACCGCCGACGTGTATTCCGACGGTGAATCAGAAAAAATTCTGGGCGCAGCGGTAAAAGGGCGGCGCGATCAACTCATCATTTCGACCAAAACAACCTTGCCGATGGGCGATAAACCCGGTGACTGGGGTTCATCCCGCGCGCGACTTATCAAGGCATGCGAAGCGTCATTAAAGCGATTGGATACGGATTACATCGATCTGTTTTACCTGCACGCCTTTGATGGCTTCACGCCGGTAGACGAAGTACTTTCTGCACTGGATGCGCTCATCAGTGCGGGAAAAATTCGCTACATCGGCGCATCCAATTTTTCCGGGTGGGAATTGATGAAATCTTTAGCGGTAGCAGATCGTTACGGCTATCCCCGCTACGTCGCCAATCAAGCCTATTACTCCCTGGTCGGCCGCGACTATGAATGGGAGCTGATGCCATTGGGGCTCGATCAAGGCATTGGCGCCGCCGTGTGGAGCCCCTTGGGTTGGGGCAGACTGACCGGCAATGTGCGCCGCGATCAACCCATTCCACCGAATAGCCGCCTGCACCAGACGGCGCAGTTTGGTCCGCCGGTAGATGACAACCTTGTTTACGACCTCGTGGAGGTGATGGACGATATTGCGGCGGAGACGGGCCGCACCATTCCGCAAATTGCCATCAATTGGCTGCTTCAACGTCCGACGGTTGCCACCGTCGTCCTGGGTGCGCGCAATGAAGAACAGCTGCGCGATAATCTGGGCGCGGTGGGATGGGCACTGACGCAGGAACAGATAAAGCGATTAGATCAGGTGAGCGAGCAAACAGCGGCCTATCCATATTTCGCTTACCGGCGTCAGGAGGCTTTTGCGAAGGTGAATCCGCCCGTGGTGTGAGTTCGCGCAGAGACTGAGGCGGCAGGTGCTCGCAACCCGCAGGCAATTCCTGCCGCACGCTAGCCTTGTTGTGATACAAGTCACTGTGTGATCTTTTGTTATAACCTTGTGATTTACGGGGAGATTTCGCTATCGCAAAATTCCGGTCCACGTTTTATCCACAGCCACAGTAAGGGACCACGATGCCTGAAATATTCTTTCCTTCCTAGACCCTCTCCACCCAGCAACTCTTTGGTAAAGACACGCCTACTACTGCGGGACTCGCGCGCAACAATGCATTAGCCTGCAATGAATTCACAGCCAATATGCCTTACTGCCTCGCCGATAAAGGCGCGCATCCCGAAAGCCGGATGATCACGCTGACACTTAGTAGCTTGCCCGAAGCACCGCGCAATCACTTGATGTGTACCATCGACACCTTTGGTGACTTCACCCCGACATTGGCTGCGTTTTACGATAAGCACCTGGCTTTTCTAAATCTGCAAAATACCGGTAGCCTCCTTGGCGCTGGCGCTACCGCCAGCGAAGTGCGTCTGACCGGCTTTCAAAAAGCCTTGATCAACTATCAAAATGCGTTAATGGCACTACACAAGCACAAAGGCGTAGGCCGTGGTCCCAGCGCTACCAGAGCGGATCTGAAAAGCAAAGCCCGGCTGGCGTACAATGAATTGCAAACCAGGTACCATGCCGAACTCAATAAACTCGCCTCACCCAACAGCCTAGGCAAAAATCGCGGCAACGCTCTCTCCGGCGCTGATCGAGGTATCACCCTTGCACAACGTCGCGGTCGTGGTATCAACGTGGCGAACAACGCACAGGCGACGCAAATTGCCACCTTGGCAAAAGGTATCTCCTATGCGGGTAAAGGCATGGTTGCGCTCGATGCCGGGATACGGGTTAATCACGTGCATAACACTTATCAGCAAGGTGGGAATTGGCAGCGGGAGGCAGCGATACAGGCAACGGGGTTTGGCTTTGGTGGCGCTGCCGGGTTGTTTACCGGGAAAGCTGTAATTGCCGGATTGACAACTATAGGTTTAGGTCTGACTCCAGTGGGATGGGTGGTTATGATCGGGATAGGAGTCGCAGCAGGATTTGGAGCCGCCTACGCTCTTGATTCTGGCGGTAAATCACTGGCTACCTGGATCTGGGATAAATAGTCTATGGAGTATGCATCAAGCAACACATTAACCGATTGGTTTTTTACTATTTTTCTTACTCTTTTTGCGCTTACTGCAGTCTCGTGTTTAGCGTTAGCACAGCTCACTATGAGACGTATAGAAAAACAAATTAAGAAAGATGAAATTTCTCACAATCAAGCTCTCGATTTTGGTGGCAGCAGGATAGTTACTTACGCCTATGTGATTTTACTGCCTAAACGTTTTGCTCAACGTTTAACGCCAATAATAGATGCGGAGTTGATAAGAAGCTATGCCACCAAAATAGATTGGTGGCGTTGTCTGTTTTTCGTGACATCAAGTCATCTCTGGTTAGCGATAGCATTTTTTGGATTTTTTTTCGGAGTCGACACCTAAGATGTTGATACTGCTTTATTCGGATCGCCATCACTTTCATCGGGATTTTAGCGGGCGGGAGTCAGCACTTTGAATTAGTATATTGGTCGACCTGTAAGCTGTTAGTTTATGTGGATATTTGGCGCCGGTGTGATGGCCAGCTTTGCTGGTTTGAGATGTGTCAGCAAACGATTACCATAGCCAGATATTTCACCTATCTGCGTCTGATGGAAATCCCATGCCCCAAACACCGCAACGCCTCTGCCACACACACACCTTTGACCAGCACAACCCGCTCGCCGAAAAAAATACCCTGCGCGCGCTGATCCTGACGATTGTCATGATGGTGATTGAAATCACCGGCGGCTGGTATTTCAATTCTATGGCACTGCTAGCAGATGGCTGGCATATGAGTTCGCACGTGCTCGCCCTGGGTTTGGCGCTGCTAGCGTACAAACTGACGCAACGGTTTGCGGGCGATGTGCGCTTTACCTTTGGGCCCTGGAAGATTGAAGTACTCGGCGGTTACACCGGCGCTATCCTGTTGTTGATGGTGGCGCTGTTGATGTTTTATCACTCCATTGAGCGGCTGTTGTCGCCGGGCGAGATTCATTACAACGAAGCCATCGCAATCGCCATCGTGGGTTTAGTGGTCAATCTCATTTGTGCCTGGTGGTTGAAGGACGGACACAGCCATAGCCATGATCACGGCCATCCCCATCACAACCACACGCATCACAATCACAGCCATCACCAGGATCTGAATTTGCGTTCCGCTTACCTGCACGTCATCACCGACGCCGCCACGTCCGTGTTGGCGATTATCGCGTTGATCGGCGGCAAGCTCTGGGGCGCCGCCTGGCTCGATCCGGTAATGGGAATTGTCGGCGGTATTCTCGTGGCGGTGTGGGCAATTGGTTTGTTAAAAGAATCCGGCCGCGCACTGGTGGATGCGGAGATGGGCGCGCCTATCACCGATGAAGTGCGTGAAGTGATTGCAGCAAGTCCGATAAAAGCCGAGATTGTCGACCTGCATGTGTGGCGAGTTGGGAGAGGTAGCTACGCGTGTATTTTGAGTTTGCATACCACGAGTGATGTCTCGCCGGATTATTTCAAAGAGCTGCTGGGTGTTCATGAAGAATTGGTGCATATCACTATAGAAATGTACGCAAGATCTAACGATCAGCAGATCAATGAGTTACATATTCCATAACGACAATTAACCAACATGTCAGTAGATAAAAAAGTTTGTCGGGAAACTTTACTGCACACCCTGTCGATCACGACCTGGCTCACATAATCAGCGAACAAGGTCCTAATATATAAAAACCAATCAATGATGGGTGACAGTTTTTAAGTGAGGATGTTATAAAGACCGACCATCGAAGCCCGATAAAGCCATCTGCAAAGCAAGGGCTGAAGAAGAATCAAGCCACATGGAGTACAAGCTCTTGAAGCCGCGCCATCTACTTACACTATTAACACTTTTCGTCTCGCTATTTTATTTCCAACAAGGAGCTGCTATGTCATTATTTTTTGGGGAAAAGAACAAAGTAGAAGCTGTGCTTTTCTCGCCTCTGGAAGGACAGCTGACGTTTAATGGAAAACCTGCCTCAGGCGCAAAATTAAAGTTATGGCTTGCCTGGAAAGATCAAGAAGGCGAAAACGAATATTTCACGGCCGATGAAAATGGCTATTTTTCGATTCCAAAGAAAACCGTCGTATATGATGAAAATCCATTATTCCAGATTTCAATCGGCCAAATGATCACCGTAGATTTCGACGGTCAGGAATATCTTATCTGGAAGGGTGGAAAGTCAACCACACATCTTTACGGTGAGTTAGGTGGTCGACCGAAGAATCTAACCTGTGAACTTACCAAAGAAGAGATGGATGCCCATCTCGAACACGCACTCCTTGAAACTTTGTGCGAGTGGAGTGAATTAACAAAGGAAATGGAGAAATAATATGGCCGTTCTAACCCCAACTATTGCAGCTACACTTGCCTCAAGAATCTATGATGTTCAGAACCCTATGCTCGTGGATTTATTTTTGAAGCTTCCCTATTTTAAGCGTGCAGGAAAATCAGAATCGTCACCACACAAACATTTAAAATCAGAAGTTGGTGGTAGAGTAATATTAAATTTTACCGATGGTTTTGGGGTTTGTGCTGAGGGCGGAGAAAACAATAAAAGCGAAGTTTTTTTAATATTTCGCGGAACCACGATGGCGAATAAAAAAGCTGATGTACTTACCGATGCACGTATTGGAATCACTCGTTCCTCGACCGGTCTTCCCGTCCACTGCGGATTTAATCATAGCTTCTCCAGCATGCTGCCGGAGATACGCAATTTTTTCAGCTCATTCAAAGGCAATATTACAACCGTTCACTGCATTGGCCACAGTTTAGGTGGCGCAGTCGCTGCGCTCGCAGCAGATTGGGTCGCACGCAGCCTCAAACATCCAACCAAACTCTACACATTCGGCGCACCACGGGTTGGAACAGAATGGTTTGTGAAAAGCACCACGTCTTCAATCGGCGAAGCCAATATCCACCGTGTCTACCATCGCACTGACCCTGTACCCATGGTTCCGCTTTATCCTTTTATGCATGCGCCTTACAAAGCACATGGCCATTACCTTTATTCTGCCCAGCCGCTCACGTCGGGTGCGGCGCATTTTATGGCGAATTACATTACGTCGGTGGAAGGAAAATCCTGGTCACAAATGAGTGACGTACCGGATCAACCTTACACAATCGAAAGTGCAATCGAGTCATGGTTAAAATCGAAATCACCCGTAGACTCCTCCTCGGCAAGTTTTTGGCGATGGGTAGATTCCGCAATCATTTATGTTATTAAGAAAGTGGCGATGTCGGCCATCATTGGTTTGCAAGCCGCCTTTATTGGCGCGTTTACGCTAGCCGATAAAATTGCCTACATATTAGCGAAAGGCATCGACCTGGCGGAAAACGTGAGTGTGTGGGTCGAGCATTTAATGCGAAAGATCATGCAGGCGTTGGGTATGAAGGTGGCCAAAACTAAAAAGGAATTAACACGCAGCTTGATCAAACATGTATTGATGCGTTTGACAGAAAAAGCCAACCAGGAAGCGCGCGATACCTTGAGAAAATTGTAATGGAAAATGGCTTGCCTGTATGCTCACTCAGGTGCAGGCAAGCTACCTTTCTAGATGGCTCAATATGTCTTTCTCATTCCCGAAAATTAAACGCGCAACATACTTTCATGGCCTTCTTGATAATCACAGCAAAAGTAGTGGCATCGATTTTTCTTACGGCATTTTTAGTCGCCGGTATTTTAAAGGCCAATCCGCGCGTACATAGGTTACGCCCTATGGCCGAATACACCGCCGGCTTTATTATTTGCGCCTTATCGTTAACTGGGCTTTATTATCTTTGGATGGCATAGCCTCGAAGAGGTATACGACTAGCCAGGCTAATCACCAAAGACTTCAAACTCGTAAAGCGAATAACCCCAGGAAGTTGCGCGTTGCTCGCCATACAATCTGATGTAGCGACCATCCACCGCTGCAAAACGGATATCGTCCTCACCACCATCACTTTTGCTTTCGCGATACACAGACGTCCAGGTATCCGCATCATCGGATACCTGTATCTGATAGCGCTGACCATAGGCGCCTTCCCACAGTAGGCGCACGCGATTTATCCGACGCGATTCACCAAGATCCAGATAAATCCAACTGCTATCTTCATAGGCGCTCGACCAACGTGTTGCAGGATTTCCATCAAACACATACGCCGGGTCAGCGGTAAATTTGCGGAACTCATTGGATGAGGTGTGCGCTGAAACGCCGTGATAACCAGCGAGGTTTCCGGTGGTGAGTTGATCGACGGTGAGCGTGAAATCCGCGGTGGTTGTTAGTCCGTTAGCGGCCTGAATTTGCACGGTGATACGGGCCGTACCCACGAGTTCCGATGCAAATGTCAGGCGGACATGGCCTCGATCATCAATTTGCGCTTTAACCAGCTCAGGATTCGTGTTGGCAACAAGTTGATAGCGCATGGGCGCGTCCTGCGAATGGTGGCTGATCTCCTGCAAATGAATAAATTCCTTTACCTCTCCAGCGTTGCGAAGAAAACGCCCATCCGGCAAGGTTTCTACAATGGGATAACCCACCAGCCAGCGCACACTGTTTTGAAGCAAACGGTGATAATCGGGATGCCGGGCTTCTGTCTTGCCATTTCCCAGAGCCAGCCCCATGACTTTGCCCTTGTGCCAATCCCGCAACCACAGCACCGGGTGGTGTTCTGCCCGCGCAATCACCTCAAGCGCATCGGTGTTGGTGTGCATCAAAAACAATTCATCATCAATCAGGAAGTTGGGCATGCTGCGGGTGATGGGGTGCTGGGTTTGATCGTTGTAGTCATAGCCGTACCAGGCATCGAAGGTGTGAACCTGCAAAGATTTGCGATTATCCCAACCCAAAAAATGGCCGCCGATCATCTCGCTGTAGCGTTCAGAATTCAAAAATGTAGAAAGACCGGAATGCAGTGCAAGATAGCTTTTGCCTCCTTCGATGAACCGGTAAAACGCAGCAAGCTGTTGCTGATTCGGAGCGCGAAATAACGAGTTGTTCATTATCAGGTCATAGCGCGCCAGATGCTGATCATTAAGCAGCGCCAGATCGTCGCTGATCGTTATTTCCACCAGACCTTCAAGTGCTTTGACGATTTCTTCGTTATAGAACTCATGCTCCCAATTCGGATAACGGTTGCTCACGCTGTCAGGCGCTTTACCGGTAATCAATAAGACGTTGGGTAATTCGGCCGCTCGGGCCAAGGGTAAAAGGCACAGCATCAACAAGCTGGCGAATAGAACGTTTTTGGGTAGCTTCATGCAATAAACTCCTGAACCTGCTGCGAATGGCGACGGCAGGAGCAGTCTAGAAGCATGTAGTAGGCACGGCTTGTATAAAAGCGAACAAACACCGTGGCCACCATCTGGCATTTGATTGCCTGAGGGATCAAGCGGATCAAATTGTACCGCTTTATTATCTACGCACTTTTTTAAAAAAATTCTCCACGCGTTTGCGCGCGTGGAGAATATTCCGTAGACGCTTACTACTCAGTGTAATTTAAAACCCTTTATGTTTACTCACCCAGGGCGAGCGACATAAACGGCAATTATTGCCCATAAACATACCTCGGCCGGTGGCTGTCTGATCGTCTTTTAACATCCAGTTCAGCCAGCCTACCGCGACAATACCAAACTCGCCGCCATTATCCTGGAAGTAGGCATCGCCATGACCAATCGGATAATTGGCGTGGTATATCGGTACGTTGTTAACTTCATCGTATTGTTGCAAACCGGGATTGTAGGCCACGTCGCTTTGGTCGCCGTTGAAGATGGCGAGGGGCGAATGGAAACGCGGATAGTAATTGAAGCGGTCGCCATAGATCGCGATGCCGCTGTTCAAGGCAACCGCCGTATCAACACGGGGATCTACCGCGGCGTAGTGCGCCATGCCGCCACCGCAAGACCAGCCCATGGTGCCAATTTTTTCCACATTGAGTTTTCCATACAGCGGGCTGCATTGGCGGCTGTTCTCCGCAATCGCCCAATCAATGGCTTTCACCAGTTCGGTTTCATGTTGATCGTTACTGCCCGAACCAAACGGCCCACCGTTGGCGATCACCAGATAACCGTGCGAGGCAATTTGCAACAGAAAATCCGCCTGTTCGGTACCGACATTTGAACAAGCGCCATTGCCCCACACCACGATAGGCATATTGTCGGCGAGCGCCAGATCCGGCCGATAGATGGTGTGATTCGGCAAGGTTTGCGTTGCGTGCTCAATGGCGTAACCAAACGGACCCGAGGGCGGATTGCGTTGCTCTTGGCGAGTGACAGCCCGGTTGTAATCTATCGGCGTGGGCGTCTGACGTTCTGCCGCGGTACATTCCGGCTCGTCTTCTCCGGTAAATTCACCGCCATCATTGGAGTAGATGGCAAAGCCGCTAATGGTGGCATTGTCGACCAGCGTGGTCAGGTCAATGGTGAGAACGCCATCGGTAACCGCAATATTTTCAACCAGCTCCTCATAAGCGCCATCGTGGCCGGCCATGGTAAACAAATCAAAATCGGAGAGGATAGCCTGCCCTTCAACACTGAGGTTAAACACGCGCGCACCCGCCGCGTTGTGATAGACCTCGGCGAAATGCAACAAGATACTGTAGGTCGCATTGGTCACCGGAATTTCATAACGATAAGTGCCATAACGTTCGGATTGATACAGCGTATCCTCCGTTGTGCCGCTGATCGGATCGCTGACGATTTGCGTCATCCCACCGGAAGCAAAACGATCCGGCTGATAGACCACACCGTCCAGCGTAGCCGCCACAGAATTACCGGCGTTAACGGCGTACACCAACATGTCACCCGAAGCAGAACTGTTTGACGCCGCGCTGCTTGAACTCATTGAACTAACTGAACTCGCCGGCATTGAACTGACGGAACTGGACGAACTGCTTACCGAACTGCTGGTGCCACACACCACGCCGCCAGCATTACTCGGTTGACTATTGCACGTGCTATTGCTGATGCAGCTTTGGGAATTTTCCCAACCCCAACCGCTTTGCGTCGTTACACAACTGGGATACAGCGTGCCGTACCAATTGCACTGACACTGACCACCGGTACTCACACTGCTGTTTGCGCTGCTCGTTGTCGCTGTGCTGCTGGCCGTACTACTCACAACGCTACTGGCAACACTACTGATAGCACCGGTGCTACTGGTATTGCCGCCACCACAACTACCGCTGAAGCAATCGGACGTATCACCAAAACCAATAACGCCATTGCAATGCATCCATTCACTGTTGCCGCCGCCACCGCAGGAACCGTTGGCGTAAAGGGCGGTGTTGTAATCCATATCCTCCGCCTGGCGCGTTTCACCATTCACCTGGATGTAATCAACCTGCACATCGCGATCACCGGAATCGTTAGCGTATTCGATATTGATATCACCGGAAGCGCTACCGCTGTAAACGTAGCTTTGATAACTCGTGCTCAAGGTCCAGCTCTGCACCGTCGCGCCGCCAACACGCAACGCAATTTGTTCAGCGCCTGTCGTTCCTCGTGCGCGAACCGTAATACCAGCACCGTTACCGGTGCTGCTAGTCGCAGAAGAATTATTGGCCGAGCTATTGCCCGAATTATTATTACCTTCGCTAACCGTGATATCCGAATTGCCGCTGCTTTGATAACCCTCGGTAGCCAACACCATGTAATCATGATTACCCAAATTCAAACCTTTGCTGCGCCAGAAATTCACATGATTGGCAAAGGTGATCGTGCCGGAAATATTGCCAAAACCTTTTTTGGGCGAACGCACGCTGAAGTATTGATAAAACGTTGTCCGGTCGCCTTCGATAGACGGCTGATTCACGCGCTGACAGCGACGCACATTGTAAGTCGCACCATCACTTTGAAAGCTGCCGTAATCCGTGCCGCCATTACACGACGAGGGATTATAGGAACCGTAACTTTCAATCACGTAGTATTCAATCAGCGGACTTCTCGTCCAGCCATACAACGCTAAATAGGTATTCTGGTTGTTGCTGCCGCCGTAATAACCCGAGTAGTTAACCACCTTCGAACTATTCCCGGGATTCCAACCTTTGCCGCCGACCCAGTTATTCGTGCTGTTATTCCACTGCGAGGAATAACGACCGACTGAATACAACGTCATGGACGCGCTGCCCGAATCCTTCCAGAACGAATAATAAAAACCACTGTGCGTACCGGTGGAATTTGACGTAAGCGTTTGCGCGTTAACCGCCGACGACAATAACGCTGCAAGACCAATAGCAACCAGACCTTTCCTGGATATTTTTTTCAACGATGCAAGTTTCATTGAACATGACCTCCTGAATAATCAACCGTCATAAATTGATCGAGCGCCAGACGACTGCTGATTACGGAAACTGACTGACGAATTCGAAGCTGGTGATATATCCGTGGCCAAATTTATTGTCAATATAATATGCTAATATGGATATTGATTAAGACGACAACGCATTCATAAAGCAAACTGGTTCTTGAAACTAGGATTGCGTGATTGTTTTTTGGTTGGGAAAGCGTTAGCAAATAAACAGGTTGCGCCAATTTTTCTTATGAAAAATTTTTGATATGTAATTAAAAATTATCTGATTTCTTTGTGCGTTTTTGAGGTAGAAGGATGTGGTTTTGGTGGGAGTGAGTGGCGGTTATTTATGCCAATAAAAAAGCACAAGTTCCTCTCCTTAATCGCTGGTGTTAATTAAATAACTCGCCAACGCTGCAATAAGTTGATAAGACTCTTTTGAATAGCCACCACTGGTCATGATAACGGTGGGAATAGATTTTTTAAGCAATTGGACAGCTGGGTAGTAAATTCAATTTCTTCTTTCGACAGCTCCAAAGCTAGGGCTTTAGGTAACTCCGGGCTTGCTAGTGCGGCAGGATCAATGAAGTGATAGTAGCTTTTTAAATCTAGAGATACGGCAATAATATCGCGATTTTTCTCGAGTTCGTCGCGAATTGATTTAAGCCCATCCCCACGCCATTTTTGATAGGGCTGGAAGTAGGGTCAAAAAGACCCAATAGAACTAATATGAAATGGCTTTTCCTCTTCATCAGAAAACATATCGTCGTTTTTTGACGCGCTTTAATCGTGCGCCATAACAACAGTCTTCTAATTTCGCATCGAACTTGTGACCTATGGTATTTATCCATAGCGCTGAAATTATATGTGCTTCTACAGAGAAATCACACTATGCGGAATTCGGGCACCACATGATAATTTTTGAATAAATGATCGACAGCCCGTTCTGGATTGGAGAAGTGAACATGACCATTTGATGATGATTTGTATTTCTTTTTGTTGAAAGTTTCTTCGGTAATAGACGGAAATCACCCAAAAACGCTTTATCTTTTTCAAATCCATTTTGCTCTTGCAGTCGCACTAGCAGCTTCTTCAAATTGGTTATCAGTTTTTGTTCATACTCAGCAAACTTAAAAGCGCTAGGAAACGTATTTTCAAAAAAATCTGCTTTCGCCTTTCGATAAGCAACTAGCAAATCTTCAATAGTTAATGAATCCCATCCATCAAACTGCGCTTTGTATCCCATCATCCTAGTCTTGTTTCAATTGCTCGGCAGCCTGAATGGCCGCCACAATGGCGAGTTTTACTGCTTCTGGATAATCCTCTTCATAGAGAATTGAGCTAATAATTTGATGAAGCAGATCTTTATTAATTACATTGTCGGCCACCCAAACGACTATATTCTCCATCTCCTTAGTGAAGCGCTTTACCAGGTAATCGAAGCCATTCAGTTCAAGAAAATAAGCGCCCAACGCTAATGACGAGCGTTTATTGCCATCATTAAATGCGTGATGCTTATTGATGGAAAACACTAAGTGCGTGAGTTTGTCTTCCACCTCAGGGTAGTACCAGTCGTTCTGGATGTGTTGTAGTGGGCTTTCCAGCTGGCCAATATCCTTGGTGCCTGCAAGACCACCAGAGTTCTCTATAATCCAATCGTGCACAGAGATCGCGTGCATCACATCGAAATAAAAATAGCGGATGCCGTTATCTGAACCCGTCATTTTAGCGATCCTTCAAGCGCTTAAATACCGCGAGAGTTGCGGGATCGCTTAGTTGTTCCTCCAAAGACCTGCTTTTTTCACCTAAGAAGCGATCAAAATCAGCTTGGGGTACAGACTGAATGTAGGCCTCCAGTTTTTCATGCAGTGCATCGCGGAAGCATAAATCTCGGCTCGCCATTTTTGTTCGCGCATCCAGTATCAGAGGTTTGAATAGAGGATGTTTTTTAAAATTGGCAAACAAGCTTTCGGCTTCCTTTTGTGTGAGCTTGCGGCCTTGGGTTGTGCTGGCTTCCTCCAGCTCATGAGCAATACCTGATTCGTAGCTAGCAATCAGGTTCAGCACTTCGGAGTATAGAGTTTCGCGGATATTGGTTTTGGACGCTAAGTTCAAGACCTTTTTATATTCGGCGGCGTTTTCATGGAAAATGCTTTGATAGATCAGGTTGGTAAAACGCGCATACTTCCAATGGTTGCCTTCAACATAGTTATCGAGTGCATCGGTGAATTGGCGACGGTAGTTATCTTCTTGCAGCGCAGAGATCAAGTAGTTCTCATCACGCTGATTAATAAACTTGGTGTGCCCTCCTGTTCGCTCGGCCATCACGTCCAGCACAATATCCAGCAACCGCGAGCGCAATAGGCGCGCCGGCTCGCTCTCGGTGAGTAGCATGCCCAAATTCAGCACTGCACGAAAACTAAACACACCCAAAACACTGGTTTTGGTACCGTCATTGGTGTCGGAACCATCAGTTAACACTTTGAATTCCCTAAGTTTTTTACCCTTAAGTAACTGATAGCCGTTGCTTTTTAGCTCATCCTCATGGCTGACTAAATAGCGCTCAATAGTACGATCTGCCACCTCATAGAGCGCCACCACCTGTGCCTTGGTAAACACAGTCTCACCTTCAAAGGTTACCCCGCCCAAACTTAGGTGCTGCTCAGCCTGCTGTAAGGCATAGCGGTTGTTGAGAATGTTTTGGCGGTCGTGGGACGATTCCGTGAGGTCTTTGGCCATACTAGCCTCCGCTGTTTTCGGCTGAGTGGATGAGGTGATGGTAACTTGGCCGCTCATTAGCATGGGGAGAAGCCAGTCACGAAGCTTTCCAAGAGTTGTACTTTGTTGATTATTACTAACTATCGTCCTAAGTATGGGGGAAGTTCCTGGTTTTTTAAAGATATCGACTTACAAGCCGAATCAATCAATAAAATAAGCAGCCAAAATGATGCGGTAAAAATAGAAGATGAATTACAAACCATCAATAAAATATGGCCGAAGCTTAATTCAACTCAACGATTGGCAATTATAAATTTGCTGGATAGGTTTGCTTAAGAAACTAGGAAAAAAACAGAGCTAGGATGCAAGGAAAATATTTTCTCTGTGGTAGGTTAATGCGGCATTGTCCGGTAGAAATTTCTCCGGCACTTTTAATGAAGTGCCTTCTATGGATAACAAAGAACTTGAAAATAAGAATCCATCCATCTTTTCCTTCAGCCTGCCTGATAACGTCACTCTTAGATCTTCATCGAACGTTATCAAGCCCTTATCAAAGGCTTTATCATAGAGCGCGTTTAATGCTATCCCATTGGTAGGGTCCGCACGACGTTTTTCGTTTGCAGCCCATGGGATGATATGGCTAGCAACCAACAGCTCGGGCATTGCCAATCCCGAAATGGCACAACGATAATCGTAGCTTTGCATGACTGCCTGCCTAAAAAATCGCTGCACTCGTCGGACTTTAACTTCCCGTATCGTTTCAGTTGTACCGCCAGGAAGGCTCGGTTTAGTAACGCCTTTATTTATCTCGGACTCAACCTTGTTTTCATATAGCGCCTCTGCTTGCTCGGCAATTGCCGTGGAGTCATTCATGAAAGCATCCCACAACGCGCGGTCAGCTTTACTTGCGCCAGCCAAACCTTTTTGACTGAGCGCAGGATCGAGACTGGCAAAATTACAGGCCTTCATCGCCACCGCAGATGGCGTTCGACCAATGATTTGGGCAAGCTGGATAACATCCGGATTGGATTGATGCAATTTTCCGAAAGGTAGGCGACAGTATAAATGCAGTGCTAGCAGGAGCTCGTCTTCTTTCCAGTTATTGGCCATTCTGAAGTCCTATCGACAATCCGAGTAATTTTTGCGCTTAAATTTATCAGGAGACAGATTTTTCGAATTAGATGCGAATCGGATTTCAGCACCTTTGTTCCATGCAACTACATCCACCATACCTATCGGCTTTTTCTTAACACTTTGGGTAATTAAATTTTTGGCTTGCCATTCATATGGATAACCAACCAATGTGATCCTGTCGCCTTCTTTCAGGCTGGAAATACTGTGCGGATCTGGTAAATCGTCGGGAACATTAGGAAAAATTTCTTGATGGTTATGAATTTCATATAGTTTTGTACAAAGCGCATCGCCTGTCATGGAAAGGTATTCGACTTCAATCGTTGTCGGCGTATCTCCTATACGTACGCTTTGGTAGCTCATATAGGGCTTGGTTAGCCATACAAAAATGCTACTCACTATCAGAACAGAAAAACCTACGAACGAAATTGTTTTTATGGACATATCCAGTTGCTTACATAGTAATTGTGTCTATTAGGCAGACTACTTAACGTGATTTATACCAAAATCCAACTTTCCAGATCCTACTATTATTTTGAGTTTTTCCCAAGCAAATAACTATTAGAGCCACATTGGGCGAAATAGGTGCAGCAACATGTCGGGTTATGGCTTCAGCTTTTATTCAGCATACCTTCGTTAGTGTCTGGCAAAACACCAGGAGGTTAATCATGAAAAAAGTCTTAACGGTGGTAGCTGGGTTATTGGTGGTCTGGGGTTGGTTGGTGGTTGCGGCGCCGGCGCTTGCACATGATCGGCAGCACTGGGTTGAGCATGAACGCCAGCAAATTAATCGCGAGCGGGAAGCGATGCATCGTAAATTCGATGCGATGATGCGCGACCTGGATGCCGAGGGGCGGGAGATAGATCGTTGGCAAAGTCGCCAGCATCACGGCGATCATCAAAGGATAGGGCAGATTGCAAACCAAAAGCGTGATGAGTTGAACCGCGAACGCGACAGGCTTAATCGTGAGCGGGATCGGATGAACCGGTATTATGATGAACGGAATCGGGAGTTGGATCACCGGAATCGGCAGCATGACCATCAGCGGCGGGATTACGGCTTTTATAGATAATGGAAATCAGCAATACAATTCTCCAGCACGTGTTTGCTTACTAGCCTTAATAGCCTTTAAACTCTCTCTTTCCAAAACTTGGCTGTGTATATCAATCAAAAGGATCATGATTATGTTGCTAAAGAATTCGGTTGGTAGGAAAGGGGTTAACAATAAGTCTGATGTCAAGCTGATTCAAGAAGCATTAAATAGAGTAATCCGAATTCCTTATGCGTTATTAGCCGTGGATGGAATTAGCGGACCGGTAACAATCGCTGCAATAGAACGTTTTCAGCGCCAAGCCCTTAAATTTAATAATACCGATGGTCGGGTAGATGTTGACGGTAAGACTTGGCTTAGCCTTAAGAGATACTTGGTTGACTCACCAAATAAGAAGACAGCAATGTTCTCTTTGTTTCCAATATCACCTTCCAATGATTTAAAGAAGCAAGTTGCTATAACACGTAAAAAAATAGCCTGGGGCGCCAAAGTATCTGGTGCGTTTAAAGAGAAGGTAATTCAAATTTGTGAATCCCTAGATCTAGCTCCCGACTATTTAATGTCCTGCATGGCCTTTGAAACTGGTGAGACATTTAGTCCAAGTATTAAAAATGCAGCTGGAAGTGGCGCAACAGGACTCATTCAGTTTATGCCTACAACTGCCAAAGGCTTAGGGACATCGACGGAGAAATTAGCAAAAATGACGGCTGTGGAGCAACTTGACTACGTCAAAAAATATTTCACTCCCTACCGCAACAAGCTGAAGAAACTCGAAGATGTTTACATGGCTATTTTGTATCCTGCTGCAGTGGGTAAACCTATTACACATGTTTTATTTAGTGAAGGAAGAAAGACCTATAGTCAAAACAAAGGTTTTGATGCAAACAAGGATGGAAAAATAACTTTAAAAGAGATTTCAGTAAAAGTTCGACAGAAGTATGAAAAGGGTTTAAGTAAAGGATACTTGGGATGATTATTATGAGAAGACTTCATTTTTTTATTTTAGCAATCCTTACATCTCTTTCGCTATCAGCTTGCGCAGACAAGCCAGCCTGGCAGGGTACATATAATTACGAAGCTATGCTGGGAGAAAATGTTGCTGATGATGCGGTTATTATTGAGTATGCATTATCCATCAGTGATAACGGGTGCTCGCTTCAGATAGAAGGTTATCAGATCTCCGAAAGTATTCTCTGTACCACCAGAGAAAATAACGATCATCTGATCGTGGGTTTCAAATCCTATTCGGATGGTTCGGTTAAAAACATTTATGATGTTGTTGTTTATCCGGTTGGCAGCACACTCTTTAGTTTGAGATATCAAAACAATCAGCTTTTAACAAATTGGGAGGAGTTGATACCAGACGAATCGTTGAAAACCGAGGGAATTTACTTCGTAAAAAAGTGATCTCGAATTGTCCGAACATTTTCTCCGGCTTCGACGACGCTACTAAAACTGACACTGTTCAACAAAATAGCCTTCGGTGTTGACTACTGTTTAGCGTCGCGGCTGGATTTACTCAACATAAAGCGCAACCCTACCGATGCTAACAGCGGCTTCTTCAGACATTTCCCAGCGGGGTTGTAGTAACAATCGGATTTGTTTTTGTTGTTGTATGTGTTTGCTGATTTTTGGCAAGTAGTGACTTACATCGAGTACCAGATGCATTCCGACTGCGTCTACATCTTCCAATCCATAAAGCCCCAAAGCACCTATAGGGGTAAGTTCGGATGTGTGTAATGGGCTTTTATTGCGGGCGGATTCAGCGCTGGCAGGTTCCAGGCTTACATCAATAATGGGTGGTACACCGGTTCCCAAAATCCGCTCAATGTGAAGATAAGCCGCTCGGGCAATAGTAAGGTCGCTTGTCGTGTCGACGGCGTCCAGCGTTACCGACGTTGGTGTGTTAGCCAGCGCCAATGTGCCGTGATTCACCGCAACAAGCCGTGGAGCCATGATGTGTTGTTTCGCTGTTAAGAGGGAATATCAAATGTTTGTGGTGGCTTGCACAAAAAACACAACCGCCAGGCAAGCCCAGGCATATCCCAAGGTATGACTTTTATACGTCAGAAAAGTGCGCTCGTAAATTAGCAACAGCGTAACAATAAACATCAACAGCATATTATGCTGCGCCATGACCAGCGCCATCATGGGTGGCCAGCAATTACGCACGCACGCAATGCCGGATAGATGCCCATAGTGTAAACAATCACGTACGGCATACCATCCTTGAATACGCATAGGAATTGTGCGGCTGCATGCCTGGCTGGCTCTGCGCCGCCACGGAGACCAGACCCAAGACGCCGCTATGGCAAAGCCCGCAACGGGTAAAAAGGTATAAAGTTCTACTGCAAACGAATTTTCTTCGGATGGCATAAGCAAGGGCAGTAACATCATCAGCGCTTGCAGCAGCAAGCCGAGTATCAGCCACGGGGTACAGTAACCCAGCAGAAACCACACCATTGCTTTATAGCCCTGGTGACTAGGATAGCGTGAAAGGGTGTAGGCCAGTGGCTCTTTCAATAAGGGAAACATCATCGCCACAATCATCAGAGTCCAATGCCATATTCCCGTGAAAAAAACGGCACTGGCCTGGGATTCCATTCCCGACAGGCTGTCACCGCACCCGTGGTGACAGCCGTGCAAGCTCTGTGTATGTTCGCTTGCTGGCCATAGCATGAGTAACCAGGCCAACAGGCAGAACAACCATAACCACACGTTCAGATATCGGCGCGCTGTCATTTTACGTACAAACTGATTCGGCCAATGTTGACCGTGGATTCATCATCCAGTGGTTCACGCGGTTGTAGATGTACCTTTAAATATTCCGGATGCCAACTGTCTTGTTGCTGTAATTCGTTGACGACCTCGCTGATATCCAGAACATAGTGTTGGCCGCTGCCGCTATGTCGCTCATCGGCGGTTGATGCTTCATCAATACCAAAGAACGCCAAGGCACCTGCATAATGGTTCTCGTCCGCCGCAGAGCCATTATCTAAATTTAAATAGACATCGCACGCGGGTGGTAGACCTTTGCCGGTGATATTTTCGAAATTCAGAAAAGTGCTCGTCGCTGTTTGCACATCGGCCTCCAGAGCATTTTCCTGATGTAATGCTTTGGCGTGAAAACTGCGTAGCGGACTGTTGCGACGGTTGGCAGCAAGAAACGGTAATTCTACTGTGGTACCGGCGGAATTTAATCCCACAGCCTGCAAACTTGCCGCTGCCACTTCAGGGGGCAGATCATCTTCCCCTTGTTTAAACGTAGAAAACAAGGATTCGGTTATGAAGCCAAACCCTTTGTTCATCGGTTGCAGGGGTGGATTGGCAGGAACGCCTTGGTAGGTGTAGCCAGAGAGCACTTGCGTTGTGTCCACGACATCCATAACACGCAAAGACGTTGGTGCACGTTGTGCGTTGCGGAAATCGAAGGTGAATTTTAACCAGGCATTATCGATAGGATTGCTGCGCCGGTTGCCCAGGTTTAACCACACTTGCCACAACCGATCTATGTTGGCGTGATGCAACCAGAAAATCGGATCGAGTGCGGCAGTTGGTGGGCTGCCCATCGCGCCACCGATATCCACATGAACCAGGTCGTGGGGTTTACTTTCCAACGCGCCATGGACGCTGCCAGAGTGAGAAAACCCGGTAACGGGCCCGCCAAAGCCGGAAGAACCGCCATTAGCAGATCCTTGAAAAATCAAATTGTTTAGCGCCCCCAGCGTGACATCCCGCGCATCAACACGAGTGCTTCTCCTGCCCGGATAATTACCGCCATTCGGCATTTGCAAAGGATTGGTAGCCGGCGAGCCGGCGGTAAAAGCCGGTGGGATATTCAGAGCGTAAGGATTACTTCTATCGCTGTAATCCCAGAACGGCAACGCCCAATTTGGCGGACCACCCAATTTCACAATCGTGTCTGCAACAATTTCTTCAAAATACGCGAGATACATCCGATGCCAGGGTAAAAAATACCAGGAACCGTGTTGGCATTGATTCCAGTATTCGGTTTGCTCCCCCGGGGATGGTAATTGGCCGGCGTTGGCCCAGAAAGGACTGCCAGGCCTGAATCCGTGAATCCCGGCCTGAAAATTCCAACTGGTAGGGTCAGTGGTTGGTCGCTTGCGCATTTCAGCTACTGCCCGTGCATACCACTCCAGCGTCTGGTCACCATTCGGCAACATGTACACATTTTTTCTTTCTCGAATAGGCATGTCATTTTCCTTTGGTTGAGATGTGTTGGCGGGATTTTTTCAGAAAGTCATCATCACTTTAGCAGCGCGAAAATCTGGCTATAGATTATTTTGTTCGCATAGTTGGATACACAGGAGAAGCTGCTATAAGAAGCCTAGTCCTATTTTGCGGTAATAAAATTACAAGCTATTACAAGAGCCGAATGAGCAGACGAAAGCGAAATACAATTCATTGCCGCTATTAGCAAATTGCATAACTGCCCCACGCATGCAGCATTTGACGACAGAAAATACCATCGTGATAAACCAGTAATATCCCGTAATTGCACATCCCTTATTTCTGGTCTTTACTGAAAACTCCGACAAGGGCAGCTCATGCTGTCTGGTATATGTCCTTCTCGAAATTTTCAAAGGAATAGCGGATGGAGTCAGGTGTGAATGCATGGACTACATGGCGCAGACAATGGCCGGGCGCCGGTTTCTGGTTGTCACTCCTGGTGTTTATCGGCATCGTCATCGCCAGTTTTTTATTGTTTGAATCTTCCATTCAACACGCCACCACGGCATTGGTGCACGGCCTTGTGCAACAGCCTGCGTATCAATTCAGCCTGGCAATAGTCGTGATATTGCTATTGTTTTTTGATGTGCTCTTGCCGGTTCCCTCCATGTTATTAGCCTTGCTCGCCGCAACGCACCTGGGTTTTGTTGGCGGCAGCCTGACGATTTTTATCGGCCTCTGTTGCGGTTCTGTCTTCGGTTATTTTCTCGGTGCGGGTTACTTCCGCCTCGCGTCGCGCTGGTTAAGCGCTGGCGATAAACAACAGGCGAGTGAATTGGCCAATAAGCTGGGTACGCTGGCATTGGTGTGTCTGCGCGGTGTACCGGTGTTGGCCGAGGTCTCCGTATTAGCCGCGGGTATGAAAGGTTTTCCCCTGAAAAGTTTTTTGCTGGTTACCACGCTGGCGAATGCTGGCCTGGCAGTAGCCTACGCCTACATAGGTGCTTTCCTTGCCGGTGAAACGGCTTTTTTACTGATCATTTTTGCATCCTTGTTGTTGCCGGGTTTGTTTTTGCTTTGCCGTTCATGTGTGCAGGCACTGGAGCCGGTTTTACGTACAAAAAAATAGAAAGGAGAAAGTATGAAGCGTTCTATAAAAAACGCGTTAATCATCGCCGGTTTGCTCGCGCTCAGCCAGTATGCAACGGCCCAACCAGACGATGTCTTTTTTACGATGGGCGTACACAACAACCTCGGTTGTAACGCCGACAACGGCAATTGCATTGCAGACCGCGCTGACACCGACCCCAGCGATCCGTTTTTCCCGGCCATGTGGGTGAGCGACTGGACGATGTATCGCGTTACGCAAAATTATGAAAAAAATCCACCGCCTTACAGCAGCCCGCCGTCAACTTTAACGAAAAAAGATTACACCGTTTCATACGGTTCCAGTTATTACGACACCAGTTACATTCCCGCTGATGGTGACGGTTTCGGCGCGATGATGGAACATTATGAAAAATATTGCCTGCCGATTTTTCCGATTAAAAATAATAACTACACCTGTACATTTATTTCGTTAGGCAATAAGGCTTACTTTTTAACCTACCCGGAAGATCGACCCAAGACCATGCCGCCCTGCTGTTTGTTTTCACCGGAGAATCATCCGCCCCGGCAGGACTTTATCAAGCATTTACCTTATAGCCCGACGCGTAGCGCGCACCTGAATAATTCCCTGCAAGCTTACGCGCTGGATTTACAATCACCGCAGGGGCCGATTCTGTTTGGTTATGCGTTTTATAAAGACGCTTCCACAGATGAAAAAGGCGGCGCGCCTTATCGTCATCCGCAATCCTTTTATTTTTCCGGTGATGTGACCGTGGCCAACGCGCCAATTGTCAGTCAGAACTACACTGGCTTCCGCATCGAACGGCCAGACCCGGCGAAAACCTGGGATCGCGTCGCCAAGATGTGTCCGAAAGATCCACCCGCGTGCCGATTGTTTAACCCGCCTTCATCCTTGAAAAGCGGTAACAAAGCGCAATGGGATCGCCTGGAAATTCCAGCAGAAACCTCTGCTGAAAAATAATCGTCCTGCAATGCAGGATTTTTTTGAAGACCAATTTTAAGAACCCACATTCTTAAAAACCGATAGCCTGGAGAATAATAATGTATAAGTTCACATATGGTGTTGTCTTGCTGGCGGCACTGGGATTTAACCTGACAGCCCACGCCAGAGATGAAGCACAGACAACAAAAGCCAATGTGCAATGGACCTGGCCCTGCACGCCGCCAACCAAAGCGCCTGCGCCCACGGCAAGCCAGCAGGATTTTGATTTCTATAGCTGGCAGTTGTTTGTTGCGCTGAATTGGCCAGCGGAATCCGGGCAGCGTGGGCAAGCCAACTGCGCTCAGCCGGTCGGTGCAAAAGGTCCGGTGGTGTGGCAAACCTATAAAACCGTTGAGCAGATTTTTTTACCCGATGCAAAAAATCCCGGTGCCTGGAATGCAGGCGAGGTGGATACCGGCCTGAGTACAATCAATGTCTCCGTATTAAAAAATACCGGCATCGTGAATATGGTAGATCAAGCGGTGGGCGGCTGGTTGATTGACCAACGCGGCAACCCGACCTATTACGCCATCTACGCGAACAAAACTTCTTACGAGTACATCGTTAACAATAATTTCTACAACGCAGATATCGTCGGCAAGGCAAACAATATTAACTTTCCGGATAACGCGACGGAAATCAAAGCCAGCTGGCGAATGTTGACCAAAGACGATGATGCCAGTCGTTATCTGACCATGCCGGCGCAAGTGGACATCTTTGATGCGCAGGGCCAACCCACCGGCAAAACCCAGGCTGCCACGCTGGGATTGGTCGGTTTGCATATTGCCACCAAGGCGACCGGTTATCCGCAATGGATCTGGTCCACCTTTGAACAAGTCGACAACGTACCGCCTAAAGAAAATGTCGACGGCAAATGGGTCGATAAGCCTGTGGAGGGCGTGTTCTATTCCTACTTCAATAGCAAGGCTTCACCCGGCGATATCAATCATTCCGCTTGCCTTTGGCAACAGCAGGAAAACCAGTTGGTGTGCGTACCCAAGCCGGGCATGACCTTTTCTACACCCAACCCGCTAAACCGTGTAACGCCCATTGCTGCGGATACACAAAAAGCGAATGACGTCGCGCAGAAGAATTTAGCGCAAACGGTGTTCCAGTATTACCAACTGGTTACCACACAACGCCCGTTGATGCCCGACAACCCCAGCAATCCACTCGGCCAACCGACGCCGGCAATTTCTGCCAATGTCACCATGGAAAGTTACATACAACCCAACAGCAGTTGCATGAATTGTCACTCCATGGCGACGCCGGTCAACAGTGCTTACAGATCGGATTTTTCTTACCTGTTTAAATTTGCCCAAACGCCAGCGGCTACAACCAAAAAGCCTGCGACTGCCACTAAAAAATAAGGAGCAACACATGAGTATTCTCAATGGACCACGTTTGAATTTTTGGGGCGGCATTCGTACCGATGTGAGCGTGCCGAATAACTCGCCGACGATTCCTTATTCCAGCGGCACGCTGAATTTATTTGACCTCACCACATCCACCGTTGCGCCCAGTGCGCAACTGTTCAGCGACGATCAATTAAATGCGTTTATCAATGCACCCTCGGGTGATTACTACACGGCGGGCGGCTGGAACCATTACGGGCAGCACGTGGTGGATATGCAGAACGCGCTGATCAGTTCGCAAGGCACGCCCGGCAATATCAGCACCAGCGGTGACCTGGTTGGCCAACCGGTTTATTTACTGGGATCAATCGACCCGGTAACAAAACAGGGCCCGGTATCCGGGCCGATGATGGTTGACCTGGACCCAACCAGCGGACAGACCACACAAATTTTTGTCGGCGGTTTGCAAATCGGCTCCGGCAGTACACCGGAATTATTAATTCGCCACGACACCGTGTGCAGCAGCCAGGATCTCGCCGTGCGTATTTTGGTGGGCGAGCCGGACGCGCCCGGCTCCAGTCGTATCAGCGGCACCTTTCAAATTACCTTTCCGTTGAGCAGCGTGGTGAGTTACAACCAGAACAGCGCGATACTTAAATCCATTATCGACGCGCCGGGCGCAACTGGCATTGTGTTGCGCTTTGTGATGTTTGAAATGTGCCCCACGCTGACCACGCCGCAACTCCGCGCCGATTATGCGTCCGGCCAGAACACACCCAACCCGAGCATCGGCCGCGTGATCGGCACGCTCGCACCGGCCTATCCCGGTGAGCCAACGATTTGCCAGAACGGACGGCGCCTGGTCAACACCGGCACCGGTGCGGGCGGTTACATGGAATTGGTGAACGACCTGATGAGTGTGGACATGGTAAACCTGCTGCCCAAAGCAAATTTCCGCAGCGAACGCACCAACATCACCGGCCCTATTGGTCCGAATATTGATTTCGGCACACTGAATTTCACAGCGGGTGGCTCACCCGTTGCGACACTCGCGTGCAGCGATGCGCAATTGCAAAACTATTATCTCTACGGCGGCATCGTGGATTTTTCGTTAACCGCCGATCAAGCCACAGCGGTTAAAACACAACCCTTAAGCATCAGCGCCTACAACCAGAACACCGCAGCCACATTAAATATTGTGGAGCCGCCGTATCGCATCTACAGCGACGAGCGCAATATATATATCGATGATTGTCAGGGCTCGGTATCCGTTACCTTACAATTGCGTTACCTCGGCCAAGCTGTAAAACAGCACACAACCATTTCCATCAGCAGCGACACACCCGGCGCACTGGACAACCCGGATTACCTGGACTTCCCCACCAGCGTCACCGTACCGGCCAACCAGGAATCCGCCAGCTTCACCGCCGCCGCCAAAACAAGCAGCGCCGCCACCGCCGGCTTTGAAGTACTCAACTACACCTGCAACGGCGGCTCCTACTTCACCAACTTCAGAAAATATAAACAAACCAACTTCGGCATCCCCGCCGGCAGCACCATCACCTGGGAACAGGTTTACACCAACGTACTGCGCTTCCACTACCTCGCCTTCCCGGCCATGTCACGCTTCATTCCACTCAACCAGCCCGATGCCATACTCAACGCAAAAAATGCCATCATCGCGCGTACCTCCTCGGCTTATAAAAATACAACGCTGTTTATGCCGGTGGTGAGATCAATGTCGCCGAGCCAGACGGCGTTGTTGAAGGCGTATTTGACGGGAGAGGGGTGGGAGGGTTAGGTGTTGTAATTTGATGAAATGGCGGGAGTTGTTTTTATGGCATATGATTAAACGCATGGTTTTTCCTGGATAGCGGGTTATTATCGTGAATATTTTCACGATAACCACAAGCATGAAGCTTGATGCGGAGTGGTATTTCTTTACGTATCAATAACCTAGCATTGTATTCTATATTTTAGTTAAAAATTAAAGTGCGTTTGAGCTAATAATTATTATGAAGCCGAATGGCCTCATTAACAGGTTGTTAAGCGTTCCACGGTTAACGCATCAGGACGATATAAATACGGTGAAAGCTTTATGCTTGATCTTGGCTCAACAGATTTTAACTTATCAATCGCGAGTGTAGCTGCTTCACAGCTCGAGGTTCTGTCAAATTCATTGTTTGACGAATGGGATGCTTACGTTGATCAAGCTTTGATATTGCCCGATTACTCCTTGTTCTTGCAAGTTGAAGAAGGCTCTATTATTGGTCGAGGCCATATCATGGCGGGAGCAAAAGCGCTTGTTATTGGTTTAACCGCTTACGGCGGGTTAATGTCTGGTGTTGATATTGTCAACAAGCAACTGAAATCAACCAATAGGTTTCTAGCTGAGCAAGCTCAAACTATCTTTGCTTGTCCGGATTCACGTGCAACTGTCAGAAAAAGAGGTGGAGCACCTGCTTCTCTACAGCGGCTATTTTCTCGCGTACAGAGAGGGGAGCTAACTCCGGATGAAGCAACTATATTGGCTCAATCTATTCTAGGTGAGGATGAGTCAGAGATTCCGGGCTTTTTCGAAGTTCTGTCTAAGGCATTTCATGAATGTCCAAATCTGCCCAAACAAGAACAGCTACCATTTGATGAGCTTGTCGAAGAGCTTCCAATAGAACTTATAAATAAGAAGGCTCCAAAAACACCTAAACCACGACCTCCGAATATACCTGCCCTCCATTACCGGGTAGAAGTCTGGAGAGAGTCAAAAGGAAATCGTAAGCAGACCAAGGTTACTGTCTTATGATTCAGCTAAAATCTCCTAACAAGCGCATGTTGTCGGACTGGTTTTCCGCTACGCTTCAAACCGACCGCAAATGCGGAGCGTTCACCTAGCCAATATCAGAATCTAATGAACGAGCTAAGGAATAAAAGAGAAGATAATGAACATAGAGACGTTAGCTAGAATAATTGAAGGAGCAGATATATCTGTCTTTAGATCAATTGCTGCGATACTGACACCATTAATAGGCTTGCAGGATGTGGACTATTGTGATGGGCCCTACGATGGAGGGAAAGACTTTACTTTAGCGACTATGCCAGCAAATGGGGTAAAGATTGGTATACAGATTTCAGTAGAA
The DNA here is from genome assembly GCF_002162135.1 of Cellvibrio sp. PSBB006. Lineage (NCBI taxonomy): Bacteria > Pseudomonadati > Pseudomonadota > Gammaproteobacteria > Cellvibrionales > Cellvibrionaceae > Cellvibrio > Cellvibrio sp. PSBB006. The sequence continues at coordinate 3,445,564 of NZ_CP021382.1, read as the reverse complement.
AAAGGATGGCAAGCAAAGCTTGAAAAAGATGCAGCAAAACTAAAATCAAACTTTGACTCCAATGTTATGTATTTTATATCAAGCAGGAGGATACCTGAAGGCTCTTTTGAAAAAGTGAAAGAAAGCGTCTTCAGTAAACTTGGCGTAACTGTTAATAAGTATGACAATCAAGCAATTGCTACAAGGCTCATAAATTATAACAAAGTTAATGAAGCGCTAGCGCTTATGGGTATTCAAGTAGATCACGACCATGCCTCTCAATCTAAGTATCTAGGGCCGAAGAATGAAGCGGTATCATCATTGCTGTTGTTCGATGCCGACTCTAAAGATCTACGACAGAGATTTTTTCAATCGATCATCATGTCAAGTCTATCAAGGATTAGCGGTGGCGAAAGTAGAGACTCATTAATATTAAATGTTAAGAAAAACTACAGTCTCGATGAGACTCAGTCGGTTCAAATTGGCGCAAATATAGACAGGCTACTTCAAACTGGAGAGCTTATTAGTGATAAAGGGGTTATTCGTTTAGCAGACTCTGTATTTAATCGGTTTGTAGGTCTTCAGAAATCAACAGAACTAGAACTTTCTATCTTGAAATCAGATTTTGATAGAAAAATTTCAGATCTCCTGGAATCAGATGTAGATATCGAGACAAAATCTCTATTATTGGAAAACTTTTTAGAGTTGGTTGTTCATCTTTCTGGAAAGCAGTACAACACTTATGAAGTATCAAGTGGTGATAATGTCGCCTTCGAATCTATTAATAGTATCATTGAAGACAAATTTGGTAAGGAAAAATCAACTTCAATTTTTAAAGAGCTTTCTGATTTTTTTGCTTCATCCGAATTTTGCAAGCATATAGCATGTGCAAAACTTTACGAGGCATTTCTTAACACAAAATCTTCACACCTTATTAATGCGTTAGGTGGAACTGAAGATCTTAATGTATACATAGATTCATCAGTTTTCATTCCGGTCATATGTGGAGTGTTATTTGACAAGGTGTCTGAAAGATTCTCTCAATCAGGTGCAGCACTGCATCAATTAATTAAGGATCATAAGTTTAAAGCAATTGTTCCTCATGATTACATGGAAGAAGTCGCTAGTCATCTAATCGAAGCGTGCAGGGATTACAAACATATTATTGAAAAAGATATTGACCTGTCTTTTTCAGGAAATGCTTTTGTAAGCCACTATTCAAACTATAGGAAGAAGTACTGTGACATGAGATTTGAAGATTATGTGAAGGTATTTGGTGCTCGGTTAAGCATTATTAGTGCCGACATGACTGACCAGCAATTTTATTCAATCAGGGACAGGATAACTACTGAACTATCAGGTATAGCTGCTAGATACAATTTTTTAGTTGAAAAGCAGCAGGTCGAGTATTTTGGTCAGCAAATAGATAGATTAAAAGAGTTTTTGTTTGAAAACAATATAAGCAAGCCTGAAGTATTGATTAAACATGACGCTAGAGTAATTACATACCTTTCTGGCGATTATGTGCGTTCTGGAGTGGTTAAGCTTTTGTGCACGTGGGATAAACTTCATTCAATGATAAATCCTGAAGGGGCTAGCGGATATTATGTAATGCATCCAATTGCAATTATTGATTATCTGTCCCTAGCAAAGGGCGGCGATGAAAATAGGTCTGTTAGTCACTTACTAGACTTCGCAGCAGTTCAGGAAGAAAAAGATTTAGAACTAAGCGCAAAAATCTGGGACTCTATTGCGAAGATAGAGTCTGAAAATCTTTCTGACGGCCAATTAATATTAAGCGCCAAAGAGTTTAAACATAAGTATATGTCAGAGCATGCCAACGCAGATGACTTCATTCCTAACGAAATTGAAAAGTCATGGATGGCTTGGAAAAAATAGCCCAAAGGTTAACAAGCAGCAGCAACGGACTGTCAAACCTGTCACTCAAATTGCTGCGCAATTACGTGCCAGCTTTGCCAGCCGCTGTGCTGGGCGTTGAAGCCCCGAGTTCCCCAAGAAAAGTAGACACCTCACTACCACCTAACGAGGGTCTAGAAAATGCCAAAGAAAACGCGAAACAAGTACAACCATTACACTGAGGATTTTCGTCGGGAAGCTGTTCGCCGCGCGGACGATCCCAGCACCAGTGCTGCCGAGGTAGCGAAAGAACTCGGAATTCACCCCGGCCAAATCTATAACTGGCGTCGACAATACAAACGATTGTCCGACAAGCAGTTTAATAGCGTCCAAGGGGTGGATTACTCTATGAGCGAGAGCGAAGAAATCCGCAAACTGAAGCGGCAGATCTCGGATCTAAAAGAAGAGAACGAATTTCTAAAAAAGGCGACCGCGTACTTCAGCAAAGACAAATGGTGAAGTACGCCCTCATTGAGTCATTGCGTGGTGAGCATGCCGTGATGAAAATGTGCCACTGGGCACACGTCAGCCGATCAGGTTATTACAAATGGCGCTGCCGTAGGCCCAGTGATACTGAGTTGCGAAGGTTTGAGGCAGAGCGCCTCCTGATTAACCTGTTTACGCGTTTTAAATCTCGCTACGGGTCGCCACGCATGACCGTCGAGTTGAACGAGTGCGGATTGCCCATCAGTGAAAACACCGTGGCAAAACTGATGGCCAAACAAGGACTTATGGCGAGAAATGGAGAAGGTTACAAGTACTTCCCTGATGTATTAGCCCGGAACCATGTCAGCGGCAACCTGCTGCGGCGTAACTTCCAGGCAAGCAAGCCGAATGAAAAGTGGGTGTCGGATATCACCTACATAAAAGTAGAAAAAGGGTTTGTTTACCTCGCGGTTATCATGGATCTGTTTTCACGCAAAATCATTGGCTGGTCACTCGACACTACGATGACTAACCAACTGATCATAGATGCCTTTAAGATGGCGGTTGCTTCGCGCGACGTAGAGCCCGGTTTGATCTTGCACTCGGATCGCGGAGTGCAATATCGTTCGTGGGAATATCAGCAGCTATTGCTCGACGAGAAGATTCGGCCTAGCATGAGTCGTAAAGGCAATTGTTGGGATAATGCCGCGATGGAATCGTTCTTCGCCCGCTTTAAAGTTGAAGCGCTCTATGCCGAGGATGTCACCACGAAGAAAGAAGCGTATTCTTGCGTGTTTGATTACATCGAACTATTTTATAACAGTCACCGAAGACACAGCACATTGGGCTACAAAAGTCCGAATCATTTTGAATCGGCTTATGAAAAAATGTCCGCCTGAAACAGTGTCTACTTTTGGTGGGGAAGATCATTGGGAAAGTTAATGAGAGCTATTGCAGCAGTTACTTTGTTTTTTGCTTCTTGCATCGCGCATGGCGAAATCAGGCAACCTTTGCTTCATCCGAATGAAGCTGTTCAAGCGGCCGAACAATTTTTGACTGAAAAAGGCATCAGTACTAAGGGGTTTTCGATTTACTCTCTTACATTTGACTACATTAAACGCAAATGGTGGGTATCCTATCAAATGGATCTATGCCCGTGTCCCATCGGGGGCGACCATTTTACCGTGCGAATTACAAGCGAAGCACCATTAGAGCTTCAGCTAGATCGCGGGCTCTAATTTAAAAACTCATACGCGAACCAGAATGTCCGCACTATTGAAATGTTATGTGAGCTGAAATGGACAAGCCAAGAACCAAAGTAGACTTCAATGAACTGATGAACAAGGATCTAGTTCTGCTTTCTAAAACGGATGAAGTTAGAGACTCAGCGGGTCAAAAAATTATTTTGCAGGTCGGCAAGCAAGTAGCAATATGTGAATATAACCGCTATGAAAGTGGTGAAAAGGAGTATCATCAAGAAGGTCGTCAGCTATATGGACAGTTTTGAAAATTTTTTAGCCGTGCTTCATGACTTTGAAGCGCTTCCAACTATATCCGAAAGTGAAAGTATATTTGATGTAGCTGGCTATCCCCATTATGAAAATGTATTCAGTAATATTCTTGCTTTCTATTTAAATCCTAATAATGAACATGCTTTGGGAAACCTGCTGTTCTCTTCACTAATGAACCTCGCCAAAAGTGACGATTCAAGCAAAGGAAATTTTCAGGTTTATCGCGAATATTCCACAAATAAAGGTGGCAGATTAGATCTTTTGATTGAAACAGATAACCAGCTTATAGGAATAGAGAACAAAATATTCCACGAGCTAAGAAATGATCTCTATGATTACAGCAGCACGATAGATGAATTATCTGTTAAAAAAGACTTATCGCCCGTTAAAATTGTTCTTAGCATCAAGGCTCATGCCGTTGATAACGGGTTTGTTGGGATAACCTACAAAAATTTTATAGCTGAAATAAGGCAGCGTCTTGGCCTCTATGCCGGTAAATCGTCTCAAAAATGGCTTCTTTACCTTCTGGATTTTATGAGCAGCATGGAAAACTTCACAGGTAAGAATATGGAATTAGATGAGCTTGATCAATTTTTTATAGAGCATCATAAAAGAGTTGATGATTTGCTGAATGCAAGAAATAAATTTATGTCAAAACTTTATTCAAAAGTAAGCGATCTTTCAGGAATTATTGGCGAACAGAAAGAATGTAAAAAATGGATATATGCAAAATCTTGTCTGGTTCATGATTTTGTACTTTCGGGTCATTCAATAGCATTTGATCTATACATTTCGCCGACCGGATGGAAATTTTTGGTTTTTGACCGTAAGCAAAAATCCCAAGCCTACTTATCTGAACTTCTTTTTGAACCACCTATTAGCGAGTTTGAAATAACTTGCAG